>NZ_JBIRPI010000015.1:0-179273 GCF_044332585.1 Streptomyces sp. NPDC016845 | reverse complement strand
CGGAGCAGGGGAAGCACCTCGGCCTCCGCCGCCTCCACAGCCACCATCACGCCACCGGCGGGCAGCTCCTGCATCAGCCGGCCACGCGCGACGACAAGGGCGCACGCGTCCTCCAGCGACATCACCCCCGCCACATGCGCGGCAGCGACCTCACCGATCGAATGGCCGGCCACCACATCAGGACGGACACCCCACGACTCCACGAGGCGGAACAGTGCGACCTCGACGGCGAACAGCGCGGGCTGCGTCCACTCCGTACGGTTCAGACGCACGGCATCGTCACCGAACACGACATCACGCAGTTCGTCACCCACCTGCGCGCAGACGGCGTCGAAGGCCTCCGCGAACACCGGGAAGGCCGCGTACAGTTCACGCCCCATACCGAGCCGCTGCGCACCCTGTCCCGAGAACAGGAACGCCGTCTTGCCGTGTCCCGTCACCGATCCGCGGGTCACGTTGGCCGCCTGATCGTTCTGGGCGAGGCGTTCGAGTCCTTCCAGGAGTTCCGCGCGGTCACGGCCCCGGACGACGGCACGGCTCTCGAAGGGCGTCCGGCTCGTGACCAGAGCGGCGGCGACGGCTTCCGGGGCGATGTCCGTGTTGGCTTGCGCATAGGCGTGCAGGCGGGCGGCCTGGGAGCGCAGGGCGTCGGAGCTACGCCCGGACAGCACCCACGGCACCACCGGCATGGCGACGGGCTCCACCCGCTCCGCACTCTCCCGCGGCGCCTCTTCCAGGATGACGTGGGCGTTGGTGCCGCTGAGACCGAAGGACGACACACCCGCCCGACGCGGACGATCCGCCGACGACGGCCACACCCGCGACTCGGTGAGCAGACGCACCGCCCCGGACGACCAGTCCACATGCGAAGACGGCTCCTCCGCGTACAGCGTCGCAGGAAGTACCCCGTGCTGGAGCGCCTCCACCATCTTGATCACACCGGCCACACCCGCCGCCGCCTGCGTATGACCCACATTCGACTTCACCGACCCCAGCCACAACGGACCGCCCCCGGCCCGCTCCCGACCATAGGTGGCCAACAACGCCTGCGCCTCGATCGGGTCACCCAGCTTCGTACCCGTACCGTGCGCCTCCACCACATCCACATCCGCCGCCGACAACCCCGCCGACGACAACGCGGCACGAATCACCCGCTGCTGCGACGGACCATTCGGCGCCGTCAGACCATTCGACGCACCATCCTGATTGACCGCCGAACCCCGCACCACCGCCAGAACACGATGCCCGTTGCGCCGCGCATCCGACAACCGCTCCACCAACAGCACACCGACACCCTCACCCCAGCCCGTACCGTCCGCACCCTCCCCGAACGCCTTGCACCGGCCATCACCAGCCAGCCCACCCTGACGGCTGAACTCCACGAAGGCAGCGGGAGTGGACATCACGGTGGCGCCTGCGACGAGGGCCATGGAGCACTCGTCGGCGCGCAACGACTGCGCGGCAAGGTGCAGGGCGACGAGGGAGGACGAGCAGGCCGTGTCCACGGTCACCGCCGGGCCCTCAAGACCCAGCACGTACGAGATACGGCCCGAGGCCACACTCGCCGCGTTCCCCGTGCCCACGTACCCGCCGAAGTCACCCTCCGACAGAGTCAGCAAGGTGGGGTAGTCCTGGCCGTTCGTTCCGGCGAACACACCGGTGAGGCTGCCGCGCAGCGCCCGCGGGTCGATCCCGGCCCGCTCCACCGCCTCCCACGACGCCTCCAGCAACAACCGCTGCTGCGGGTCCATCGCCAGCGCCTCACGCGGCGACACCCCGAAGAACTCCGCGTCGAAGTCGCCCACGTCCGAGAGGAATCCACCGAGCCGGGTGTAGGCCGACGCGCCGGAGTCGTCGGCGTCCAGATCGCTCAAGGCGTCGAGGTTCTCCCAGCCGCGGTCGGCGGGGAAGTCGCCGATGGCGTCCTCGCCCTCCAGGAGAAGTTCCCAGAACTGTTCGGGGGTCTCGGCGCCGCCGGGGAAGCGGCAGCCCATGCCGATGACGGCTATGGGCTCGTCGGTGAGCGGGACGGCCCGGGCGGTACGGGCCGTGGCGGGGCCGGAAGCGTCGGCGGGCTCGGCCGGGGCCAGTTCCGCGAGGAGGAACTCCGTGACGGCTTCGGGGGTGGGGTGGTCGAAGACGAGGGTCGCCGGCAAGGGTGTGCCGGCCGCTCGGGAGAGGGCGTTGCGCAGTTCGAGAGCGGTCAGTGAGTCGAGACCCAGTTGCCTGAAGGGTGTGTCGGGGCTGATCCCCGTGCCCGGGGCGTGTCCGAGCACGGTGGCCAGCGCTGTGCGCACGAGGTCGCCGACAGCGTCCCTGCGACGCGCCTCCGGCAGGCCGAGGAGGCCGAGGGGCGAGTCCGTCCGCGTCGAGGACGCGGCGGCCGTACGCAGGACGGGGCGGCCGGCCAGGGCGCGCAGCAGCGGGGGCAGCCGGTCGGCGGCCCGGCGCAGCGCCGCACGGTCGAGGCGGAGCGGGAGCGGCACAAGCCGGGTGTGTGCCAGGGCGCGGTCGAAGAGGTCGAGGGCGTCCTCGGTGGGCAGGGCGCCGATGCCATTGCGGGTGGCGCGGTGGTGCGCGGCGTCGGTGCGGCCCCGCGTCATCGTGCTGTCCGCCTCCCACAGGCCCCAGGCGATGGACACCGCCGGGCGGCCCTCCGCGCGCAGCCGGGTGGCGTAGGCGTCGAGGAAGGTGTTCGCGGCGACGTAGTTGCCCTGCCCGGGTCCGGAGAACGCGGCGGCGGCCGAGGAGAAGAGGACGAACGCCGAGAGGTCGAGGTCGCGGGTCAGTTCGTGGAGGTTGACCGCCGCGTCGACCTTGGGGCGCAGCACGGTGGCGAGCCGGTCGTGGGTCAGCGAGGTGATGATGCCGTCGTCGAGTGTTCCCGCCGCGTGCACCACGGCTCCGAGCGGGTGCGCGGGCGGCAGGTCGTGGATCGCCCCGGCGAGGGCGTCGCGGTCCGTGGCGTCGCAGGCGACGACGGTGGTGCGGGCTCCCAGGGCGGTGAGTTCGGCCGCGAGCCCGGTGGCGCCGGGGGCCTGCGTGCCGCGCCGGGTGACGAGGAGCAGGTGGCGGACTCCGTGCCGGGTGACGAGGTGGCGGGCGACGGCCGATCCGACGCTGCCGGTGCCTCCGGTGATGAGGACGGTGCGGTCCGTCGGGAACGCGGCGCCGCTCAGGTGCTCGGCGGTGTCCGGGGCGAGCGAGAGGTTCGGGGCGAGCAACTGGCCGTTCCTGGACACGAGTTCGTGGTGGTCGTGTCGTACGGCGTCCTTGAGCTGCTCGTCGGTGGGGGTGGTGTCGGCGTCGAGGAGCAGGATGCGTCCGGGGTTCTCCGAGGCGGCGGATTTCACCAGGCCTCGGACCGCGGCGGTGGTCAGGTCCGTCACGGTCTCGCCGTCGAGGGCGGCGACCGCGCCACGCGTGAGCACCAGCAGGCGTGCGCCTGCCGTTCGCGGGTCGGCGAGCCACTTGTGCAGCAGGGTGAGGGCACGGGAGGTGGCGATGTGCACCGTGGCCGCCACGTCCGGGTCGGAGTCGGAGTCCGCCCCGGTGTCGGGGGCCTGCCAGTGGGCGACGACCAGGTCGGGGAAGGGGGTGTCCGTCTCGTCCGCCAGAGCGGCGAGGAGTTCGTCCGGAGTGTGGTGCGCGGCCGTCTGCTCCTGTCGCGTCGTGGCGGCGGTGCCGACCGGACTCCATGTGACGGCGTACAGGTCGCTTCCGCGCTTGCGCGTGGTGGCGGGCAGCCGACCGGGGTCGAAGGGCAGGGCCGTCACGCCGCGGGCGGTGAGGACCGGTGCCCCGGTGACGTCCAGGACCCTGAGCGCGGCCTCCGTCTCCGAGCGGGCAGCGATGTGCAGGCGTACGTCCGCGGCGCCACCCGCGTGGACGGTGAGGTCGGACCAGGAGATGAGGTGCGGAACGGGACGGCCGAGCGCGCCGATCGCCACCAGGGCGCCGTCAAGGAGCGCGGGGTGCACGGCGAACCCGGCCGCCCCGGCCGCCTTCGTCTCCGGGAGGGCGGCTTCGGCGAACACCTCGTCGCCCAGACGCCAGGCGGCGGTCAGGATCTGCGGTGCCTCGTCCGCCGGGAGGTCCAGCGCGCCGTACAGCTCGTCCAGGTCTACGGGCGTCGCGCCGGGCGGGGGCCAGACCCCGGTGAACCCGGGGTCTGCCGTATCGGAGGTGTCGGCGAGTGTGGTGAGGGTGCCGTGCGCGTGCCGGGTCCAGGGCCGAGAGTCGTCGGCGAGGTCGGCGTCAGGCTCGTACGGCCGTGCGTAGAGGGCGAAGGTCCAGCGCTGTCCGCCCGCCACCGCCTCGGTGACGGTCTGTATCTCGGTCTCGCCGGTGCCGGTCAGCGGCAGCGGCTCGTCGACGTGCAGTTCGGTGAGTCGGTGGGCGCCGAGGCTGCGTCCCGTGTGCAGCGCCAGGTCGGTCAGGACGGAGGCGGCGACGAGGGAGCCGCCGCCGGTGGCGAGGTCGTTCAGCCAGGGTTGGGCGCGTGCCGAGAGACGTCCGGTCGCGACCACCCCGGCGGAGTCGGCGAGGCCGATCCCGGCGGAGAGGAGCGGGTGCTCGCCCCGGTGTCCGACGCGGCCGGCGACCGGGTCCAGCCAGTAGCGCCGACGCTGGAAGGGGTAGGTCGGGAGCAGAACCGGCTCGGAGGTGTCAGGCAGCAGAGCTCCCCAGTCGACCGTCCGGCCGGAGGCGTGCAGCGTCGCGAGCGCGGCGACCGCTGTCCGGGGCTCGTCCCGGTCCTTGCGCAGGACGGGAACGAGAACCGCGTCCTCGGCCTCGTCGCCGAGGACGGTCCGCGCGAGGGCGGTGAGGGTGCCGTCGGGGCCGATCTCCAGGAATCGGGTCACCCCCTGCGCGGCCAGGGCGCTCACACCGTCGGCGAAACGCACCGCCTCACGCACATGCCGCACCCAGTACGCGGCTGAAGCCAACTC
Source organism: Streptomyces sp. NPDC016845 (assembly GCF_044332585.1). Taxonomy (NCBI): domain Bacteria; kingdom Bacillati; phylum Actinomycetota; class Actinomycetes; order Kitasatosporales; family Streptomycetaceae; genus Streptomyces; species Streptomyces sp. NPDC016845. Next base: position 174,321 of record NZ_JBIRPI010000015.1, on the reverse strand, counting down.
GCCCTTTTCGAAGGCGGCGAGGCGTCCGGTCACGTTCGAGACGACGGGGATCGACGGGGTCGCGTAGGTGATCTGCTCGGCCACCTCGCGGAAGGCGTCGAGCATCGGCTCCATCAACGGCGAGTGGAAGGCGTGCGAGACACGCAGACGAGACGTACGCCGACCCTGCTGCTCCAGCTCCCCGGCGACCGCCAGGACAGCCGTCTCGTGACCGGCGATCACCACGGCCCGCGGACCATTGACGGCGGCGATGGACACCCCGTCGACCAGCAAGGGCAGTACTTCGGCCTCCGCCGCCTCCACAGCCACCATCACGCCACCGGCGGGCAGCTCCTGCATCAGCCGGCCGCGCGCCTCCACCAGGGCGCACGCGTCCTCCAGCGACATCACCCCCGCCACATGCGCGGCAGCGATCTCACCGATCGAGTGACCCATCACGATGTCCGGGCGAACCCCGAACGACTCCACCAGGCGATAGAGCGCGACCTCGACGGCGAACAGCGCGGGCTGCGTCCACTCCGTACGGTTCAGACGCTCGGCGTCGTCACCGAACACCACGTCCCGCAGCTCCTCCCCCACCTGCGCGCACACCGCGTCGAAGGCCTCCGCGAACACCGGGAAAGCCGCGTACAGTTCACGCCCCATACCGAGCCGCTGCGCACCTTGCCCCGAGAACAGGAACGCCGTCCTGCCCCCGCGCCGGGCGGTGCCGGTGACGAGGTCGGGTGAGGTGCCGTTCGCGGCGAGGGAGGCGAGAGCGGCGGTGAGGCCGTCTCGGTCGCTTCCGAGGACGACGGCGCGCTGCTCGAACAGGGAGCGTCCCTCGGCGAGGGTGTGGCCGACGGCCCGGCAGTCGGTGTCGGGGTGGGCTTCGAGGTGAGTGAGGAGGGCGGTGGCCTGGTCCTTCAGGGCGTCGGTGGTGCGTGCGGAGAGGGTCCAGAGGATCACCGGCGGGAGCGGGAGCGGGAGCGGGTGTGTGGAGGGCGCGGGCGTGTCGTCCTCCCGCGTCTCCGTGGCTTCCGGGGCGGGCGCGGGCGTCTCTTCCAGGATGATGTGCGCGTTGGTGCCGGAGACGCCGAACGCGGAGACTCCGGCGCGCCGGGGCCGGTCGGTGCGCGGCCAGGCGACGGGTTCGGTGAGGAGGCGTACGTTGCCCTCGGTCCAGTCGACCTTCGTGGTGGGGGCGTCGACGTGCAGGGTGCGGGGCAGGCTCGCGTGGCGCAGGGCCATGACCATCTTGATGACGCCGCCGACGCCGGCGGCCGCCTGGGTGTGGCCGATGTTCGACTTGAGGGAACCCAGCCAGAGCGGGTGGTCGTCCGCGCGGTCCTGGCCGTAGGTGGCGAGCAGGGCCTGGGCCTCGATGGGGTCGCCGAGGCTGGTGCCGGTGCCGTGCGCCTCGACGGCGTCGACGTCCTGGGGTGTGAGCCCGGCGGAGGCGAGCGCCTGGCGGATGACGCGCTGCTGGGAGGGGCCGTTGGGGGCGGTGAGGCCGCTGCTGGCGCCGTCCTGGTTGACGGCCGAGCCGCGGATCACGGCGAGTACGGGGTGTCCGTTGCGGCGGGCGTCGCAGAGGCGTTCGAGCAGCAGGACGCCGGCGCCCTCGCCCCAGCCGGTGCCGTCGGTGGCGTCCGCGAAGGACTTGCAGCGGCCGTCGGGTGCGAGGCCGCGCTGGCGGCTGAACTCCAGGAAGGTGACCGGTGTCGACATGAACGCGACGCCGCCGGCGAGGGCGAGGTCGCACTCGTCCTGGCGCAGGGACTGGACGGCGAGGTGCAGGGCGACGAGGGAGGAGGAGCACGCGGTGTCGACGGTGAGGGCGGGGCCCTCGAAGCCGAAGGTGTAGGAGACGCGGCCGGAGGCGATGCTCGCCGCGCTGCCGTTGCCGAGGTAGCCCTCGACGCCGGGGGGCGGCTCGGGGAAACGGGTGGCGTAGTCGTTGTACATGACCCCGGCGAACACGCTGGTGGCGCTGCCACGCAGGTCCGAGGGGCGCAGTCCGGCGCGTTCGAGGGATTCCCAGGCGAGTTCGAGCAGGAGGCGCTGCTGCGGGTCGGTGGCGAGGGCCTCGCGCGGTGACATGCCGAAGAAGGCGGGGTCGAAGTCGGCGGCGTCGTGGAGGAAGCCGCCTTCGCGCGTGTAGCAGGTGCCGGGGCTCGCGGGGTCGGGGTCGTAGAGGGTGTCGAGGTCCCAGCCACGGTCGTCGGGGAACGGGGAGATGCCGTCGGTGCCGGTGTCGACGAGGCGCCACAGGTCCTCGGGGGTGCGGACCCCGCCGGGGTAGCGGCAGCTCATGGAGACGACGGCGATCGGTTCCGTGGCCCTGCCCTCGACCTGGCGCAGCCGGGCGCGGGTGCGCTGCAGGTCGTTGGAGACGCGGGTCAAGAAGTCGCGCAGCTTGTCCTCGCTCACAGGGCGGTCTCCCTTCGGCGGCGGGCACGCTGGCTCCGCCGGTGGGCACGGGGGTATCGGGCGGGCCCCGGCGCCTTGTGGGCGCCGGGGCCGGTGAGGGGCGGGCGTGCCACCCGATGCCCTCGTGGGGGCCGGCCGTGGCGCTCCCGGTGCCGGGCCTGTCCCTGGGGCCGATTATGGGAAGAGTCGTGCCGGTGCACGGGGTGTCAGCGGGGTGCTCTAAGAGAACTTCTAGCGTTACCGCTCGTCGGAGTCCGCCGGTGATCCGGGCCGCGGGTCACAGGGCGAGCGTCGCGTCGAAGGATCCGTCAGGGACGGGGGGCAGCAGCCCGAGTCCGGCCGAGCGGTCGAGCAGGGTGCGTACGGCGTGCAGACCGTTCTCGCCGAGGTCGGCGGTGAACTCGTTGACGTACAGGTCGATGTGCTGGTCGACGACGTCGGGCTCCATCTCCTGCGCATGCCGCAGGACATGGGCCCTGGAGGCGTCGGGGTCGCGGCGGGCGGCTCGTACGGAGGCGCGGGTGGCGTCGGCGAGGGAGCGCAGGACGGGGGTGCCGAGGGAGCGGCGGGCGACGATGGCGCCGAGCGGGATGGGAAGGCCGGTGCGCTTCTCCCACTCCTCGCCCATGTCGGCGGTGCGGTGCAGGCCGTAGCGGCCGTAGGTGAAGCGGGCCTCGTGGATGACGAGTCCGGCGTCCACGAGGCCGTCGCGGACGGCGGGCATGATCTCGTGGAACGGCAGGACGACGATCTCGCCGACGCCGCCGGGCACGGCGTCGGCCGCCCACAGCCGGAACAGCAGGTAGGCCGTGGAGGTGGTGCTGGGGACGGCGACGCGGGCCCCGGCGAGGGCCGCGGGTTCGCCCGGCTCGGCGACCAGGACGAGCGGGCCGCAGCCGTGTCCGAGTGCGCCGCCGCAGGGCAGCAGCGCGTACTCGTCGAGGATGTGCGGCAGTACGCCGTAGGAGACCTTCAGGACGTCGAGTTCGCCGCGCCGGGCCTGGCCGTTGGTGACGTCGATGTCGGCGAGGGTGAGCGTGACCCCGGGGGCGTCGGGGAGCAGCCCTTCGGTCCAGGCGTGGAAGACGAAGGTGTCGTTGGGGCAGGACGAGTGCGCGAGGGTCAGCGGTGCCGGCATGGCGTTCCTCTCCTGGGATGTGGCGGTGGTGCCCTCAGCAAAGCCGTTGCGGATGTGGGGTTTTCCCCAGACTGCCCTCCGCGAGGATGGGGGAGCCCCACCCGACGCGGCGTCGGTGCCCGCCGACGGGCCTGGGGTCCGCGATGCCGGATGGTTGGCCGGCCCCGCGGGCCCGTGACGGTCCCCAGGTGCGACGGAGTGTCCGTGTGGTGCGGTCCCGGCCGTCGTGCCCACTCCCCTTCGGGCACGACGGCCGGGGCCGTGGTCCGTCGGCGCCGGGACGTCCCGGGCTCGCCGACGTGGCACCCCGCGCGCCGTGCGCAGACCCACTACGCGTGCCGTCAGGCACTGAACGAGGAGGTTCCCGGCCATGGACGCTGGGCTCAAGCGCGAACTGGAGGAGAAGGTCTTCTCCGGTGAGCGGCTGTCCCGTGAGGACGGCATCGCCCTGTACGAGTCGGACGACCTGGCGTGGCTGGGCGGTCTGGCACACGAGGTGCGCACGCGCAAGAACGGTGACGTGGTGCACTTCAACGTCAACCGGCACCTCAACATGACCAATGTGTGCACGGCGTCCTGCGCCTACTGCTCCTTCCAGCGCAAGCCGGGCGAGCAGGACGCGTACACGATGCGCATCGAGGAGGCCGTCCGCCTGGCGAAGGCGATGGAGAACGAGCACCTCTCGGAGCTCCACATCGTCAACGGTCTGCACCCGAACCTGCCGTGGCGCTACTACCCGCGCTCGCTGCGGGAGCTGAAGAAGGCGCTGCCGCACGTCGGCCTCAAGGCGTTCACGGCCACCGAGATCCACCACTTCGAGACGATCAGCGGGATGAGCGCGTCCGAGATCCTCGACGAGCTGATCGACGCCGGTCTGGAGTCGCTGACCGGTGGCGGTGCGGAGATCTTCGACTGGGAGGTCCGCCAGCACATCGTGGACCACCGCACCCACTGGGAGGACTGGTCCCGGATCCACCGCCTCGCGCACGAGAAGGGTCTGAAGACCCCGTGCACCATGCTCTACGGGCACATCGAGGAGCGGCGCCACCGCGTCGACCACGTGCTTCGCCTGCGCGAGCTGCAGGACGAGACGAACGGTTTCCAGGTCTTCATCCCGCTGCGCTACCAGCACGACTTCGTGGACATGAAGGACGGCAAGATCCGCAACCGGCTGCAGGCGCGGACCACCATGGCGACCGGTGCCGAGGCGCTCAAGACCTTCGCGGTCTCGCGGCTGCTGTTCGACAACGTCCCGCACGTCAAGGTCTTCTGGGTCATGCACGGCGTCCAGACCGCGCAGCTCGCCCTTCAGCACGGCGCGGACGACATGGACGGCTCGGTCGTCGAGTACAAGATCACGCACGACGCCGACAACTACGGCACCCCGAACAAGCTGACGCGCGAGGACCTCCTCGACCTGATCCGCGACGCCGGCTTCCGCCCGGTCGAGCGGAACACCCGCTACGAGATCATCCGCGAGTACGACGGCCCCGACCCGGCCCGCCGCGAGGCGCCGCAGCCGATGCGCGTGTGACCCGGCCGGCCCACCCACAGACGACTCCGAGACGACACTGCCAGGCAGGTGTGTATGTCCCCGCAGACAACGAACGACGAGGACCTGGAAGTCTGGATCGACCAGGACCTGTGCACCGGTGACGGTATCTGTGCCCAGTACGCGCCCGAGGTGTTCGAGCTGGACATCGACGGGCTCGCCTACGTCAAGAGCGACCAGGACGAACTGCTCCAGACGCCGGGCGCGACGACGCCGCTGCGCCTGGAGCTGCTGACCGACGTGGTGGACTCGGCCAAGGAGTGCCCCGGCGAGTGCATCCACGTGCGCCGGGTCGCCGACCAGGTCGAGGTGTACGGCCCCGAGGCCGAGGACGCCTGATCCCGCCCCTCCCCCGCGCTCACCGGGCGGCCTCGCCGCGCCGCCCGGTGAGCGGGCTGCCGGGCCCGGGCGCCCCGGTGCACCGACGACCTACCGGAAGGACACGTACGTCCCATGAGTTCCACCACCGACAACCTGTGGATCCGCAGGTTCCGGCCCTCCCCCGGCGCCGCCGAACGCCTCGTGTGCTTCCCGCACGCCGGTGGTTCGGCCAGCTTCTACGTGCCGGTCGCCGGCGCGCTCAGCCCCCGCGTCGACGTCGCCGCGATCCAGTACCCCGGGCGTCAGGACCGGCGGCTCGAACCGGGCCCCGCCTCGGTGGCCGAACTCGCCGACCAGGTCGCCGGGGCCCTCACGGCGTGGGACGACGACCGTCCGCTGACCTTCTTCGGGCACAGCATGGGCGCGCTGGTCGCGTTCGAGGTGGCGCGGCGCATGGAGCGCACCGGGTCCGGCCCGGTCCGGCTGTTCGCCTCGGGCCGACGGGCCCCGTCCCGTACGCGCAGCGAGCACGTCCACACCCTCGACGACGACGGTGTGATCGCCGAACTGCGGGCGCTCGCCGGCACGGACGCCCAGGTCCTCCAGGACGAGGAGCTCCTGCGCATGGTGCTGCCGGCGATCCGCAGCGACTACCGGGCGGTGGAGACCTACCGCTGCGACCCCGGGGCGGCCGTGAGCTGCCCCGTGACCGTCCTGACCGGCGACGCCGACCCCCGGACATCGCTTCCGGAGGCGCACGCCTGGAGCGAGCACACCACGGCGGGATCGGACGTGCGGGTCTTCACCGGCGGCCACTTCTTCCTCTCGGAGCGGCCCGCCGAGGTCCTCGCCGTGCTCGACGAGCACTTCGCCGCGCCCGCCCGCCAGGGCTGACCCCCACCATCCCCCTCCCCGCTTCCCCCTCGACCCGTTCCGGGAGTTGTGCACGATGACCGAGCAACTCGTCCCCGAGGCCACGCAGTCGACGCAGGTGCGCCGACGCCGTCCCCGGGTGGGCCACATCCAGTTCCTCAACTGCCTGCCCCTGTTCTGGGGGCTGGCCCGCACCGGCACCCTCCTGGACATGGACCTCCGCCCCGACACGCCGGACGGTCTCAACGACGCCCTCGCGGCGGGCGACCTCGACATGGGCCCGATCAGCCTGCTCGAGTTCCTGCGCCACGCCGACGACCTGGTCGCGCTGCCGGACATCGCGGTCGGCAGCGACGGCGACGTCATGTCCTGCCTGATCGTCAGCCAGGTACCCCTCGATGAACTGGACGGGGAGCGCGTCGCCCTCGGCTCGACCAGCCGTACGTCCGTACGCCTGGCACAGCTGCTGCTTGCCGAGCGGGTCGGCGTACAGCCCGAGTACTACGTGTGCCCGCCGGATCTGCGCACCATGATGTCCGAGGCCAAGGCGGCGGTGGTCATCGGTGACGCTGCGCTGCGCGCGTCGCTGTACGAGGCGCCCCGGATGGGGCTGCAGGTGCACGACCTCGGCCGCATGTGGAAGGACTGGACGGGGCTGCCGTTCGTGTTCGCCGTCTTCGCCGCGCGCCGCGAGTTCCTGGCGCGGGAGCCGGAGACGGTGCGCCAGGTCCACTCCGACCTGCTCGCCTCACGCGACCTCTCGCTCGCCGAGGTGACCAAGGTCTGCGAACAGGCCTCGCAGTGGGAGGAGTTCGACGCCTCGACGCTGGAGCGCTACTACACCACGGCCCTCGACTTCACCCTCGGCGCCGCACAGCTCGACGGCATCACCGAGTTCGCCCGCCGGGTGGGCGGTGGCGAGGAGGGGTTCCCGCCCGACGTCGCCGTCCGTCTGTTCGATCCCGCCGCCCTCTGAACCGTCCCGCACCGTCCCGCACCGTTCTGCACCGTTTTCATGTCACCGGAAAGGCCCGGACACCATGTCCCGACCCGCACACCATCCGCTCCAACCCGTGCTCGACCGTGCCGCGGCCGGTGGGCGGATCACGCCGGAAGAGGCCCTCGACCTCTACCGCGACGCCCCGCTGCACGCGCTGGGCGCCGCCGCGGACGCCGTACGCCGCCGTAAGTACGCGGACACCGAGCACATCGCCACGTACATCATCGAGCGGAACATCAACTACACGAACGTGTGCGTCACGGCGTGCAAGTTCTGCGCCTTCTACGCACCCCCGAAGGACACCGAGAAGGGCTGGACGCGGGATCTGGACGACATCCTGCGCCGCTGCGCGGAGACCGTCGAGCTGGGCGGCACCCAGATCATGTTCCAGGGCGGCCACCACCCCGACTACGGCGTGGAGTACTACGAGAAGCACTTCTCCGCGATCAAGGAGGCCTTCCCGCAGCTGGTCATCCACTCGCTGGGCGCGTCCGAGGTCGAGCACATGGCCCGGATCTCGAAGGTCTCCGTCGAGGAGGCGATCACCCGCATCCACGCGGCCGGTCTCGACTCCTTCGCGGGCGCCGGTGCCGAGCTGCTGCCGGCCCGGCCGCGCAAGGCCATCGCCCCGCTGAAGGAGAGCGGGGAGCGCTGGCTGGAGATCATGGAGACCGCGCACGGCCTGGGCGTCGAGTCCACCTCCACCATGCTGATGGGCACCGGCGAGACCAACGCCGAGCGCATCGAGCACATCCGCATGATCCGCGACGTGCAGGACCGCACGGGCGGCTTCCGCGCGTTCATCCCGTACACGTACCAGCCCGAGAACAACCACCTGAAGGGCCGTACGCAGGCCACGCTCTTCGAGTACCTGCGCATGATCGCGATCGCCCGGATCTTCCTCGACAACGTCCAGCACATCCAGGGCTCCTGGCTGACCACCGGCAAGGAGATCGGCCAGCTCTCCCTGCACTACGGCGCCGACGACCTCGGCTCGATCATGCTGGAGGAGAACGTCGTCTCCTCGGCCGGTGCCAAGCACCGCTCCAACCTGGTCGAACTGCTCACCCTCATCCGGGGCGCGGGCCGCGTCCCGGCGCAGCGCAACACCACGTACGAGCACCTCGCCGTCCACGACGACCCGGCGAACGACCCCGTCGACGAACGGATCGTCTCCCACGTGTCCTCCACCGCGATCGCGGGCGGCACCGCCCACCCCGAGCTGAAGCTGATCGCCGCCACCTGAGCCCCGGGCGCGTGTCCGGGGCTCGCACCTTTCGGGCCCCGGACCACCCGCGCCCCCGCGCTCATTCCCCACGCAGTGCCATCCCCCACCCCTGCACACGACGAGGACGGAGAAGCCCATGGCGGGCGCCATTCACGCCACGGGTCTGGTGAAGACCTTCGGCGAGGTCCGGGCCGTGGACGGAGTAGACCTGGACGTGCCGGAAGGCGGCGTGCTCGGTCTGCTCGGCCCCAACGGAGCGGGCAAGACCACGACCGTACGGCTGCTCACCACCCTGCTGCGCCCCGACGCGGGCACCGCCGTCGTGGCCGGTCACGACGTGGTCCGCGATGCGGACCGGGTCCGGCTCTCGATCGGGCTCTCGGGCCAGTTCGCGGCCGTCGACGACCGGCTGACGGGCCGTGAGAACCTTCGCATGATCGGCGAACTGTACGGCCTGCGCTCGCGGGCCGCCCGCCGGCGGGCCGACGAGCTCCTCGACCAGTTCGACCTGACCGCGGCCGGCGACCGGGTGTCGAGCACCTACTCCGGCGGCATGAAGCGCCGCCTCGACCTGGCCGGCGCCCTTGTCGTCCGGCCCTCGGTGATGTTCCTCGACGAGCCGTCGGTCGGGCTCGACCCCACCAGCCGGCTGATGCTGTGGGACGCCATCGAGAACCTGGTGGCCCAGGGCACCACGCTGCTGCTGACCACCCAGTACCTGGAGGAGGCCGACCGGCTGGCCCGGGACATCGCCGTGGTCGACCACGGGCGGATCATCGCGCGCGGCACCCCCCGCGACCTGAAGGCCCAGGCGGGCGGCCAGCACATCGAGGTCGTCGTGGACTGGCCGGAGCAACTCGACGCCGCCGCGGGCCTGCTTGCCCGGTTCGGCAACCGCGCCCCCGATGTGGACCGGCCGCGCGGCACGGTCTCCGTGCCCGTGGACGGCGGTGTGCGACTCCTCACCGAGGTCATCGCCGCACTCGACGCCGGCGGCATCGAGATCACCGACATCGGGCTGCGCCGCCCCACCCTCGACGAGGTCTTCCTCGCCCTCACCGAGGACACGCCGCCCGGCACACAGCCCGACACCCCGCGGGACACCGCACGCACGGCGGTCGGCGCCGGCGCGCCGAGCGAGAAGGAGTGATGAACGTGTCGGCAGTGGCACCACCCCTACCCGAACTCAAGCCCGGCACGGCCGCCAAGTCCGTGCGCGACGTCCTCGTCGTCACCCGGCGCAACGTGATCCGGATGGTGCGGATCCCCGAGGTCCTCGTCCTCAGCCTGGTGCAGCCCGTGGTGTTCGTGCTGCTCTTCGCGTACATCTTCGCCGGGTCCTTCAGCCTGCCCGGCGCGGAGGGCGCCACGGCCTACCGCGAGTACATGATGCCGGGCTTCTTCGCCCAGACCATCGCCTTCGCCACCGCCAGCAACAGCAGCGTCAGCATGGCCAACGACGTGCAGAGCGGCATGGTGGACCGGTTCCGGTCGCTGCCCATGGCGCGCGGCGCGCTGCTCACCGGCCGCACCGTCGCCGACCTCGTACAGAACGCCATCGTGGTCGTGGTGATGATCCTGTGCGCGCTGCTCGTCGGCTGGCGCATCCACCACGGCGTACTGCGCGCCGTCGCGGCGTTCGCGCTGCTGCTGCTCCTCGGATACGCGCTGTCGTGGGTGGGCGTCGTGATCGGCCTGTCGGTACGCGCCCCGGAAGCGGCCGCCACCAGCAACTTCCTGTGGCTGTTCCCGCTGACGTTCCTGTCGAACGCGTTCGTGGCGCCCTCGACGCTGCCGACCGTGCTGCGCTGGGCCGCGGAGTGGAACCCGCTGAGCGCCACCGTGCAGGCGGCCCGCCAGCTGTTCGGCAACCCGGGACTGACCGCGACCGGCGCCTGGCCCGCACAGCACCCCATCCTGGTGTCGCTCGGATGGTCGGTCCTCATCGCCGTGGTGGGCCGCACCCTCGCGGTGCGCCGCTACCGTTCGGCCAACTCGTGAGGGGGCACCGGTGACCGCGGACTCCACGTTCCGGGCGGACCTGATCCGCCCGGTGCACGAACTGCTCGCCGGGCACGCCGCCCGGCAGCCCGACCGCACGGCGTTCAAGGACGCCCGGCGGTCGGTCACCTGGGCCGAGCTCGACCGGCGTACCGCGCGCGTCGCCAGTCACCTGGTGGGGCTCGGCCTCGAACGGGGCGCCTCCGCGGTCATCTACCTGCCGAACCGGGTGGAGACGGTGGAGAGTTACCTCGCCATCACCCGCGCCGGCGCCGTGGGCGTACCGCTCAACCCGAAGTCGACCGACTCGGAACTTGCACACCTGCTGGACGACTGCGCGGCGCGGCTCGTCATCACCGGCGCCGCCCAACTGCCGCAGGTGCGCCGGGTGCTCGCCGAGCGGCCGGGCGTCACGGTGGTCCTGGTCGGCCAGGACTCCGAGCCGGGCTTCGCGGAGGCGGCCTTCACGGAGGCCGCCGACGAGCGGCTGCCGCGCTGGGAGGAGCTCGCGCTGACGTGGTCCCTTCGCGACCCGCCCCGCGACGACCTGGGCCTCGACGAGCCCGCCTGGATGCTCTACACGTCCGGGACGACCGGGCTGCCCAAGGGCGTCGTGTCCACGCAGCGTACGTCGCTGTGGGCGACGGCCTCCTGCAACGCCCCGCTGCTCGGCCTCTCGCCGCAGGACCGGGTGGTGTGGCCGATGCCGCTGTTCCACGCCGTGGCGCACAACGTGTGCGTGCTCGGCGTGGTCGCGGTCGGCGCCACCGCCTGCATCACCGACGGGCTCTCGGCCGACGAGGTGCTGCGCCGGGCGGTCGCGGAGGACGCCACCTTCCTGGTGGGTGTGCCGACGATGTACCACCAGATGGCGGAGCTCGCCCGGTCCGGAGAGACTGAAGTCCCGCCGCTGCGGGTGTGCATGGTGGCCGGATCCTCCTGCCCGCAGTCCCTGCACGAGTCGTTCCGGTCCGCGTTCGGCATCGCGCTCCTCGACAGCTACGGGTCGACGGAGACCGGCGGTGCGATCACCACGAACCTGCCCGAGGGCCCCCGCGTCCCCGGCTCGTGCGGGGTGCCGCTGCCGGGTCTGACGCTGCGCCTCACGGATCCGCGCACCGGGAACGAGGTGGAACAGGGCGCCGAGGGCGAGATCTGGGTCTCCAGCCCCGCGCTGATGCTGGGCTACCACCACCAGCCCGGGGAGACCGCCGCCGTGCTGTCGGACGGCTGGTACCGCACCGGCGACCTGGCCCGGCAGGACACCGACGGCTATGTGACCATCACGGGCCGGCTCAAGGAGCTGATCATCCGGGGCGGGGAGAACATCCACCCCCGCGAGGTGGAGCAGGTGCTCGCCCAGGCGCCCGGGGTCGCGGACGCGGCTGTCGCGGGCGCCCCCCACGAGTCGCTCGGCGAGGTCCCGGTCGCCTACGTGGTGCCCGCCGAGGGCGGAGTGAACGTGGAGGCGGTCCTCGCGGCCTGCCGTCAGCGGCTGTCGGCGTTCAAGCTCCCGGAGGAGATCCACGAGATCGCCGAGGTGCCGCGCAACCCGGCCGGGAAGGTCGCCCGCAAGCAGCTGGCAGGGCTGCCCGCACGGCTGCTGTGGCGCAGGTCCCGGCAGCCCGTCGGGGCGGCGGCCCGGTACACCGGCGCCGTCGGTCTGGGCGTGGACGACGCGGGCCATCCCCTGCTGTCCGCCGCGGTCGAACTGCCGGAGCGGGACGAGCTGGTGTGCACCGGGCGGATCACGGCGGCCGACGCCGACCCGACCCTGCTGCGACGCGTGGACGGCGCGACGGTCGTCGCCGGGGCCGTGTTGCTCGACCTGGTGCTGCACGCGGCGGGCCGGGCCGGCTGCGCCCGGGTCCTCGAACTGTCGGCGGACGGCCCGCTGGTGCTGCCGCGCGACGAGGGCGTACAACTGCGCGTGTCCGTCGGCGCGCCGGACGCCGAGGGTGTCCGGCGGGTGACGGTGCACGGCCGCCGGGACGCACGCGGTGCGGCCGGGCGCCCATGGACCCGGCACGCATCGGCGACGGTCACGGCCGGCTCCGCGCCGGAGCCGGAGACCAGCCTGGCGGTGTGGCCGCCGCACGGTGCGGACCGCGTCGCCGAGGCCGCCGACGGCGAGGCCCCGGACACCGCACGGATGCCGCGCGGGGTGTGGCGCCGCGACGACGAGATCTTCGTCGAGGTGTCGCTGCCCGACTGGGCGGCCGCACAGGAGAACCCCGCACTGCATCCGGCGCTGCTCGACGCGGCCCTCGCGAGCGCGGTGCGGCACTCCGGCTCCGGCGCCGACGACGTGGTCGCGGTGGGCTGGCGCGAGGTGTCGCTGTACGCCGTGGGCGCGTCGGTGCTGCGGGTGCGGCTGCGGCCCGCGGCGGACGGCACCTGGGACGTCGAGGCCGCCGACGGCGCCGGTGACCCGGCGTTCGAAGCCCGTTCGGTGGTGTGCGCCCCGCTCGACACCCGGGACGTACGGACCGCCTCGGCGATCCAGCAGGACGGTCTGTTCGAGGAGGCGTGGGCGGAGGTCGGCCTGGAGCGGACCACGTCGCGCGCGGGCCGGTGGGCCGTCGTCGGCGCGGACCGCTACGGCGCCCGGGCCGGCCTGATGTCGGCGGGCCGCTACGCCGAGGCCCACCCCGACCTGCCGACGCTTCTGACAGCGGCGACGGAGGAGGACGCACCCGTCCCGGACGTCGTGGTCGTCTCCCCCACCGCGGCCGACCATCCGGACTCGGACCCGGCCGACGCGGTGCGCACAGCGGTCGCCGAAGCCCTTGAGTGGGTACGGCGCTTCGCCCACCCGCTGCTCGCGCAGACCCGGCTCGTCGTGATCACCCGGGGCGCGGTCGCCACGACGGACGACGACCCGGCGGACGCCGGCGCCGCCGCCGCGTGGGGCCTGGTCGGCGCCGCCCAGGACCGGGCGCCCGGACGTTTCGTGCTCGTGGACACGGACGGCGTCAAGCGGTCCTGGCGACGGGTGGAGTCCGCGGTGGCCTGCGGCGAGCCCAGGGTCGCACTGCGGTCGGGGCAGCCTCGCACGCCACGTGCGGTACGGGTCCCCGCGGCTTCCCCTGACACAGCGGCCAGTGACCGGGCATCCCTGCTCAAGCGGGGCGAGACTGCCCCGCCCGCCCGGGACATGACCATCCCGCATGCCGGGGACGCAACCATCCCGCTCACGTCGGACACGGCCACCCCGTACGCCGGGATCACGTCCACCCCGTACACCCGGGACGCGACCGCCCCGCTCACCCAGAACACCACCACCTCGTTCATGCGGGACGCGACCGCCCTGTTCGCCGGGGACGAGACACCGACCGCCGCCGAGGCGCTCCTCGCAAGGCCCGAGGCGCGTGCGGCCCTTCTGGCGGGGCCGTTCGCGAAGAACGTGGCGGACCGGCTGCCGGACTCCGCGAAGGCGGCCGAGCCGGTGCGCTGGGAGCCGGTCGACCCGGCCGGGGCGATCCGGGCGCTGCTCGAGAGCGCCCCGCGAACGGTGCTGTTCACCGCCGCCGTACACACCGACGGGGCGACGACCGGGGCACAGGCCGATGTGGACGCCGCGCTGCGTCCCCTGATCGACCCCGCCCTCGAACTGGTGCGGTCCGCGCCCGCGCGCGGGGTGACCTCCGTGGTGTTCGCGACGCCCGCGCCCGCCACGGCAGGGCTCGCGGACGCGGCCGTGGCCGCGGTGTACGACGTATGGGCCCGTGCCCTGCGCGCGGCCGGGGTGGCGGCGGTGTCGGTACGCGGTCCGGGCACGGCCGGGGACGAGGCGGCGGACCTGTTCGCGTCGGCCGTCGCGACCGGCAGGCCCGCGCTCGTCGCCGACCGGCCGGAACTGCCAGGACCGCGGGCCGCCGGGCCCCTGACCGGTTCGGCCGCGCTCCTGCGCGACCTGACGGGCGGCGTCGTCCGGCGCCGCGCCCGCGACACGGTCACCGACCCCGGCGGACTGCGCCACCGCCTTGCCGCGCTCACCGGGGCCGAGCAGGAGGACACCCTGCTGCGTCTGGTGCGTACGCACTTCGCGACCGCGCTCGGACTCGCGTCGGCCGGACAGGTCCCCGAGGAGAAGGAGACCCGCGACCTCGGCTTCGACTCGCTGACCGCGCTCACCGCGCGCAACGCGCTGGAGACGGCGACGGGGCTCTCCCTGCCCGCCGCGGTGGTCTTCGACTTCGCCACACCGGCGGGCCTCGCCCGCCATCTCACGAAGGAACTGCTCGCCGACTGAGGCGGGCCGAGGGTTCACAGCCGGGCGGTACGGCACCGAGGTGCCGTACCGCCCGTGCCGTGTCCGCAGTCGTCGACGGCCGGGGCGACGCTCCGGTCAGGAGGAGGAACTGATGCGTGTCGAGAACGTCCACATCGAGTCGCTCGGCGTGGTGCTGCCCGAGTGGGCGAGCGCCGAGCAGGCGGTCGCGGAAGGGAGACTGGACGCGGAGATCCAGGCCGCGAACGGCCTGACGGGGGCTCACATAGCGGGCGACGTACCGGCGCTGGACATGGCCGTCGAGGCGGCCCGGATCGCCCTGGACCGCTCGAAGACCGACCCCGAGGACCTGGGGGCGCACATCCACGCCGCGGTCCACTACCAGGCCCCGGAGGGCGCCTACCCGCCCGGGTACATACTGCGCGAACTCGGCCTGGGACGGCTGCCCGCGCTCTATCTCCAGCAGGGCTGCGACGGCATGCTCAGCGCTCTCGACGTGGCGATCGGCAAGCTCACCGGAGCGGCCGCGGCCGGTTCGGTGCTTCTGACGACGGGTGAGAACTTCTCCTCCCCCACCATGGACCGCTGGAAGGGCTTCGGGCAGGCGTACATCCTCGGCGACGGCGCGGCGGCCGCCCTCATCAGCGACGAGGGCGGCTTCGCCGAGGTGCGGTCGCTGAACTCCGGTGTACTGCACGAGCTGGAGAAGTGGCACCGCGGCGACGGTCCGCTCCTGCTCCGTGAGGGCGCCGGCTCGATGTCGGACATGGCCGACCGGGCGCAGCGGTTCACCGAACGGGAGATGCCGCTGTCGGAGACGATGGAGAAGCTGACCCTCTTCGACCTGGAGGTCATCCAGCGGTCCCTTGTGGACGCGGGACTGAACGCCACGGACCTGGCCAAGGTCGTGCCGATCAACATGGACGGCCGGATGATCGAGTACTCGATCATGCTGCCGCTCGGCCTGACGATGGACCGGTGCAGCTGGGGCGAGTTCGGTAAGTCGGTGGGGCATGTGGGCGGCGCCGACGTCTTCATCACCCTGGAGCACCTGGTGCGCACCCGCCAGGTCGCACCCGGCGACCACGTCCTGCTGGTGTCGCAGGGTCCTGGCTGGCTGTGCAGCGCGGCCGTCGTCACCGTGACCGCTGTCCCGCACTGGGCCGAGTAGTCGTTCTCCGCTCACGCGTAAGGCCGAGGGCCCGCTCCCTGATCAGGGGGCGGGCCCTCGGCCTTACGGACTGCTGTCAGGCGCCGAGGCCGGTCAGCCAGGTGTCGGTGGCCCCGGCCGTGGAGCGGGCGTGGTCCTCCATCATCGTGAAGTGGTTGCCGGGGACCTCGAGCACGGTGTGCGCCCGCTCCCACGACGTCTGCCAGTCCTCGGGCCGCAGCTCCTCGCCGGGCGCGGCGGGCACCGGGGGCTCGGTGGAGCGGACAAGGAGGACCGGGCAGTCGAGGGGGCCCGGCTCCCACTCGCCGATCATGGCCACGTACCAGCTCATCGCGGTGAGCCGGTCGGAGTCCATGTGCGCGAACATCGACTCGCGGTCGAACATCCCGGCCAGCATCTGCTGGGAGAACCGCAGGAACGGTGAGTCCGCGCGCGGCATGTAGGTGTCGAGCAGGACGACGGCTGCCGGTGCGGCGCCCCGCTCCTGCATCCGCCTGGCCGTCGACAGGGCGAGGACGCCGCCGGAGGACGAGCCGAGCAGGACGGGCGGGGTGTCGCCCACGGTGCGGTGCACCGCGTCCGCGTGCAGGTCGGCGACGGCGTCGAAGGTGGCGGGCAGCGCCTCCCCGGTGCCGAAGCCCTGGGTGGGCAGCGCCCACACGTCGCGCCGCCCGCGGAAGGCGGAGGCGAACCGGGCGTACTGGTGGACGCCGGCGAGGGCCACGTAGGAGCTGAAGCAGACCAGCGGGGCGTCGGTGTCACC
The DNA here is from genome assembly GCF_044332585.1 of Streptomyces sp. NPDC016845. Lineage (NCBI taxonomy): Bacteria > Bacillati > Actinomycetota > Actinomycetes > Kitasatosporales > Streptomycetaceae > Streptomyces > Streptomyces sp. NPDC016845. The sequence goes on along the minus strand of NZ_JBIRPI010000015.1, from coordinate 157,628 downwards.
GGCCGAGAGGCGGATCGCGCCGGGGGTGGTGGCGAGTTCGTCCGGCGAGGTGAAGGTCGGGCGCAGTTCGGCCGCGGCCTGCAGCAGGGTGAAGCCGTCGTCGACCCGGCCGTCCAGGCATGCCCGCTTGAACAGTCCGCCGATGGTGTCCCCCGGTCGTACGGCGGTGGAGGCAGCTGCCGTACGGTCCTGACCGGTGTCCGCGCTGCCCGGTGCGGCCTGTTCGCCGAGCCTGCCGTGCAGGTGGGCGGCGAGCGCCTCCGGGGTCGCGTGGTCGAACAGGAGGGTGGGGGCGAGCTTCAGGCCGGTGGCGGTGGCGAGGTGGTTGCGCAGCTCGACCACGGTCAGGGAGTCGAAGCCCTGCTCGGTGAAGAGCCGGTCGGGTTCTATCTCGTCCGGGCCCGCGTGCCCCAGGACGGTCGCCGCCAGCTCCCGCACCAGGCCGGTCAGCAGACCGCGGCCCTCTTCGGGGGTGCGTCCGGCGACGAGGTTCCCCGGGGATGCCGCGGAGGCACCGGCCGCGACCCTGCGGACGGCCGTCGGGGCGGCGGGCCGCACCATCGCCCGTACGCCGGACCGGCCGGAGGCGGCGGCGACGGCGATCACCGAGGGGTCGGTGGTGGCCAGCGCGTCGTCCAGGAGGGCGAGGGCGTCCTCGGCGGCCAGGGGTCGCAGGCCGCCGCGGGCAAGGCGGCCGCGGTCGGTGTCGGAGAGGCGACCGGTGATACCGCTGTTGTCGTCCCACAGCCCCCAGGCGATGGAGGCGGCGGGCAGTTGGGCGGAGTGCCGCAGGGCGGCGAGTCCGTCGAGGAAGCCGTTGGCCGCGGCGTAGTTGGCCTGGCCCGGGGCGCCGAAGGTGCCCGCGGCGGAGGAGAACAGCACGAACGCGGCGAGCCGGTGGCCTGCCGTGAGCTCGTGCAGGTGCCAGGCTCCGTCCGCCTTCGGCCGGAGCACGGTGTCGAAGCGTTCGCCGTCGAGGGCGGTGAGGACGGCGTCGTCGGTGACACCGGCCGCGTGGACGACTCCGGTCAGCGGCAGGCCGGCTGGGACGCGGTGCAACAGGCGCCGCACGTCAGCGCGTTCGGCGACGTCGCATGCCGCCAAGTGGACGTGGGCGCCCAGCTCGGTCAGTTCGGCGACGAGGGCGTCCGCTCCGTCGGCCGCGGGTCCGCGCCGCCCCGCCAGGAGCAGGGAGCGTACGCCGTGCCGGGTGACGAGGTGGCGGGCGATGGCGCGGCCGAGCGTGCCGGTGGCGCCGGTGACCAGTACCGTGCCGTCCGCGAGTGCGGGCGCGTCGCCGGTCGCGGCCGGTGCGACGTCGGGGCGCAGGACACGGCCGCCCCGGACGGCCGACTGCGGGTGTCCGCAGGCGACGGCGGCGAGCAGGGCGGGGTCGTCGCCGTCCTCGACGTCACCGGCCAGGTCCACCAGCTGGAAGCGGCCGGGGTGTTCGGCCTGGCCGGAGCGGACCAGGCCCCAGAGAGCGGCGCCCGCCACATCAGGCTGCGTGTTGCCGCCCGCGGTGATCGCGGAACGGGTGACGAACGCGAGACGCGCGTCGGCGAACCGCTCGTCGGCGAGCCAGCCGCACATCAGCTCGTGGGCGCGGGCGAGGTGGCCGCGGACCGTCTCGGGCACGGCCTGGCCATGGGCCTCGGGGGCGGCGAGGACCACGTCGGGCATGGTCATGCCGGTGTCGACGGCCTTGGCGAGGGCCTCCAGGTCGGCGTAGGTCTCCAGGTGGACCCCGGCCGCGTCGAGAGCGGCGGCCACGCGGTCGTCGCCCTCGCCGAGGAGGATCCAGCGCACCGTGCCCGGACGCGGGGCCTCGGGGGCCGGAATGAGCTCCGGCCAGTCCAGGCGCAGCAGTTCGGGCCGGCTGGTGTCCGTGGCGGGGGCGGCGGAGACGGCCCGCAGGGTGATCGAGTCGGCGGTGGCGACGGGCTGTCCTGTGGTGTCGGTGACAAGGACCCGGTAGCCGTGGTCGTGGCCGGCCGGGGTGAGGCGTACCCTCAGCGCGGTCGCGCCGGTGGCGTGCAGGGTGAGACCGGTCCAGGCGAACGGCAGCATCGGCACCGCCTCGTGCTCGTCGTCCCGTACTCCGGGGCGGCGGACAAGGAGCGTCTGCACGGCCGCGTCGAGCAGCGCCGGGTGCAGGGCGTGGTGCGCGGCGTCCTGCCGGTACGGCTCGGGCAGCGCGACCTCGGCGTACACCTCGTCGCCGCGCTCCCACACGGTGCCGAGACCCTGGAAGCTGGGCCCGTAGGCGAACCCGGCGGCGGCGAAGGCCGCGTAGGGATCTTCGGCGGCGGAGATCTCCACGGCGCCCGGCGGGGGCCAGGCCGTCAGGTCGTCGGCCGGGGCGGGCGGCGCCTGCGGGGCGAGGACGCCCTGCGCGTGCCGCTGCCAGTCGCCGTCGTCATCGGCGGGCCGGGACCAGACGGTGAAGGCGCGGCGGCCGGTGTCGTCCGCGCCGTCCACGGTGACCTGGAGTCGTGCGGCGCCCTCGGCCGGCACCACGAGCGGACTGAGCAGGGTGAGTTCGCTCAGGTGTCCGCAGCCGGTGCGGTCGCCGATGTGCACGGCGAGGTCGAGGTAGCCGGTGGCGGGCAGGATGGCCTGGCCGAGGACGGTGTGGTCGGCGAGCCACGGGTGGCTGCGCAGGGAGAGGCGTCCGGTGAACAGCAGGCCGTCGGAGTCCGCCCGGGTGATCTCGGCGCCGAGGAAGGGGTGCTCGGCGGTGCGCAGTCCGGCGGCCTCGGGGTCACCGGCCGGGGCCACGGTCGGCAGCCAGTACCGCTGTCGCTGGAAGGCGTAGGTGGGCAGCGGCACGACGCGGGCGCCGGGCAGCATCGCCGCCCAGTCGGGTGCGACGCCGTGCGTGAACAGCGTGCCGACGGCGGTGAGCAGGCGCTCCGTCTCGGGCTTGTCGCGCAGGACGGCCGCCACGAACAGGGATTCGTCCGTGCTCGACGCCTCCTGCTCGGTGAGCGCGGACTCGGCGAGCGTGGTGAGCGGGCCGTCGGGCCCGACCTCGAGGAAGCGGCGGGCGCCGAGGCCGTGCAGGTGTGTGACGCAGTCGTGGAAGCGGACCGGTTCGCGTACGTGCCGCACCCAGTACTCGGGGTCGGTGAGCAGTCCGGGCGCGGCGCTCTCGCCGGTCCGCCCGGAGACCAGGGTCAGGGTCGGTTCGGAGTACGAGATCCGGGTGGCGACGGCACGGAAGTCGTCGAGCACCGGGTCCATCAGGGGCGAGTGGAAGGCGTGGCTGACCCGCAGCCGAGTGGTGCGCCGTCCGGCCGCCGAGAAGTGGGCGCAGATCTCGTCCACGGCCGACTCGGTGCCGGAGACCACCGTCGCCCGGGGCCCGTTGAGGGCGGCGATGCCGACTTCGTGCTCGCGGCCGGCGATGAGCGGCGCCACCTCGTCCGCGGCGGCCCGTACGGAGGCCATCGCCCCGCCGGACGGCAGGGCCTGCATGAGGCGGCCGCGGGCGGCGACCAGGGCGCAGGCGTCATCCAGGTCGAACACCCCTGCGACGTGGGCGGCCGCGATCTCGCCGATGGAGTGCCCGGCTACGAGGTCGGGTCGCACCCCCCAGGATTCGAGCAGGCGGTGGAGAGCGACCTCGAAGGCGAAGAGGGCGGGCTGGGCGTACTCGGTGCGGTTGAGGAGATCTGCGTCATCACCGGACACCGCCTCGGTAAGCCCGGGGACGCGCTCGCACACGGCGTCGAAGGTCTCCGCGAACACCGGGTATGCGGCGCGCAGTTGGCGGCCCATGCCGAGGCGCTGGGCCCCTTGCCCGGTGAACAGGAACGCCGTGCGGCCGCCGGAGCGGGCCGTGCCGGACGGCTGGGATCCGTCTGCCAGCGCGCGGAGTTGGGTCGTGAGCCCGTCGTGGTCGGCGCCGACGAGGACGGCCCGGTGGGTGAAGGGTGTCCGGGTGGTCGCCAGCGCCAACGCGGTGTCGGCGGGCCGGACATCGGGGTGCGCGGCGACGTGGTCGAGCAGCCGGGCGGCCTGGTCGCGCAGAGCGTCCTGGCTGCGGGCGGACAGGACCCAGGGCACCGGGCCCGCCCATGCGGCCGGCTCCTCCCCCTGCGCTTCCTCGGGCGGGGCTTCCAGGACGATATGGGCGTTCGTTCCGCTGATACCGAAGGACGACACTCCCGCGCGACGCGGGCGCTCCCCCGTCTCAGGCCACTCCCGCGCCTCGGTCAGGAGCGCTACCGCGCCCTGCTCCCAGTCCACGTGCGAGGACGGTGCGTCCACGTGCAGCGTCGCCGGCAGCACACCGTGCCGCATCGCCAGGACCATCTTCATGACACCCGCCACACCGGCACCCGCCTGGGTGTGGCCGACGTTCGACTTCACCGATCCCAGCCACAACGGCCGGTCCTCCGCACGGCCTTGGCCGTACGTGGCGAGCAGCGCCTGCGCCTCGATCGGGTCGCCCAGCCTGGTGCCCGTGCCGTGCGCCTCCACCGCGTCCACATCCTGCGAGGACAGCCCGGCGGAAGCCAGCGCGGCGCGGATGACTCGCTGCTGCGAGGGGCCGTTCGGCGCGCTCAGCCCATTGGACGCACCGTCCTGGTTGACCGCCGAACCCGCCACCACGGCGAGGACCGGATGCCCATGACGCCGGGCGTCGGACAGCCGCTCCACGAGCAGCAGGCCACCGCCCTCCGAGAAGCCCGTACCGTCGGCCCCGTCCGCGAACGCCTTGCAGCGGCCGTCCGCCGCGAGACCCTGCTGACGGCTGAAATCCACGAAGAGACCGGGGGTCGACATCACCGTCACGCCGCCGGCCAGCGCGAGGTCGCACTCCCCGTTGCGCAGGGCCTGTGCCGCCAGGTGCAGGGCGACCAGGGACGACGAGCAGGCGGTGTCGACGGTGACCGCCGGGCCTTCGAGGCCGAACGTGTAGGACATGCGGCCCGACAGGACGCTGGCCGAGTTGCCGGTGCCGAGGTGGGCGCCGACCTCGTCGCCGGGTGCGATCGGACGGGCTGTGTAGTCCTGGTAGTTCGTGCCCGCGAAGACGCCGGTACGGCTGCCGCGCAGACTGCGCGGGTCGATGCCCGCCCGCTCGAACGACTCCCACGCCATCTCCAGGAGCAGCCGCTGCTGCGGGTCCGTCGCGAGTGCCTCGCGGGGCGAGATGTTGAAGACTCCGGGGTCGAAGTCGGCGAAGCCGTCGAGGAAACCGCCGACGCGGGTGGAGGAGCGGCCCGCCTTGCCGGGCTCCGGGTCGTACAGGGCCGCCACGTCCCAGTCGCGGTCCTCCGGGAAGGGGCCAAGGGCGTCGGTGCCGTCGCTGAGGAGCTGCCAGAACCGCTCGGGGGTGTCGGCGTCGCCGGGGAAGCGGCAGGCCATGCCGACGATGACGACGGGGTCTTCGGCGGATTCCCGGCGGGCCGGGGCGGTGGCGCCGGCAGACACCGCACGGCCGGCCGGGGCCAGCCGCTCGCTGAGGTGCTCGGCGAGCGCGGCCGGGGTCGGGTAGTCGTAGACGAGGGTGGCGGGCAGGCGCATGCCGGTCGCCTCGCCGAGGGTGTTGCGCAGTTCGACGGCGGTGAGGGAGTCGAAGCCCAACTCGCGGAAGGCGCGGGCGGGTTCGACGTCGTCGGGGCTCGGGTGGTTGAGGACGTAGGCGATGTGTCCGCGCACCAGGTCGAGCAGGGCCTGACGCCGGTCCGCCTCACCGAGGGCCGCGATGGCCGCGAGTACGTCGTCGCCGTCGTCGGCGGAACCGCTCGGGGCGGTGGACGGGCGCTGGGCGCGGAGCCGTTCGAGGTCGGGGAGCCCGGTGTAGAGGCGGCGCGGGCGGCCCTTGTCGAGTTCGGCGCCGAAGACCTCCCAGTCGATGTCGGTGACGACGAGCGTGGTGTCGTCCTGTTCGAGGGCGTCCTGGAGGGCGGTGCAGGCGACGGCCGGGTCCATGAGGCGGACGCCGTGGCGCTGGAGGCGTTCGCCGACGGTGCCGGAGGCCATGCCGCCGTCGGCCCAGCCGCTCCAGGCGACCGCCGTGGCGGGCAGGCCGCGGGCGCGGCGGTCCTGGGCGAGGGCGTCGAGGTAGGCGTTGCCGGGGGCGTAGTTGCCGTGGCCCGGGCTGCCGAAGACGCCGGACGACGACGAGAACAGGACGAAGGCGGTCAGGTCGAGGCCCGCGGTGGCGGCGTCCAGGTTGAGGGCGCCGCCGACCTTGACCCGTAGGACTTCGGCGAGGCGCTCGGGGGTGAGGGAGCCGATGACGCCGTCGTCGAGGACGGCGGCGGTGTGGAAGACGGCGGTGAGGGGCCGCTCCTCCGGGATGGAGGCAAGGAGCGCGGCGAGGTCGGCCGGGTCGGCGATGTCGCAGGCGACGAGGTCGGCGCGGGCGCCGGTGGCCGTCAGCTCGGCGAGCAGCTCTGCGGCGCCCTCCGCCTCGGGGCCTGAGCGACTGACGAGCAGGAGGTGGGCTGCGCCGGTACGGGCGAGCCAGCGGGCGACGTGGCGGCCGAGGGCGCCGGTGCCGCCGGTGACGAGGACCGTGCCCTGCGGGTTCCAGGCGCGGCGGCCGGGCAGTCCGCCGATGGCGGCGCGCTCCAGGCGGCGGCCGAGGACGCCGGTGGCGCGGACGGCGACCTGGTCCTCGTGGTCGGTTCCGGCGAGTACGGCGACGATCCGGTCAGCGGCGCGCCGGTCGCACTGTTCGGGCAGGTCGATGAGGCCGCCCCAGCTGTCGGCCTGTTCGAGGGCGACGACGCGTCCGAAGCCCCATACGAGCGCCTGGGCGGGGTGGGTGGGTGCGGTGTCGGGGCCGGTGGCGACGGCGCCGCTGGTCAGGAACCAGACCGGGAGGCGGGCGCCCCGGTCGTCCATCGCCTGCACGAGAGCGACCGTGGCGGCGAACCCGCCGGGCAGTAGCGGGTGTTCGGGGTGCGGTGTGTCGTCCAGAGCGAGGAGGGAGAGGAGGCCGCGGGCCTCGGCGACCGGGTCGGCCAGGGCGTCGGCGAGGACTGCACGGTCGGCGCGAGCGTCGACGACGACGGGCAGGCACTCGGCGCCCGCGCGGGTCAGCGCGTCCCGTACGGCGGTGGCCTCGGGCCCGTCTTCGTGGCCGCGCGGCACGACGAGCACCCAACGGCCGCTGAGCGAGGGCGAGTCGGTGACCTGGAGCGGTGACCATGCGATGCGGTAGCGCCAGCGGTCGGCGGTGGCGCGGTCGGTGCTGCGCCGCCGGTAGCCGGCCAGGGCCGGGGCGAGGGTGGCGACGGTCGCCTCGTCGAGGTCGAGCGCGGTGGCGAGGGTGGTGAGGTCGCCGGAGTCGACGGCCTCCCAGAAGGGCGCGTCGGCGGTGCCCGCGGCGGGCTCGGTGGTGGCGTCGTCGGCACTGAACCCGGGCCAGTAGCGGCGGCGTTGGAAGGCGTAGACGGGCAGGTCCACGCGGTGGGCGGGCTCGTCGTGGACGGCGGTCCAGTCGACCGGGCCGCCGCGGACGGCGAGCGCGGCGACGGAGGCGAGGAAGCGGTCGGGTCCGCCCTCGGAGCGGCGCAGCGAGCCGAGGACCGCGCCGTCGGTGATGCCGAGGTCCTCCAGGATGTCGCCGACGGCGGTGGTGACGACGGGGTGCGGGCCCGCCTCGACGAAGACGCGGTGGCCCGCGTCGGCGAGGGTGCGCACGGTGGTCTCGAAGCGGACGGTGCGGCGGATGTTCTCGTACCAGTAGGCGCCGTCGAGGGTGGTGGTGTCCTCGACGCGGGCGCCGGTGACGGTGGAGTGGAAGGGGATCTCGGCGGGGCGCGGGCGCACCGGCGCGAACCCGGCGAGCAGGGCGTCCTTGACCTCTTCGACCTGGCCGCAGTGCGAGGCGTAGTCGACGGGGACGCGGCGGGCGCGGATGCCGTCGTCGGTGAGGCGGGTGAAGAGTTCGGCGAGCGGTCCGGCGTCGCCGGAGACGGTGACGGAACGCGGCCCTGTGACCGAGCCGACGGAGATCCGGCCCTCGTACGGGGCGAGGAGTTGCTCGACCTCGGCGAGGGGCAGCGGGACGGCGACCATGCCGCCGCGGCCAGTGATCGCGGTCAGTTCACGCGAGCGGGTGACGACGACGCGGGCGGCGTCCTCCAGGGTGAGGACGCCCGCGATGTGCGCGGCGGCGATCTCGCCCTGGCTCTGCCCGGCCACGGCGGCCGGGCGCACCCCGCACGCCATCCACAGGCGTGCGAGGGCGACGCAGACGACGAACAGGGTGGGCTGGACGACGTCGAGGCGGTCGAGGGGCGGGGCGCCGGGGGCGCCGCGCAGGACGTCGAGGACGCGATAGTCGGTGAACGCCTCGACGGCCGCGGCGGCTTCGTCGAATGCGGTACGGAACCGGGCGTCGGCCGCGTGCAGTTCGACCGCCATGCCCTCCCACTGCGGGCCCTGGCCGGGGAAGAGGAAGACCGGGTCGCCCTCGGTGTCGGCGACGCCGCGGACCACGGCCGGGTCGGGGATCCCGTCGGCGAGGGCGGTCAGGCCGCGCAGCAGTACGTCGAGGTCGGGGGCGACGACGGCGGCGCGGTGTTCGAGTGCCGGGCGGGTGGCCGCGAGGGACCAGGCGAGGTCGGCGGGGTGCCGTGCGGTGTCCGGGGCGGCGCGCAGGTGGGCGGCGAGGCGCCCGGCCTGGTCGCGCAGGGCGGCGGCGGTGCGTCCTGAGACGGTGAAGGCGCGGGGGCGGGGGGTGTCGTCGGCGGGTGCGGCTACGACGTCGTTCTCGGCCGGCGGGGCCTGTTCGAGGATGACGTGGGCGTTGGTGCCGCTGACGCCGAAGGAGGAGACGCCCGCGCGGCGGGGCCGGTCGCCGGTGTCGGGCCAGGCGCGGTTCTCGGTGAGGAGTTCGACGCGTCCGGCGGTCCAGTCGACGTGGTCGCTGGGCCGGTCGACGTGGAGGGTGGCGGGCAGCCGTCCGGCGCGCAGCGCGAGCACCGTCTTGATGATGCCCGCGACGCCTGCGGCGGCCTGGGTGTGGCCGATGTTCGACTTGACGGAGCCGAGGAGCAGCGGCCGGTCGGCGGGCCGGTCCTGGCCGTAGGTGGCGAGCAGGGCCTGGGCCTCGATGGGGTCGCCGAGGGTGGTGCCGGTGCCGTGCGCCTCGACGGCGTCGACGTCGGCGGGCACGAGACGCGCCGCCTTCAGCGCCTGCCAGATGACGCGTTCCTGGGAGGGCCCGTTGGGCGCGGTCAGGCCATTGGAGGCGCCGTCCTGGTTGACGGCGGAGCCGCGCACCACGGCGAGGACGGGGTGGCCGTTGCGGCGGGCGTCGGAGAGCCGTTCGACGACGAGGACGCCCGCGCCCTCGCCCCAGGCGGTGCCGTCGGCGGCGTCCGCGAAGGCGCGGCAGCGGCCGTCCGCCGACAGGCCGCGCTGCCGGCTGAACTCCAGGAAGATCGTGGGCGTCGACATGACGGTGACGCCGCCGGCCAGGGCGAGGTCGCACTCCCCCGCGCGCAGCGCCTGCGCCGCCAGGTGCAGGGTGACCAGGGAGGACGAGCAGGCGGTGTCGACGGAGACCGCCGGGCCCTCCAGTCCGAGGGTGTACGAGATCCGGCCGGACAGGACACTGGGCGAGTTGCCGACACCGTCGTCACCCGCGTTGTCGGAGTGGCTCAGCAGCGTCGTGTAGTCCTGGAGGTTGGTGCCGGAGAACACGCCGGTGCGGCTGCCGCGCAGGGCGAGCGGGTCGATGCCCGCCCGCTCCAGGGCCTCCCAGCAGATCTCCAGGAGGATGCGCTGCTGCGGGTCGGTGCCGACGGCCTCGCGGGGCGAGATGCCGAAGAACCCGGCGTCGAAGTCGCCGACGCGGTCGATGAATCCGCCGGTACGGGTGTAGCTGCGGCCGGGGGTTCCGGGCGTCGGGTCGTAGAGCGCGTCGATGTCCCAGCCGCGGTCGCGCGGCCACTCGGTCATGGCGTCGGTGCCCTGGTCGAGCAGGTGCCACAGGTCGTCGGGGCCGCCGACGCCGCCGGGGAAGCGGCAGCCCATCGCGACGATCGCTATGGGTTCGCTCTGCTGCGCCTCGGCCGCGGCCAGGCGCCGGCGCGTCTGGTGCAGGTCGGCCGTGACCTTCTTCAGGTAGCCGAGGAGCTTGTCCTCATCGGTCATGCGTTCTCACCCGTTCTAGGTCCCGTGGCCGTCTCGTCAGCCGTCTGGTCAGCCGTCTCATGAGCCGTCTCGTGAGCCGTCTCGTCAGGAGATGCCGAGGTCGTTCTCGATGAAGTCGAAGATCTCGTCCGCGCCGGCGGCCTCGAGCCGGTCGCTCACGTCGCCGCCGTCCGCGGACGCGGGCACGGTGGTGACGGCGACCGTGCCGCCGAACCGTCCGAGCAGCGCCTGGAGGCGGGCGCCGATGCGGTCGCGCCGGACGTCGTCCTCGGGCAGCCCGTCGAGGGCGGCCTCCAGGGAGTCGAGTCCGGCGAGGACCGCGGCCGCGCCGTCGGTGTCCTCGGTAAGCCGGCCGCGCAGGTATCCGGCGAGCGCCTGCGCGCTCGGCTGGTCGAAGAGGAGCGTGGCGGGCAGGGCGAGGCCGGTGGCGGCGCCGATGCGGTTGCGCAACTCGACGGCCATGAGGGAGTCGAACCCGAGCGCGTTGAACGCCGTCGTGGCGCCGACCCGGTCGGTGCCGGTGTGGCCGAGTACGGCGGCGGCCTCGGCCCGTACGAGGGCGGTCAGGGTGCGCTCGCGTTCGGCGGCGGACTGTCCGGCGAGCCGGTCGCGCAGGGCCTCGGGGGCGCCCGCGGCGGTCTCCGGGCGCTGGGCGAGCACGTCGCGGACCTCGGGGAGGTCGGCGAGGAGCGGGCTGGTCCTGGAGGTGGTGAAGCCGGGGGCGAAGCGGGCCCAGTCGATGTCGGCGAGGGCGAGGACCGCGTCGGGGCGGGCGACGGCCCGGCCGAGGGCGTCGGCCGCCCTGCCCGGGTCGAGCGGGTTGACGCCGCCGCGGCGCATCCGGGCCTCGGTGTCGGCGTCGGCGGTGGCCATGCCGCCGCCTCCCCAGGGGCCCCAGGCCAGTGAGGTGGCCGGCCGTCCGGCGGCCCTGCGCGCCTCGGCGAGGGCGTCCAAGTAGGCGTTGGCGGCCGCGTAGTTGGCCTGCCCGATGGTGCCGAGGGTGCCGGAGACCGACGAGTACAGGACGAACGCGGTGAGGTCGCGGTCGCGGGTCAGCTCGTCGAGGTTGCGGGCGGCGGCCAGCTTGGGCCGCAGGACGCGGTCCAGTGCGCCTGGGTCCATGGTGTCCAGGAGCCGGTCGTCGAGGACGCCCGCGGTGTGCACGACGGCGTCCACGGGGTGCTCGGCGAGCAGGGCGGCGAGCGCGTCGCGGTCGGCGGTGTCGCAGGCGGCCAGGACGAGTTCCGTGCCGGTGTCGGCGAGGGCGTCCTTCAGGCGGGCCGCGCCGTCGGAGCCCGCGCCCGAGCGGCTCGCGGCGACGATACGGGCGGCACCCTGCGCGGCGAGCCAGGTCGCGGTGCGCAGGCCGAGCGCGCCGGTCGCGCCGGTGAGCAGGACGGTGCCGGTCCAGTCCGGGGCGGTCACCGCCGTCGGCCCGGCCGGGGCGTGTTCGAGGCGGCGCAGGAAGGTCCCGGCGCCGCGGACGGCGATCTGGTCCTCACCGGAGGTGTCGGCGAGGGCTGCCACCAGGCGCCGGGCCACGTCGGTGGCGACGGCGGTCTCGGTGCCCGCGGGCAGGTCCACCAAGCCGCCCCACAGCTGGGGGTGTTCCAGGGCCGCGGTGCGTCCCAGACCCCAGACGGCGGCCTGTTCGGGTACGGCGGGTGCCTCGGTGCCGAGCACACCGGTCGCCCCGGCGGTGAGCGCCCACAGGCGGACCGGGTCGGCCCCGGCGGCGCCGTCGGCGAGGGCCTGGAGGAGAGCGGTGGTCGCGGCGAGACCGGCCGGAACGGCTTCGTGCGCGGGCAGCGGCTCGGTGTCGGCGGCCAGCAGGGAGAGGACACCCGTCCAGGCGGGGGCGGCGTCTTGGCGCGAACCGGTGACGGCGGTGGTCAGCCCGTCACGGCCGGCAGCGGCGCTGTCGCCCTCCTGGCGCAGGGCGCCGAGAGCCCTCGTCAGCCCCTCACGATCGGCGGTGGCGCAGTCCACGGGCAGGATGCGGACGTCCGCCCCGTGCGCGGTGAGCGCGCCGGCGACGGAGCGCGCCCACGGGCTGCCGGCGAGCCTGCTGGGGACGGCGACGAGCCACGTGCCGGTGAGCGTGGCGGCACCGCCCTCCGCGGCGGGGCGCCACACCACACGGTGCTCCCAGCGCCGGCTCTCCTCCTGCTTGCGGTCCTCGTCGCGCCATGCGGCGAGCGCGGGCAGGACGGTGCTGAGCGGGGCGTCGGCCGCGACGGAGAGCCGCTCGGCGAGCGCGGCGGGGTCGGCGGCCCGGACGAGGTCCCAGAACGCGGAGTCCTCGCCGGAGGCGGCCGGGGCCGCGGACGACTCCAGCCAGAAGCGCTCCCGCTGGAAGGCGTAGGTCGGCAGCGGTACGGTCCGCGCCCCGGTGTCGAGGGGCGGAGCGGGGACGCCTGCGCGGCCGGTGACGTGCAGGGCCGCGGCCGCGAGCAGGGCGGTGCGCTCCTCGGGCAGGCCGCGGCGCAGCAGGGACACGGCGGTGACCGCGGCGGGGTCGGTGACGCCGTCCCGCACGAGGGTGGTCAGGGTGGTGTCGGGGCCGAGCTCCAGGAAGTGCGTGACGCCCGCGGCCTCCAGCGCGCCCACCCCGTCGGCGAAGCGGACGGCCTGGCGCACGTGGCGCACCCAGTAATCGGGGGTGACCAGGTCTTCGCCGGTGGCGAGAGCGCCGGTGAGGTTGGAGACCACCGGGACGGCCGGGGCGTCGTAGCGGACGCGGGAGGCGACGGCGCGGAAGTCGTCGAGCATGGCGTCCATGAGCGGCGAGTGGAAGGCGTGCGAGACGCGCAGGCGCCGCGTCTTGCGGCCCCGCCCGGCGAACTCGGCGGCGAGCGCGTCCACGTCCTCCGCCTGGCCGGACACCACCACGGACACGGGGCCGTTGACGGCGGCGATCGCCACACGCCCGGCGCGGCCGTCGAGGAGCGGCAGGACCTCGTCCTCGGTGGCCTCCAGCGCGGCCATGGCACCGCCCTCGGGCAGGTTCTGCATGAGCCGGCCGCGGGCGGCGACCAGGGCGCAGGCGTCGGCGAGGCCGAACACCCCGGCGGCGTGCGCGGCGGTCAGCTCGCCGATCGAGTGGCCGCCGAGCACGTCGGCCCGTACGCCCCAGGACACGGCCAGGGCGTGCGCGGCGGTGCCGAACGCGAACAGGGCGGCCTGGGTGTAGGCGGTGCGGTCGAGGAGCGCGGCCTCGGCGCTGTCGTCTTCGGCGAAGACCACGTCGCGCAGCGGCGGTCCGTCGAGGTGGCGGTCGAGTTCGGCGCAGACGGCGTCGAAGGTCTCGGCGAAGGCGGGCTGCGTGGCGTGGAGTTCGCGGCCCATGCCGGGGTGCTGGGCGCCCTGGCCGCTGAAGAGGACGGCGAGCAGGCCGCCGTCGGCGGTGCCGGTGGTAACGTGCGGGGCCGTCTCCCCGGCGGCGAGGGCGGCGAGGCCGGTGAGTAGCTCGTCCCGGTCGGCGGCGACGACCGCGGCCCGGTGGGCCTGCGGGTTGCGGGCGGCGGCGAGGCTGTGCGCGAGGTCGCGGGCGTCGTGGGCGTCGTCGTCCTGCTGGAGCAGGTGGGTGCGCAGGCGCGCGGCCTGGGCGCGCAGCGCGTCCGGGGTGTGTCCGGAGACGGGGTGCACGCGCGGTACGGCGGCGGGTGCGGGCCGCTCGGCAGCCGGCGGGGCGGCGGGCGGTTCCTCCAGGACGACGTGGGCGTTGCTGCCGCTGATACCGAAGGAGGAGACACCGGCGCGGCGCGGCCGGCCGTCCCGGGCGGGCCAGGGGCGGGGGTCGGTGAGCAGGTCGACGGTGCCGCTGGACCAGTCGATGTGCGGCGAGGGTGCGTCGACGTGCAGGGTGCGCGGCAGTTCGCCGTGGTGCATCGCCATGACCATCTTGATGACGCCCGCGGCGCCCGCGGCGGCCTGGGTGTGCCCGAAGTTGGACTTGGCGGAGCCGAGCGACAAAGGCTGCTCAGGGCTGTGTTCGCGGCCGTAGGTGGCGAACAGGGCCTGCGCCTCGATGGGGTCGCCGAGGGTGGTGCCGGTGCCGTGCGCCTCGACGGCGTCGACGTCGGCCGCGGAAAGACCGGCCGAGGCGAGGGCCTGCCGGATGACGCGTTCCTGGGAGGGTCCGTTGGGCGCGGTCAGGCCGTTGGAGGCGCCGTCCTGGTTGGTGGCGGAGCCGCGGACGACGGCGAGGACGGGGTGGCCGTTGCGCCGGGCGTCGGAGAGCCGTTCGAGGAGCAGCATGCCGACGCCCTCGGAGAAGCTGGTGCCGTCGGCGGCTTCGGCGAACGCCTTGCACCGGCCGTCGGCGGCGAGACCGTTCTGGGCGGTGAACTCGGTGTAGGTGCCGGGTGTGGCCATGACGGTGACGCCGCCCGCAAGGGCCATCGAGCACTCGCCCTGGCGCAGCGCGTGGGCCGCGAGGTGCAGGGCTACGAGGGCGGAGGAGCAGGCCGTGTCGACGGTCATGGTCGGCCCTTCCAGGCCGAACGTGTAGGCGACCCGGCCGGAGATGACGCTGCCGGAGACGCCGAGCCCGATGTAGCCCTCCATGCCCTCGGGGATGTCGGCGAGCCCGGAGGCGTAGCCGGAGCCCATGGCGCCGACGTAGACGCCGGTGCTGCTGCCGCGCAGGGACAGCGGGTCGATCCCCGCGCGTTCGAACGTCTCCCACGAGGTCTCCAGGAGGAGGCGCTGCTGGGGGTCCATGGCGAGGGCCTCGCGGGGCGCGATGCCGAAGAGGGAGGCGTCGAAGTGGGTGGCGCCGTACAGGAATCCGGCCTCGAGGCCGGGCAGGCGGTCCAGGTCCCAGCCGCGGTCGGTGGGGAAGGCGCCGATGGCGTCGCCGCCCTCGGAGACGAACCGCCACAGGTCCTCGGGCGAGGAGACGCCGCCGGGGTACTGGCAGGCCATGCCGACGATCACGACCGGGTCGTCCTGGTCGGAAGCGACCGTGGCGGCGGCGAGCTGCTCGGTCGTACCCGCGAGTTGACCGACCAGGTACCGGGCGAGCGCGCTGGGCCTTGGGTGGTCGAAGACGAGGGTGGCGGGCAGCCGCAGACCGGTCTCGGCGTTCAGCCGGTTACGGAGGTCGACGGAGGTGAGGGAGTCGAAGCCGAGGTCCTTGAAGGACTGTTCGCCGTCGACGGCGCCGGCCGAGCCGTGGCCGAGGGCGACAGCGGCGTGCTTGCGCACGATGTCGAGGAGGAGCCGTTCCTGGTCAGGCGCGGACAGTCCGGCGAGGCGGCGGCCAAGCGCGGTGGAGTCGGTGTCGGCGGCGCGGGCCGCGCGGCGGGCGGGCGCCGGGACGAGTCCTTGCAGCAGGGCGGGCAGGCGCCCGGCGAAGGCCGCGGCGCGCAGAGCGCCGGGTTCGGTGCGCAGGGGTGCGAGCAAGGGCTCGTCGCCGCTCAGGGCCTCGTCGAGCAGGAGCAGCGCCCGGCCGGGGTCGAGGGCGGGCAGCCCGGAGGCGGCGATGCGGCGCCGGTCGTCGTCGCCGAGTCCGCCGGTCATGCCGCTGTCGTGGTCCCACAGGGTCCAGGCCAGGGAGGTGGCGGGGAGGCCGGCGGCGCGGCGGTGGTGGGCGAGGGCGTCCAGGACGGTGTTGGCGGCGGCGTAGTTGGCCTGTCCGGCGCCGCCGAGGAGGCCCGAGGCGGAGGAGAACAGCACGAACGCGGTGAGGTGGGCGCCGCCGGTCGCGGTGTGCAGGGCCAGCGCGGCGTCCGCCTTGGCCCGCAGGACGGCGGTGAGCCGCTCGGGGGTGAGCGAGCCGAGGGTGCCGTCGTCGAGCACCCCGGCCGTGTGGACGACGCCACGCAGCGGCCGGTCGGCGGGGAGCGCGGCCAGGACGGCGGCGAGGGCTTCGGGGTCGGCGGCGTCGCAGGCCTCGACGCGTACGACGGCGCCGTGCGCGATGAGTTCGGCCGTCAGCTCGTCGGCGCCGGGGGCGTCGGCGCCGCGCCGGGAGAGCAGCAGCAGTGAGCGCACGCCGTGCGTGGTGACCAGGTGGCGGGCGACGAGTGCGCCGAGCGCTCCGGTGCCGCCGGTGATCAGGACCGTACCGTCCGGGTCCCAGGCGGGGGCCCGGTCCGCGGCGGGGGTACGGGTGAGCGCGGGGGTCAGCAACTGCCCCTGACGCAGAACCAGTTGAGCTGCTCCTGTGGCTACGGCGGCGGCGAGCGCGGCCCGCGAGGCGTCGGTGTCGTCGACGTCGGCGAGGACGAGGCGGCCGGGGTTCTCGGTCTGTGCGGCACGGACCAGGCCCCAGACCGCGGCGGCGGGCAGGTCCGTGACGTCCTCACCGTCGGCGGAGACGGCTCCGCGGGTGACGACGACGAGAGGGGCGTCCTCGGTGCGCGGGTCGGCAAGGAGGGTCTGGAGGTCGGTCAGGGTGCGGCCCGCCACGTCGGCGGGCGTCTCCCCGGGGCGCGAGGCGTACGGCACGACGGCGACGGTGCAGGACGTGTCGCCGCCGCCGAGTACCGGCCACGCGGGGACCAGGCCGTCGGCCGGGTCCTGGCCGGCCACACGCCAGCCGTCGGTGTCCGGCGCGGAGTCGAGTTCGGCGCCGCTCCAGCGCACCGCGTAGAGGGCACTGTCGGCGGGGCGGGCAGCGCGCAGGGCTCCGTCCACGACGGGTCGGCTCACGAGAGACTCCACGCCGGCGACGGGGTCTCCCGCGCCGTCGGCGAGCGTCAGGCGTACGGCGCCGGAGGGGCCGCGGTCGAGGCGGACACGCAGCTCGGTGGCGCCGACGGCGTGCAGGCTCACGCCGCTGAACGCGAACGGCAGCCCCGGACCGCTGCCCTCGCTGCTGCCGTCGCCGGTGAGCTGGGCGTGCAGGGCGGCGTCGAGGAGGGCGGGGTGCAGTCCGTAGCGGGCCGCGTCGCGGTGCTGGTCCTCGGGGAGGGCGATCTCGGCGTACCAGGTGTCGCCGGACCGCCAGGCGGCGCGCAGGCCCTGGAAGACGGGGCCGTACTGGTAACCCTGCGCGGCGAGGGCCTCGTAGAAGCCGTCGAGGGAGATCGGCTGTCCGTCCGCGGGCGGCCAAGCGGCGAGGCCGGTGGCCGGCTCGGCGGGGGCCGGGGCGAGCAGGGCGGCGGCGTGCCGGGTCCAGGGGCTGTCGTCGTCGGCGTCGGGCCGCGCGTACACGGTGACCGGGCGACGGCCGGAGGCGTCGGGCGCGCCGAGCGCGATCTGGAGCTGGACGCCGGTGTCGTCCGTGAGGACGAGCGGTGCCTCCAGGGTCAGGTCGTCGAGGAAGCAGCAGCCGACCTCTTCACCGGCGCGCAGGACGAGCTCGACGAACGCGGTGCCCGGCAGCAGGACGGCGCCGGAGACGGTGTGGTCCGCGAGCCACGGCTGGGCGCGCGTGGAGAGGCGGCCGGTGAGCAGGACCCGGTCGTCGTCGGCGACCCGGACGACGGCGCCGAGCAGCGGGTGCCCGGTGCCGGTCAGACCCGCGCCGGTGACGTCGGCGGTGGTGAGGGCGGGGCGCAGCCAGTATCGGTCGCGGGTGAAGGCGTAGGTGGGCAGGGCGATGCGCGGGTCGGCGGGGTCGTTGCCGAGCAGGGCGTCGAGGTCGACGGGGACGCCGTGGGCGTGGGCGGTGGCGACACCGGCAAGGAGGGTGACCGCCTCGGGACGGTCCTTGCGCAGCAGCGGCACGCACACCCGGTCGGTGGTGTCGTCGGGCAGGCAGGTGCGCGCGAGCGCGGTGAGGGTGGCGTCGGGGCCGAGTTCGAGGTAGCGGGTGACGCCGTGGGCGGCGAGCCAGTCGACGCCGTCCGCGAAGCGGACCGCGTGGCGCAGGTGGCGCACCCAGTAGTCGGCGGAGGCGAGTTCGTCGGCGGTGGCGGGGCGCCCGGTGAGGTTGGAGACGACGGTCAGCCGCGGCTTGTGCGCGATGACGCTCTCGGCGACCGCGCGGAAGTCGTCGAGGACGGTGTCCATGCGCGCCGAATGGAAGGCGTGCGAGACACGCAGTCGGCGGGTGGTCCGGCCGCGGGCGCCGAGTTCGGCGGCGACGGCCTCGACGACGGCGGTGTCGCCGGAGATCACCGTGGCGCGCGGGCCGTTGACGGCGGCGACGGACACGGCGTCGCCGTGCTGGGTGAGCAGTGCGGTGACCTCGTCCTCGGCCGCCTCGACGGCGACCATGGCGCCGCCCTCGGGCAGCGCCTGCATGAGCCGGCCACGGGCGGCGACCAGACGGCAGGCGTCGGGCAGGGACCACACGCCGGCGACGTGCGCGGCGGACAGTTCGCCCAGGGAGTGGCCGAGGACGTACTTGGGGGCGACGCCCCAGGACTCCAGGAGCCGGAAGAGGGCGACCTCGAAAGCGAACAGGGCCGGCTGGGCGAGGCCCGTCTCGCGCAGCGCCTCGTCGTCCGGGGCGGCGTCCAGGACGGCGTCCCGGAGGGGGAGGCCGAGTTCGGGGTCGAGGTGGGCGCATATTTCGTCGAAGGCGCGGGCGAAGGCGGGGAACGCGGCGTGCAGTTCGCGGCCCATGCCGGGGCGCTGGGCGCCCTGTCCGGAGAAGAGGAACGCGGTGGCGCCGCGCAGGGTGCGGCCGGTGACGACGGCCGGGTGCTCCTCCCCCGCCGCGAGGGCGGCGAGGGCGTCGCGGGCGGCCTCGGTGGACTCGGCGAGGACGACGGCGCGGTGTTCGAAGGCCTGCCGGGTGGTGGCGAGGGCGCGCGCGGTGACGTGCGGGTCGTCACCGGGGTGCGCGTCCACGTGGCCGAGGAGGCGGGCTGCCTGACCGCGCAGGGCGTCGGCGCCGCGCGCGGACAGCAGCCAGGGCGCGAGCGGGAGCCGTACGGCGGTGGCCTCCTCGGCGCCGTGGGACTCCTCGTTCGCGTCCGGTGCCGCCTCCAGGATCGTGTGCGCGTTGGTGCCGCTGATACCGAAGGACGAGACGGCGGCGCGGCGCGGACGGCCCTCGGTGACGGGCCACTCGGCGGGCTCGGTGAGCAGCCGGACGTGCCCGGCGTCCCAGTCGACGTGGGTGGACGGCGTGTCGACGTGGAGGGTGCGCGGCAGCCGGCCGTGCTGGAGCGCCATGACCGTCTTGATGACACCGGCGACACCGGCTGCGGCCTGCGTGTGGCCGAGGTTGGACTTGAGGGAGCCCAGGAACAGGGGCTGCTCGGCGTCCTTGGCGCGGCCATAGGTGGCGAGGAGGGCCTGGGCCTCGATCGGGTCGCCGAGGGTGGTGCCGGTGCCGTGCGCCTCGACGGCGTCGACGTCGGCGGCGGTGATCCCGGCGTTGGCGAGGGCCTGCTCGATGACGCGCTGCTGGGCGGGCCCGTTGGGCGCGGTCAGGCCGTTGGAGGCGCCGTCGGAGTTGACGGCGGAGCCGCGGACCACGGCGAGGACGGGGTGCCCGTTGCGGCGGGCGTCGGAGAGCCGCTCGACCAGGAGCAGGCCGACGCCCTCGGACCAGCCGGTGCCGTCGGCGGAGTCGGCGAACGCCTTGCAGCGGCCGTCGGGCGCGAGGCCGCGCTGCCGGCTGAACTCGAAGAGGAGGCCGGGCGTGGCCATCACGGCGACACCGCCCGCCATCGCGAGGTCGCACTCCCCCGCCCGCAGCGCCTGCACCGCCCAGTGCAGGGCGACCAGCGAGGACGAACAGGCCGTGTCGACGGTGACCGTGGGGCCCTCCAGGCCGAGCACGTAGGAGATGCGGCCGGAGGCGACGGAGGTCGCGTTCCCGGCCAGCATCAGGCCGTGCACGTCCTCGGGCACCTCGACCGGGCCCTGCCCGTAGCCGGAGGTGGCGGCGCCGACGAAGACGCCGGTGGCGCTGCCCCGCAGCGACTGCGGGCGGATCCCGGCGCGTTCCAGGACCTCCCAGGACGCTTCGAGCAGGATCCGCTGCTGCGGGTCGGTGGCGAGCGCCTCGCGGGGGCTCATGCCGAAGAACGCGGCGTCGAAGGAGGCGGCGTCGCCGAGGAAGCCGCCCTCGCGGGTGGAGAAGGTGCCCGGCCGGTCGGGGTCGGGGTCGTAGCGGTCGGCGATGTCCCAGCCGCGGTCCTCGGGCAGCGGTCCGATGGCGTCGCCGCCCTCGTCGACCAGGCGCCACAGGTCCTCGGGCGTACGCACACCGCCGGGGAACCGGCAGCTCATCGCGACGATGGCGATGGGCTCGCTGTTCCGGTCCTCGGCCTCGCGCAGCTTGCGGCGGGTCTGCCGCAGTTCGCCCGTGACCCGCTTGAGGTATTCCACGTACTTGTCGTCGTCAGCCACGTGTGTCACTTCCTTGTACAACCGGGCGGGCCGGGGCGTCGGGTGCGGGCAAGGGACCGGCGGGGGTGCTCATACGTCCCCCAGCTCGCGGTCGATCAGGTCGAAGAGGTCGCCCGCGGACTCGACCCCGGCCAGTTCCGCGTCCTCCGCGTCCTGCGGGTCGGGGGCGTCGGCCGGGGCGGCGACGGGGTCGCCCTGCCAGTGGGCGAGGAGTTCGCGCAGCCGGGCGGTGACCTTGTCCCGGTCCTCGCCGGCCACGCCGGAGTCGCGCAGCGCGCCCTCCAGGCGGTCCACCTCGCCGAGCAGCGCCTGCGCGGTGCCGGGCGGCTCGGGCAGGGCCAGTTCGCCCAGCAGGTGCCGGGCCATGGCGAGGGCGGTCGGGTAGTCGAAGACCAGAGTTGCGGGCAGCCGCAGTCCGGTGGCGGCGGCGAGCCGGTTGCGCAGTTCGACCGCGGTCAGCGAGTCGAAGCCGAGCTCCTTGAAGGTCAGTTCGGGGTCGACCTCGTCGGCCGAGCCGTGTCCGAGGACGGCCGCCGCCTGTTCGGCGGCCACGTCGAGAAGGAGCTGTTCGCGGTCGGCGGCGGGCAGCGGGGCGAGCCGTTCGGCCAGCGACTGCGGCTTCTGCGGGGCCGGTGTGGCGGTGTCCGCGCGGCGCCTGGTGGGCGTGCGGACCAGACCGCGAAGGAGCACCGGCAGCACGTCGTGGTGCTCACGCACGGCGGCCGCGTCGAGGTTCATGGGCAGCAGCGCGGCCCGGTCGGTGTCGGCCGCGGCGTCGAGGAGGCGCATGCCGTGGGCGGCGTCGAGCGGCACCATGCCCGTGCGGGCATGACGTTCGCGGTCGGCGTCGCTCAGCTCCCCGGTCATCCCGGCCTCCGGCAGCCAGGTGCCCCAGGCGAGGGAGACGGCGGGCAGGCCCTGGGCGCGCCGGTGGTGGGCGAAGGCGTCCAGGAAGGCGTTGGCCGCCGAGTAGTTGGCCTGGCCCGCGCCGCCGAAGGTGCCGGCGACGGAGGAGAAGACCACGAACCGGGCGAGGTCGAGGTCGCGGGTCAGTTCGTGCAGGGCGACCACGGCGTCGGCCTTGGGGCGCAGCGCTTCGGCGAAGCGCCGCGGGGTCAGCGAGGACAGCACGCCGTCAGCGAGGACTCCCGCGGTGTGCACCACTGCGGTCAGGGGCCGGTCGGCGGGGATGTTGGCGAGGAGCGTGGCGAGCGCGGTGCGGTCGGCGACGTCGCAGGCCGCGACCGTCACCTCGGCTCCCAGAGCGGTGAGTTCGGCGCGCAGTTCGGCCGCGCCGGGCGCGTCCGGGCCGCGCCGCCCGGCGATCAGCAGGTGCCGGACGCCCTGGTCGGCGACGAGGTGGCGAGCGGTGATCCGGCCGAGCCCGCCGAGCCCGCCGGTGAGCAGGACGGTGCCCTCGGGGTCGGGTGCCGTCGGCAGGGTGAGGACGACCTTGCCGATGTGGCGGGCCTGGCTGAGGAAGCGGAACGCGTCGGGCGCCCGGCGCACGTCCCACACGGCCATCGGCAGCGGCTTGAGGACACCGCGTCCGAAGAGGTCGACGAGGTCGGCGAGGATCTCGCCGATCCGCTCGGGACCCGCTTCGACCAGGTCGAAGGCGCGGTAGGCGACGCCGGGGTGGTCGGCGGCGACCTGTGCGGGCTCGCGGACGTCGGTCTTGCCCATCTCCAGGAACCGGCCGCCGCGCGGCAGGAGCCGCAGGGAGGCGTCGACGAACTCGCGGGCCAGGGAGTCGAGGACGACGTCGAAGCCGTCGCCGTCGGTGGCGGTGCGCAGCCGGTCCTCGAAGCCGAGGTCGCGGGAGGAGGCGAGGTGCGCGTCGTCCAGGCCGGCGGCGCGCAGGGCGTCCCACTTGCCGGGGGAGGCGGTGCCGTACACCTCGGCGCCGAGGTGGCGGGCGAGCTGGACGGCCGCGGAGCCGACGCCACCGGCCGCGGCGTGAACAAGGACACGCTCGCCGGGCTTGAGCCCGCCGAGGTCGACGAGCGCGTAGTACGCGGTGAGGTAGACGATCGGGACGGTGGCGGCCTCGGCGAAGCTCCAGCCCTTCGGGATCCGCGCGACCATCCGGGCGTCGGCGACGGCGACCGGTCCGAACGCACCGGCGAACATCCCCATCACCCGGTCCCCGGGCGTCAGTTCCGTCACACCGGAGCCGACTTCGGTGACGACACCCGCGCCCTCCAGGCCGATCGCGGTGGCGTCGCCGGGGTACATGCCGAGCGCGGTCAGGACGTCACGGAAGTTGACGCCCGCGGCGCGCGTCGAGATCCGCACCTCGTTCAGCGCGAGCGGCGCGGTGACCTCAGGGCACGGCGCCAGGCGCAGACTTTCCAGGGTGCCCTTGCGCTCGACGCCGAGCCGCCAGGCCTCGGTGCCGGCCGGCGGGACGAGGGCCCGGTCGGCGGCGAACGGCACGATGCACGGTGCGAGCGCCTTGCCGTCCTGGACGGCGAGTTCGAAGGCGCTGTCGCCGTCCAGGACGGCGGGCAGTGCGGCCACGGACTCGTCGGTGCCGTCGGTGTCGGCGAGGACGAGCCGGCCGGGGTTCTCGGTGCGGGCCGCCCGCACCAGGCCCCACACGGCGGCCTGCGCCGGGTCGGCGGCCCGTGGCGCGGCCGGGACGGCGCACCGGGTCACGACGGCGAGGCGCGCGTGCAGGAACGCCGGTTCGTCGAGCCACCGCCGTACGAGGTCCAGGGCGTGGCCGGTGGTGGTGCGGGCCGCGTCGGCCTCGGACCCGGAGTGGGCCGCTGCGACCGGTACGGCGTACAGAACCGTGTCGGGAATCTCGTCGGCTTCGGCGAGGGCGTCCAGGTCGGGCACGGCGTGCGCGGTGTGGCCGGCGGCGCGCAGCGTGGCGGCCAGTTCGTCCGCCTCGCCCGCCCCGACAACCGTCCACGCGGTCGTGGTCCCGGTGGCCGGGGTGGTGAGCGGCTGCCAGTCCAGCTCGTACAGGCCCTGCGGGCCCCGGGCGCCGACGGTGGAGCCCGCGAGGTCTCCGGTCAGTTCGCGCAGGGTGAGCGAGCCGACGGAGGCGACGGGGCGGCCCGCCGGGTCGGCGAGCGCGAGGCCGATGGCCTCCGGGCCCTCCTGGACCATCCGCAGCCGCAGCGCGGAGGCGCCGACGGCGTCCACGCGCACATCGTTCCAGGAGAACGGGAGCCGTCCCGCGTCCTTCATCGGGACGAACATCACCGCGTGCAGGGCGGCGTCGAGGAGGGCCGGGTGCAGGTCGAAGGCGTCGGCGGCGGGGTCCGCGTCGGCCGGCAGGGCGACCTCGGCGAACACCTCCTCGCCGCGCGTCCATACCCGCGTCAGTCCTTGGAACAGCGGGCCGTAGAGGTGGCCGCGGTCGGCGAACGCCTCGTAGAAGCCGTCGAGCGCCACCTCCGCGCCGCCCTCGGGCGGCCAGACCGTGAAGTCGTACGGTGTGACGGCCGGTTCGGCCGCTTCCGTGAGCAGTCCGCTGACGTGCAGGGTCCATGGTGCGCCGGGCCCGGCGTCGTCAGGGCGGCCGTGGACGGTCAGCGGGCGGGCCCCGGTGGCGTCCGGTGCCTCGACCCGTACCTGCACCTGCACGCCGCCCCGGTCGGGGAGGGGCAGCGGGGCGAGGATGGTCAGTTCGGCGACCTGCTCGCAGCCGGTCCTGACGCCCGCGTGCAGGGCCAGGTCCAGGAAGCCGGTGGCGGGGAACAGGGCGGTGCTGGTGAGGGCGTGGTCCTTCAGCCAGGGGCTGGAGCCGAGCGCGAGGCGGCCCGTGAAGACCTGGGTGGCCCCGTCGGCCAGCTCCACGGCGGCGCCGAGCAGCGGGTGGCTGCTCGCGCCGAGCCCGGCGGTGGTGACGTCACCGAGCAGCACGGGCGGCTTCGGCCAGAAGCGGCGGCGCTGGAAGGGGTAGGTGGGCAGCGGGGTGACGCGGGCGCCGGTGGCATCGAAGAGGCGGGGCCAGTCGACGCTCACGCCGTGGGTGAAGGCGTGGGCGAGGGCGTCGAGGAGCGTCTCCGGCTCGTCGCGGTCCTTGCGCAGCGCCGGTACGAAGAGGGTGTGCCCGGCGTCCGGCAGGCAGCTCTGCGCCATCGCGGTGAGGGTGCCGTCGGGGCCGACCTCCACGAACCGGTCCGCGCCGTGCTCGGCGAGCCGTTGGACTCCGTCGGCGAAGCGGACGGCTCCGCGCACGTGGCGCACCCAGTACTCCGGGTCCTGAAGCTCGCCGGGGGCGGCGGCCCGTCCTGTGACGTTGGAGACCACGGCCATCTGCTGCGGCGCGTAGGAGAGGCCGGCGGCGACGGCACGGAAGTCGTCGAGCATCGGCTCCATGAGCGGCGAGTGGAAGGCGTGGCTGACCCGCAGGCGGGTGGTGCGACGTCCGTCGGCGGCGAGCTTCGCCGCGATGTCGGCGACGACGCCCTCGGCGCCGGAGATCACCACGGAGCGCGGCCCGTTGACAGCGGCGACACCGGCGGCGCCCAGGTGGTCCTCAAGGAGGGGCAGCACCTCGTCCTCGGTGGCCTCTACGGCGAACATGGCGCCGCCTGCCGGGAGTTGCTGCATGAGGCGACCACGAGCGGCGACCAGGGCGCAGGCGTCGGGGAGCGTCAGCACCCCGGCGACGTGGGCGGCCGCGATCTCCCCGATGGAGTGCCCCGCTACGAAGTCGGGTCGCACCCCCCACGATTCGAGCAGGCGATAGAGGGCGACCTCGACGGCGAACAGAGCCGGCTGCGTCCACTCCGTGCGGTTCAGGCGCTCGGCGTCGTCACCGAGGACGAGACCGCGCAGGTCGTCGTCGCCGAAGTGGGCGCAGACCGCGTCGAAGGCGTCGGCGTAGACGGGGAACGCCTCGTACAGTCCGGCGCCCATGCCCGGGCGCTGGGCGCCCTGGCCGGAGAACAGGAACGCGGTCCTGCCGTCCCCTCGGTGGGTGCCGGTGACGGTGTGCGGTCCGGTCTCGCCGGAGGCGAGCAGCCGCAGTCCGTCGGTGAGGGCGGCTCGGTCGGCGCCGAGGACGACGGCGCGGTGCTCGAAGACGGCGCGGGTCGCGGTGAGCGAGAGGCCGAGGTCGGCGGGGGTCACCTCGGGGTGCGCGGTGATGTGGTCGAGGAGCTGGGCGGCCTGGGCGCGCAGGGCGTCACGGCTGCGGGCGGACAGGACCCAGGGCACGCGGCCCGTCGACGCGGCCGGCTCTACGACGGCGGCAGGTTCCTCGGGGGCGGCTTCCAGGACGACATGGGCGTTCGTTCCGCTGATACCGAAGGACGACACACCCGCACGACGCGGGCGCTCCCCCGTCTCCGGCCACTCCCGCGCCTCGGTCAGCAGGGCCACGGCGCCCTGCTCCCAATCCACGTGGGAAGAAGGCGCGTCTACGTGGAGCGTCGCGGGCAGCACACCATGGCGCATCGCAAGCACCATCTTCATCACACCCGCCACACCGGCACCCGCCTGGGTGTGGCCGACGTTCGACTTCACCGATCCCAGCCACAACGGCCGCTCGGCGTCGCGCTCCTGGCCGTACGTGGCGAGCAGCGCCTGCGCCTCGATCGGGTCACCCAGCCTGGTGCCCGTACCGTGCGCCTCGACCGCGTCCACCTCGGCCGCCGGGACGCCCGCGTCGGCCAGGGCCGCCCGGATGACTCGCTGCTGCGAGGGGCCGTTCGGCGCGCTCAGCCCGTTGGACGCGCCGTCCTGGTTGACGGCCGAACCCGCCACCACCGCGAGCACCGGGTGCCCGTTGCGGCGCGCGTCCGACAGCCGCTCCACGAGCAGCAGACCGCCGCCCTCGGAGAAGCCCGTACCGTCGGCCGCCTCGGCGAACGCCTTGCAGCGGCCGTCCTCCGCGAGACCCTGCTGACGGCTGAAGTCGACGAAGAGGCCGGGCGAGGCCATGACGGTGACGCCGCCCGCGAGCGCGAGGTCGCACTCCCCCGTGCGCAGGGACTGCACGGCGAGGTGCAGGGCGACGAGAGAGGCGGAGCAGGCGGTGTCGACGGTGACCGCCGGGCCTTCGAGGCCGAAGGTGTACGAGAGGCGGCCGGAGACGACACTGGCCGCGTTGCCGGTCAGCATGTAGCCCTCGAAGTCCTCGCCGGAGGCGGCGAGCATGCCGGTGTAGTCCTGGCCGTTGGTGCCGGCGAAGACTCCGGTACGGCTGCCGCGCAGGGCGCGCGGATCGATGCCCGCCCGCTCGAACGTCTCCCACGCCATCTCGAGCAGCAGTCGCTGCTGCGGGTCCATGGCGACGGCCTCGCGGGGCGAGATGTTGAAGAACGCAGGGTCGAAACCGCCCGCGTCGGTGAGGAATCCGCCGGTACGGGTGGCGACGGTGCCCGCCTTGCCGGGCCCGGCGTGGTGAAGCGCGTCGAGGTCCCAGCCACGGTCCTCCGGGAAGGGCACGAGGCCCTCCTCGCCGTTCAGGAGCATGCTCCACAGCTGTTCGGGGGTGCGGATGCCGCCGGGGAAGCGGCAGCCCATGGCGACGACGGCGATCGGGTCGTCGTCCGTGGCGTCCCGGCGCGGGCCGCGCTCAGTGGTGTCCGCCGCCGTGTCGTCGGCGACCTCCGCGACCTCCGCCAGCAGGAAGTCGGCGAGGGCGCGGCAGGTGGGCTGGTCGAAGACGAGGGTGGAGGGCAGGCGCAGGCCGGTGATGCGGTTCATGCCGTTGCGCAGTTCGACGGCGCTGAGCGAGTCGATGCCCAGGTCGGTGAAGGGCTGATCCGGGTCGACGGCGTCGGCGGCGGGGTGGCCGAGGACGCCCGCGACGTGTCCGCGCACGATCTCCAGGACGGCTCCGGCCCGTTCGTACGCGGGCAGGGCGGCCAGGTGCGCGTGGAGCGAGGAGGTGTCGTCCACGGCCGGTCCCGCGGCCTGCCGGGCGGTGTCCAGCGCCTTGCGGGCGGCGGGCAGTTCGTCGAGCAGGTGGCTGGGCCGTGGCGCCGTGAAGGACGGGGCGTAGATGTCCCAGCGCAGGTCGGTGACGACGACGTGGGTGTCGCCGAGATCGAGGGCGTGGCCGAGGGCCTCGCAGGCGGCCGCGGTGTCCATGGGGTGGACGCCGTGGCGGCGCATGCGGTCCCCGGCGCTGTCCCCGACCATGCCGCCGTCGGCCCACAGGCCCCAGGAGACGGCGGTGGCCGGGAGTCCGGCGGCGCGGCGTTCGGCGGCGAGGGCGTCGAGGTAGGCGTTGCCGGGCGCGTAGTTGCCGAGTCCGGCGCCGCCGAGGACGCCTGCCGTGGAGGAGAAGAGGACGAACGCGGAGAGGCCGAGGTCGCGGGTGAGGTCGTGCAGGGCGCGGGCGGCACCCGCCTTGCCGCGCAGGACGGGGTCCATGCGGTCCGGCGTCAGCGAGTGGACCACGCCGTCGTCGAGGGATCCGGCGGCGTGGAACACGGCGTCCAGGGGCTGGTCGGCCGGGATCGCGGCGAGCAGCTCCGCGAGGGCCGCACGGTCGGACACGTCGCAGGCGGCGAGGGTCACCTCGACGCCGCGGGCGCCGAGTTCGTCGCGCAGACCGGTGGCGCCGGGCGCGTCGGCGCCGCGTCGGCCTGCGAGGACCAGGTGGGTGGCGCCGCGGTCGGCGAGCCAGCGGGCGACGTGGCCGCCGAGGGCGCCGGTGCCGCCGGTGACGAGGACGGTGCCGCGCGGTCGCCAGGTCTCGGCGGGGGTGTCGGCGCCGGGGGCGTGGACCAGGCGGCGGCCGTGGGCGCCGGTGGCGCGCAGCGCGATCTGGTCCTCCTGGCCGGGGTCGGCGAGGACGGCGGCGAGCCGGGTGGCGGAGCGGGTGCCGAGGTCGGCGGGCAGGTCGATGAGGCCGCCCCAGCGGTCGGCGTGTTCCATGGCGGCGACCCGGCCGAGGCCCCAGACGAGGGCCTGGGCGGCGTCGGGCACGGGGTCGGCGGAGCCGACGGCGACGGCGCCGCGGGTGGCGCACCACAGGGGCGCGTCGATGCCGAGGTCACCGAGGGCCTGGACGAGGGCGAGGGTGGTCGCCAGGCCGACGGGGACGGCTGCGTGGCCGGGGTGGTCGCGGGTGTCCAGGGCCAGCAGGGACAGGACGCCGACGGGCCGTCCGGTGCCGTCGTCGCCGTCGGTGAGCAGGCCGGCGAGGGCGGCGCGGTCGCAGGTTCCGTCGGGCAGGACGATCCGCCGGACCGTGCGCGCGCCGCCCGCGGTGAGCGCGTCCGAGACGGCGTCGGCGACCGCGGTGTGCCCGGCCTCCTCGGCGGGGGTGACGAGCAGCCACGTACCGGTGAGGGTGGCGGCGCCGGTGTCGAGGGGGCTGAAGGCGACCCGGTAGCGCAGGGCGTCCGTGGTGGCGCGTTCCCTGCGGGTGCGCCGCCACTGGGACAGGGCGGGCAGCACGGTGCTGAGCGGCGCGTCGGCGGGCAGGTCGAGGCTGTCGGCGAGGCTCTCCAGGTCCTCCTGCTCGACGGTCTCCCAGAACCGGGCCTCTACGGAATCCGCCGTGAGGGCGCCGCTCGCGGCGAGGTCCGCGGCGGCCGCCTCGCGGATGGTGGGCCAGTAACGCTGGTGCTCGAAGGCGTAGGTGGGCAGGTCGGTGCGGAGGGCGCCGGTGCCGTCGAAGACGGTCCCGAAGTCGATGTCCACGCCGAGTACGTGGGCTTCGGTGAGCGCGGTGAGGAACTGGCGCAGGCCGCCCTGGTCGCGGCGCAGCGAGCCGAGGACGGCGCCGTCGACCCCGGCCGCGTCGAGGGTCTCGCGCACTCCGACGGCCAGCACGGGGTGCGGGCCGACCTCGATGAACGTACGGTGTCCGGCCGCGATCAGGCCGCGCACGGCGTCCTCGAAGCGGACGGTCTCGCGCAGGTTGGTGTACCAGTAGGCGGCGTCGAGCCCGGTGGTGTCCTGCCAGTCGCCGGTGAGCGAGGAGCGGAAGGGGATCTCCGCCTCGCGCGGGGTGATGCCGTCGAGGGCGTCGAGGACGGTCTCGCGGATCGCCTCGACCTGCGCGGAGTGCGAGCCGTAGTCGACGTTGACCTTACGGGCCCGGATGCCGTCCGCGACGAGGGCGGCGTGCAGTTCGTCCAGGGCCGCGGCCTCGCCGGAGACGACGGACGAGGCGGGTCCGTTGACGGCGGCGACGGCGAGGTGCTCCGCCCACGGCTCCGTGCGGGCGCGGGTCTCGTCGGCGGACAGCGGCACGGACATCATGCCGCCGGTCCCGGCGATGCGGGTGAGGGCGCGGCTGCGCAGGGCGACGACGCGGGCGCCGTCCTCCAGGGTGAGCGCCCCGGCCGCGCAGGCGGCGGCGATCTCGCCCTGGGAGTGGCCGACGACGGCGGCCGGGCGGACGCCGTGCGCGCGCCACAGTTCGGCGGTGGCGACCATGACTGCCCACAGGGCGGGCTGGACGACGTCTACGCGGCCGAGGTCGGCGGCGCCCTCGTCGCCGCGCAGCACGGCGGTCAGCGACCAGTCGACGTGCGGGGCGAGCGCCTGCTCGCAGCGGTCGATCCAGTCGGCGAACACCGGTGACTCGTCGAGGAGTTCACGGGCCATGCCCGCCCACTGGGCGCCCTGTCCGGGGAAGACGAGGACGGGTTCGGCGCCGCCGGGCACAGCGCTGCCGACCGGGACGGGCGTGGCGAGCGGCGCGTCGGCGGCGAGGGCGGACAGGGTCTCGTCGAGTGCGGCGGTGTCGTCGGCGAGGACGGCGGCGCGGTGGGTGAGGGCGGCGCGGCCGACGGCGAGGGTGTAGCCGAGGTCGGTGAGCGGGGTGTCGGGGCGGGCGCGGAGGTGGGTGCGGAGCCGGGCGGCCTGGGCGCGCAGGGCGGCCGGGGTGCGGGCGGACAGCAGTACGGGGACGGCCGGCAGGGTGGTGCGCGCGGCGGGCCGCTCGGTGCTTTCGGGGCTGTCGGGGGCCTGTTCCACGATGACGTGGGCGTTGGTGCCGCTCATGCCGAAGGAGGAGACGCCGGCGCGGCGTGCGCGGCCGGTCTCCGGCCAGGGCTGTTCCTCGGTGAGGAGGCGGACGTTGCCGGCGCTCCAGTCGACGTGCGGGGTCGGGTTGTCCGCGTACAGGGTGCGTGGCAGCAGGTTCTCGCGCAGCGCCATGACCATCTTGATGACGCCGCCGACACCGGCGGCGGCCTGGCTGTGCCCGATGTTCGACTTGAGGGAGCCGAGCCACAGCGGCCGGTCCTCGTCGCGGTCCTGGCCGTAGGCGGAGAGCAGGGCCTGGGCCTCGATGGGGTCGCCGAGGGTGGTGCCGGTGCCGTGCGCCTCGACGGCGTCCACGTCCTGCGGCGAGAGTCCGGCGGAGGCCAGCGCCTGCCGGATGACGCGCTGCTGGGAGGGCCCGTTGGGGGCGGTCAGGCCGTTGGAGGCGCCGTCCTGGTTGAGGGCGGAGCCGCGGATCACGGCGAGCACCTGGTGGCCGTTGCGGCGGGCGTCGGAGAGCCGTTCGAGGACGATCATGCCGACGCCCTCGGCCCAGCTGGCGCCGTCGGCGTCCGCGGAGAACGGCTTGCAGCGGCCGTCCTCGGCGAGCGCGCGCTGCCGGCTGAACTCGATGAGGGAGCCGGGCGTCGACATCACGGTGACGCCGCCCGCCAGAGCGAGTTCGCACTCCCCCTGGCGCAGGGACTGGGCGGCGAGGTGCAGGGCGACGAGCGAGGAGGAGCAGGCGGTGTCGACGGAGACCGCGGGGCCTTCCAGGCCGAGGGCGTAGGAGATGCGGCCGGACAGCACGCTGGGCGAGTTGCCCGTGCCGACGTAGCCCTCGAAGTTGTCGTCGGAGGCGGCGAGGATCGTCACGTAGTCCTGGTAGGTGACACCGGCGAAGACGCCGGTGGCGGAGCCGCGGGCCGCGGCCGGGTCGACGCCCGCGCGCTCCAGCGCCTCCCAGGACACTTCGAGCAGGAGCCGCTGCTGCGGGTCCATGGCGAGGGCCTCGCGGGGGCTGATCGAGAAGAACGCCGGGTCGAAGCGGCTGGCGTCGTGCAGGAAGCCGCCCTCGCGGGTGTAGACGGTGCCCGGGTGGTCGGGGTCCGGGTGGTAGAGCCGCTCGGGGTTCCAGTTGCGGTCGGTGGGCAGCGGCGAGATGCCGTCGGCCCCGGCCCGCACCAGGTTCCACAGGTCCTCGGGGTCCGCGATGCCGCCGGGGTAGCGGCAGGCCATGCCGACGACGGCGATGGGGTCGTCGTCGACGGCGCGTCGTCGTATGGCTACGGGCCCGGCGGCGTCGGCGGTGTCGAACAGGTCGTCGGCGAGGTGGCGGGCGAGCGCCGTGGGGGTGGGGTGGTCGAAGACGAGGGTGGCGGGCAGGGTGACGCCGAGGGCGGCGCTGAGGCCGTTGCGGAGTTCGACGGCGGTCAGTGAGGTGAGGCCGAGGTCGGTGAACGGGCGTGCCGGTTCGATCTCGTCGGGGCCGCTGTGGCCGAGGACGGCGGCGACGCGTTCGCGGACGGTGGTGAGCAGGGTGCGCTCGCGCTCCGCGGCGGGGCGGGCGGCGAGGCGTTCGAGGAGGCTGCCGGGGGGCTGGGTGCGGGTGGCTGCGCGGCGGCGGGCCGGGGTGGTGGCGGGGGCGGTCTGCTCCTCGGGGGCCGGGTCGGTCCCCTGGCCGGTGGCAGCTGCGGCAGCCGGGCCGGTGGTGCTGCCCGGGGCCGGGCGCAGCAGCAACGAGCCGATGCTCAGGACGGGTTCGCCGATCGCGTCGGCCGCCGTGAGGGCCAGGGTGTCCGGGCCGGTGCGCTCCAGGCGGACGCGCAGGGTGGTGGCGCCGGTGGCGAACAGACGGGCCGGGCCTGCGGAGAACAGCACGCGTCCGTCACTCAGGCCGTCGAACGCGCCGAGGCCCAGCGGGTGCAGCGCGGCGTCCAGGAGCGCCGGGTGCAGGTCGTGGCGGGCGGCGTCGGCGGTCGCGGACTCGGGCAGCGCGACCTCCGCGTATACGGCGTCGTCGTCCTGCCAGGCGGCCGTAAGGCCCTGGAAGACGGGCCCGTAGTCGAGTCCGGCCTCGCGAAGGCGGGCGTACAGCCCGTCGGTGGCGAGTTCCCGGACGCCGGGCGGCGGCCAGGCGGTGAGGTCGTGGGCCGGGGCGGGTGCCGTCTCGGTGGTCAGGACGCCGGCGGCGTGCCGGGTCCATTCCGCGCCGGTGTCACCGGCGGGCCGGGCGTGCACGGAGAACGCGCGGTCGCCGCGGGCGTCGGGGGCCTCGACCCGGATCTGGAGGGCGACGCCGTCGTGCTCGGGCAGCGCCAGGGGGCGTTCGAGGACGAGTTCGCCGAGTTGCGGGCGGCCCGCGTGGGCCCCTGCGGTCAGGGCGAGTTCGAGGAAGGCGGTGCTCGGGACGACGGCGGCGCCGCCGATGCGGTGGGCGGCGAGCCAGCCCGCGCCGCGGACGGTGAGGCGGCCGGTGAGCAGCAGGGTGTCGTCGACGGCGGACGGCACGATGGCTCCGAGCAGCGGGTGTCCGGCGGGGACGAGTCCGGCGGCGGCCGGGTCTGTGGTGGGGGTGGACTCGATCCAGTAGGGCCGGTGCTGGAAGGCGTAGGTGGGCAGGTCGACGACGGCCGCTCCGGGCGCCACGGTGTCGAGCACGGCGCGCCAGTCGACGTCGGTGCCGTGGGCGTGCAGGGCGCCGACGGCGCTCAGCAGTGTCTCCGCCTCGTCGCGGTCGCCGCGCAGCGCGGGTGCGGCCACCGGCGCGGCGCCCTGCCAGGCGCTCTGCGCGAGGGCGGTCAGGGTGGTGTCGGGTCCCAGTTCGAGCAGGCGGCCCGCGCCCAGCTCCTCCAGGGCGGTGACGCCGTCGGCGAACCGTACGGCGTGCCGCACGTGCCGGACCCAGTACTCCGGGTCGGTCAGTTCGCCGGGCCCGGCGAGACGGCCGGTGAGGTCGGAGACGACGGGGATGCGCGGCTCGGCGTACTCGACGGAGGTCGCGACGGCGCGGAACTCGTCGAGCATGGGTTCCATGCGGGGCGAGTGGAAGGCGTGGCTGACCCGCAGGTGGGTGGTCTTGCGGCCCTGCTCGGCGAAGTGGGCGGCGACCGCGAGGGCCGCGTCCTCGTCGCCGGAGACCACGACCGAGCGGGGACCGTTGACGGCGGCCACCCCGAGGACGTCCTCCCGTCCGGCGAGGAGGGGCAGCACCTCCTCCTCGGCGGCCTGGAGGGCGATCATCGCGCCGCCCTCGGGCAGCGCCTGCATCAGCCGGCCGCGGGCGGCGACCAGACGGCAGGCGTCGGGAAGCGTCATCACCCCGGCGACGTGGGCGGCCGCGATCTCGCCGATGGAGTGGCCGAGGAGGTGGGCGGGCCGTACCCCGAAGGACTCCAGGAGCCGGTAGAGGGCGACCTCGACGGCGAACAGGGCGGGCTGCGCGTACTCGGTGCGGTTCAGGGTGCCGGCGTCGTCGCCGTGCACGACCTCGGCGAGCGGCCAGGGCAGCAGCCCGTCGAAGTGGCCGCAGACGGCGTCGAAGGCGTCGGCGTACGCGGGGAACGCCTCGTACAGGCCGCGTCCCATACCGGGCCGCTGGGTGCCCTGGCCGGCGAACAGGAACGCGGTGCCGCCGGCGGTCGGAGCGTATCCGGTGACGACGGCGGGGTCGGTGCCGCCCGTGGCGAGGATGCCGAGGGCGGCAAGCAGGGCATCACGGCCCGTACCGGTGACGACGGCCCGGTGCTCAAGGGGGGCCCGGGTGAACGCGAGGGAGTGCGCGACGTCGGCGGCGTCGAGTCCGGGGCGCTGTTCGAGGTGGGCGAGGAGCCGCATGGCCTGGTCGCGGAGGGCGGGCGCGCTGCGGGCGGCGAGCAGCCAGGGCAGGGCGGCGGCTCGGTCGGTGTCCGCGCCGTCCATGCCGGACGAGGCCGACTCGGGCACCAGGCGGGCCGGTTCGGCGAGGACGCCTTGGGCGTCGCCGTCCATGCCGGACGAGGCCGACTCGGGCACCAGGCGGGCCGGTTCGGCGAGGACGCCTTGGGCGTCGCCGTCCATGTCGGAGGAAGTGAACTCGGTTACTGTGCGGGCCGGTTCGGCGAAGGTCGCGTGGGCGTTGTCTCCTCGGCCGAGCGCGGCCGGCTCAGCCGCCGTACGGGCCGGTTCGGCGAGGACGACGTGGGCGTTGGTGCCGGAGACGCCGAACGCGGAGACGCCCGCGCGGCGGACCCGGTCGCCGTCGCCGGGCCACGCGACGGCCTCGTCGAGGAGGCGGATGCGGCCGGTCTGCCAGTCGACACGGGAGGAGGGATGGTCGGCGTGCAGGGTGCGCGGCAGCTGGTTCTCGCGCAGCGCCAGGATCATCTTGATGATGCCGACGGCGCCGGCCGCGGCCTGCGTGTGCCCCAGGTTGGACTTGACCGAGCCGAGCCACAGCGGCCGGTCCTCGTCGCGGTCCTGGCCGTAGGTGGCGAGCAGCGCCTGTGCCTCGATGGGGTCGCCGAGGGTGGTGCCGGTGCCGTGCGCCTCGACGGCGTCCACGTCCCGCGGCGAGAGTCCGGCGGAGGCCAACGCCTGCCGGATGACCCGCTGCTGCGAGGGACCGTTGGGGGCGGTGAGCCCGTTGGAGGCGCCGTCCTGGTTGACTGCGGTGCCCTCCACGACGGCCAGCACGCGGTGGCCGTTGCGGCGTGCGTCGGAGAGCCGTTCGACGACGAGGACGCCGACGCCCTCCGCCCAGCCGGTGCCGTCGGCGTCCTCGGAGAACGCCTTGCAGCGGCCGTCGGGCGCGAGCCCGCCCTGGAGGCTGAACTCGACGAAGGCGCCGGGGTCGGCCATGACGGTGACGCCGCCCGCGAGCGCGAGGTCGCACTCGCCGGAGCGCAGCGACTGCGCGGCGAGGTGCAGGGCGACCAGCGAGGAGGAGCAGGCGGTGTCGATGGTGACGGCCGGGCCCTCCAGACCGAGGGCGTAGGAGACCCGGCCGGAGACCACGCTGCCCGCCTGCCCGGTCAGCAGATGACCGCCGAGCCCCTCGGGAACCTCGGTGAGGCCGGTGGCGTAGCCGGAGCTTCCGGCGCCGACGAAGACGCCGGTGCGCGAACCCTTCAGCGCGGTGGGGGCGATCCCGGAACGCTCCAGGGCCTCCCAGGAGGTCTCCAGGACGAGCCTCTGCTGCGGGTCGAGGGCCTGGGCCTCACGGGGGCTGATACCGAAGAACGCGGCGTCGAACGCGGAGGCTTGTGCAAGGAAGCCGCCGGACGCGGTGTCGCTGGCATCGAGGAGGGCGGACAGGTCCCAGCCGCGGTCCTCGGGGAACCCTCCGGCGGTGTCGCCACCGGCGGCCAGCAGCTCCCACAGCTGGTCGGGTCCCTCGATGCCGCCCGGCAGGCGGCAGCCCATGCCGACGATGACGACGGGGTCGGCGTCGGTGTGGATGTCGGTGGCCCGCACCGGCACGTCGTGCCGCTCCTGCGCGGCGCCGAACAGGACGTCCCGCAGGTGCGCGGCGACGGCGAGCGGGGTGGGGTGGTCGAAGACGAGGGTGCTGGGCAGCGGGGCGCCGGTCTCGGTGGTGAGGTCGTTGCGCAGTTCGACGGCGGTCAGCGAGTCGAAGCCCATGTCGCGGAAGGCGCGCCCGACGGTGACGGCGGCCGGGTCGCTGTGTCCGAGCGCGGCGGCGGCCCGGCGGCACACGAGGTCGAGCAGGGCGGCGTCGCGCTCCTCCGCGGTGAGTGAGGCGAGCCGGTCGCGCAGCGCGCCGCCTGCGCCGGTGGCGGCGCCGGGCGTACGGGTCGACGGGGCCGGGGCCGCGTCCGTCAGCGCGGCGAGCAGCGGGCTCGGCCGACCGGTGGTGAACGCGGGCGCGAACCGCTCCCAGTCCACGTCGGCCACGACCACGGCGGTGTCCCGGGCGGCCAGGGCGCGGCCGAGAGCGGTCAGTGCGGCGTCCGGGTCGAGCGGCCGCAGCCCGCGTCGTTCAAGCAGCGTCCGGGCGGCGTCGTCGGCGGCCATGCCGGTGCCGCCCCACGGGCCCCAGGCCACGGACGTACCGGCCAGACCCCGGGCCCGGCGGCGCTCGACGAGGGCGTCCAGATGGGCGTTGGCCGCGGCATAGGCGGCCTGCCCGCCACTTCCCCACACGCCGGCGATGGAGGAGAACGTCACGAAAGCCGACAGGCCGCTGTCGCTGTCGCTCCCGCTCTCGCGGGTCAGTTCGTCGAGGTGGTCGGCGGCGTCCGCCTTGGCGGCGAGCACGGCCGCGAGCCGGTCGGGGGTGTACGAGGCGATCACGTCGTCGTCGAGGACGCCCGCGCAGTGCAGCACCGCGTCGACGGGGTGCTCGGCCAGGAGCGAGGCGACGGCGTCGCGGTCACCCATGTCGCAGGCGACGACCGTCACCCGCGCCCCGAGCGCGACGAGTTCGTCCCGCAGCTCGTCGGCGCCGGGCGCCTCGGGCCCGCGCCGGCTCGTCAGCACCAGCTCCTGGGCACCGTGCCCGACGGCCCAGCGGGCGACGCGCGTCCCGAGGGCGCCCGTGCCGCCGGTGATCAGAACACGCTCGGGCGCCGTCCACTCGCCGGTGGCGGCGGGCGCGGGCGCGGAGACGAGCCGACGGGCGTAGGCGTCGGTGCCGCGTACGGCGACCTGGTCCTCGTCGGCGGCGGCGAGCACGGCGGCGGCCCGCGCGAGCGAACGCCGGTCCGGGCGGGCAGGCAGGTCGAGCAATCCGCCCCAGACGTCCGGGTGTTCCAGGGCGGCGACGCGCCCCAGGCCCCACACCGCGGCCCGGGCCGGCTCGACCACGGCCTCGGTCCCGCCGCCCACGGCGACGGCACCGCTGGTCACCAGCCACAGCGGCGCCGCGAGCGCCGCGTCGGAGTGCGCCTGTACGAGTGTGAGCGCACCGCCGACGTCCGGCAGGCAGGACAGCACACCGGCGACGGGCTCCGGTTCGGCGGCCACCGCGCGCAGCAGCTCCGCGAGCGCGTCCCGCTCCACGCCCGCAGCGCACTCCACGCGCTCGATCCCGGGCACGAAGTCCTCGATGCCGGGCAGGGCGGGGCCGTCACCGGACTGCAGCAGCAGCCACCGCCCGCCGGCCGCGCGTCGGTCATCCGTGGTCGCCTTGAGCCGCTCCCACCGCACGCGGTAGCGCCAGGAATCCGCGGTCGTCCGCTCGGCCTGGTCACGCCGCCACGCGGACAGCGCGGGAAGGACACCGTCAAGCGCGTCACCGTCGAGGTCGAGGACACCTGCGAGTTCCTCGGCGTCCCCCCGGTCGACGGCCTCCCAGAACGCGGCCTCCCCGGCCGACGTCACGGCGGCCGCACCGGTCACGGGGTGCGCACCGCGCCGCGGCTCGGGCCAGTACCAGGAGCGCTGGAAGGCGTACGTCGGCAGGGACGCGGGCCGCGCCCCGGCGAAGACCTTCTCCCAGCCGACCTGGACGCCGGCGGTGTGCATGGCGGCCACGGCGGCGTACAGCGCGTCGGCCTCGGCCCGGTCCTTGCGCAGGACCGGGGCACAGACAGCACGGTCGACGTCACCGAGCACGGTCCGGGTGAGTGCGGTGAGGGTACCGTCCGGGCCGATCTCCAGGAATCGGGTCACGCCCTCGGCGGCAAGCGCGTCGACACCATCGGCGAAGCGGACGGCCTGGCGGACGTGGCGGATCCAGTAGTCGGCCGACGTCAGCTCCCCCTCGGCGGAGGCGGCGAGGCGTCCGGTCACGTTCGAGACGACAGGGATCGACGGGGTCGCGTAGGTGATCTGCTCGGCCACCGCACGGAAGGCGTCGAGCATCGGCTCCATGAGCGAAGAGTGGAAGGCGTGCGAGACGCGCAGCCGAGCCGTACGCCGGCCCTGCCGCTTCAGCTCCTCGGCCACCGCGACGACAGCCGACTCGTGACCGGCGATCACCACCGCCCGCGGGCCGTTGACGGCAGCGATGGACACCCCGTCGACCAGCAAGGGCAGTACTTCGGCCTCCGCCGCCTCCACGGCCACCATCACGCCACCGGCGGGCAGCTCCTGCATCAGGCGGCCACGCGCGACGACCAGGGCGCACGCGTCCTCCAGCGACATCACCCCCGCCACGTGAGCGGCAGCGATCTCACCGATCGAGTGACCGATCAGGAAGTCCGGGCGTATACCGAAGGACTCCACCAGCCGGAACAGAGCAACCTCGACCGCGAACAACGCGGGCTGCGTCCACTCCGTACGGTTCAGACGCTCGGCGTCGTCACCGAACACGACATCACGCAGCTCGTCACCCACCTGCGCACAGACGGCGTCGAAGGCCTCCGCGAACACCGAGAAGGCCGCGTGCAGTTCACGCCCCATACCGAGCCGCTGCGCACCCTGCCCCGAGAACAGGAACGCCGTGCGGCCTTCGTCGACAGTGCCCGTGAGGCTACGAGGGCTCGGCTCACCCTGTGCCAACGCGGCCAGTGCGGCGCGGAGTTCGGCGTCGTCACGGCCCCAGACGACAGCTCGGTTCTCGAAGGCGGTACGTGTGGTGGCGAGGGCGGTACCGATCTCGACGGCGTCGGTCTCGGACCCGGCTCGTACGGCTTCCAGCAGGCGGGCGGCCTGGGAGCGCAGGGCGTCGGCGCTACGACCGGACAGCACCCACGGCACCACCGGCATGGCGACGGACTCGACCGGCTCCGCACTCTGCTGGGGCGCCTCTTCCAGGATGACGTGGGCGTTGGTGCCGCTGAGGCCGAAGGACGACACACCCGCGCGACGCGGACGGTCCACACCCGTCGGCCATTCCTGCCGCTCGGTGAGCAACTGCACGGTCCCGGACGACCAGTCCACATGCGAGGACGGCTCCTCCGCGTGCAGGGTCGCGGGCAGCATCCCGTTCCGGAGCGCCTCCACCATCTTGATGACCCCGGCCACACCCGCAGCCGCCTGCGTGTGTCCGAGGTTCGATTTCACCGACCCGAGCCACAGCGGCCGGTCCTCAGCGCGGTCCCGCCCGTACGTGGCCAGGAGCGCCTGCGCCTCGATCGGGTCACCGAGCTTGGTGCCCGTGCCGTGCGCCTCCACCGCGTCCACATCCGCCGCCGACAACCCGGCCGACGACAGCGCGGCACGGATCACCCGCTGCTGCGACGGACCATTCGGCGCCGTCAGACCATTCGACGCACCGTCCTGATTGACCGCCGAGCCCCGCACCACCGCCAGGACGCGGTGCCCGTTGCGGCGCGCATCCGAGAGCCGCTCCACCAGCAGGACACCGACACCCTCACCCCAGCCCGTACCGTCCGCGCCTTCACCGAACGCCTTGCACCGGCCGTCACCGGCAAGCCCACCCTGCCGGCTGAACTCCACGAACGCGCCCGGCGTGGACATCACCGTCACACCGCCCGCCAGCGCCAGATCACACTCACCAGCCCTTAGGGCTTGGCCGGCCAAGTGCAGAGCCACCAGGGAGGACGAGCAGGCGGTGTCGACCGTCACCGCCGGACCCTCAAGACCCAGCACATACGCCACACGGCCCGACGCCACACTCGCCGCATTGCCCGTACCGACGTAGCCCCCGAAGTCGCCCTCCGACAGGCTCAGCAGGGCGGGGTAGTCCTGACCGTTGGTACCGGCGAAGACACCCGTGCGGCTTCCGCGCAGCGACCGCGGGTCGATCCCGGCCCGCTCCACCGCCTCCCACGACGCCTCTAGGAGCAACCGCTGCTGCGGGTCCATCGCCAGCGCCTCACGCGGCGACACCCCGAAGAACTCCGCGTCGAAACCGCCGACGCCCGACAGGAAACCGCCGCGTGCGGTGTGGCTGGCGTAGGGGTTGTCCGGGTCGGGGGCGAAGAGCAGGTCGAGGTCCCAGCCTCGGTCGGTGGGGAAGTCGCCGATGCCGTCCCGGCCGTCGGCGAGGAGGTCCCACAGGTCCTCGGGCGACTCCACGCCGCCCGGGAAACGGCATGCCATGCCGACGATCGCCACCGGCTCGTCCACCGCCACCACGGACGACGAGACGACCGAGGCCGCATCGTCGCCGAACAGCTCGGCGTACAGGAACGAGGCCAGCGCCTGAGGCGTCGGGTGATCGAAGACCACCGTCGTCGGAAGCGTCACGCCCGACACGGCCGCCAGGACATTGCGCAGCTCCACCGCGATCAGCGAGTCCACGCCCAGGTCACGGAAGGCCCGCTCCGCGCCGACCCGTTCGGGGCCGGGGTAGCCGAGGGCGGCGGCGGCCCGGGTGCGGACCTCGGTGAGCAGTGCACGTCGGCGGGGCTCGGGGCCGAGGTCCTGGAGGCGGGCCCGCAGGCCGGTGGCGACGGTCTCGGCGGTCGCCTCGGGTGCGGCCGGGGCGCGGAACACCTCGGTGAGCATGGAGCTGTGGCGGACGGCCGTGAAAGCGGGGCCGAAGCGGTTCCAGTCGATGTCGGCCACGAGGGCGGTAGCCGGTGTGTCCCCGGCGCAGGCCGCGAGGGCGTCCAGTGCCCGGTCCGGGTCGAGCAGTCCGACGCCGCCGCGCAGCTGACGGCTCTCGGCGTCGGCGTCGGCGGCCATGCCACCGCCCGCCCAAGGTCCCCAGGCGATCGAGGTGGCGGGCAGGCCCGCGCTCCTGCGCCGCTCGGCTATGGCGTCCAACAGGGCGTTCGCGGCGGCGTAGTTGGCCTGCCCGGCGGAGCCGACGGTACCGGCGAACGAGGAGAACAGGACGAACGCGGCGAGGTCGCGGTCCCGGGTCAGCTCGTCGAGGTGGCGTGCGCCCGTCACCTTCGCGGCGAAGACCCGGCTGAAGGCTTCCGGGGTGAGACCGTCGAGGACTCCGTCCTCCAACACGCCCGCGGTGTGGACGACCGCGTCCACGGGGTGGGTCTCGAACAGCGCGGCCAGCGCCGGACGGTCCGCCAGGTCCACGGCCGCGAAAGTCACTTCGGCGCCCAGGCCGCGCAGTTCCGCGCGCAGCGCCTCTGCTCCCTGCGCCTGATCGCCGCTGCGGCTGACGAGGATCAGGTGTGCGGCACCGTTCCGC
Organism: Streptomyces sp. NPDC016845; assembly: GCF_044332585.1. Taxonomy (NCBI): domain Bacteria; kingdom Bacillati; phylum Actinomycetota; class Actinomycetes; order Kitasatosporales; family Streptomycetaceae; genus Streptomyces; species Streptomyces sp. NPDC016845. The sequence continues at coordinate 116,305 of NZ_JBIRPI010000015.1, read as the reverse complement.
GCCGCCCACCGGGCGACCCTGGCGCCGAGTGCGCCGGTGCCGCCGGTCACCAGGACCGTGCCCGCGGGCTGCCAGGCCGCCCCGGACCCGGACGGCGCCGCGACGATACGGCGCCCGAGCAGTCCGCCGGGGCGGATCGCGGCCTGGTCCTCGCGCGCGCCGCCCGCGAGCAGGGCGACGAGGCGGGTGGCCGAGCGCCGGTCGAGGGTCGGCGGGAGGTCCACGAGGCCGCCCCAGCGGTCGGGGTGTTCCAGGGCGGCGACGCGGCCGAGACCCCATACGGCGGCCTGGTCCGGAAGCGGCGCCGCGTCGCTCGGAGCGGCGGTGACGGCTCCACGGGTGAGGGTCCAGAGCGGGGCCTGGACGCCCGCGTCGCCGAGTGCCTGGGTCACCGCGGCGGTCGCGAGGACGCCGTGGGGCACGTCATCACTCTCGCCGCCTGCGAGGGCGAGCGTGGACACGACTCCGGTCACGGGGGCGTCCACCGTGGCGGCAGTGATGCGGCGGGCGAACTCGGCCCGCGTATCGGTGTGATGGTGTTCGACGACGACCAGCTCGGCCCCGGCCTCGGTGAGCGCTTCGGCCAATGCGCTGTCCCAGCCGTCGTCCCCTTCCAGGTTCGCGGGCCGTACGAACAGCCAGCGACCGGGCAGGCGCGCGCCTTCGGGCAGACCGGCGACGGTGCGCCAGACGACACGGTGGTACGGGCTCGACGCGCCGACGGCCGAACCGTCCTCGGCGTACGAGCGCTCCAGCCAGTAGCGGTCGCGGCGGAAGGCATAGGTGGGCAGCTCGACCGCGCGGGCGCCCGGCAGGAGCGCGGTCCACTCCACGGCGCCACCGCGCAGGTGCAGTCGCGCGAGGGCGGTCAGGAGGGTGTGAGTCTCGTGGCCGTCCTTGCGGAGCACCGGCACGTACAGGGCGTCGCTGTCCGGCGCGCAGTTCTGGGCGAGGGCGGTGAGGGTGCCGTCGGGTCCGACCTCCAGGAAACGCGTCACGCCCTCGGCCGCGAGGGTGTCGATGCCGTCGGCGAAACGCACCGCCTCACGCACATGCCGGACCCAGTACGCGGCCGAAGCCAACTCGCCCTCTTCAAAGGCGGCGAGGCGTCCGGTCACGTTCGACACGACCGGGATCCGCGGAACCTCGTAAGCGATCCGCTCGGCCACCTCGCGGAAGGCGTCGAGCATCGGCTCCATGAGCGGTGAGTGGAAAGCGTGCGACACCCTCAGCCGGGACGTGCGCCGACCCTGCTGCTTCAGCTCGAAGGCGACTTGTTCGACAGCCGCCTCGGCACCCGCGATCACCACCGCCTGCGGGCCGTTGACAGCGGCGATCGACACCCCGTCCCGGAGCAGGGGAAGCACCTCGGCCTCCGCCGCCTCCACAGCCACCATCACGCCACCGGCGGGCAGCTCCTGCATCAGCCGGCCACGCGCGACGACCAGGGCGCACGCGTCCTCCAGCGACATCACCCCCGCCACATGCGCGGCAGCGATCTCACCGATCGAGTGGCCCACCAGGAAGTCCGGGCGAACCCCGAAGGACTCGACCAGACGGAACAGAGCCACCTCGACCGCGAACAGCGCTGGCTGCGTCCACTCCGTACGGTTCAGACGCTCGGCGTCGTCACCGAACACGACATCACGCAGCTCGTCACCCACCTGCGCGCACACGGCGTCGAAAGCCTCCGCGAACACCGGGAAAGCGTCGTACAGCTCACGCCCCATACCGATCCGCTGCGCACCCTGGCCCGAGAACAGGAACGCCGTCCTGCCTTCCCGGGTGGTGCCGACGAGGGTGCGGTGGTCGGGCTCGCCCTGGGCCAACGTGGTGAGCGCGGTGAGGAGTTCGGCCCGGTCGTGGCCCTGGACGACGGCGCGGTGTTCGAAGGCCGTGCGGGTGGTGGCGAGGGAGGCGGCCAGGTCGTAGAGGTCGGTCGCCGGGTGTGCGGTCAGGTGGGCGGCGAGGCGGCCGGCCTGGGCGCGCAGGGAGTCGTCGTCCCGGGCGGACAGCAGCCACGGGAGGACGGGGAGGGCGGCGCGCGGGGCGGCTTCGGCGGCGGGTTCGTCGGCGGCGGGTTCGGGGGCCTGCTCGATGACGGCGTGGGCGTTGGTGCCCGAGAGGCCGAAGGCGGAGACGCCGACGCGGCGCGGGTGGTCGGTGTCGGGCCAGTCGGTGGGCCGGTTCAGGAGCTCGACGTGCCCGGCGCTCCAGTCGACGTGGGTGGAGGGGGTCCCGGCGTGCAGGGTGGGCGGCAGGACGCCGTGGCGCAGGGCGAGGACGGACTTGATGACGCCGACGACACCGGCGGCGGCCTGCGTGTGGCCGATGTTCGACTTGACGGAGCCGAGCAGCAGCGGGCGGTCGGCGGGACGGCCCTGTCCGTAGGTCGCCAGGAGCGCCTGGGCCTCGATGGGGTCGCCGAGGCTGGTGCCGGTGCCGTGCGCCTCGACGGCGTCGATCTCTGCGCCGGGCAGGCCCGCGTTGGCGAGTGCGGCGAGGATGACGCGCTGCTGGGAGAGGCCGTTGGGGGCGGTGAGGCCGTTGGAGGCGCCGTCCTGGTTGACGGCGCTGCCGCGCAGGACGGCGAGGACCTGGTGGCCGTTGCGGCGGGCGTCGGAGAGCCGCTCGACGATGATCGTGCCGGCGCCCTCGGCCCAGCCGGTGCCGTCGGCGTCGTCGGAGAACGCCTTGCAGCGGCCGTCGCCCGCGAGGCCGCCCTGCTGGCCGAACTCGATGAACGCGCCGGGGCTGGACATGACGGTGACGCCGCCGACGGCCGCGAGGGAGCACTCCCCCGAACGCAGTGACTGAGCGGCCAGGTGGAGGGCGACGAGGGAGGAGGAGCAGGCGGTGTCGACGGTGACGGCGGGCCCCTCCAGGCCGAGCGTGTAGGCGACACGGCCGGACAGGACGGACATGGAGTTGCCGGTGAGCAGGTGGCCGCGGACGTCGTCGGAGACCTCGCGCAGGCCCGAGGTGTAGCCCTGGTCGCTGCATCCGACGAAGACGCCGGAGCGGCTGCCGCGCAGGGTGGCGGGGTCGATACCGGCGCGTTCGAAGGCTTCCCAGACCACTTCGAGCAGCAGGCGCTGCTGCGGGTCCATGGCGAGGGCTTCGCGCGGGGAGATGTCGAAGAAGGCGGGGTCGAAGCGGTCGGCGTCCGTCACGAAGCCGCCGCGCCGCCGGTCGCCGCCGGTTCCGCTCTGCGTCTCGGCGGCGGGCCAGCCGCGGTCGGCGGGCCAGTCCGTCACCGCGTCGGCCCCCGCGACCAGCAGGTCCCAGAAGTCGTCGGGGCTGCGTACGTCGCCGGGCAGGCGGCAGCTCATGCCGACGATGGCGACGGGTTCCTGCTCGCGGGCCTCCAGCTGCCGCAGTTTGCGGCGGGTGGTGTGGAGATCGACGGTGACCCGCTTGAGGTAGTCCCGAAGCTGCGCTTCATTCGTCATGGACTGCCCCCATGCTGTTCGGTTTCGGTGACGGAGCGGCGGTCCGCGCCGGGCCGGTTCGCGCCGGTCCCGGGCGCCCGGTGCGGGCATGGGTCCGACGCTCGGCTCCGAGTGCGGTGGGGACAGCATGACCCGGGGGAAGAGCATTTTCGGCGGCCGAAGGCGTTCACTGGGGAAACGCTTGGATTTCGGTGGCGGCCATCGTTCACGCAGGCCGGAGCGGTGCCCATGGGCCGGCCATGCTGTGCCGAAGGCCCCGGACACAGTCCGGGGCCGGGGTGGTCACGTGTAGGGCGGTGGGGCGCCGCGGGCGAGGACGGAGTGGAGCACCGCGAAGGCGTCGCGGAGGGCGGCGAGCGCGTCGGGGACACGCCAGGCGGCCCGGTCCCGTGGGCCGACGGTGTTCGAGACCGTACGGACTTCGAGGAGCGGGATGCCGTGCAGGGCCGCGGCTTCGGCGGCCCCGAAACCCTCCATGGCTTCGGCGGCGGCCGCGTGCCGCCGCTGGAGCGCCCGGGCGCGTTCCGCGGTACCGGTGACGGTGGAGACCGTCAGGACCGGCGCGTGGACGGCGCCGAGGACGCGGGCGACGGCGGCGGACAGGTCCGGCGGGCAGGTGTGCTCGGTGACGCCGAAGCCGAGGCTGTCGACGGACAGGAAGCCGTCGGACGTCTCGCAGCCGAGGTCGGCGGCGATGACGCGGTCGGCGACGACGACGGAACCCAGGGCGGCTACGGGGGCGAACCCGCCGGCGATGCCCGCGCAGATGACCAGGTCGTAGGGGTCTTCCCGGGCGGCGGCCGCGGTGAGCGCGGCGCCGGTGGCGGCGGCCGCGGCGGCGGGGCCCACTCCCCCGGTCAGCAGGTCCGCGGTGAGGGGGCGGCGGCGGGCGGTGGAGGGTACCCCCAGCGCGTCCCCGCAGGAGACCGCTTCGTCGCTGGTGACGCGCAGGAGTGTGCGGCCGGGCAGGCCGGGCGCGGTGAGCGGGGCGGCGGTGCCGAGGCCGCGCGCGACGGCGTCGCGCTCGGCGTCGACGGCCGTGACGATGAGGAGGCGGACGGGGTTCATGAGGAGATCTGGACCTGCCCGTGGTCGCCGATGACGAGACGGTGGGCGGCGGGCAGTCTGGGCGTCAGGGTGACCTTGACGTTCCGGCCGACGAGGGAGGCGGCGACGCGCCTGATGTGGTCGAAGGACGACTCCCGCAGCACGATGGAGTACTCGATCTCGCTGTGGGCGATGTGGCACCGCTCCGCGACCGAGGTGGACGGGCCGATGTAGGAGTCGGTGACCACGCTGCCCGCTCCGACGATGGCGGGGCCGACGATACGGGAGCGGCGCACCTCGGCGCCCGCCTCGATGCGGACCCGTCCGATGATCTCGCTCTCCTCGTCGACGAACCCGTCGATACGGGGCTGGAGCCGTTCCAGGAGGGTGCGGTTGACCTCCAGCATGTCGGTGACGTTGCCGGTGTCCTTCCAGTAGCCGGTGATGACGGTGGAGGCCACGTCCATCCCCTGGTCGACCATCCACTGGAGGGCGTCGGTGATCTCGAGTTCGCCGCGGGCGGAGGGCTTGATGGCGGCGACGGCCTCGTGGACGGCGGTGGTGAACAGGTAGACGCCGGCGACGGCGAGGTCACTGCGCGGCCGGCTCGGCTTCTCCTCCAGGTCGATGACGTTGCCGTGGTCGTCGATGACGGCGACGCCGAAGGCCGTGGGATCACCGACCCGGGTGAGGAGGACGTGGGCGTCGCGGGGGTCCTTGCGGAACTCGTCGACGACGTCGCTGATGCCGTCGAGGACGAAGTTGTCGCCGAGGTACATGACGAAGTCGTCGTCGCCGAGGAAGGGCTGGGCGATGAGGACGGCGTGGGCGAGCCCGAGGGGTTCGCTCTGCGAGATGTAGGTGACGTCGAGTCCGAAGGCGGAGCCGTCACCGACGGCGGCCCGGATCTCCGGGGCGGTGCTGCCGACGATGATGCCGACGTCGGTGATGCCGGCCTCGGCGATGGCTTCGAGGCCGTAGAAGAGGATCGGTTTGTTGGCGACCGGGACCAGTTGTTTGCTGGAGGTGTGGGTGATCGGTCGCAGCCGCGTACCGGATCCCCCCGCGAGCACGAGAGCCTTCATGTTCCATCCAGATCACGGGTGACGGGTGGGAAATGGCGGGTGGGGCTTGCGGTCGCCCGGCCGCGACGTCGGGTCGCGGCCGGGACGACCGGCCTTGGTTCAGGCCTCGTCGAGGTCGCCCTCGAGGAAGGCGCGCAGCTCGTCGTCGGAGACCTCGTCGGCCTCCGTCGCGGCTGCCGGGGCTCCGGGCAGGCCGGGGGTGCCGTCCAGCCGGTCGAGGAGGCCACGCAGCCGGGCGCGGAGCTGGTCGTGGAGCGTGTCGTCCACGGTCGTGTCCAGCGTCGCCCCGGTGAAGCGGGCTTCCAGGGCGTCGAGTTGGTCGAGGATCGGGGACGTCGCGGGCCGGGCGGCGGGGGCGATGCGCTCCAGGAGGTGCGCCGCGAGCCGCTCCGGTGTGGGGTGGTCGAACATGAGGGTCGCGGGCAGTCGTACGCCGGCGAGGGCGCCGATGCGGTTGCGGAGTTCGACGGCGGTCAGGGAGTTGAATCCGCTGTCCAGGAAGCCTCCTTCGGGGTCGAGTGAGTCGGGGCTGTCGTGGCCGATGACCAGGGCCGCCTGGGTGAGTACGGCGGTCAGGACGGCGGAGTGCCGGTCGGCGGGGGCGAGGCCGGCCAGGCGTGCGCTCAGGTCGTTTGCTGCGGGGGCCGCCGGGCCGGTCGGCGCCGGTTCGGCCGGGCGCCGGGTGCGGGTCCGCACCAGGTCGCGGACCAGGTCGGGCACCGAGCCGTCGGAGGCGCGCAGGGCGGCCGGGTCGAGGTCGACGGGCGCGTACCAGGGTTCCGGGGCGCGCAGCGCGGCGTCGAGCAGGGCGAGCGCGTCGTCGGTCTCCATGGGGCGCAGTCCGCTGCGGGCGATGCGGCGCAGGTCGGCGTCGCCGAGTTTTCCGGTCATGCCGCTGCGTTCGGCCCACAGGCCCCAGGCGAGCGACCGGATGCGGCGTCCCGGGGTGTCGTGGCGGGCGGCGAAGGCGTCCAGGAAGGCGTTGGCCGCCGAGTAGTTGGCCTGGCCGACACCGCCGAAGGTGCCCGCCACCGAGGAGAACAGGACGAGTTCGGTGCCGGTGTCCCGGGTGAGTTCCGCCAGGAGGACGGTGGCGTCGGCCTTGGCGCGCAGCACGGTGTCGACGCGTTCGGGTGTCAGGGACTGCACGATGCCGTCGTCGAGGACGCCCGCGGTGTGGACGACGGTGGTCAGCGGACGGTCGGCGGGCACCGCGTCGAGCAGCGCGGTCAGGGCGTCGCGGTCGGCGACGTCGCAGGCGGCGACGGTGACGTGGGCGCCGAGGCCGGTGAGTTCCTCGCGGAGTCCGGGCATGCCGTCGGCTGCCTCGCCGCGCCGCCCGGCGAGGACCAGGGACCGGACGCCGTGGGCGGTGACGAGGTGGCGGGCGATCCGCCGGCCCAGGACGCCACCGGCTCCGGTGACCAGGACGGTGCCGTCGCCCGGTGCGCGGTTCGTGGGCGCGGCGGTTGTGTCCGCCGGGCCGACCCGGGCGAGCCGCGGGGTCAGCACGACACCGTCGCGCAGCGCGAATTCGCTCTCCGTCAGGACCGGCAGGGAGGCCAGCAGCGCCAGGGAGGCGGGGCTGCCGTCGTGGTCGACGAGGACGAAGCGCCCCGGGTTCTCGGCGCGCGCCGCCCGGATCAGGCCCCAGACGGCGGCCTGGGCGGGGTCGGTGCGCGGTCCGTCGTCGGCGCCGGTGGCGACGGCGTTCCGGGTGAGCACCACGAGGCGGGAGCCGGCCAGGGCGTCCTCGGCGAGCCATTCGGTGACCAGGCCCAGGGCGTGCCCGGTGGCGCGGCGGGTGGCGGCGCCCAGGTCTGCGTCCTCGTACGTCTCCGGTACGGCGGCGAGTACGGCGTCGGGTGCGCCCGTCGCGGCGGTGGTGGTGGCCAGCGCGGCCGGGCCGGTGTGCCGGACGGCGTTGGTGAGCGAGGGCGCCGCGTCGCCGAGGACGTGCGGGGTGCCCGCCGGGACCGTACCGGGTGCGGCGGGTGTCCAGCGGATGCGGTGGAGCGCGCCGCGGCCCTGGGCGGCCGGGAGGGTGCTGGTGTCCACGGGACGCAGCGTGAGGGCGCCGATGTCGGCGACCGGCTGCCCGGCGCCGTCGAGGAGGGCCACTTGGAAGACGTGCTCCGCCTCAGGGGTGAGACGGACGCGCAGGGCGGCGGGCCCGGCGCGGTGCACGGTGATGTCCGAGAACGTGAACGGGACGACCGTGCCACCGTTCTCCTCGCCGGCGGCGAGGGCCACCGTGTGCAGGGCCGCGTCGAGCAGGGCGGGGTGGACGCGGAACCGGTCGGTGCCCTGGAGGTGTTCGCCGTCCTCGGGGGCGATCTCCGCGTACACGGTGGAGCCGTCGCGCCAGGCGGCGCGCAGTCCGCGGAAGGCGGGGCCGTAGGCGAAGCCCCCGGCGGCGATGTGCTCGTACACTCCGCTCACCGGCACCGCGGTGGCGCCGGGCGGCGGCCACGCGGCGGGAAGGGGTGCGGCGACGGTCGCCGCGGGGGTGTCGCTGAGGGTGCCTTCGGCGTGCCGGGTCCACGCGCCGGAAGTGCCGGCGGGCCGGGAGTGCACGGTCAGGGCGCGGTCACCGTCGGCGTCGGCCGCCGTGACGGCGACCTGGAGGTGGACGGCGCCGTTCTCGGGGAGGACGAGCGGTGTCTGCAGGGTGAGGTCCGCGACGCGGACGGCTCCGGTGTGGGCGCAGGCCTCCATGGCGAGGTCGAGGAAGGCGGTGCCGGGGAAGAGGATCCGCCCGTCGAGCGCGTGGTCGGCGAGCCAGGGCCTGCCGTCCACGGAGACAGTGCCGGTCAGGACGGTCCCGGAGCTCTCGGCGAGCGGGACGGCCGCCGTCAGCAGGCCGTGGTGCACGGCGTCGGGATCGGTGCGGTCGGTGTCGGGGCCCGTCGTCTCCAGCCAGTAGCTGCGCCGCTGGAAGGGGTAGGTGGGCAGGTCGGTGCGGCGGGCGCCGGTGGGGGCGAACCAGGTGTTCCAGTCGACGCGGTGGCCGTGGCTGTGCAGCCGGACGAGGGCGGAGGTCAGGGACGCCTCCTCCTCGGTGTCGCGGCGCAGGGTCGGCACGAGGGTGGCGTCGCCTTCGACGCAGTCACCGGCCAGCGCCGTCAGGACGCCGCCGGGTCCGATCTCGACGTACGTGGTGACGCCCTGTTCCTCCAGCGCGCGAACGCCGTCGTGGAAGCGCACGCCGTCGCGGACCTGCCGCACCCAGTAGGCGCCGTCGAAGGGTTCCTCGGCGCTGACGGGGCGGCCGGTGACGGTGGAGACGACCGGCAGCGCGGCCTCTTCGTGCCGGATCCCGCCGGTGTGGGCGGCGAACGCGTCGAGCATGCCGTCCATGTGGTGCGAGTGGAAGGCGTGGCTGACGTTGAGGCGGTGCGTCTTGCGTCCCCTGGCGGCCAGTTCGTCGGCGACCGCGGTGACCGCGTCCTCGTCGCCGGACAGGACGGTGGCCTGCGGGCTGTTCAGGGCGGCCACGGCCACCCGGCCCTCGTGGGCGGCGAGCAGAGGGGTCACCTCATCCTCACCGGCCTGTACGGAGATCATGACGCCGCCCGTGGGAAGCCCGCCCATGAGGCGGCCGCGTACGGCGACGAGCGCGCAGGCGTCCTCCAGGGTCAGCACGCCCGCGACGTGGGCCGCGGCGATCTCGCCGACGGAGTGGCCGAGCAGCGCGTCGGGCCGCACGCCCAGGCTCTCCAGGAACCGGTACAGGGCGACCTGTACGGCGAAGAGGCCGGCCTGCGTGTAGGCGGTGCGGTCGAGGAGGGCGGCCTTCTCGGTGCCGGGAGCGGCGAACAGGACGTCGCGCAGCGGCGGTTCGAGGTGGGCGTCGAGGTGGGCGCAGACCTCGTCGAGGGCGTCGGCGTAGGCCTCGTGGCGCTCGTAGAGGACGCGTCCGGTGGCGGCCTGCTGGGCGCCCTGGCCGGAGAACAGGAACGCCACCTTGCCGCCGCGGGCCCGGTCCGTGGTGAGCAGCGGGTGCTCGCGGCCGTCGGCGAGGGCGGTGAGCGCCTCGGTCAGGCCGTTCGCGTCGTCGGTGACGACGGCCGCCCGCTCGTCGTGGTGGGCGCGGGTGGTGGCGAGCGACAGGGCGATGTCCGCCGCTGCGGTGCCGGGGCGGTCGGCGAGGTGGTCGAGGAGGCGGCGGGCCTGGGCGCGCAGCGCGGCGGTGGAGCGGGCGGAGAGCAGCCAGGGCAGGACGCCGGGGGTGCGGCCCGCCGGGCGGGCCGGTTCGACGGCGGCGGGAGCGTCCGGCTCCGGCTCAGGCTCAGGTTCCTGGAGGATGACGTGCGCGTTGGTGCCGGAGACGCCGAACGAGGAGACGCCCGCACGGCGCGGGGTGTCACCGGGAGCCCAGCCCTGCTCCTCGTGCAGCAGCCGGACGGCTCCGGAGGACCAGTCGATGTGCGGGGACGGCTGCTCGGCGTGCAGGGTGCGCGGCAGGACGTTCTGCCGCATCGCCATCACCATCTTGATGACGCCGGCGACGCCCGAAGCCGCTTGGGTGTGGCCGATGTTGGACTTCAGCGCGCCCAGCCACAGCGGCCGGTCGGCGGGCCGGTCCTGGCCGTAGGTGGCGAGCAGCGCCTGTGCCTCGATGGGGTCGCCGAGGCTGGTACCGGTGCCGTGCGCCTCGACGGCGTCCACGTCCTGCGGCGAGAGCCCGGCGGAGGCGAGGGCCTGCCGGATCACGCGCTGCTGGGCGGGGCCGCTCGGCGCGGTGAGGCCGTTGGAGGCGCCGTCCTGGTTGACGGCGGAACCGGCCACCATGGCGAGTACGGGGTGTCCGTTGCGGCGGGCGTCGGACAGCCGCTCGAGGAGGAGCAGGCCCACGCCTTCGGCCCAGCCCGCGCCGTCGGCGTCCGCGCCGAACGCCTTGCAGCGGCCGTCGGGCGACAGGGCGCGCTGCCGGCTGAACTCGACGAAGGTGTCCGGCGTCGAGATCACGGTGACACCGCCTGCGAGGGCGAGTTCGCACTCCCCCGACCGCAGGGCCTGCACCGCGAGGTGCATCGCCACCAGCGATGAGGAGCAGGCCGTGTCGACGGTGACCGCGGGGCCCTCCAGTCCGAAGGTGTAGGCGATGCGCCCCGAGGCGACGCTGCTAGCGCTGCCGGTGGCGAGGTAGCCCTCCAGTTCCTCGGGGGCGCGGCGGGCGCGGCTGGCGTAGTCGTTGTAGTTGGAGCCGACGAACACGCCCGCGCGGGCGCCGCGCAGCCGGTCAGGATCGATCCCGGCGCGTTCGAACGCCTCCCAGGACGTCTCGAGCAGGAGCCGGTGCTGCGGGTCGATCGCGACGGCCTCACGGGGTGCGATGCCGAAGAAGGCCGGGTCGAACCGGTCGGCGTCGTGCAGGAATCCGCCGTGCCGTGCGTAGGAGTGGCCGATGCGCTCGGGGTCGGGGTCGTAGAGGTTCTCGACGTCCCAGCCCCGGTCGGCGGGGAAGGGGGTGATGGCGTCGGTGCCGTCGGCGACCAGGCGCCACAGCTCCTCCGGCGAGGTGACCCCGCCGGGGAAGCGGCAGCCCATGCCGACGATGACGACCGGGTCGTCGTCCACGGCGGCGGTGGGCAACTGCGGGAGGGCGTCACCGGCCGTGTCCGTACCGCCGAACAGCTCACTGTCGAGGTGGGCGGCGAGAGCGCTCGCGGAGGGGTGGTCGAAGGCGAGCGTGACGGGCAGCCGCAACCCGGTGGCCTCGGCGAACCGGTTGCGCAGTTCGACGGCGGTGAGCGAGTCGAAGCCGAGGTCGCGGAAGGCCCGTCCGTCGGGCACGGCGTCGACGTCGGCGTGGCCGAGCACGGCGGCGGCCTGGGACCTGACCTCGGCGAGCAGCGCGGCACGGCGCTCGGCGGCCGACGACAGGGCGGCAAGGCGTCGTACGAGCGGCGGCCCGTCGACGGTCTCGGTCTCCTTCTTCTCCGCGCTGTCGGCCACGGCGGCCCGGCGTGCTTCGGGGAACTCCCGCAGCGCGGCGAACGCGCGGGCGGTGATGAGCTTCCAGTCGACGTCGGCGACGATCAGGAACTCCTCGTCCTCGTCGAGCGCCTTCTGCAGGGAGGCGATGGCCAGCTCGGGGTCCATCGGGGGGACGCCGTCGCGGCGCAGCCGCTCCGCGACCTCCTCCCCGACCATGCCGCCCCCCGCCCAGGTGCCCCAGCCGACGGAGGTGGCGGGCAGCCCCTCCGCCCTGCGGCGCGCGGCCAGGGCGTCGAGGAAGGCGTTGGCCGCGGCGTAGCTGCCCTGCCCGGGTCCGCCGAGCGTGCCGGCCATGGACGAGAACAGGACGAACGCGTCGAGGTCGAGGTGGCGGGTGGCGGCGTCGAGGGCGAGCGCGGCGTCGGCCTTGGGCCGTACGACGCCGTGCGCGCGCTGCGGGGTCAGCGTGTCGATGACCCCGTCGTCGATGATGCCGGCGGTGTGCACGACGGCGGTCAGCGTCCCGCCGCCGGGCAGGTCGTCGACGAGCCGCCGCACCGCGTCGGCGTCGGCGACGTCACAGGCGACGACCGTCGCCGGGGTCCCCGACTCGGCGAGTTCGGCGACGAGTTCGCGCGCGCCGAGGGCGTCCGGACCGCGCCGGGAGGCGAGTACCAGGTGCTCGGCGCCGCCGCGGGCGAGCCAGCGGGCGACGTGCCGGCCGAGGCCGCCGGTGCCTCCGGTGACCAGGACGGTGCCCGAAGGCCGCCAGGCGCCGTCGGGCCGGGGGCCCTGACCGGCGCGGACGAGCCGGCGGGAGAAGATCCCCGACGGACGCACCGCGAGGTGGTCCTCCTCCAGCGTCCCGGACAGCGCGGTGACCAGCCGGCGCGCGGCACGGGTGTCCAGCGTCCCGGGCAGGTCGATCAGGCCGCCCCAGCGCTGCGGGTACTCCAGGGCCGCGATCCGGCCCAGGCCCCAGCACATCGCCTGGAGCGGGGTGCGCAGATGATCGCCGCGGTGCACGGAGACAGCTCCGCGGGTGGCGGACCACACCGGCCCGCCGACCCGGACGTCACCGAGCGCCTGGAGCAGCGCGGTGGACAGGACGAGACCGGTGGGCATCACCCCTTCGGCGGACCAGGGCGACTCGTCCAGGGCGAGCAGGGAGAGCACGCCGCCGATCTCGACGCCGTCGACGCGCCGGCCAAGGAGCTCCGCCATACGGTCGCGTTCGGCGGCGTCCCGGTCGGCGACCAGGAGCAGCGCTCCGGCCGACCTCTCGTCGACCGCCTTGTGGACCTGCCGCACCAACGGGTCGTCCTCGTACCCGGCGGGCACGACGATCAGCCAGGTGGCGGGGAGGTCGGCGACGCGGGCGGACCGCTCCGAGCGGGGCTGCCAGGCGACCCGGTAGCGCCATCCGTCGAGCGTGGTGCGGTTGATCCGGTCGCGCCGCCAGGAGGACAGCGCGGGTACGACCTCGGCAAGGGACCTCACGTCCTCGATCCCGAGACTCTCGGCGAGCGAGTCCACGTCGTGACTGTCCACGCTGGCCCAGAAGCCGTCGTCAAGGAGGTCGAGGCCACTGGGCAGCACGTCGTCGGCGCCCCGCCGGACCACCGGCTCCAGCCAGTAGTGGCTGCGCTGGAAGGCGTAGGTCGGCAACTCGACCCGGCGCGGCGACCGTCCCTCGAAGACGGAGGTCCAGTCGACGGTGAGCCCCTTCGCCCAGGCTTCGCCGAGGGAGAGGAGGAAGCGGTCGAGGCCGCCCTCACCACGCCGCAGGGACCCGACGACCGGGGCGTCCGAACCGGCCGCCTCCACGGTCTCGGCGACCGGGACGGTCAGCACCGGATGCGGGCTCATCTCCAGAAACGCGCCATGACCCTCGGCGACCAGCCTCGCGACGGCAGGCTCCAGCTGCACGGTCTGACGCAGGTTGCGGTACCAGTACCCGCCATCGGTCTGTCCGGGCTCGATCCACTCCCCCGTCACCGTCGACAGGAACGGTACCGACGGCTCCAACGCCGTCACCGAGGCCAGGACGTCGGCCAACTCCTGTTCGATGGACTCCACATGGGCCGAGTGCGAGGCGTAGTCGACCTCGATCCGGCGTACCCGGACACCCGCGCCATCGGCATACGCGACCAGCTCATCCAAAGCGTCCGCGTCACCCGACACCACGGTCGAGGTCGGCCCGTTCACCGCGGCCACCGACACCCGCCCCGGCCAACGCCTCGCCAACTCCTGGGCGCCCTGCGCAGGCAGCGCGACCGACACCATGCCCCCACGACCAGCCAACGCCGTGATCGCACGCGACCGCAACGCCACCACCCGCGCACCATCACCCACACTCAACGCACCCGCCACCACCGCAGCAGCAATCTCACCCTGCGAGTGGCCTATCACCGCGGCAGGCTTCACACCGAACGACTCCCACAGCGCGGCCAGCGACACCATCACCGCCCACAGCACCGGCTGAACGACATCCACCCGGTCGAACCCGGGGGCGCCGTCCACGCCGCGCACCACATCGACCAACGACCAGTCCACAAACTCATCCAGCGCGGCGGCACACTCCGCGAACCGCGCCGCGAACACCGGTGAGGAGTCGAGGAGTTCGACCGCCATCCCCACCCACTGCGCCCCCTGCCCCGGGAACACGAACACGGGCTGTACGGTCTCGCCGCTGTGCGGGGCGGTGCCCCGGGCGAAGCTCGTGTCGGTGGTGCCGGTAGCGAGGGCCCGGAGGCCGTTCAGCAAGGTGGTGCGGTCGGCGCCGACGACGGCGGCACGCTCTTCGAGTGCGGCGCGGCTGGTCAGAAGGGAGTGCGCGACGTCGAGCGGCTCGGTGTCCGTGCCCTCCAACTGAGTGAGCAGCCGCACGGCCTGGTCGCGCAGGGCGGCCTGCGAGCGGGCGGAAAGCAGCCAGGGCACGGTCGCCGTGTGCCGGTCGTCGGGCGCCGGTGCCGCCGGCTCGATGGGCTCCGGCTCTTCGAGGATGATGTGGGCGTTGGTGCCGCTGACGCCGAAGGAGGAGACGCCGGCCCGGCGCGGCCGGTCGTTCCGCTCCCAGGGACGTGCCTCGGTGAGGATCCGGACCTGTCCGGCGGACCAGTCGACGAACGAGGTGACCTCGTCGGTGTGCAGGGACTTGGGCAGGATGCCGTGTCGCATGGCCTGCACCATCTTGATGATCCCGGCCATGCCGGAAGCGGCCTGCGTGTGCCCGATGTTGGACTTCACCGATCCCAGCCACAAGGGCTGACCGGCAGCACGCTCCTGACCGTAGGTGGCCAGCAGGGCCTGCGCCTCGATCGGGTCGCCCAGCTTCGTACCCGTGCCATGAGCCTCGACCACGTCCACATCCGCCGCCGACAGACCCGCGTCCGCCAGCGCCGTGCGGATGACGCGCTGCTGGGAGAGACCGTTGGGGGCGGTGAGGCCGTTGGAGGCCCCGTCCTGGTTGATGGCGGAGCCGCGGACGACGGCGAGGACCTGATGACCGTTGGCCCGTGCGTCCGACAGGCGCTCCAGGAGCAGGACGCCGACGCCTTCGGCCATGCCCATGCCGTCGGCGCCCGCGCCGAACGCCTTGCAGCGGCCGTCCTCGGCGAGGCCGCGCTGGCGGCTGAAGCCGACCAGGCCGATCGGCTCGCCCATCACGGCGGCGCCGCCGGTCAGCGCGAGGGAGCACTCGCCGGAGCGCAGGGAGCGCATGGCCACGTGCATGGCGACGAGTGCGGAGGAGCACCCGGTGTCCATGGTCACGGCCGGGCCTTCGAGGCCGAGGGTGTACGAGACGCGGCCGGAGGCGATGCTGGTGACCGTGCCGGTGATCAGGTGTCCTTCGAGGCCCTCGGGGACCTCGCCGGACGCTCCGTAGCCCTGGTGGGAGACGCCCACGAAGACGCCGGTGTCGCTGCCGCGCAGGCTGTCCGGCGCGATGCCCGCCCGCTCGAGCGTCTCCCAGGAGGTCTCCAGGAGCAGCCGCTGCTGCGGGTCCATCGCGGTGGCCTCGCGCGGCGAGATGCCGAAGAAGGCGGCGTCGAACTCGCCCGCCTCGTGCAGGAATCCGCCGTCACGGGCGTACGTGGTCCCGGCCCGGTCGGGATCGGGGTCGTACAGGTCCTCCAGGTTCCAGCCGCGGTCGACCGGCAGCGGGGATATCGCGTCGGTCCCGTCGAGGACGAGCCGCCAGAAGTCCTCGGGCGAGTGCGCTCCGCCGGGGAAGCGGCAGCCCATGGAGACGATGGCGATCGGCTCGTCCTCGTGGGCGGGGCGGGCCGCGGGTACGGCGGGGAGAGCGGCTGTCCGCTCGCCGGCGCTGTCGTCGATGAGGTGTCCGCGCAGGTGGCGTACGAGGTCACGCACGTTGGGGTGGTCGAAGACGATGGTGGCGGGCAAAGCCAGGCCGGTCGCCTCGTTGAGGCGGTTGCGCAGTTCGACGGCGGTGAGGGAGTCGAAGCCGAGTTCACGGAAGGCGCGGGTGGCGGCGACGTCGTTGCCGTCGGCGTAACCGAGGACGGCCGCGACCTGGGTGCGGACCACGTCGGTGAGCATCCGGTCGCGTTCGGCGGCGGGCAGGGCGGCGAGCTCCGCGCGCAGTCCGCCGCGCCGGTCGGCGGCGCGGTCGAGCACGGCCTCGTCGGCCTTCATCGCCGCGGCGACCTCGGGCACCTCGTGGAGCAGCGGCCGGGGGTGGGCCGCCGTGAAGACGGGGACGAAGCGCTCCCAGTCGATGTCGGCGACGGCGAGGAAGGTCTCGTCGTGGTCGAGCGCCTGCTGAAGCCCCGCGACGGCGAGGTCGGCGTCCATGAACGGGATGCCGCGCCAGCGCAGTTGCTCGCGTACGACGTTGACGGCCATGCCGCCGCCCTCGGGGCTCCAGATGCCCCATGCCAGGGAGGTGCCGGTGAGGCCGCGGGCCCTGCGGTTCTCGGCGAGGGCGTCGACGTAGGCGTTCGAGGCGGAGTAGGCGCCGTGGTCGCCGCTGCCCCAGGTACCGGCGACGGACGAGTACAGGACGAAGGCGTCGAGGCGGTCGTGGTCGAAGAGCGCGTCGAGGTTGGCCGCGCCGAGCAGCTTCGCGCGGGCGCCCTCGGCGAAGAAGTCGAGGCCCGTGTCGGCGAGCGGCGCGAGCATGCCGACGCCCGCGGTGTGGACGACGGTACGGATGGCGGGCCCGTCGGACTCGACCTGTTCGACGAGCGCGCGCAGCGCGTCCCGGTCGGCGACGTCGCAGGCGGCGATCGTGACCCGGCAGCCGAGGCCGGTCAGCTCCTGCTCCAGCTCGGCCGCCCCGGGCGCATCGGAGCCGTGCCGGCTGGTCAGTACGAGGTGCTCGGCGCCGCTGCGGGCAAGGAGGCGGGCGGTGTGGGCGCCGAGGCCCCCGGTGCCGCCGGTGACGAGCGCGGCTCCGCCGGTGCGCCAGGTGCGCGGGGCGGCCCGGCCGGCGAGCGGCGCGCGGACAAGGCGGCGGATGTGCGCGTCGCGCCCGCGCAGGGCGATCTGGTCCTCGTCGCCCTGCGCGGCGAGGAGGGCGACCAGTCCGTGTGCGGTGTCGTCGTCCACGTCGGCGGGGAGGTCGATCAGTCCGCCCCAGCGGCGCGG
Organism: Streptomyces sp. NPDC016845; assembly: GCF_044332585.1. NCBI lineage: Bacteria > Bacillati > Actinomycetota > Actinomycetes > Kitasatosporales > Streptomycetaceae > Streptomyces > Streptomyces sp. NPDC016845. The sequence continues at coordinate 99,162 of NZ_JBIRPI010000015.1, read as the reverse complement.
CTGTTCGAGGGCGACGACGCGGCCGAGGCCCCACAGGGCGCCCTGGACCGGGTGGTCGACGGCGTCCCCCTCGGCGCCGGTGGCGACGGCGCCGCTGGTGAGGAACCACATCTTGGCGTCGATGTCGGCGTCGATCAGCCCCTGGACGAGGAGCAGCGAGGACACCATGGCGGTGGTGGCGCCGGAGTGCGCGGGTGCCGGGCGCTCGTCGAGGGCGAGCAGCGAGACGACGCCCCGTACGGAGCCGGAGCCGGAGCCGGCCCGGGTCTCGGGCCCGGTCTCGGTCTCGGTCTCGGTCTCGGTCTCGGTCTCGGTCTTGGTATCGGTCTCGGTCTTGGTATCGGTCTCGGTCGCCGTCTGGGTGACGGCGGCGGTGAGCCGGGCGGCGATCTGCGCGCGGTCGAGGTCGTCGGCGGCCATGACGAGGGTGACGACGGTCGCCCCGGCCCGGCTCAGCGCCCCGGCGACACCGCTGACCAGCGGTGATCCCAGATGGTCGGCGGGCACGGCGAGCAGCCAGGTGCCGTCGAGGCGGTCGCTCTCGGGATGCGCGGGCACTGGGTAGGGCCGCCACACGACCCGGTAGCGCCAGCTGTCGAGGCGGGCGCGGCCCTGCCGCCCCCGGTGCCAGGCGGAGAGCGCGGGTACGAGTTCGCCGAGCCCGTCGGTCCCCTCGATGCCGAGCGTGCCGGCGAGCGCCTCCAGATCGCCTTCCTCGACACTGCGCCAGAACTGCTCTTCGGCGGGGTCCGCGGCGGCCTGTGTCTTGGGCAGGTCGAGCCAGTAGCGGCTGCGCTGGAACGCGTAGGTCGGCAGGTCGACCCGGCGCGGCGACAGGTCTGTGAAAACGGCGGTCCAGTCGACGGCGACGCCCTTCGCCCAGGCCTCACCCAAGGAGAGGTAGAAGCGGTCGAGGCCGCCCTGTTCGCGTCGCAGGGACCCGACGACCGGGGCGTCCGAACCGGCCGCCTCCACGGTCTCGGCGACCGGGACGGTCAGCACCGGGTGCGGACTCATCTCCAGGAACGCGCCATGGCCTTCGGCGACCAGCGTGGCGACGGCAGACTCCAGCTGCACGGTCTGACGCAGGTTGCGGTACCAGTACTGACCGTCGGTGACAGCGGAGTCGATCCACTCCCCCGTCACCGTCGACAAAAACGGCACCGACGGCTCCAACGCCGTCACCGATCCCAGCAGCTCGGCCAACTCCTGCTCGATGGACTCCACATGGGCCGAGTGCGACGCATAGTCGACCTCGATCCGGCGCACCCGGACACCCGCGCCATCGGCATACTCGACCAGCTCATCCAAAGCGTCCGCGTCACCCGACACCACAGTCGACGCCGGCCCGTTCACCGCGGCCACCGACACCCGCCCCGGCCAACGCCTCGCCAACTCCTGGGCGCCCTGCGCAGGCAGCGCGACCGACACCATGCCCCCACGACCAGCCAACGCCGTAATCGCACGCGACCGCAACGCCACCACCCGCGCACCATCACCCACACTCAACGCACCCGCCACCACCGCAGCAGCAATCTCACCCTGCGAATGACCCACCACCGCAGCCGGCCGCACACCGAACGACTCCCACAACGCAGCAAGCGACACCATCACCGCCCACAGCACCGGCTGAACGACATCCACCCGGTCGAACCCGGGCGCACCCTCCACCCCCCGCACCACATCAACCAACGACCAGTCCACAAACTCACCCAGCGCGGCGGCACACTCCCCGAACCGCGCCGCGAACACCGGCGACGAGTCAAGAAGCTCAACTGCCATCCCCACCCACTGCGCCCCCTGCCCCGGAAACACGAACACGGGGTCCAGGCTCTCGCTCTCAGCGAGGCCGCGGGCGGCTGTCGCGGGCTGTTCGCCTCGGGCCAGGGCGTGGAGGGAGTCGAGCAGGGCGGAGCGGTCGGCGCCGACGACGGCGGCACGCTCCTCCAGCGCGGCGCGGCCGGTGGCGAGGGCGTGGGCGACGTCCACGGCAGACAGGTCGGCGGATTCGACGCGGTCGGCCAGCCGTCGGGCCTGCTCCCGCAGTGCGGCCTCCGAGCGGGCCGACAGCAGCCAGGGCAGCGCGACCGCAGCCGTGGCGACCTCGACGGCCGTTTCCTCTTCCTCTACGGGTTCGGGTTCCTCTACGGGTTCGGGGGCCGGTGCCTGCTCCAGGACGACGTGGGCGTTGGTGCCGCTGCCGCCGAACGAGGAGACGCCCGCGCGGCGCGGCCGTCCGGTCGCGGGCCAGTCGACGGCCTCGGTGAGCAGCCGGAGGGTGCCGGAGGACCAGTCGACGTGCGGGGTGGCCTCCTCACCGTGCAGCGACTTGGGAGCCACGCCGTGCCGGAGCGACTCGACCATCTTGATGACGCCGGCGACGCCGGAAGCGGCCTGTGTGTGGCCGACATTGGACTTCAGGGAGCCGATCCACAGCGGGTTGTCGGCGTCACGTGCCTTGCCGTAGGTGGCAAGGAGCGCCTGGGCCTCGATCGGGTCGCCTAGCTTCGTGCCCGTCCCGTGGGCCTCGACCACGTCGACGTCCGCGGCCGACAGGCCCGCGTCGGACAGTGCCGCGCGGATGACGCGCTGCTGCGACGGTCCGTTCGGCGCCGTCAGGCCGTTCGACGCGCCGTCCTGGTTGATCGCCGAGCCCCGGATGACCGCGAGGACCTGATGGCCGTTGGCCCGCGCGTCCGACAGCCGCTCCAGGAGCAGCACACCCACGCCTTCGCCCCAGCCGGTGCCGTCCGCGTCGGCGGAGAAGGGCTTGCAGCGGCCGTCGGCGGCGAGTCCGCGCTGGCGGCTGAACTCGATGAAGTTGCGCATGCTGGCCATGACGGTGACGCCGCCCGCGACGGCCATGGAGCACTCGCCGGAGCGCAGGGCCCGTACCGCGAGGTGGAGGGCGACGAGCGACGAGGAGCACATGGTGTCGAGGCTGACGGCGGGGCCTTCGAAGCCGAAGTTGTAGGCGATGCGGCCGGACAGGACGGCGGCGGACCCGCCGGTCAGCAGGTGTCCCTCGATGCCCTCGGGAGCACGGGTGCCGTCGGGCGCGTACGCCTGGTTGCTGGCGCCGACGAAGACGCCGGTGGAGCTGCCCCGCAGGGTGGTCGGGTCGATGCCGCCGCGTTCGAACGCCTCCCAGGTCGTCTCCAGGAGGAGCCGCTGCTGCGGGTCCATCGCGGTCGCCTCACGCGGCGAGATCTCGAAGAAGCCCGCGTCGAACTCGGCGGCGTCGTGGAGGAAGGCGCCCTGGCGGACGTAGCTGGTACCGATGCGCTCGGGGTCGGGGTCGTACAGCGCCTCGATGTCCCAGCCACGGTCGGACGGCAGGTCCGAGACGGTGTCGACGCCGTCGGCGACGATTCGCCACAGGTCCTCGGGGCTGCGCACTCCGCCGGGCATGTGGCAGGCGGTGGCCACGATGGCGACGGGCTCGTGCGCCCGCGTCTCCAGGTCGGTGAGTCTGCTGCGGGTCTGCCGCAGATCCGTGGTGACGCGCTTGAGGTAGTCCCGCAGCTTGTCCTCGGTGTTGTCCGTGTTGGCCATGCCAGTCAGCCCTTCGAGAATCGGGAAGTCGTGTCGGGGGGACCGCTCAGGAGATCCCGAGTTCCTTGTCGATCAGGTCGAACATGTCCTGGTCGGAGGCGCCGACCAGTTCCTCGTCGACGGCCGTGGGGGTCGTCTCGTCGACGGCCGTGGAGATCGCCTCGCCGGTGGTCGTGGAGGTCGTCTCGCCGGTGGTCGTGCGGGTCGTCTGGTCGGTGGTGACGGCCCAGGTGTCGAGCAGGCCGCGCAGCGCGTCGGCGAGTTCCCGCCGGCCGGCCGGGGCGGGGTCGGCGCGGTAGGCCGCCTCGAGCTCCCGGAGCCGGGGGTCGAGGCTGGTGTCGTCGGCGTCACCGGCCGGGAACAGCTCGGCGCCCAGGTGGTCGGCGAGCGCGTTCGGCGTGGGGTGGTCGAAGACGAGCGTCGCGGAGAGCTTGGTGGCGAGCGCGGCGCCGAGCCTGTTGCGCAGCTCCACGGCGGTCAGGGAGTCGAAGCCCATGTCGCGGAACGCCTTGCCGGGCTTGACCGCCTCGGCCGGTCCGGAGCCGAGCACCGCGGTGACGTGCGTGCGGATCAGTTCCGCCAGCCGGCGCCTGCGCTTGGCCGGCGACAGAGCGGTCAGCTCGGCGCGCAGCCCGCCCGCGGCAGGGGTCCCGTCCGCCGCCTGCTCGGCGGCGTCCCCGGCCCGCTGAGCGGCTTGAGCGACAACCAGCGCCTGGGCCTCCGGGATCTCGTCGATGAGCGGACGGTGCCCGTGGGCGCAGTAGGCCGGGACGAAGCGGTCCCAGCGGATGTCCGCCACGACGACGGCCGCTTCGTCCGCCGTCACCGACTCGCGCAGGGCGCGGACGGCGAGCCGCGGCTCCATCGCGGGCACGCCGCGCCTGAGCAGCTGCTCCCCCACCTCGGCGTCGACCATGCCGCCGCCCGCCCACGCACCCCACGCGACGGAGGTCGCCGGGAGCCCCGCCGCGCGGCGCCGCTCGGCGAGGGCGTCGAGGTGGGCATTGGCCGCCGCGTACGGTGCCTGGCCGCCGTTGCCCCAGACGCCGGCGCCGGAGGAGAAGAGCACGAAGGCGTCCAAGGGGTGCCCGGCGAGCAGGTCGTGCAGGTTCCGCGCGCCGACGACCTTCGCGTGCATCAGGTCGACCGCCTCGCCCGCGTCGACCTCGGTGAGAGGCCGTGCCCGGTCGACGGCGCCCGCTGTGTGCACGACCGCCGTCAGCGCGGGCCCGGCGGGAAGAGAGTCCAGGAGTGCGGCGAGCGCGTCCCGGTCGGCGACATCACAGGCGGCGATCGTGACCCGGCAGCCGAGGCCGGCCAACTCCCGCTCCAGCTCCGCCGCCCCGGGCGCGTCGGGGCCGCGCCTGCTGGTCAGTACGAGGTGTTCGGCGCCCTCACGGGCGAGGTCCCGGGCGACGTGGGCGCCGAGCGCGCCGGTACCGCCGGTGATCAGTACCGTCCCTCGCGGCCTCCACTCACGCCGGGCCGCCCTGCCGAGCGGCGAGCGCACCATGCGGCGGACCCGGACACCGACGACACCGGCCCGCAACGCGAACTCGCTCTCCGCGCCGGGCGCGTCGCTTCCGGACAGCAGCGCGGGCAGGTGGGACAGCACGTCGGCGGTACCGTCGGCCGGGAGGTCGACCAGACCGCCGGCCCGCTCGGGGTCGTCGAGCGCGGCGACCCGGAGCAGGCCCCACACGGCAGCCTGCCCCGCGTTCGGTGCCTGTGCTTCGTCACCGTCGACCGTCACGGCCCCACGCGTCAGCGTCCACAGTCCGGCGCGGACCGCGGCGTCGGTGAGGGCCTGACTCAACGCCATGGAGGCCAGCAGGCCCTTCGAGACACCAGGGCTGCGCTTGTCCGGTTCGTCGTCGAGGGCGAGCAGCGACAGCACTCCCGCCGGTGCGCCTCCCGCGTCCAGGACGGCCGCGTCGAGCAGTTCGCCGAGGACCGCGCGGTCCGCCTGTTCGGGTACGACGACCGGTACGACGCCGGCCCCCGACTCCGTCAGCACACGCCTGGTCCGCGCCGTGAGGTCGTCACCGTCTCGGCCCTCGGGCACGACGAGCAGCCAGTCACCGCTGAGGGCGCCACTGCCTGGAGTGGCGAACGGCTTCCACACCACACGGTAGGACCAGTTGTCGAGCGTGTTCCGTTCGCGGCGGGCGGTGCGCCACGCGGCCAGCGCCGGGACGACCGTCTCCAGCCCATCCTCGACACCGAGCGTGCCGGCGAGCGCCTCCAGATCCCCCTCCTCCACCGTCCGCCAGAATTGCTCCTCGACCGGATCCGCACTGACCTGCACCTTCGGCACATCCAGCCAGAAACGACCGCGCTGGAAGGCATACGTCGGCACATCGACATACCGAGGAGACAAACCCTCGAAAGCAGGCGCCCAGTCGACGGCCACACCCCCCGCCCAGGCTTCACCCAGGGAGAGATAGAAGCGGTCCAGGCCACCCTCACCGCGCCGCAGCGACCCCACCACGACCGCATCCGCACCCGCATGCTCGACGGTCTCGGCGACCGGGACGGTCAGCACCGGGTGCGGGCTCATCTCCAGGAACGCGCCATGGCCCTCAGCGACCAGCCTCGCGACGGCAGACTCCAGCTGAACGGTCTGACGCAGGTTGCGGTACCAGTACCCGCCATCCGTCTGCCCCGGCTCGACCCACTCCCCCGTCACCGTCGACAGAAACGGCACCGACGGCTCCAACGCCGTCACCGAACCCAGCAACTCCGACAACTCCTGCTCGATGGACTCCACATGCGCCGAGTGCGACGCATAGTCGACCTCGATCCGGCGCACCCGGACACCCGCGCCATCGGCGTACTCGACCAGCTCATCGAGCGCGTCCGCGTCACCCGACACCACAGTCGACGTCGGCCCGTTCACCGCGGCCACCGACACCCGACCCGGCCAACGACCAGCCAACTCCTCAGCACCCTCGGCCGCCAACGCCACCGACACCATGCCCCCACGACCAGCCAACGCCGTAATCGCACGCGACCGCAACGCCACCACCCGCGCACCATCACCCACACTCAACGCACCCGCCACCACCGCAGCAGCAATCTCACCCTGCGAATGACCCACCACCGCAGCCGGCCGCACACCGAACGACTCCCACAACGCAGCCAGCGACACCATCACCGCCCACAACACCGGCTGCACCACATCCACCCGGTCAAACCCAGGCGCACCCTCCACACCCCGCACCACATCAACCAACGACCAGTCCACAAACTCACCCAGCGCCGCGGCACACTCCCCGAACCGCGCCGCGAACACCGGCGACGAGTCAAGAAGCTCGACCGCCATCCCCACCCACTGCGCCCCCTGCCCCGGAAACACGAACACCGGAGACGACGCCGCGGCCACCACCGAACCCGACACCACCGGCTCCCCCGCGACCACCACCGACCGGCACTCGAACGCCGACCGCGACCGCCACAACGACCACGCCACATCCACCGGGTCCATGGAGGTGGACTCCAGGTGCGTGGTCAGCTGACGGACCTGGGCGGCCAGTGCCTCCTCGGTTCGGGCGGAGACCAGGAAGGGCAGCCCGGACGCGGACTCACGGGCAGGGGCGGGTGCCTCGGCAGCTTGTCGGGGGGCCTCGACGATGACGTGGGCGTTGGTGCCGCTGATACCGAAGGACGACACCCCGGCCCGGCGCGGACGCCCGTCCGGCTCAGCCCACTCCTGGGCCTCGGCCAGCAACTCCACAGCACCGGACTGCCAGTCGACGAGCGGGGACGGCTCATCCGCCTTGAGGGACTTGGGCATGGTGCCGTGCCGCATCGCCTGCACCATCTTGATGATCCCGGCCATACCGGAGGCCGCCTGTGCATGGCCGATGTTGGACTTCACCGACCCCAGCCACAGCGGCCGGTCGGCCCCGCGCTCCTGACCGTAGGTGGCCAGCAGCGCCTGCGCCTCGATCGGGTCGCCCAGCTTCGTACCCGTGCCATGAGCCTCGACCGCGTCCACGTCCGCGGCCGACAGGCCCGCGTCCGCCAACGCCGCACGAATCACCCGCTGCTGAGAAGGCCCGTTCGGGGCGGTCAGTCCGTTCGACGCGCCGTCCTGGTTGATCGCCGAACCACGTACGACTCCGAGCACCTGATGCCCGTTGGCCCGCGCGTCCGACAGCCGCTCCAGGAGCAGCACACCCACACCCTCGGACAGCGCGAAACCGTCCGCGTCGGCGGCGAACGGCTTGCAGCGGCCGTCGGCGGCCAGCGCGCGCTGCCGGCTGAAGGCGACGAACGCGCCCGGACCGGACATCACCGTGGCGGCGCCTGCCAGCGCGAGGCGGCACTCGCCCGCGCGCAGGGCCCGGACGGCGAGGTGCAGTGCGACCAGCGACGAGGAGCAGGCCGTGTCGACCGTGACCGCCGGCCCCTCCAGGCCGAGCGCGTAGGCGATGCGCCCGGAAGCCACACTGGCCGCCGCGCCGGTGGCGAGGTATCCCTCGTTGTCACCGGACGCGGCACGCAGCTGGGTGGCGTACTCCTGGTCGGTGAGGCCGACGTAGACGCCGGTGGAGCTGGAGCGCAGGCTTTTCGGGTCGATGCCGGCCCGCTCCAGGGTCTCCCAGGAGGTCTCGAGAAGGAGCCGCTGCTGCGGGTCCATCGCGGTCGCCTCACGCGGCGAGATACCGAAGAAGGCGGCGTCGAACTCGCCCGCGTCGTCGAGGAACCCGCTCTCGCGCACGTAGCTGGTGCCGAGGTGGTCGGGGTCGGGGTCGTAGAGGGCGTCCAGGTCCCAGCCGCGGTCGGTGGGGAGCGGGGTGATGGCGTCGGTGCCGTCGAGGACCAGGCGCCACAGGTCGTCCGGAGTACGTACGCCACCGGGGAAGCGGCAGCCCATCGACACGATGGCGATCGGGTCGTCGTCGCCCGCCGCGTATGTCGGCTCCTCCCCCGGCCGCGTCTCCTCGCGGCCCTGCCCGCCGAACGCCAGGTCGTCGAGGTAGGCGGCGAGTGCGGAGATGCTGGGGTGGTCGAAGACGACGGTGGTGGGGAGCTTGAGGCCGGTGGCACGGTGCAGCCGGTCGCGCAGGGCGACGGCGGTGAGGGAGTCGAAGCCCAGTTCCTTGAAGGCGGCCTCCACGCTTACGGCCTCGGCGTCGGCGTGTCCCAGTGCGGCCGCCACGTGGGTGGCGACGAGGGTGCGCAGCGCGGCGAGTCGGCGGGCGGGAGGGAGGTCGGCGAGTCCGCGGAGCGCGGCGGACGTCTCGTCGCTGCCCTCGACGGCGGTCTCGGCGGGTTCGGTCCGGGCGGCGGGCAGTTCGGTCAGCAGGGCGCTGCCGCGCACCGAGGTGAAGACCTCGGCGAACCGGCGCCAGTCGACGTCGGCGACCGCCACGACCGTGTCGTCGTGGTCGAGGGCCTGCTGGAGCCCTGTGACGGCGGCGCCCGGCCGGATGACGGGAACACCCCTGCGGCGCAGGTCGTCCTGGACGGACTCGGCGATCATGCCGCCGCCCGCCCAGGGGCCCCAGGCCACGGAGAGCACGGGGGCACCGTCGGCGCGACGGCGTTCGGCGCGGGCGTCGAGGATGGCGTTGGCCGCGCCGTACGCGGCGTGGTCGGCGACGCCCCACGTACCGGAGATGGACGAGAAGTAGACGACGGCGTCGAGGTCGGCGGTGTCGAGGACCTCGTCGAGGTGGGCGGCGCCGAGGACCTTCCCGGACAGGGTGGCGGCGAGGTCGTCGACGCCGGTCTCGGCCATCGGACCGAGAACGCTCACGCCGGCCGCGTGGACGACGGAGCGTACGGGACCGCCGTCCTCGGCGAGGCTGCCGACCAGGTCGGCCAGGGCGTCACGGTCGGCGGTGTCGCAGGCGGCGACGGTGAGCCGGGTGCCGTGAGCCGCGAGTTCGTCCCGCAGGCCGTCTAGATGGGCACCGTCGCCGCGGCGGCCGGTGAGCACAAGGTGTTCCGCTCCCCGCGCGGCCAGCCAACGGGCGACATGTGCGCCGAGCGCGCCGGTCCCGCCGGTGACGAGAACCGTCCCACGCGGCTTCCACTCCCGCGGGGCCGCCCTGCCTCCGGTGGCCGCGTGCACGAGGCGACGGCCGTACGCCGTGCCGTCGCGCAGGGCCACCTGGTCCTCCGCGGTACCCGCCGTGACGGTGTCCAGGAGGAGGTCGACGGCGCGGTCTGCCCCGGAGGCCGGGAGGTCCACAAGTCCGCCCCACCGCTTGGGGTGTTCCAGGGCGGCGACCCGGCCGAGGCCCCACACACCGGCCTGCGAGGGCGCGGTCGGCGCGTCCTGCGGACCGGTGCCGACAGCACCCCGCGTCACACACCACAGTGGCGCGTCGATCTCCGTGTCGCCGAGGGCCTGTACGAGCCTGAGGGTCCCGGCGAGGCCGAGTGGCACGGCGGGCTGACGCGGGTGCGGGCGTTCGTCGAGTGCCAGGAACGACAGCACACCGGCGTAGTCGGCGGACGGTGTGAGCAAGGCGCCGAACGAGGCGCGGTCGAGATCTCCCGAGGCGGCCACGACGACCGCACGGTCTCCGCGTGATGCCAGCGCGGACAGGGTCTCGGTGACGAGCCGATCGTCCTCCAACTGCTGCTCAGGGACGACGAGCAGCCAGGTCCCACCGATCGAGACGGGGGCACCGACGGACAGTGGCCTCCACTCCGTGCGATACCTCCAGCCGTCGACCGCGCCTCGCTCGCGGCGGGCGGTGCGCCACGCGGCCAGGGCGGGGACGACCGCCTCCAGCCCTTCCGCGACACCGAGCGTGCCGGCGACCGCCTCCAGATCACCCTCCTCCACGGTCCGCCAGAACTCCTCCTCGATAGGATCCGCACTGACCTGCGCCTTCGGCACATCAAGCCAGTAACGGCTGCGCTGGAAGGCATAAGTCGGCACATCGACATACCGAGGAGACAGACCGTCGAAGGCAGGCGCCCAGTCGACGGTAACGCCATTCGCCCAGGCCTCACCCAGGGAGAGATGGAAACGGTCGAGGCCGCCCTCACCACGCCGCAGGGACCCCACCACGACCGCATCCGCGCCCGCATCCTCGACGGTCTCGGCGACCGGGACGGTCAGCACCGGATGCGGACTCATCTCCAGGAACGCACCATGACCCTCGGCGACCAGCGTGGCGACGGCAGGTTCCAGCTGTACGGTCTGACGCAGGTTGCGGTACCAGTACTGACCGTCGGTGACAGCGGAGTCGATCCACTCCCCCGTCACCGTCGACAAAAACGGCACCGACGGCTCCAACGCCGTCACCGATCCCAGCAGCCCGGCCAACTCCTGCTCGATGGACTCCACATGGGCCGAGTGCGACGCATAGTCGACCTCGATCCGGCGCACCCGGACACCCGCGCCATCGGCATACTCGACCAGCTCATCCAGCGCGTCCGCGTCACCCGACACCACAGTCGACGTCGGCCCGTTCACCGCGGCCACCGACACCCGCCCCGGCCAACGCCTCGCCAACTCCACAGCACCCTCAGCCGCCAACGCCACCGACACCATGCCCCCACGACCAGCCAACGCCGTAATCGCACGCGACCGCAACGCCACCACCCGCGCACCATCACCCACACTCAACGCACCCGCCACCACCGCAGCAGCAATCTCACCCTGCGAGTGACCCACCACCGCAGCCGGCCGCACACCGAACGACTCCCACAACGCAGCCAGCGACACCATCACCGCCCACAACACCGGCTGCACCACATCCACCCGGTCAAACCCGGGCGCACCCTCCGCACCCCGCACCACATCAACCAACGACCAGTCCACGAACTCACCCAGCGCCGCGGCACACTCCCCGAACCGCGCCGCGAACACCGGCGACGAGTCAAGAAGCTCGACCGCCATCCCCACCCACTGCGCCCCCTGCCCCGGAAACACGAACACCGGAGACGACGCCGCGGCCACCACCGAACCCGACACCACCGGCTCCCCCGCGACCACCACCGACCGGCACTCGAACGCCGACCGCGACCGCCACAACGACCACGCCACATCCACCGGGTCATGGGAAGTGGCGTCGGCAGTGAACTCCGCGAGGCGGTTCTCCTGTTCCGCGAGCGCCGCCGGGGTCCGGGCCGACACGAGCCAGGGCAGGGTTACGTCGGTCCCGGACTTGGCCGCCGCTTCGGAGTCGGGTGCTGCTTCGAGGATGACGTGGGCGTTGGTGCCGCTGATACCGAAGGACGACACCCCGGCCCGGCGCGGACGCCCGTCCGGCTCCGCCCACTCCTGGGCCTGGGTCAGCAACTCCACGGCGCCGGACTGCCAGTCGACGAGCGGCGAGGGAGTGTCGGCGTGCAGGGACTTCGGCAGGAACTCCGCCCGCATGGCCTGCACCATCTTGATGACGCCGCCGACTCCGGCCGCGGCCTGGGCGTGGCCGATGTTGGACTTCAGCGACCCCAGCCACAGCGGCTGCTCGGCATCACGGCCCTGACCATAAGTGGCCAGCAGCGCCTGCGCCTCGATCGGGTCGCCCAGCTTCGTACCCGTGCCATGAGCCTCGACCACGTCCACATCCGCCGCCGACAGACCCGCGTCCGCCAACGCCGCACGAATGACCCGCTGCTGAGAAGGCCCGTTCGGGGCGGTCAGACCGTTCGACGCGCCGTCCTGGTTGATCGCCGAGCCACGTACGACACCGAGGACCTGATGCCCGTTGGCCCGCGCGTCCGACAGCCGCTCCAGGAGCAGCACACCCACACCCTCGGCCCAGTTGGTGCCGTCCGCGTCGGCGGCGAACGGCTTGCACCGGCCGTCGGCGGCCAGTCCGCGCTGGCGGCCGAACTCGACGAACATGCCCGGCCCGGACATCACGGTGGCGCCCGCGGCGATGGCGAGTGAGCAGTCGCCGGAGCGCAGGGCGCGGACGGCGAGGTGCAGTGCGACCAGCGACGAGGAGCAGGCCGTGTCGACCGTGACCGCCGGCCCCTCCAGGCCGAGCGCGTAGGCGATGCGGCCGGAGATCACGCTGGCCGTCGTGCCGGTGAGGACGTGGCCCTCGACGGATTCTCCGGCCTCGTGCAGGCGAGGGCCGTACTCGGACGCGGTGGCGCCGACGAAGACGCCGGTGGTGCTGGCGTGCAGGGTGCGGGGGTCGAGTCCGGCCCGTTCGACGGTCTCCCAGGTGGTTTCGAGGAGGAGCCGCTGCTGCGGGTCCATCGCGGTCGCCTCACGCGGCGAGATACCGAAGAAGGCGGCGTCGAACTCGCCCGCGTCGTGCAGGAACCCGCCTTCACGGACGTACGTGGTGCCGGTGCGGTCGGGGTCGGCGTCGTAGAGGCCGTCGAGGTCCCAGCCGCGGTCGGTGGGGAAGGCGGAGATGGCGTCCGCCTCGTCGCGGACCAGGCGCCAGAGGTCTTCCGGTGTGCGTACGCCGCCGGGGTAGCGGCAGCCCATAGACACGATGGCGACCGGCTCGTCCACGGCGGTGCGGCGTTCGGGCCGGTCCGTGTCTTCGGCGGCGGCCATGGGGGCGGCCAGGTGCTCGGCGAGACGTGCGGGGGTCGGGTATTCGTAGACGGCGGTCGCGGGGAGGCGGGCGCCGGACAGGGTGTTGATCCGGTCGCGCAGCTCCACGGCGGTGACGGAGTCGACGCCGAGTTCCTTGAAGGTCCGTCGTGGATCGACCTGGGTGCGGTCGGTGTGGCCGAGGACGACGGCGGCGCAGTCACGGACGAGGTCGAGTGCGTCGTCGTGGTCCAGTGCGTCGTCGTGGTCGAGTGCGGGGGCGACGGTCTCTGACGGGACCGGAGTGTCCTCCATGGGTGCCGTGCCCGTGGCCCGGTGCGGTGCGGTGGCTCCGGGAGCACCGTCGATCCAGTGGCGGCGGCGCTGGAACGCGTAGGTCGGCAGCGGAACCCGGTGCGGTGCGAGGTCCGTGAAGGCGGGCGTCCAGTCGGCGTCGGCGCCCCTGGCCCACAGGGCTGCCAGGGAGGTCTGGAAGCGGGCGGCGCCGCCCTGGCCGCGGCGCAGGGTTCCGGTGACGACGGCGTGCCGGGGTCCCGCTGTCGTCTCGACGGTGTCCTGCACCGGTGCGGTCAGTACGGGGTGCGGGCTGACCTCGACGAAGGCGCCGTGGCCCGCTGCGGTGAGGGCGCGGACGGCCGGTTCGAGGAGGACGGGGTTGCGGAGGTTGTCGTACCAGTAGCGGGCGTCGGTGGCCGGGTGGTCGAGCCGGTCGCCAGTGACGGTGGACAGGAAGGGCACGTCGGGGCGGCGGGGCGTGATGGGGGCGAGGAGGCGGAGCATCTCCTCGCGGGCGGGTTCGACGTGCGGGGAGTGGGAGGCGTAGTCGATGCCGACGCGGCGGGCGCGCACGTCCTCGCGTTCGGCGGTGGCGAGGATGTCGGTGACGGTCTCGATGTCGGCGGAGACGACGGTGGAGCGGGGGCCGTTGAGGGCGGCGACGGTGACGCGGTCGCCCCAGCGTGCGACGAAGCGGGCGGCGTCGTCGTGGGCGAGGGCCAGGGAGACCATGCCGCTGAGGCCTTCGAGGGGGACGAGGACCTTGCTGCGCAGGGCGACGACCAGGGCGGCGTCCTCCAGGCTGAGCGCTCCGGCGACGCAGGCCGCGGCGATCTCGCCCTGAGAGTGTCCGACGACGGCGGCGGGCCGGATCCCGTGCGACTGCCACAGGGCCGCGAGGGACACCATGACGGCCCACAGAACGGGCTGTACGACGTCGGAGCGGTCCAGCGGCGGGGCGTCCGCGTCGCCGCGCAGGACGGCCGCGAGGTCCCAGTCGACGTGCGGGGCGAGAGCGTCCGCGCACTCGGCGAGGCGGGCGGCGAAGACGGGTGAGGTGGCGAGGAGTTCGGCCGCCATGCCGGGCCACTGGCTGCCCTGGCCGGGGAAGACGAACACCGGGCGGTGGATGTTTCCTTCGACCGGCCCGGCCGGGGCGGCGGCGGTGACGCCGCTGAGCAGACCGGTGGTGTCGGCGCCGACAGCGAAGGCCCGGTGCGCGAGGTGGGTGCGGGTGGTGAGCAGTGACCAGGCGGTGTCCACGGGGTCGGCTCCGCTGGCGCGGACGTGCGCGGTGAGGCGGTCGGCCTGTGCGCGGAGCGCTTCGGGCGTGGCGGCGGACAGCAGCCAGGGCACGGTGGCGGCGGGCCGGATGTGGTGCTGCTCCGGGGGCGTCGCGGTCGCCGGAGCCTCTTCGAGGACGAGGTGCACGTTGGTGCCGCCCATGCCGAAGGAGGAGACTCCGGCGCGCAGCGGGGTGCCGGGGGCGCCCGGGTTCCAGTCGGTGGTCTCGCGCTGGACCCGCAGGCCGAGACCGTCCAGGTCGATGGCCGGGTTGGGCTCGTCGTGGTTGAGGCTGGGCACCAGTCGGCGGTGCGAGAGGCACAGCACGGTCTTGAGGAGGCCCGCGATGCCTGCCGCGCCTTCGAGGTGGCCGATGTTGGTCTTCACGGAACCGACGGCGAGCGGTGCGCGCCGGCCCTCGGCGGTGCCCAGCACCGCGCCGAGCGCGGCGGCTTCCACGGGGTCGCCGACCCGGGTGCCCGTGCCGTGCAGTTCGACGTAGCCGATGTCCGCGGGGTCGACGCCCGCGCGGTGGCAGGCGGCGCGCAGGACGGCCGCCTGGGCGCCTGCCTCCGGGGTGGTGATGCTGGTGCCGGTGCCGTCGTTGTTGAGGGCGCCACCGCGGATGACGGCGTGGATGTGGTCGCCGTCGGCGAGGGCGCGGGAGAGCAGTTTGAGTACGACGATGCCGCCGCCCTCGCCTCGTACGTAGCCGTTGGCGCGGGCGTCGAAGGTGTGGCAGGCGCCGTCCGGGGAGAGCGCGCCGAACTGGGCGGCGGCGAGGGAGCTCTCGGGGCTGAGGTTGAGGTGGACACCGCCGGCGAGGGCGAGTTCGCTGTCGCCGAGACGCAGGCTGTCGCAGGCGAGCTGGACCGCTGTCAGCGAGGAGGACTGCGCGCTGTCGACGGTCATGCTGGGGCCGCCGGCACCGAGTGCGTAGGACAGCCGGTTGGCGATGAGGGAGCGGTTGAGGCCGGTGAGGGTGTGGTGTCCCGCCCCCTGCCCGGCGTCCCGCACGACGTCGGCGTAGTCGCAGGTGTCCGCGCCGAGGTGGACGGAGGTGGCGCGCGGGGCGGCGGTGGCGGGGATCCCGGCGTTCTCCAGGGCTTCCCAGCCCAGTTCGAGGGCGAGGCGGGCCTGCGGGTCCATGGCGTCGGCCTCGCGGGGCGAGATGCCGAAGAACGCCGCGTCGAAGTCGGCGGGGGCGGACACGTATCCGCCGCGCAGGGGTGCGGTGCCGCCGTGCGGGGTGGGCCAGCCGTCGGCGGGGACACCCGTGCGCCGGTCCTCGGGGGTGTCGGTGACGGCGGTGCGGCCCTCGGTGAGCAAGTGCCAGTACTCGACCGGATCGTCGGCGCCCGGGAGTCGGCACGCGAGGCCGACCACAGCCACGGGCTCAGGGCCCGGAGCGGTATTCCGGACGTCGGTGGGCACCGGCTCGTTCATCGATGGCACTCCAAATACCGAGGGCGGGAGGGCGGGGACGGCTCACACATTCGCATGAGGTCAGGGGCCGTCCGGCGTTCGGAGGAAACGCTCTAGGGGAATCTCTAAGCACGTCGTGGGCTCCGGCGACGGCGCCGGGCCGAGCGGTTCCGGGCCGGGTGGGCAGGGCGCGGCGGCGGATCGTAGCCAGCCGGAGAACCGGCCGCAAGGCCGATGTTCTAGGCGAATGCCGGAATTCGAGCGGGCACGCTGGGAGGGCGGCAATTCGCTGCGTGCCCCTCGGCACCGTGCGCGTGACCGCCTCCGGCCCGGTGAATCGCGTGCACGCGAAGTCGCACCCCCCTGAATCGCGTGCGCGCGAAGTCGCACTCCCCTGAATCGCGTGCACGCGAAGTCGCACTCCCCGAATCGCAGGAAGGGCAGACCCATGGCACCGACAACCGCATCCGCGCCGTCGCGCGGCGAGGAGGCCGGCACGCGGGCGGCGCTGGCCGCTTCGGCGGCGACCGTCGACGGCGGTGTGCTGAGCGACGTGGAGCTCGCCGCGTGGCTGGAGGAGCGGCGTCGCACTCAGCCGCAGCAGGTGGAGCGGGTGCCGTTCGCGGACCTCGACGGCTGGCGGTTCGAGCCGGACACCGGCGATCTGCGCCATGCCAGTGGCCGCTTCTTCGCGGTGCACGGGCTGCGGGTCCGCTCGGACTTCGGGCCGGTGTCCGAGTGGGAGCAGCCCATCATCGACCAGCCCGAGATCGGGATCCTGGGTATCGCCGTACGGGACTTCGACGGCATTCCGCACCTGCTGATGCAGGCGAAGTCGGAGCCGGGCAACGTGAACGGGATGCAGTTGTCGCCGACGGTCCAGGCGACGAAGAGCAACTACCTCAGGGTGCACGGCGGTTCGGCCGTGAAGTACCTGGACTGCTTCCGCCGCCCCGAGCCGGGCTCGGTGATCGCCGACGTACTGCAGTCGGAGCAGGGCTCCTGGTTCCTGCGCAAGAGGAACCGCAACATGATCGTCCGGGTCGGCCCCGAGGTGGAGGCCGGCGAGGACTTCGCCTGGCTGACGCTCCGTCAGGTCAACATGGTGCTGCGGCAGGACAACGTGGTGAACATGGACGCCCGTACCGTTCTGTCGTGCCTGCCGGACTGGCGGCCCGACGCCACCGGTCCGGCCGCCTCCCTGCACACCGACACCGAGATCCGCAGCTGGATCACCCGGCGACGGGCCGAGCACGACGTGCACGTGGTTCCGATCGGGCTGGCGGAGACCAAGGACTGGCGGCGTGACCCGGAGGCCGTGTCCCACCTGGGCGGACACCACTTCAGCGTCGTGGCGGTCGATGTCGTCTCGGGACGGCGCGAGGTGGCGGCGTGGTCGCAGCCGCTCCTCGAACCGCACGGCACGGGCACGGCGGCGCTGTTCGTCCGGCGGGTGAACGGCGTGCCGCACGTCCTGCTGCGGGCCCGCGCCGAAGCCGGTTTCCTGTCCGTCGTCGAGCTCGGCCCGACGGTGCAGTGCACCCCCGAGAACTACGCGGACCTGCCGCCCACCGCCCGGCCCCCGTACCTGGACGAGGTCCGCGAGCGACGCGACTCGGCGCTCTACGACGTACTGCTGTCGGAGGAGGGCGGGCGCTTCCTCAACGCCCAGAGCCACTACGTGATCATCGAGGTCGAGGACGACATCCCCCTGGTCTCCGACGAGTTCGCCTGGGTGTCGCCGCGCCAGATCGATGAACTGCTGCGCTACAGCCACCACTTGAACGTGCAGGCCCGCACGTTGATCGCCGCGCTGAGGTCGCTGTGACGGCGCCCGCGGCCCGGCCGCTGCGGCTCGGAGCGATCGGTACGTCGTCGATCGCCTGGCGGCGCGTGCTGCCGACGGTGGTCCGGATGCCGCAGTGGGATCTGGTGGCCGTCGCCGGACGTACGGCGAAGAAGGCGGCCCTGTATGCGGAACACTTCGGGTGCGCGGCCGAGGACGACGCCGAGACGCTCCTCGCGCGCTCCGACATCGACGCCGTGTACGTGTCGACCCCGACGGCCCTGCACCACGAGTGGGCCGGGCGCGCACTGCGCGCGGGCAAGCACGTGCTGGTGGAGAAGGCCATCGGGACGGACGCGGCCGAGGCCCGTTCGCTGTGCGCGCTGGCGGCGGAGCGGGGCCTGACGCTGCGGGAGAACTTCATGTTCCTCCACCACCCGCAGCACGACAGGGTGCGCGAACTGATGGCCGAGGGCCGCCTGGGACGGCTGGCCTCCTTCCGCGCCGCCTTCTGCATCCCGCCCCTGCCGGACGACGACATCCGCTACGACCCCCGCCTGGGCGGCGGCGCGCTCCTCGACGCCGGCGTGTACCCGCTGCGGGCCGCGGCGCTGCTGCTCGGACCGGGCCTCGAGGTGGCCGGCGCGACGCTGCGCACCCGGGCCTCGGACGGCCTCGACCTGTCGGGGCAGGTGCTGCTCACGTCCCCGTCGGGGGTGCTGGCCGAGCTGGCGTTCGGCTTCGAGCACACCTACGCGTCGACCTACACGCTGTGGGGCGACCGGGCGCGGCTGACCGCGACGCGCGCGTTCACCCCGCCGCCCTCCCATCAGCCGACGCTGGTCATCGAGGAACAGGACCGCGAGGAGCGGCTCACACTGCCCGCCGCGGACCAGTTGACGTTGCTGCTCGACGAGTTCGCCGGGGCGATCCGCACGGACGCGGGCACCGGGCCGCACACGGACTCCCTCACCAGCACGATGGAGCTGGTCGACACCATCCGCAAGACGGCACGACGGGCTGAACTTTAGGAAAATCCCGATCATGATTTCGTTAATCTGAGGCCATGATGGTCAAGACAGCCAAGACGAACACGCGGACCTTCACGCAGAATGCGCGGCGAGCCCAGATAGTCCAGGCGGCTATCGAAACCCTCGCCGAATCCGGCTACGCGAAGACGTCGTTCACGAGGATCTCGCAGCAGGCGCAACTCAGCAGCACCGGGATGATCTCGTACCATTTCTCCGGCAAACCCGAGCTGTTCGCGGAAGTCGTCAGCACCATCATGGAGAAGGCCGACCATATAGCGGACGCGCGTATGCGTGAGGAGAGCACCAGTCGCGGCAAGCTCGGCGCGTTCATCACGTCCCGCTTCGACTTCGTCGCCCGTTATCCGCTCCACACCCAGGCACTCAACGAGATCCTCCGGATGGTCCGGGACCATCAGATCACCGGCCTGGAGAACACCGAACGCAGCATCATGTCGGTGGACCGGCTCGTCGCGCTCCTCGAACAGGGCCGCAGCGCCGGGGAGTTCGGCAGCTTCGACTGCTTCACCATGGCTCTGGCCGTACGCGGCGCGATCGAAAGCGTCCTGCGCCACCATCTGTGCGACGTGGCGATGGACCTCGACCAATGCGCCCGCGAACTGGCAGACATGTTCGACCGCTGTACACAGGCCGTACAGCGCACGCCGTAAGGCCATCCCCTGGAGCACACTTCATGACCTCCCCCACACCCAGCCCCGAGCCCACGACGACTCCCCCCACCGCACCCGCCACGTCCGCCACGTCCGAGAAACCCTCTTCACGCTGGGGTTTCGTGGTGACCGTCGGCTGCGACATCGTGTTGCCCGTCGGGCTCTACTACGTACTGCGCGCGGCCGGCGCGAGCGAGATCACCGCCCTGCTGCTCAGCGGTTCCGCGCCCGCGCTGCACACACTCCACTCCGCGATACGCCATCGCAAACTGGACGCCATCGGCGTCTTCACCGTCGCGCTGCTGCTGGTGAGCGCGCTGGCCTCACTGCTCACCTCGGACCCGCGGATCGCCCTGGCCCGCAACGGCCTGTTCACCGCCCTTGCCGGTGTCTGGCTGCTGATCACCCTGTTCACCGCGCGCCCCTTCACCTATCAGGCGCTCCGCACCCTGCTGCCCGGACGCACGGCGAAGCTCGAGCAGTTGTGGGAGTCGGACCCCGCCTTCCGCCGCGTATGGCGCGCCCTGACCGTTCTGTGGGGCGCCGGCCTGCTGGGCGACGCGCTGCTGCGGCTGATCATGGCGTACACCCTGCCCGTCGACACCGTGCCCGCTCTGGACGGCGCCCTGTACGCGGTGTCGTGGATCCTCCTCCAGGTGATCACCCAGATCGTCCTGTTCCGCACGAGGACCCTGACCAAGATCTTCGGTGAGCGCGGCCCGGGCCGCCGCCCCTTCGCCGCCGCGCCCCAGCGACAGGAGGCCAACGACTGACCGGCGCGTCCCGGGCACAGACCGTCAGCGTTCCGCGGTCTGCGAGAGGCCGACCGTGGTCTCCAAGATGAGACGGCGATGGGCGTCCAGCAGACCGTCGGGCAACTCGTCGACGGCGAACCACCGGGCTTCGAGAATCTCGAAAGGGTCGATGCGCAGGGTTCCACCGGTGAGGCGGGCCTCGTAGGTCACCTCGGCGCGGAGCTTGAAGCCACTGTTCAGCCGCACCAGCCGACCGACGGCCACGTCGAGGCCGGTCTCCTCACGTACCTCTCGTACGACGGTGTCGCCGAACTCCTCGCCCTTGACCGCGAAGCCCGTGGGGAGCCCCCACGGACGCCTCTTCGACCACATGCGATGCCGCAGCAGCAGTACGTGCTGCTGCTCGTCCCGCACGATGCCGGTGACACCGACCACGAACTTGGCATGGCTCATCCACAGCACGCGCCACTGAAGGCTGCCGCGAAGTCCGTGCCAGATCCATGCGGTGAACCGCGAAAACACGCTCGTTCTCCCTCCGGGGCAGGGTGCGTCCCCACACCCCCCGATTGTGCCGCAGCCGCCGGACGCGCCTGCACGGAGCCTCGACGGGTGGAATGACCGCCATGATGTCCTCGACCGGCGAGCCCGTGTTCCGCCGGTGCAGTCCCGAGGCCCAGGCAGCGCTGTTCAGGCCGAAGCCGGCCGACCGCGCCGGGCGTCGGCTCGGGGCGATGATCCTCAGCGGCTCCCGGGCCCCGGCTCGTCGACGCCGTGGAGGCCCGCACCTCGACCAGATCGCAGTAAGCAGCGCCTACACGTCGCCGCAGGTCTCACGGACGTAGCCCGCCTCGCCGTCCGGCGTGACGTCCACGTCGCGACGGACGATGCTGATGTCGTCGCCCCAGCCGTCGCAGGCTCGCTTCAGCCCGCGCTCGGTGTACTCGATCACCATGACGTTGTCGCCGAACGCGTCGGTGTAGTCGCCGCACTCCTTGTACGCGCCGCACTCCTCGACCACCGCGAAGTCGAGGCCCACCTCCTTTCGGGCGGGGGCCAGTTCGACCGTGTTCTTCTGGCCGATGGCCAGGCCCTTGGTGTGGGCGTGCTCGGCGAGGAGGGTGAGGAAGGCTTTGGCGTCGTTCGCGCCGAGGAGGCCCTTGGGGGCCCGCGTGTAGCTGTCGTAGTTGTCGGGCTCGACCGCCTGGAAGCCCTTGGACGCGCACTCGTCGATCCAGCCGTCGACCTTCCCGGCGATCCGCTCGCGCTTGTCGGCGGTGCCGATGTCCAGGATCGCCTCGCCCCAGTCCTCGTCCATCACGACGTCGCCGCCCCGGTCGCGCAGCAGGAGGTCGGCGTCCCAGTCCCGCTCCGCGTCGGGCTGGGCCTGGAAGGCGTTGACGTAGCAGACGTTGTAGAGGCCGGGGGCGGGCTTCGCCGTGTGGTCGCGGGCGACGATCTTCACGCCGTCCGGCGGGGTGTAGGCGCCGCCGAGCTGGTAGTCGAAGCCGGCGTGGACGGGCGGGAGGGTGACCTTGCCCGAACTGGTCGTGCCGCCCGGCTCCTGGTCGCCGTCGGCCGAACACGCCGTGAGGGAGCAGGCGATGAGTGCGGCCGACACGGCGAGCAGGGCGGTGGTCCGGCGGGCGGGCAGCTTGGTGTCGCGCATGGCTGACAGGCTCCGTATGAGGGGACACGTCCCCGCCTCGGACGCGACAGCGGTCCTGGCGACTCGGTCCGGGCTCGCGGCACTGGGCCGCCCTACCGGCTGGGCATGTCTCTCGGCCGACGGCTCACCGGCAGCCGCTCATGACGCTAAACGATCAGAAAACCGCACGTCAAACCGGGTACCGGAGGCAGCGCGACGCCTACTGCTCACCCAGGGCCGGTTCGACGGCCTCGCACACCCGCGCAGTCGAGGGCTTCCTCCGGGGAGCCGGCCGCCAGTCCGCTGGGCGAGTTGTGGTCCTGGTAGCTGTCTGCCGGGTGCGGTGGCGATCGCACCCGGCACCTCCGCCGACCTGCCCCGTATGAAGAACTCATGTCTGCGGGCTTCCCGAATTCATCCCCTTCTCGTGGCCGGCTCACTGTCGGCGCGGGGACGCCGCGTGTCAGGCTCGCGCCATTCAGCGAGAGAGGGAGCGCCATGGCGTATCTGAGGATCGGGCTGCTGGGGCCGTTCGCGGCTTCCGTGGGGGACGTGTCCATCGTCCCGAGCGCGAGCAAGCAGCGCAGGTTGCTGGCGCTGCTCGCCATCGGTGGCGGGCGTGAGGTGGGGATGTCCGCCATCGCGGAGGAGCTGTGGCAGGGGTGCCCGCCGGCCGGGCCGTCGGCCGCCGTGCAGACGTACGTGAAGGAGTTGCGGCAGCGGATCGCGGCGGCGGTCTCGCGGCTCAGCCCGCGCCTGGACGCCAAGGAGATCCTTGTCCGGGGGCACAGCGGGTACCGGCTGTGCATGCCTGAAGTGCGCACGGACGCGCGAGGATTCGAGCTGTCGGTGCGCCAGGGGCACCAGGCGCTGGCGGACGGGGACGACGAGCGCGCGGCGCGGCTGCTGTCGGACGGCCTCGCCCTGTGGCGCGGGCCCGCTCTGGGGGACGTACGGGCGTCGGGGGCGTTGCGGGCGGAGGCGCTGCGCCTGGACGAGGTGCGGCTGGCCGCGGTGGAGTCGCGCATCGAGGCGGAGCTGCGGCTCGGGCGCCACGTTCATCTGGTCAGTGAGCTGACCGCGCTCACCTCCCTGCACCCGTTGCAGGAGAGCCTGCACGCGCTGCTCATGGTGGCGCTGTACCGCAGTGGCCGCCCTTCGCAGGCGCTGGAGTCGTTCCGGAGGCTGCGTGCGGCTTACGTGCGCGAGCTGGGCATCGAGCCGTCGCGGCGCCTTCAGGAGCTGCACCGTCGGGTGCTGGCCGGTGAGCCGCTGCTGGACGCGCCGGAGCGGATGCCGGCCGCGTTCTAGTCGACATGCCTGCTGACATGGTGACGGTCGACCTCTGGTCGCTGGCCGAGGACGTGGTCGTCGAGCACGACGAGAGGCGCGATCAGGTGGTGCTCAAGAGCCGGTGGGGGGTGGACTGCCTGGAGGGGCCCGGCAGCGCGGTGCGGGAGGCGCTGCGCCGGATGGAGCTGGGGCCCATGCTCCTCGCCAACGCCTCGGACGCACAGGGTGACCTGTACGCGGTGATGCTGCCGGTGCTGAGCCGGCTGTCCCATCTGGTGGTGCGCACGCTCGGCGTCGACGATCTGCGGGGGCCGCTGCTCTCGGTGTTCCCCGTGGCGAAGAACGCGCGGTTCAAGCTGGTGTGGCTGCCGGATGGGCGGCGTGTACGGATGCCGCGCCAGGTCGTCGTGACGACGGTGGAGTCGGGGCTCGTCCTGGACGTGGCGGGCGGTGCGCACCGGGTCGTGCTGCACCGGCCCGAGGCGGCGCTGGTGGCGGCGATGCTGGCCTGGCCCGTCACGCCGGACAAGGTGTCGGCCGGTCTGCCGCTGCCGCCGGAGCTGACCGAGGACGTCATCCGTTACCTGGCGGCGGCGGGGATGGCGGCTCCCGTCTAGGGTGTCGCCCGCACGGGGTGGGTCAGACCAGCCAGCCGGCGTCGCGGGCGATGCGGATCGCGTCGACCCTGTTGCGGGCGTTCACTTTGGTGACCACGGTCGTCAGGTAGTTGCGCACGGTTCCGGTCGACAGGTGCAGGGCGGAGGCGATCTCCTTGGCCTCCGAACCCTCGGCGGCCAGGCGCAGCACCTCGGTCTCGCGCTCCGTCAGCGGGCTCTGGGCGCCGCTCCAGGAAGCCAGGGCCAGCTTCGCGTCGATGACCCGGTGTCCGGCGACCACGCGTCGGATCGCGTGGGCCAGTTCGGCGGGTGACTCGTCCTTCAGGAGGTAGCCGTCGACCTCCGCGGCCAGGGCGCGGCGCAGGGTGCCGGGGCGGCCGAGGCTGGTGAGCATCAGCGTCTTGCAGCTCGGGAGACGTTCACGGAGCCGGACAGCGGCGCTGAGTCCGTCCAGGCCCGGCAGGTCGATGTCGATCACCGCGATGTCGGGTTTCACGTCGATGGCGGCGTCGAGGATCTCGTCCCCGCGCTCCAGCTCGCAGACGACTTCGAGGTCGGTCTCCAGGTTGAGCAGCGCCACGAGCGCTCCCCGGATCATGTTCATGTCTTCTGCGAGCAAAATGCGGATCACCGCAGTGCACCCCCCCAAACCACACACAACGGCGCATCGATCTACCTGCGTCACCTTATCAACTCCGCTGCCCGGGTGACCTGTTCGCGGTGGCGGGGTCGGGCACCCGGGCCGCGAGCCGGAAGGTGCGCGTGTCCTGGTCGACGGTGAGGGCGCCGTCGACGGCGCTGAGCCGTGTCTCGAGGTTGCCGAGCCCGCTGCCGCTGTGCGGGGACGTGTCCCGGTGGCCCGTCACCACTCCGTCGTTGACGACGGTCAGCCGTATCTGTCCGGCGCTCCGCTCGGCGACGATGTCGCAGTACGTGGCGCGGCTGTGGCGCAGGACGTTGGTGACCGCCTCGCGCAGTACGGTGGCGAGCACGGTGTCCAGCTCCTGCTCCAGCTCTCCGATGCGGACCCGGGCCTCGACCCGTACGTCGGCCGCGCCGAGCACTGACCGGGCGGAACCGATCTCGTCCCGCAGTGACATGTCGCGGTAGCCGCTGGCAACACTGCGCACGTCGGCGAGCGACTGGCGGGAGATCGTGAGCACGTCCTCCACCTCGGACTTGGCGCGCGCGGGGTGCGTGGGCAGCAGCCGGTGGATCAGCTCTCCTTTGAGAGTGATCGCGGAGAGGCTGTAGCCGAGGAGGTCGTGCAGGTCGCGGGCGAAGCGCAGGCGCTCCTTGGTGACGGCCGCGCGGGTCAGTTCGGTGCGGGTCTCGTGCAGGACGCGGATCAGGTCGGCGAGCCGGGTCAGGCCGAAGACGACGAGGCCGGTGAGCAGGGTGGACTGGACATAGTAGAACGTCTCGATCACGCCCAGGTCGCTGATGAGCGGCGGCGCCAGCATCGACGCGCCCACCGCCCCGTACGCGAACCAGGCCTGGCGCGGAGGCAGGAGCAGCAGGAGGGAGCCCGCGAGGAAGCCCGCCATCGAGCCCCACTGGGTGCGGAAGACGAGCAGGGGGAGGTAGGTGAGGAGCGCCTGGGTGCCCAGGGTGAGGGTCTTGCGGCGTACGGAGGCCAGTTGGGCGCCGGGCCGGGAATGCAGCAGCTGCAGCCCGAGGATGGCGAGCAGGCACAGGATTGCCGCGCTCACCTCGACGACCGAGCTGTGCGACCCCAGGATGTTGAGCAGGGTGATGCTGAAGTAGCACAGCAGGGCGGCGAGCAGGACGAGGCGGCCCAGCCGGGGGGCGGGGAAGTCACCGCTCCTGGCGAGGAGTTCGTC
Source organism: Streptomyces sp. NPDC016845 (assembly GCF_044332585.1). Classification (NCBI taxonomy): domain Bacteria; kingdom Bacillati; phylum Actinomycetota; class Actinomycetes; order Kitasatosporales; family Streptomycetaceae; genus Streptomyces; species Streptomyces sp. NPDC016845. Next base: position 73,487 of record NZ_JBIRPI010000015.1, on the reverse strand, counting down.
CGACGGCTCGGTGTGCGCTCCCGCCTCCTCCGGCGAGATGTGCTGACGCCTCGGCATGCCCGGTCCCCTCTCCCCCGCCCCGTCCCCGTGCGGGAGCATAGGCGAGAGGCATGTGGATCTCGTAGCGGCAGCGGCATCCCGATCGATCGGGTGCCAGGGGCCTCAGCTCATCGAGACGTCGGGAAGGTCGCCGACCGTGTCTGTGACGGTCGGCCGCCGCCTGGTGCGCGGAGGCCGTCGGCGACGGGTGAGTCGGCCTCCTCAGCGGAACCTCAGCAGGTAGTCAGCGGTTCGTCAGCGCGGGACGCGACGATCGTCGGGGCACCGGGGCCGGTGCCTCGGAGCGAGGACTTCCCGGGGGCGGATCACCGCCGGTCATCTCCGGCCCAGCCACCCTTTTTCCAAGGCCTTAAGGACACCCATGAACGGGACACAGGACCCGCATGCCCAGCCGGTCGTCCGGCTCGACACCGTCAGCCGGCTCTACGGCGGCTCGAAGAACCGTGTGACGGCACTCGACAATGTCAGCATCAGTCTGGGGAGGGGCAGCTTCACCGCCGTCATGGGCCCCTCCGGTTCGGGGAAGTCCACCTTCCTGCACTGCGCGGCGGGGCTCGACCGGCCGACGTCGGGCTCCGTGCACCTGGACGGGGTGGATCTGGCCTCTCTGCGTGAGAAGTCCCTGACCAGGTTCCGCCGCGAGCGCATCGGTTTCGTCTTCCAGGCGTTCAACCTGCTCCCGGCGCTGAACGTGGTGGACAACGTGACGCTTCCGCTGCGCCTCGCGGGCACCCGCCCCAGGAGAGCCGTGGTCGACGAGGTTCTCGAACAGGTCGGTCTGGCGGACAAGCGGCGCAGCCGCCCGGGGGAGCTCTCCGGCGGCCAGCAGCAGCGGGTCGCCCTCGCGCGGGCGCTCGTCACCCGGCCCGCGGTGATCTTCGGTGACGAGCCGACCGGCGCACTCGACACCCGGACCGCCGCCGAGGTCCTCACGCTGCTGCGGCAGTCGGTGGACGCGGTGGGCCAGACCATCGTCATGGTCACCCACGACCCGGTCGCCGCCGCGTACGCGGACCGGGTGGTCTTCCTCGCCGACGGCCGGCTGACCGGCGCGCTCGAGCGGCCCGGCGTCGAGCAGGTCACCGAAGAGATGCGGAAGCTGGGCACCTGGGGCGACCCGGTCGCGATCCGCTCCACCGGGCACGAGGTGCGCCGATGATCAGGCTCGCGCTGCGCACCCTGCGCCACCACACGGGCGGCTTCGTCGCCTCCTTCGTGGCCCTGTTCCTCGGTGCCGTCATCGTCATCGGCTCCGGCGGCCTGCTGGAGACCGGCATCCACAACGCGGCGCCGCCGCACCGGCTCGCCGCCGCACCCGTCGTCGTCACCGGCGACCAGCGTTACGAGTACACCCAGCAGGAGCTCGTCTTCCCCGAACGCCTGCACATCGACGCCGCGTTGGCCGAGAGGATCGAGAAGGTGCCGGGGGTCGAGTCGGCGGTCGGGGACCTGTCGTTCACGGCAGCGCTCGCCGAGGGCGGCAAGGTCACCGGCCACGGCTGGTCCTCCGCGAAACTCTCCCCGTACAAGCTCACGGACGGCGCCGCACCCGCCGCGGACGGCCAGATCGTGCTCGGCAAGGCGCTCGCGGAGCGTACGGGGGTGCGCACCGGTCAGCAGGTCCGGCTCCTGGTCCACGGCGCGCAGCACAGCTACCGGGTCGCGGGCCTCGCCACGGGGCCGGACGACGGCGGCGACGTCTTCCTCACCGACGCCGCGGCCGCCCAGGTCGCGGACCGCGTCGGCAGGACCGACAGCATCGGCGTCTTCCCCGTCTCCGGCGCGGACCCGCGGGAGATCGCCTCCGCGGTCCGCAAGGTCGTCGACGGCTCACCGATCGCAGTGCTCACCGGTGACGAGCGCGGCCGCGCCGAGGACCCCGGTGTGGTGGCCGACGGCAGCGACCTGGTCCCGCTCGCCGCCGCGTTCGGCGGTCTCTCCGCCATGGTCACCGTGTTCGTCGTGGCCGGCACGCTCGGCCTCTCGATCCAGCAGCGGCAGCGCGAGATGGCGCTGCTTCGCACCATCGGCGCGACTCCGGGGCAGCTGCGCCGGCTCGTCCTCGGCGAGACGCTCCTCCTCGCGGTCGTCGCCACCGGTCTCGCCACCGTCCCGGGGCCCCGGTTCGGGCGCCGGCTGCTGAGCGCGTTCGCCGACGCGGGGGCCGTGCCGGACTCGATCGCCTACCGGGCCGGTTCCGTACCGGTGATCGTCGGCGTGGGCACGGCGCTGCTGACCGCCGTGGGCGCGGCATACATCGCGGCGCAGGCCGCGGCGCGCACCCGGCCGACCGAGGCGTTGGCCGAAGCGACGCTGCGGCGCCGCTGGTTCAGCTTGTTCCGGCTGATCGTCGGGGTGCTGTGCCTGGCCGGGGGCGCGGCCCTCGCCTGGGGTACCGCGGGCTCGGCGGGGCCGGACGCGGCGGGTGTCGCCACCCCGGCCGCGATGGTGTGGGCGTCGGCGTTCGGTCTGCTCGGCCCCGTCGTCGTACGGGCCATGGTCGCCGTCCTGCGCCGCCCCGTCGGCAAGGTGTCCGGCCTCGCCGGTGAGCTGGCCGCGCACAACGCGCGGGCCCGCACGGCGCGCCTCGCCTCGGCCGTGATGCCGGTGATGCTGGCGAGCGGCCTCGCGGTCGGACTGATCTATATGCAGACGACCCAGTCCGACGGCGCCGAGCGGGCGTTCGACGAGAACCTGCGGGCCGACCTCGTGGTGACGTCGGCCTCGGGCGGCCTGCCGCTCGGCCTCGTCGACACGATCCGCGAACAGCCCGGGGTGGCGGCGGCGTCCGCGCAGATCCCCACGACCGGCTACCTGGAGCCGGACGAGCCGATGCGGCCGAGCGAGGGCGAGGACACCGGGCCGCAGCCGACGGAGATGGCGATGCAGGGGGTGACACCGCAGGGCCTGGACCGCACGACGGCGTTCCAGGCGGCGAGCGGCTCCCTGGCCGCGCTGAGCGGCGACTCCGTCGCACTGCCCGCCGCCTACGCCGAGGACCACGAGCTCGGTGACCTGGTCCCGATGCGGCTCGGTGACGGCACCCGGGTCAGGCTGAAGCTCGTCGCCACTGTCGAGGGGCGGCGCGGTTACGAGACCGCCCTCGTCCCCGCGTCGACGCTGGTCGGTCACACCGACGGCGGTCTGGTGCCGCAGATCTCGGTGCGGGCCGCCGACGGCACCGACCCGGCTCGACTGCGCGCCTCGCTCGGCAAGCTGGCGCAGGACCAGCCCGGTCTGCGGGTGTCCGGCAAGGAGGTCCTGGAGGCGGCGCAGGCCGACGCGGACGACACCCAGGAGTGGATGGCCCATCTGGTCCTGGGCGTCGTCGTGGGCTACGCGACGCTCGCCCTGGTCAACACGCAGGTCCTCGCGACGGCCGAGCGGCGCAAGGAGTTCATGCTGCAGCGGCTGATCGGGGCGACGCGCCGTCAGGTCCTGCAGATGATGACGGTCGAGGCGTCCCTGGTGGCGCTGGCCGGGATCGTCCTCGGCCTGCTGGTCGCGGGGGCGACGCTGGCGCCCCTGAGCATGAGCGTCCTCGGCACGGCCCTGCCCGGCGGCTCCCCCTGGATCCTCGTCTCGGTCCTCGCCGGGGCCGTGGCCCTGACCCTGGCCACGACGCTGCTCGCGGCATGGGCAGTCCTGCGGGGGCGGCCCGGGGACATGGCCGGCATCAAGGAGTGAGAGGTCCTGACCGGACGTGCGACGCCCGCCGGCACTCCAGCTGGGCAGAGTTGGAACGTGTGCATGGCACCGGTCACGGCGATCCGCTAAGTTGAACGCGTTCATAATCTGAACGCGTTCAAGAACGCGTGCCGGTACACAGCGTGGGGGCCGACAATGAGACGCAGCGTCAGAAGAGCGGTGATCGGCGGGGTGTTCGCCGGCATGGTGGGGGTCGCGGGGGTCGGCGCGTTCAACCTGTACGAGGGCGTCACGGGAGGCGGCTCCGGTGGCGCTTCGGGGTTGGCCGCGCACGCCGCTCCGGGCGAGACCGGGCCGCCCACCGCGGCTGAGACAGCCGACACCGCCAGGGACTTCCTCGACGCCTGGGCCAAGGGCGACTACGACCGGGCGGGAGCGCTGACCAACGACAGCACCGGCGCGAGCGAGGCCCTGGCCGCGTACCGCTCGAAGGCGCACGTATCGGCGGTGCGGCTCACCGCGGGCACGGCGCAGGGGGCATCGGTGCCGTTCGCGGTGCGCGCCACCCTCACCTACGAGGGCAAGCGGTCCACCTGGTCCTACGACTCCGCGCTCAGCGTGTTCCGCGGCGAGACCACCCACAAGCCGCTGGTCGACTGGCAGCCGTCCGTGCTGCACCCGAAACTGTCGCAGGGCCAGTCGCTGGAAACCGGCCGGACGGCGTCGCCGCGCGTCGTCGTGGTCGACCGCAACGGCAAGCGTCTCGACGCCGATTCCCTCCCGTCCCTTGAGGGCGCCCTGACGCAGCTGAGTGAGCGCTACGCCGACAGGGCGAGCGGCGGCAAGCCGGGCATCGAGACCTGGATCGACTCGGACGACGGCAGCGAGGGCGAGAGCCTGCACGTCATCACCCGCGGGACACCTGCCACGCTGCCCACGACGCTGGACGCGCGTCTGCAGGCCGCGGCCGAGAAGGCGGTCGCGCGGCGCCCCCAGGCATCGGTGGCGGCCGTGGACACCGGCACGGGCGGTGTCCTCGCGTTCGCCAACAGCTCCGCGGCCGGGAACAACGCGTTCGGCGCGGCCGTCGCGCCCGGCTCCACGTTCAAGATCGTCACCGCGACAGCCCTGCTCAAGGCCGGAGTACGGCCCTCCACACCGGCGCCGTGCCCGGCGACCGCGAACGTGGACAACGGCAAGATGTTCCACAACGTCGAGAGCTCGTCCGAACCGGCAGCGACCTTCCAACGGGACTTCGCCATCTCCTGCAACACCGGTTTCATCAAGTTGTCGGGCAACCTCGACGACTCCTCGGTCCCCGACGCGGCCAGGACGTACTACGGCTTCGGCCAGACCTGGAACGTGGGCCTGCCCGCGTACGACGGCAGCGTGCCGGGCGGAACCGGCGACGAGACGACCGAGGAGATGATCGGCCAGGGGCGGATCCAGATGAGCCCGCTCAACATGGCCGCTGTCGCCGCCACCGTACAGAACGGCACGTTCCATCAGCCGAGGATCGTCGCGGCCGGGCTCCTGGACGGACCGCTCGCCACGGCCACGGCCCCCCTCCCCTACGGAGTACGCGCCGACCTGCGTTCGATGATGCACCTGACCGCCCGCTCGGGAACCGCCGCCGCTGCCATGGCGAGCGTGCCGGGCTCCGACGTCGGCGCGAAGACCGGCTCCGCCGAGGTCGACGGCCAGACCACGCCCAACGGCTGGTTCACCGCCTACCGCGGACGCGTCGCGGCAGCCGGCCTGGTCCTCCAGGGCGGCCATGGCGGCGACTCCGCGGGACCTGTCGTGGCCGCGGTGCTCAACGCGTCGTAGCCACAGCGGTCCGCGGTCGTGAGACAGGAGCACCGCTTCACCGCCCTTGGAACCTTGCCGGTGGCGTACGAGTCCGCGTAGGTCGCACCCTGCTCAAGGCGCCCGGCCGCCCCCGCGACGGCCTTGGCTCTCAGGGCTCGTCCGGGTGCGCGAAAGCTGCCGGGCGTTGATGGAGGAGGCGCCATCGGCGGGGCGTGGCGCCGTAGGTCTGGTGGAAGCGGCGGGAGAAGTAGGCCGGGTTGGTGAAGCCCCAGGAGCGGGCGACGGCCTCGATGGTGCGGTGGGCGTGTTCGGGCGTGGCCAGATCGCGGCGGGTGCCTTCGAGGCGGCGGCGGATGATCCACTTCTCCAGGCTGAGGCCGCCCTGCTCACACTGCCGGTACAGGGTGCGTACGGAGATGTTGTGGGCCGCGGCGATGGTGCGGGGAGTCAGTCCGGGGTCGGACAGATGTGCGCGGATGTAGGCGAGGACGCGGGTGAGGAGGGTCTCCTCCGCGACCGAGCGCCTGGTGCGTTCGTCGGCGGCCACCGAGACGATGAGGGCGCGGGTGAGTTCCAGGGTGGCGGAGGCGAGCGCCTCGGCGCCGGGGTCGGCGCTGAGCCGGTCGGCGTTGCGGTGCAGGCTCCGTATGTGACGCAGCAACAGTGGCGCGACAGGGCTGTGCCGCAGGAGCGGAACCGCGGCCCGGACGAGGTGTTCGGGCAGGCCGAGACGTTCGGTGTCGACCATGAACGCGACGGACAGTCCATCCCCGGACCAGGCGTATTCATAGCCGGCGGTCTTGTGTGCCAGAGCCAGGCTGTCGGGCCCGACGTGCTGCTGATGGCCGTTCCAGGCGAACGCGCCCGTCCCCCGGCTCTGGGTGATGACCGAGACGGTGTTCATCGAGTCGAGTCGTGCGTGTCGCGGGGTGCGCCAGATGCGCATGCCGGAGCCCTGCGTGGAGAACAGCGTCAGCGGGCCGAAGTTCCAGACCTCCAGCCTCTTGCGGACGCCGGCCTCGGGATGTTCCTCCTCCACCGAGCAACTGCCGCTCTCCCCGACAGCCACGGCGCGAAAAGCCTCGATCCGGTCGGCGGCCGGTAAGTCCGCCGTGTCCAGAACCAGCATGGTCCCCCCAGAGCCGCGCAGCGGGCCTTCCGCTGCCGTGCCCGTCCTCCGGATTCTTCAGCACCGCCAGTGGATTGCGGAGGCGGAATCAAGCACCGCCGGGTCACCTGCGTCTCGTCCCGCACAGCACGCCGCAGCGGTCACGGGTGCGGACGGCGCGACGGCACGCAAGGGAACGCGTCGGCACGCAGGGCACAGTTCTCGGCGTGCACGGCAAAGAACCCCGCGCACCGCACTGGCACGATCCCCCTCACTGAGCCGGGCTCAGGCGCCCGGCACCGGCTGCTGACGGGAGCGCTCCCATGGGCAACTCCATCACGACGCGCGACGGCACGGAGATCTTCTACAAGGACTGGGGCAGCGGCCGGCCTGTGGTGTTCAGCCACGGCTGGCCGCTGAACGCGGACGCCTGGGACGACCAGCTGCACCTCGTCGCCTCGCACGGCTACCGCGCGATCGCGCACGACCGCCGCGGACACGGCCGCTCCGGCCAGCCGTGGCAGGGCAACGACATGGACACCTACGCCGACGACCTCGCCGAGCTGATCGAGACGCTCGACCTGCGCGACGCCGTGCTGGTCGGGCACTCGACCGGCGGCGGTGAGGTGACCCGCTACATCGGCCGCCACGGCACGTCCCGGATCGCCAAGGCCGTCCTGCTGGGCGCGGTGCCGCCCCTCATGCTGAGGACCGACGCCAATCCGCAAGGCCTGCCGATCGAGGCGTTCGACGCCATCCGTTCCGGTGTGTCGGCCGACCGGTCGCAGTTCTACGCCGAACTGAGCCTGCCCTTCTACGGGTTCAACCGGCCGGGCGCGAAGGTCTCGCAGGGTGTGTCGGACGCGTTCTGGCTGCAGAGCATGCGGGTCGGGCTCAAGGGCGCGCTGGACTGCGTCCGCGCGTTCTCCGAGACCGACTTCACCGAGGACCTGGCGCGCTTCGACATCCCCACCCTCATCGCCCACGGCGACGACGACCAGATCGTCCCGATCGTGGCCGCCGGCCTGGAATCGGCCAAGCTCGTCAAGGACGCGACGCTGAAGGTCTATCCGGGCGCTCCGCACGGTCTCGTGGGCGCCTACAAGGACGAGTTCAACGCCGACCTGCTCGCGTTCCTCGCCTCTTGAACCCCCGCCGGCCGGGGCGCCGATGCGCTCGCCTCCGGCCGGGGCACCATCGGCGCCGGAACACAGCTCCCGACGGCGCCGCCGCACCCTCCGACCCGTCCGACCCACCTGTCCGAAGGGTTCGTCATGCGTGTTCCCGAACTACGCCGTCTGCTGACGGCACTGGCCGTCGCCGTCCTCGTCGCCGCCGGCACGGTCTCCGCCCAGGCGACCTCCCACAAGCCCGGTCAGACCGGGAAGGAGCCGAAGCCGACCGTCGTACTCGTGCACGGGGCGTTCGCCGACGCCTCCGGCTTCAACGACGCCATCGCCCTGCTGCAGAAGTCCGGCTTCCCGGTCATCGCGCCGGCCAACCCGCTGCGGGACACCGCGGGCGACGCGGCCTACATCTCCAGCGTGGTGGACACCGTCCCCGGCCCGGTCATCCTGGCGGCCCACTCCTACGGCGGCATCGTCATCACCAACGCCGCCCGCGGCCACGCCAACGTCAAGGCCCTCGTCTACTTGGGGGCCTTCGCGCCCGACCAGGGTGAGAGCGCGCTGCAACTGGCGGGCCAGTTCCCGGGCAGTGAGCTGGGCGCCGCCCTGATCCCCCGCGACTACCCGGTGCCGGGCAGCAGCGAACCGGGCACCGACGGCTACATCGACGCCGCGAAGTTCCGGGCCGTGTTCGCCGCCGACCTGCCCGCCTCCCGGACCCGGCTCATGGCCGCCACCCAGCGCCCCGGCAGTGTCCAGGGCCTCAGCGGCGCCAGCGGCGTACCCGCCTGGAAGACCGTCCCGTCCTGGTACCTGATCCCGACCCAGGACAAGGTCATCCCGCCCGCCGCCCAGCGGTTCATGGCCGAGCGCGCGGGCAGCAAGGTGGTCGAGATCCGGTCCTCGCACGTGGTCATGGTCTCCCACCCGGACGCGGCCGCGGACATCATCAAGGCGGCCTACTCCGCCACCCGTTGACGTAGCGAACGTGGAAGGAGTGAACCGCTCATGAAACCGGACACCATCGTCCTCGTCCACGGCTTCTGGGTGACGCCGCGCAGCTGGGAACACTGGATCACCCGCTACCAGTCGCAGGGGTTCCGGGTGCTCGCCCCCGCCTACCCCGGTTTCGAGGTGGAGGTGGAGGCGCTCAACGCCGATCCCACCCCGATCGAGGAGCTCACCGTCGCCTCGATCGTCTCGTCGCTCGAGAAGCTGATCGACGGCCTCGGAACTCAGCCGATCATCATGGGTCACTCGGCCGGCGGGGTCTTCACCCAGATCCTGCTCGATCACGGGTACGGCAGCGCCGGCGTGGCCATGAACTCCGCGCCCACCGAAGGGGTGGCGACGGTCCCGCCGGCCCAGCTGAAGGCCACGTTCCCCGTACTGAAGAACCCGGCCAACCGGCACAAGGCCGTCGGATTCACCTACGACCAATGGCGCTACGCCTTCACCAACACCTTCCCCGAGGACGAGTCCCGCGCCCTGTACGAGCGCTACCACATCCCCGCGTCGGGCCATGTGTTCTGGGACAGCGCGCTGGCCAACATCCATCCCGGCCACACCGACTCGTACGTGAACTACCGCAACGACGACCGGGCGCCGCTGCTGTTCGTCTCGGGCGAGCACGACCACCTGATGCCGCCGAAGATCCAGCGGTCCAACGCCCGCCACTACAAGTCGAGGACCGTCACCGACATCGTCGAGTATCCGGGCCGGTCACATCTGATGCCCGCCCAGGACGGCTGGGAGGAGATCGCCGACTACGCCCTGGCCTGGGCCCTCGACCACACCTGACCAGCACTTCCCACGTTGGTCCACGTGCGCCCCGGGCAGCGGCGAAGTGGACACCCGGCCACGACATGTCCCAAGATCGGGTCCACATCGATTCGAGGGAGCATGATGAGGCGGGTACTGATCACCGGGGCGTCCCGCGGGATCGGCCGGGCAGTGGCCCTGGCTTTCGCCGAACGCGGTGCCGCGGTGGCGGTCCACTACGCGTCCCAGCACGTCGACGCGGCCGAGACACTTCGCCTCCTGCCCGGCACCGGCCACACCAAGATCTGCGCCGACCTCGGTGATCCCGAGGCGGCGCGGGAGATGGTCGCCAGGACGGTGCACGACCTGGGCGGGATCGACGTCCTGGTCAACAACGCGGCCACCGCGCCCTCCGCCGAGACCCGGCACGCGGTGGCCGACGTGTCGTACGAGGACTGGCAGCGCAACTGGCGCCGCATGGTCGACGTCAACCTGCTCGGCGCGGCGAACGTGACCTACTGCGTGGCTCAGCACCTCATCGAGCGGGGGAGCCCGGGCAGCATCGTCAACATCGGTTCGCGTGGCGCCTTCCGCGGTGAGCCCGACTTCTCCGCGTACGCGGCGAGCAAGGCCGCGCTGCACGCCTTCGGGCAGTCGATGGCCGTTTCGCTGGCGTCGCACGGTATCTCGGTGACGTCCGTGGCGCCCGGCTTCGTGGCCACTGAACGGCAGAGCCCCAAGCTGGCGGGCCCGCAGGGTGAGGAGCTGCGCGCCCAGAGTCCGTTCGGGCGCGTCGGAACACCCGAGGAAGTCGCCGCCGCCGTGCTCTACCTCGCCTCTCCCGAAGCGGCCTGGTCGTCCGGAACGGTGCTCGATGTCAACGGGGCCTCCTACCTCCGCACGTGACAGAGCGCTCCTGAAGCTCGATGACCCTTTGAGACCCGGCTCGCGGGTTCACGCCTCGGCCGGACGCACGTGCCCGCGCATCGCAGGTCGGAGCCCGGCACCGCCGCGCGGCCCCGGCCGGGCCCTGGCCGGGTCGGAGGCGCTGCGGGCGATGGCGGTCAACGCCGCGTCCGCCGCGGGCGGGGAGCGGATCGCCGGGCGCCTGAGCGTGGAGTTCCGCGCCGACCTGTCGGTGTTCGGAGACGACCCGGTCGCGGCGCCGGCGCTGGAGCTTTTCGATGTGCCCGTGCGGTTGAGCGCGGTCGGCGGCCGGGTGACGTACCGCGTGGACGGTCTTCAGCACTTGCGGGACCAGCGGGTCGGCCTGCGCTCGCACGGATGCGAGCGCTCGGAGTGGCGACTCAGCGGAGCAGGCGCATCAGTTCGTCCGCGCGCCGGTGGTCCTTCGGACGGCCGAGGGCGCGCCGCATCCGGATCAGGTCGTCCAGAGCCGCGTAGCGAATGACGAAACCCGCCGCGTCGCGGGTGCTCACCGCCCGGGCCAGGCAGGGAGTGACGTCCATGTCGCCCCAGGGCAGGGCGGGTGTGCACAGGTCACCGCTGACGCCGGTCACCTGATAGGCCACCTGCGGACGGCTGAGGTCGGGCACGTCGGTGCGGCCTGCGGCGGTGAGGGCGTCGCGCAGTGCCTGAGCCTGTGCGGGGGTGCCGTCCCACAGCAGGTCGAGATCGCCGGTCAACTCCTGCGAGCCGTGCATGATTCCGGCGACCTGGCCGATGACCACCGCCCGCGAACCAGCCTCGTACAAAGCACGGAGCAAAGGGAACGGGTCGAAGCCGAGCGCGCCGTCCGTGGCGAACGTGCCCGCGACATCGTCGGCCTCCTGCGGACCACGCCCCGTGGCAGCGCGTTCGCCGGTGGCGTCGTGGATACGCCGGACGGCCTGACGCAGTCGAACAGCAGCCAACTCGCTCATTCAGCGCATTCAACAGCAACCGCGGCGGCCTGCGCCACGGGCTTCGGCCCCGCGCCGGATGGAGCGGCAGCTCTCCAGAGCGGCCCGGCCCGGCGCGGGCCGCAACCGTCCGCCGGGGAATCGGTGCCGGCCGGGCGGGGTTGCCCACTGTGCAACGACCACGACAGGGTGAGCCGCGAGCCACCATGAGGAGACGGCGACCGATGAGTCTTCGCCAGTTCGAGTACGCCCTGGCTGTCGCCGAGGCCGGTTCGGTGACGGCCGCGGCGCAGCTGCTGCATGTCGCCCAGCCGTCGATGTCCCAGCAGATCCGCGGTCTGGAGCGGGACCTCGGGGTGGAACTGTTCGCCCGCACGCCGACCGGCCTGGTCCCCACCACCGTCGGCCGCGACTTCCTGCGGGAGGCGGAGATCGCGGTGAACGCGGCGCGGCGGGCCAGGGCGACGGCCAAGGCCGGTGCCGACGAACTGGCGGGCGAGCTGGTCGTGGCGGTGCAGATGGGTTTCGGCGCGCGCCAACTGCCGGGCGCCCTGGGCGCGCTGCGCCGCCGTTTCCCACGTCTCGAGGTCACGGTCTTCGAGGAGCCGAGCTCCGCCGAACTGGAGCGGCTGTGTCGTCGAGGCGTGCTCGACCTCGCCCTGATGGCGGCGTGCGAGCGCAGCCCTGCCGACGCCCACCACCTCGGCGACGAGAAGTTCGTCGTGGTGCTGGGCGCCGGCCACCCTCAGCTCGAGGCGGACCGGATCGAGCTGCGGGACCTGGCGAGCGAGCCGTGGGTGCGGTTCGACCGCGACAGCGCGCTCGACGGCGTGCTGGTGTCCGTACTGCGTGACAACGGGCTGACGCCCGGCACGGCCGCCCGCGTCTCCCGGAGCGCGACGGCCGTCCGCTGGGCCGCGGACGGGCTCGGCGCCACGCTTGTCCCGGCCTCGGCGGTGCCACCCGGTCACGAGCATCTCGTCCGCCCGGTGTTCCCGGTCGTGTCCCAGCCGGTCATCGCCGTACTCCGCGACGGCATGAACCCGGCGAAGGACGCTCTGCTCGAACTCCTGCGCAACGAGAACTGGTGAACGAGGGCGCCGGTAAAAGCCGATACCCGAAAACCCTCTCGGCGCGGCAATGGACGCTGGACACGGGCCATTACGGCGATTACACCCGGGAGAATTCCCCGCCGTCCACCACCACATTGCTTCCGGTCAGCCAACCCGCCCGGTCGGACAACAGGAACAGCACCGCGTCCGCGATGTCGTCGGGTGCGCCGTCGCGGCCCAGCGGAGGGGTGGCGGCGGCCTGGCGGGGGCCCGGGTCCAGGCGCCCCCACTGCTCCCGTGTCGCCTCTCCGCCGGGGGTGGCCGTCCTGCCGGGCGACACCGTGTTGACCCGGATCCCGTGCGGCGCCAGCTCGGCGGCGAGGCCCCGGCCGTAGTTCTCCAGAGCCGCCTTGGCCGCCGTGTAGTGCAGGAACGGCGGCGGCACCGCGGGCACCGCGGCCGAGGAGACGTGCACGATCGCACCCGAACCCCGCTCCCGCATGCCCGGCGCCAGCAGCGCGTTCAGCCGCACCGACGACAGGAAGTTCAGCTCCATCGCCTCCTGCCACACCTCGTCCGCCATGGACAGAGCGCTTTCGTACGGCTGCGCCCCGCCCGCGTTGTGGACCAGGAGGTCGACCCCGCCGAGCGTCTCCCGCGCGGCCGCGGCGATCGAGTCCGCCCCGGCCCGGGTACGTACGTCGGCCGCAACGAAGGCCGCCCCGCTCGGGGCGGTGTGCGCCGCCGACCTGGCGGTCGTGAGCACCTCGGCGCCGGCGTCCAGAAGCCGGCGCACGACCGCCGCCCCGATGCCACGCGTACCGCCGGTGACCACAGCGCGCTTTCCGGCGAATTCCCGCGTCCCCGCCCCGGGCAAAACGTTCGTCGATTTCATTTCTTCATTCCTCTTCATCTGACTTCAGCCGTCTTCAGCCGACTTCATCCGTAGTAATTTCGCCCACCTTCACAAGGTGACTTCGGCGAACTGCTTCACCGTAGGCCCGGGAATTACGAAGGAGCAAAGACGAAATATCAGCGGGGGGTATAGGGGGTCCCTATGGCGTGGCGGCGCGAGTATCCGGCCGTCTCGCCGGACCCCTACCCCGGCTTGGCGGCGGTGGCCCCGCACCCGGCGCGCACGTACGAGGCGAGCACGGTGCGGCACCCCTGTCGCCGGGCCGTGTCCCGCGGACCGACGCACTCGGGTGCCGTCGCCCGATCATTTGAGTGACTTGGGGCGACCAGGGCTTACGAGCGGTTATATGCACGAGGCGGGTCACTCGCCACAGAAGTGCTCACCCCCTCGGCTCTGACGGAAAGCGAGTCGCTCCATGCCCGGCCCTCCCCCGTCCTCCGGTGACGCGCTCACGGCCCAGCCCCCGGACGCCGCCTCCGTCCGGAGGCGTATCGACCGGACGGCGCGGCGCATCGACCACCACATCGACCGTCTGTGCCCCCACGCTCCCGCGGACGCGAGCCGGACCTGGCTGCCCCCCGGACACGCGACCGGAGTCGGCCATGTGAGCGAGGGCGCACTCGCCCACCGGCTGAACCGCTCGCTGACCGCCCCCGTCCGCCACCTGACCGACGCCGGCGGACGGCGCTGGCGGCTGGCGCTGGCCTGGGAGGCCATCACACTGCTGGGCGGGGACAGCGAACGCTGCGGGCCGCTGGTCGCCGCGCTGGAGCTGCTCCACACCGGCTCGCTGATCGTCGATGACGTCCAGGACAGCTCACCGCTGCGCCGCGGGCGGCCCGCGGCGCACACCGTGTTCGGGGTGCCCGCCGCCCTGAACGCCGGTACGGCCGCGTACTTCCTGTGGGAACGGGCGATCCAGCTGTCCTTCCCGGACGACGCCGCGTGCGGCGCGGAACTGCGCGGCCTGCTGGTGGCCGCCCTGCGCGCGGCGCACGTCGGGCAGGCGCTGGACCTGCAGGGCCATCGCCAGGAGATGGACCAAGCCGTGGCCGACCGGGATCAGCGCACGGTGCTGGATCTGGTCCGCCTCACGCATTCCCTCAAGTCCGGTGCCCCGGTCGCGGCCTGCCTGGAGACGGCGGGCGTGGTCACCCGCGCCGGTCCCCCGCTGCGCGAGGCGTTGCGGGCCTTCGGCTCCGCGGTGGGCACCGCCTACCAGATCGCCGACGACGTGGCCGATCTCCGCGGTGTCACGCTGGGCGGGGCGCTGACGAAACAGGTCGCCGAGGACCTGCGCGCGGGCAAGGTGACCATGCCGCTGGCGCACGCGGTGGAGCGGCTGCCGCATCAGCGCCTGAAGCTGATCTGGCGTCAGGTGAGGGACGGCACGGGAAGCACCGCGGCCGTTTCCGAGGCGTGCCGGCGGCTGGAGGCCTGCGGGGCCGTGCGAGCCTGCCGGGACGAGCTCGTCCGCACCGTGGACGGCGCGTGGAAGCGGTTGGAACCTCTGCTGCCGTCCGGCGGCCGACAGCTGCTGTACCACATGGCGCAGAGCATCGTGCGGTGCGACCAGGTCGCCTGAGATGACCACCGCGGCGCGCGACACCCCCGTCTCCGGCCGGACGCGCCCCGGTGGCCGCCCCGGTGGCTGTCGTCACCGGGGCGGGAAGCGGTATCGGCCGGGCGATCGCCACGCGGCCGGCCGCGGACGGCTGCCGAGTTCTGCTGGGCGACATCGACATCGACATCGACGTCAACGTCACCGGGGTGACGCACGGTTGCCGCACCGCACTGGCCTTCGTACTTCCCGCCGGGCAGGGGCACATCGTCAACATCGTCAGCGTTTCAGGCATGCGTCGAACGCTCGTAGGTCACAGGGTCGATGCGGCGGGCAGGACGCCGTGCCGTCCTCGGCTGTTCGTGTCCGGTCGGGTTTCCCGCCCGCTGCATGGTGTTACGCGTACAGGGCAGCCGCCGGCCCGCGCGGCACACACTGGCACAACGCCCGACGGAGGCCCCGTATGAGTACGACGACGGTCAAGGAAATGCTCGCCGCCCACCCCGCCGACCTGGGCGGCGTCGACCGCGACAAGCTGGTCCGCTGCATCGAGGAGTGCGTGGCCTGCGCCCAGACGTGTACCGCCTGTGCGGACGCCTGCCTCGCGGAGGACATGGTCGCCGAGCTGACCAAGTGCGTCAGGACCGACGCCGACTGCGCCGACATCTGCACCGCGACCGCCGCCGTCCTCTCGCGCCGGACGGACCCCGACCCCGGCATCACCCGCGCCGTCCTCACGGCGTGCGCCGCTGTCTGCAAAGCCTGCGGCGACGAATGCGCGCGCCACGCCGACCGGCACGAGCACTGCCGCGTCTGCGCCGAGGCATGCCGCCGCTGCGAGCAGGCTTGCGACGAACTGCTCGCCTCTCTGGGCTGACGGAGTCGGAGGGCGGACGCGCGCGGCGGTGCGGGACCGCGTGAACGGCCGCGGCCCCACCACACTCTTCCTGACTCCTCGGCAGCCGATACCGACAATCAGCGCGGCATCTCCGGCGCTTCGGCGCGTGGGCGTCGGCGGCAGCGGCGCAGTTGCCGGAGGAGTTCGGTACGGATTCTGGTGGGCAGGGCGCCGCTGTGGCCCCACTGGGTGATCAGGATCGCCACGTGGCGGAGCTTGATGTTCGTGTGCTGAGAGATGTCACGCAGCATCTCCCACGCCCGGCCGGGCGGAACGTGGGCCGTGGCCACGATGACGCCGAGCGCCCGGTCGACGTCCGCGTGCGAGGCGACCGCCTCTCTCAGCTGGGCGACTTCCCTCTCCAGCGCCGCGACCCGCGCCTCGGCCCTCTCCAGCTCCGGGCAGGCGGCCGTCTGCTTCGATGCGTCGAACGTCAACTCTTGCCTCCGGGGTCATGGGGGGCAGCGGTGTCAGTTTCCCACCAGCCTCCCTCGCCCGCCCGGCCACATGCAAGCAAGGCCGACGCCGCGGCGCCGGAGCCCCGTGCCCTCAAGCAACGGGGCGGCTCCGCGACCGGCCCGCGGGCGAGTGGCGAGAGGGTGACACGCGGGGTCCCGCCGGGCCGGACCCCGCTTCGCCGGGTCAGGACTCGGCGGAGGTGCGCAGAGCGGTGACGGCCTCGTCGACGGTGGGACGGAAGGTGAAGATCTGGTCGAGCCCGACGATCTGGAGCACGCGCATGAGGTCGTCCCGCACCGCGGCGAGGACCAGCGGAGTGCCGCTTTCCCGGGACCGGTTGTAGGCGCTGACGAGCACCGTGATGCCGGTGGAGTCGCAGTAGGTGAGGCCCGCGAGGTCGAGGACCACCGGGGTGTCAGGGGTGAAGGGTGTCTGTTGCAGGACCTGGGTGACCTCCGGGGCCGTGTGGTGATCGAGTTCGCCGGCCACGGTCAGCACGACGACCCCCGAGGGGTCTGAACTCCGGGTGGCGGTAAGGGTGCGGTCGGTCACCTTTTCTCCTGTACGGGAACGCTGAGGCCGGGAGGTGGGACGGACTGAGCGAACAGCTCGGTGTCGTCTCTGACTCCAGTGCCCAGATCGGTGCGAAGTCTGCGCGGCACGGCCGGCTGGATGACATGCGGGTCGGGCGGCAGTGCGCCGGCGCGAAGCGCTGGACCGCCGTCATGCGCTGCCTTCCGCCCGGTGCCGACCGATGTGACTGCCGCCTTCAGGCACGGCCGTCTCATCCTACGGCCCGCGTCGAAAAGGCTTCCCGGCGGGCGCAGGAATTCTCTTCTTCAGGGCATAGGACTTCACGGCACAATGGAGCGGCCCGCAGGGTGCGATTCCGCCGGGGGCCGGGGCGAAGGAAAGGGTGTTCAGTGACACGTGCGGACGACGGCGAACCGAGCGTGCCGTCGAGGGCCGGGGGCGACATCTTCGCGGCGGAGGAGAGGGTCGGCCGGGATCTGTCCCGTGTGGACTGGTCGGCGACCTCCCTCGGCGAGCCGGAGAGCTGGCCGCAGAGTCTGAAGACGGCTGTGAGCATTCTGCTGTCGTCGAAGTTCGCCATGTGGATGGCCTGGGGCCCCGAGCTGACGTTCTTCTGCAACGACGCCTACCGCCGCAACACCCTGGGCCAGAAGTACCCGTGGGCGCTGGGCCGCGCCTCCAGCGAGGTGTGGGCGGAGATCTGGGACGACATCGGGCCCCGTATCGACACCGTTCTGACGACGGGTGAGTCGACGTGGGACGAAGCGCTGCTGTTGTTCGTGAGGCGCTCGGGTTACGTCGAGGAGAGTTACCACACCTTCTCCTACAGCCCCTTGCGCGATGACGCCGGTGCCGTGGTCGGCATGCTGTGCGTGGTCAGCGAGGACACCGAGCGTGTCATCGGCGAGCGCCGTATGGCCACGTTGCGGGATCTCGGCTCCGATCCGAGCGTGGTCCGCACCGAGCAGGAGATGCTCGACTTCGCCGGTGAGCAGCTCGACCGCAACCCGCACGATCTGCCGTTCACCCTGACCTACCTGCTCGGGGACGACGGCAGCGCCGCTCTCGCCGCGACGAGCGGCATCCCGGCCGGCCACCCCGCCGCACCGGACCTCCTCCCGGCAGGCGCCGAGACGCTGTGGCCGGCTGCCGCCGCGGCCCGCGGAGAGAGCACCACGGTGCTCCTCGACGGGCCGCCGTTCGCCGCTCTGCCATCCGGGGCGTGGGCCAAAGCACCCGGTCAGGCGTTGGTCGTGCCCTTGCTGCAGCAGGGCGGTGCCCCGTACGGGTTCATGGTGGCCGGTCTGAACCGCTACCGGGCGCTCGACGGGGACTACCGCGGCTTCGTGGAACTGGTCGCCGGGCACGTCGCCACCGGGATCGCCAGCGCCCGCAGCTACCAGGCCCAGCAGCGCCGGGCCGAGGAGCTCGCGGAGCTGGACCGGGCGAAGACCACGTTCTTCTCCAACATCAGCCACGAGTTCCGCACCCCTCTCACCCTGATCATGGGGCCGCTCGAAGGGCTGCAGGACGAACTCGCCGACGCGGCTCCCCGCGTGCGCGAGGAACTGGACGTCATGCACCGCAACGGGCTGCGCCTCGGCAAGCTGGTCAACACCCTCCTGGACTTCTCCCGCATCGAGGCGGGCCGGATGCAGGCCAGCTACGAGCCGGTCGACCTGGCCACGGTCACCGGCGAGCTGGCCAGCGTCTTCCGTTCCGCGATCGACAAGGCCGGCCTGGACTTCGACGTCGACTGCGCACCGCTGCCCGAGCCCGTCCACATCGACCGGGGCATGTGGGAGAAGATCGTCCTCAACCTTCTCAGCAACGCGCTGAAGTTCACCTTCGAGGGCTCGATCCGCGTCACCGTGCATGCCGAAGGCCCCGAAGCCGTGGTGAACATCCACGACACCGGTATCGGCGTGGCCGCCGCAGAGATGCCACGGCTGTTCGAGCGGTTCCACCGCATCGAGAACGCACGCTCACGCTCCAACGAGGGCAGCGGCATCGGTCTGGCCCTGGTGAAGGAGCTGGTCACCCTGCACGGCGGCACCATCACCGCCGACAGCACCGAGAACGAGGGCACCCGCTTCACCATCCGGCTGCCCTTCGGCCGGGCCCACCTGCCCTCCGACGCCGTCCGCCCCGACGACGACGGCACGGGCTCCGCGCTTCACGCGGCCGACCCGTTCGTACAGGAAGCCCTGCGCTGGCTTCCCGACAAGCAGGCGCCCTCCGAGGACGAGGATGCGGCTGATCACGCCGACGCACCGCCGGCCACCGCTACGCAGACAGCCGCCCTCGCCCGGATCCTGGTCGCCGACGACAACGCCGACATGCGCGAGTACCTCAGCAGGCTGCTGCGCGGCGCCGGCTACGAGGTGCACACCGCCGACGACGGCCGCCAGGCGCTGGACGCGATCCGGGACGACGCCCCCGACCTGGTGGTCAGCGACGTCATGATGCCCCACCTGGACGGGCTGGCCCTGGTCGGTCTCCTGCGCAACGACCCGCGGACCGCGTCCGTGCCGGTGCTGCTGCTGTCCGCCCGCGCCGGTCAGGAGGCATCCATCGAGGGGCTGCAGGCCGGCGCCGACGACTACCTCGTCAAGCCGTTCGCGGCCGCCGAGTTCCTCGCCCGGGTCCGCGCCAACGTCGAGCTGGCGCGGCTGCGCAACCACCACGCCCGATGGCGCACGGCGCTGGTCGACTCCCTCCAGGAGGCCTTCTTCGTCTGCGACGAGGAGGGTGCCGTCATCGAGATCAACGCCGCCTTCACCACCATCCTCGGCTACGACACCGACCACCTCCCCTACCAGCCGATCCACCCCTGGTGGCCCGACGCCGCCACGGACCCCGAGGCCCACCGGCAGGTCGCCGACGCCTTCGCCACGCTGCTCGACCGGAGCCGGGGCAGCTACACCATCCCCGTCACCCACCGCGACGGCCACCGGCTGTGGGTCACCGCCACGTTCAACCAGGTCCGGGACCCCGACACCGGACGCTCCGTCGTCGTCGGCACCTTCCGCGACGTGAGCGCCGAGCACTACGCCATCCAGCGCGAGAGCGCCCTGGCGGCCCTCAGCACCTCACTCTCCCGGGCCACCAGCCTCTCCGAGGCGGTGACCGGCGCACTTGGTGAACTCAGGGAGCTGTGGCGGGCCCAGCGCGTCACGGCCGCCGTCTTCGACCACGGCGACGAACCCACCCTCACCTCCACCGACCCCGCCCTCACCTGGCAGCAGCTGTCCACCGAACGCCGCCGCACCCTCGCCGAACTGCGCCGGCAGGCACCACTCACGCCCCTCCTCGACCAGGGCGGAGCGGGGATCTCCCTCGAATACCCCGACGGTCCGCTCGCGCTGTGGATCGACCTCGGCGAGAACCGCCCCTTCAGCGGCGAGGACGAACTCCTGCTGTCCCTGCTGGCCGGGCACCTCGCCCAGGGTCTCGCCCGCGCCCACCAGATCGACCAGCAGCGCGAGACGGCCATCGCGCTGCAACGCGCCATCCTCGGCCCTCCCCAACTGCCCGCCGGATTCGCCGTCCGCTACGAGCCCGCCACCCAGCCCCTGGAGGTCGGCGGCGACTGGTACGACACCGTCACCCTGCCCGACAGCCGTATCGGCATCGTCGTCGGTGACTGCGTCGGCCGCGGTCTGGAGGCGGCCAGCGTGATGGGGCAGCTGCGCAGCGCCTGCCGCGCCCTGCTGCTGCAGGACGCCAGCCCCGCGCAGACCCTCATGGCGCTCGACCAGTTCGCCGCGGGTGTGCCCGGAGCCATGTGCACCACCGTGTTCTGCGGTGTCCTCAACGCCGAGACCGGTCAGCTGACCTACTCCAGCGCCGGGCACCCGCCGGGGATACTCGTCCGCCCCGACGCCACCACCATCCTCCTCGAAGGCGGCCGGTCGCTGCCCCTGGCCGTCCGGCCCGGCAACCCGCGCCCCGAGGCCACCTGCACCATCCCGGCACGCTCCACCCTGCTGCTGTACACCGACGGGCTCGTCGAACGCCGCCGCCGCCCGCTCAGCGCCGGGATCGCCCAGGCCGGCGAGGCTCTCCAGGACGGCCGCGACACCGCGGTCGACGACCTCGCCACCGACGTCATGTCCCGCCTGGCCCCAGCCGACGGCTTCGACGACGACGTGGCCCTGCTCCTGTACCGGCACCCGGCGCCGCTGGAGATGTCCTTCCCCGCCGAGTCGGCGCAGCTCGCACCCGTCCGCAAGGCCCTGCGCAGCTGGCTCGAACAGTGCGAACTGCCGCCGACAACGGCGCAGAACATCTTGGTCGCCGCAGGGGAAGCCTGTGCCAACGCCATCGAGCACGGGCACCGCGACGCCCCCGGTGACGTCGTCCATTTCCGTGCCGAGGCGTTCGTCGACAACCTGCGCCTGACGATCGCCGACACCGGTCGGTGGAAGACCCCCCAGCCCGAGCTCAACACCCACCGCGGCCGCGGTCTGAGGCTGATGCGTGCCCTGATGCAGCAGGTCACCGTCGTCCCCGGACCGGCCGGCACCACCGTCGACATGCACACGAGGATCGCCTGATGACTACCCCTCTGACCCTCACGCCCGGCCGGCAGGCGGACGGCGCCGCCGTGTTGACCGCGGTGGGCGAGATCGACATGAGCAACGCCGCCGAGCTGGCCGCCGCGATCGAGGACACGTCCGGCGCTCTCGTCCTCGATCTCAGCGGCGTCGAGTATCTCGACAGCGCGGGCCTGAGCGTGCTCTTCCCCCACGCCGACCGCATCCGGCTCATCGCCAACCCGCTCCTGGCCCCGGTCCTGGCCATCTCCGGCCTGACCGACCTCACCGCCACGGCCGAGCCTCCGGCGAACTGACCGGCCCGGCGCGGGCTTGAGCGGGGCCTCGGCGAGCGCCGGTCCATCGGGGCTGAGCCGGCCGCTCAGGCCCCCGCTCAGGCCCTCGCTCAGGCCCCCGTGCGCAGCGCCAGCCATTCCTGGAGTTCGATCAGGTTTCCCTCCGGGTCCTCCAGGTAGGCGACCCGCATCCGGTCGCCCATCGGGCCCGGTTCCCGGAGGAACTCCGCGCCGCGCGCGGTGAGCGCCTTGTGGGTCGCGTCCAGGTCGTCCACGCGGAGCACGACCAGCGCCCGGTGGCCTTCCCCCTCCGCTTCCAGCCGTTCCAGCACACCGGCCATCCGCGCACGGTCCTGCAGCGCGATCGCGGCGTGTCCGGTGTCGGGGCCGAGCTTGGCGTACGGGCCGTTCTCCGCCTCGACCTGCGGCTTCAGCCCGAGTACGTCCCGGTAGAAGCGGTAGACGGCGCTGAAGTCGGACACCAGCAGGCGTATCTGGGTGAGTTCCATGCCCTCATTCTTCACGCCCGGCGCCGCGGAAGCGCCTCAGCGGCCCGGTCGCCCAGCGGGTTCGCGTCAGCCCATGGGCAGGTAGGCGGTGATGGTCTTCCCGCTGCCGTCGGAGTGCGCGTCCACCGAGACGCTCGCGGCCAGCTTGCGCACCAGCGCCCAGCCGAAGCCGCCCGGTTCGGCCCGGGGCCCCTCGGAGGTGACCGGCAGGGCCGCGCTGCGGTCGCTCACCTGGATCAGGACGCAGCCGCGTTCGTGCCACACCCGGAACGAGGTGAGGCCGCTGCCGTGGCGGCGCGCGTTGGAGACCAGCTCCGAACAGATCAACTCCGCGTCGGCCACCCGCTGTTGCACGGAGTCCGGCGCCTTCCCGGCCTCCGCCGCGCAGGCCAGCACGACGTTCCGCACCTGCTCCCGCGCCCGCGCGCCCGACAGATAGGTGGCGTCGTCGGCGGTGTCCCGGGGCAGCTCGCGGTCGCCGCCGCGCCCCGCCCCCATCACTGGGACCACGCGCTGGTCCGGGCCCCGGCCGGGGGCCTGCACACCGTACTCACTCCGTACACCCCTGATCCTCGCAACCTTGCCCCGGCGGGTCCATGAGGAGGCCCAGGGTCCCCGTCTCCGTCAGCAGGCGCCGCACGCCGACGCTGAGCGGCCCGCGCACGACGAGCCGACGCTGCCGGTCGTTCTGTGTCCGCCATGCTTCGAGCAGTGCGTGCAGGAGCGTGGAGTCGGCGAAGCGCAGGCCCGCCACGTCCACCACCACAATCTCGGGCGCGCCCGCCAGCGCCTTGGTCAAAGCCGCTGTCAGGGCAGGCCCGGTATCGCCGTCGCACTCACCCGTCAGGGCGATCACCGACTGCTCCGGGCCTTGGTCAAAGGTGATTCCCACCGACGCTCGCACGGCGCCATTCTGTCACCGTCCGTCGGCTGACGCCCCGACGGTCCCGTCTTCCGGACAGCGCCGGACAGCGACGGCCGGACGATCCCGATCCGGACACCTCCGCACACCTCGCGGACTACGCCCGTTCGGCGCACCCGGGACGACTTCACCCGTTGGCCGGAGCCACCCCATCTGGCCTGCGACGTTGCCCGCACCGACGCGCCCGGGAAGACCGGAACCGACACGGCGTGTCGCGCACCATCGGGGCGAGCGGGTTTACCTCCAGCCAGGAGCCCTTCACAGCGGCCTACGGTGTGCCGCGGGCTCTTCCTCTGGAGGAAGTACATGCGTTCGCTGAAGATAGCCACCGGCACCGTCCTCGTCGGCACCGCTCTGCTGTTCGCCGCGCCGACGGCCTCGGCATCCGACACCCGGTGCGACCCGGCCACCGCCTCCGCCCAGGAGGCGGAGACCGCGTACAAGTCCGCCCTGGCCGACTACCAGAAGACGATCGACAACGGCGGTCACCCCGGCCAGGCCGAGAAGGACAACGTCGACCAGCTCAAGCAGAAGGCCGACTCCACCGCTTCCGAGGCGCAGCGCGTCTGTGGCGACACCGTCATGAATCCCACCCGGAAGCCGACCGGTGCGATGCACACCGGCACCGGCTCCACCGACCTGTTCGGCACCCCGGCCCTGGCCGCCGCCGGCGGTCTCGCCGTCACCGCCGCCGCGGGTGTCTACCTGCACCGCCGCACGGTTTCCGGCCGCCGGCAGCACTGACCGCCGGCCCGGTGACCGGGCGCCGCCCAGGGCTCTCTCTGGGCGGCACCCACCTCGACGACGACACATCTCGGGAGGGCGGGACGTGGCCGCGCACCCCACATCCAGGTTCAAGTCCCGCGCCGCGGGCTGCATATGGGCGCTGCTCCTGATCGGCAGCGCGGCTGTCGCCTTCGGCTTCACCGGCCTCGAGCAGAGCGAGGAGCCGCCCCAGCCGCCGCGACGCCACAGCCAACGCACCTCCGCCGCCGCCCCCGCCGCACACCCTCTGCGGGCGTCGCGGCCCACGCGCGTACAGATCCCCGCCCTCCGCGTCGACGCCCCGCTGACCGGCCTGCGCCTCGCCGACGACGGCCGTCTGGACGCGCCCCCGAAGGACGACCCTAAACTCGCCGGCTGGTGGAGTGACGGCCCCTCCCCCGGCAGCCGGGGCACCGCCATCATCGCCGGACACGTCGACCTTCCCTCCGGCCGCGCCGTCTTCTACGACCTCGGCACCCTCCGACCGGGCATGCACATCGATGTGCCCCGCCAGGACAAGGTGACCGCGCGCTTCACCATCGACGCCATCGACGTCTACGACGCCGCCGACTACCCCGACGACAAGGTGTACGCCGACACCGGCCGCGCCGAACTGCGCCTGATCACCTGCGGCGGCGGCTACGACCACGCACGCGGGCAGTACAACGGCAACGTCGTCATCAGCGCCCATCTCACCGGGAGCCGGTGACAGTCCCCGCCGGGCGTGGCGGGCCGCAGACTCGGCGACCGTGACGTTCTCGCACCTCCGCGCGCTGAGTCGGAGGAGGGGCGAGAGACCTCTCACGAGTACGCCGCAGGGCGGGGACATGGGGATATGGGGATGACGTTGACGCAGCACCGAAGACCGGGTCGCGGGCTGAGAGTCGCCGGCTGGATACTCGCGCCGCTCGGGGCCGTGCTGCTGCTGGGCGCGATCGCCGGGATCGTGCACGGCGGCGGCCCGGCCTACGAGCGGGTCACCGTCGCGAGCGACGCGATGCGGCCCACCTTCGGCCCGGGCGACCGGCTGATGATCGAAGGCCTCGGCGAGAACGGGATACACCGGGGGGACGTCGTCCTCGTCCAGATCCCCGGCCGGTACCGGGGCGCACCGGTCCTGCAACGGGTGATCGGCCTGGGCGGGGACCATGTGAAGTCCCCCGACGGTACGCGCGTCCTGGTGAACGGCAAGGAGCTCGACGAGCCGTACGTCGAGCGAGACGTGTTCGGTGTGCCGACTCTGCCCACGTACGACGTGACCGTCCCGGCCGGGCGGCTGTTCCTCCTCGGCGACAATCGGCCCGACTCCTACGACTCACGCTTCTTCCTCGGCGATCGGTCGGGCACCGTCGCCGCCTCCGGGGTACGCGGCCGAGTGCGGGACGGAGAGGGCACCCTGCCGCTGATGCTGCTGGCCCTCGCTCTTCTCGGAGGACTGTCGCTGCTGTGCGGGGCCGGTCTCGGCATCGGGGGCCACGTAGCGGGGCGGCGCGCCCGGACCCTGGGTGCGGGGCTGCCGCCGTGGCCGACAGACCCGTACGGCAGGGACTGGGGCGCGAGGAAGTAGCTCCGGGCTCCGGCGGCTCTTCGACGAACGCGGCGTCGACGAGCGCGCGGGGTCGTCGATCGCTGGAGCGCGCCAGCGCCGTGGAGACACTCGCGTGAGCGGCCGGCCGAGCACCGCGCCGCGCTGAGAGCAGCTGAGAGCAACCGGCTCAACCCCTCAGGCGAAGGACCGCAGATGCTCGATCCCGGTGTCGAGGGCCGCCCTGAGATGGGTCGAGTCACCGGTGGACATCATGATCGTGACGCCGCCCTGGACCCCCGCGAGCAGGGCGGCAGCCGTACGGTCCGTGTCGAGGCGGGGCGATGCGAGGCCCTTGTCCTGCATGGCGCGGACTCCGCGGGCGAGTTGCTCCTGCCACTGCCGCATCAGCTCGGTGACGATCGCCTGCGCGCCCGGACTCGACCGCCCGACCTGGAGGAACAGTGCGCCCAACGGGCAATGGTCGCCCTGGAGTTCATAGCGCTCCACCACCACGTCCCGCCATCGCTGCCATGATTCCCACGAGTCGAGGCGGCCCAGGTGCGGCTGCTGGTCCTCGAGCACCCGGTCGGCCTCGAACTGGGCCACAGCGAGGAGCAGGTCGTCCTTGCCGCCGGGAAAGTAGTGGAACAGCTGGCTCTTGCTGGTGGCGGTACGGTCCCGGATGTCGTCGAGCCGTGTGAAGGAAACCCCCTGCTCGCGCAGCACCTCGGCCGCACCCTCGACAATGCGGGCGCGGGTGGCCCGCCCTTTCGCGGTCAGCGTCTCGCCCATGCCGGCCCTCTCTCCAGAGACGTACGTGGCAACGGTACCCCTGTTCTGGACTTGCCAGTCCATTTTCGGCGGAGCACCGTAGGCATCACGCGACAGAGCGCACGCCACACAGAACACGGACCGAACAGGGAGAGCACGCCATGACTGGACGACTGCACGGCAAGACAGCACTGGTCACCGGGTCCACCAGCAACATCGGTCAGGCCATCGCCGAGGTGTTCGCCGCCGAGGGCGCCCACGTCGTCGTGTCCGGGCGCAACACGGAACGCGGAGCCGCCGTCATCGCCGGAATCCGCGCCTCGGGCGGCCGGGCCGACTTCGTGGCAGCGGACCTCGACGGCAGCGCGGAGGCGTCCCGCGAACTCGCCGGGCAAGCCACCGCGGCCCTGGGCGGCCGGATCGACGTACTGGTCAACAACGCCGGCATCTATCCGTCCCCCGGCACCACCGACACCGACGAGAAGACCTTCGACCACGTCTACGCCGTGAACGTGAAAGCACCGTTCTTCCTCACCGCCGCCGTTGCCCCCGCCATGGCCGCCGCAGGCGGTGGCACGATCGTCAACCTCGGCTCCTGGATCGCCCGCCTCGGTGTCCCCGCGGGCGCGCTCTACAGCTCCACCAAGGGCGCCATGGAGACCCTGACCCGTGCCTGGTCGGCGGAGTTCGGCCCCCAGGGCGTACGCGTCAACGCCGTCTCCCCCGGAGTCATCCTGCCTCCCTCCCCGGAAGGCAGCGACCCCCACCAGGGCCAGGTCATGATGCACGGCACCCCGGCCGGAACCGTGGGCACACCCGCCGCGATCGCCCACGCAGCCCTGTGGCTGGCGAGCGACGAGGCGTCCTTCGTCCACGGCACCGTGGTGGACGTGGACGGCGGACGAACGGGGGTGGCGGTGATCGCGGCGTAGCCCGAAGCCCGTAGCCCGTAGCCCGTGGTCGGCTCGGCGAGGCCTCGGTCGCCTGCCGCGCGGCGGTTGGTGCGCGGCAGGCGACTACCGTCTCGGCGAGTGGACGGCCGTCCGGTGGTCAGCGGATGCTGGTTGCTCACGTGCACGACCTGAACCGCGAAGTCCAGCACCACCACGCCGACGACGAGCAGCCACAGGGACCGGGTCAGCTGCGCGGTCGCGGCCCAGGAGACGCGGAGCAGGGCGAGCGCGAGCCCGGCCATGGCGAGTGCGGAAGGTGGAACAGAACGGGGTCGTCGGTCGCACGGCGGTACGTGAGTGACTCGGGTCAGCTCGTCTCCCTACGGCTTCCTGGCCACACCGCAGAAGTGCGTCACGTCCACGATGCCGGCCGCCGCCGATCTGTCGTTGCGCCAGCGCGAGCACGAGACGACGCCGGGATCGAGCAGTTCCACGCCTTCGAACAGCCGCAGCAGTTCCGTACGGGTGCGCAGCGTCATCGGGGCGGAGCCCTGGCCGTTCCAGTAGCGCACGGCTTCTGTCATCGCCTCGCCGTCCACCTCGACGGTTGGATGGGAGATGACCAGATAGCTGCCGGACGGCACAGCGTCCAGGAGCTGTTGCACGATCGCCCGGGCCTGGTCGGTGTCCGTGATGAAGTTGATGACGCCGAGCATCGTCAGAGCGACAGGCCGACGGAAGTCCAGTGTCTGAGCGGCGCGTTCGAGGATGATCTCCGGGGAGCTCAGGTCGGCCTCGATGTAGTCCGTGGCCCCCTGGGCGGTGCTGGTGAGCAGGGCCTGGGCGTGCCGGAGCACGATGGGGTCGTTGTCCACGTACACGATCCGGGCGGTCGGGTCGTGCCGTTGGGCGACCTCATGGGTGTTGTCGACCGTGGGCAGTCCGGCGCCGATGTCGAGGAACTGCCCGATGCCCGCCTCGGTGACGAGGAACTCCACGGCCCGCGCGAGGAATTTCCGGTCGGCCACGGCGGACCGGGGCAGGGCGGGTACGAAGCCGAGGATCTGCTCCCCGACCTCCGCATCGACGGGGTAGTGGTCCTTGCCGCCCAGCCAGTAGTTCCAGATCCTGGCCGAGTGCGACACATCGGTGCGGAGTTGGGCCGCGATGGTGGGTTCTTCGTCGCGGGACATCGACAGGTCCGACATACCTGGGTCCTCCTCAACCTTCGATCACTTGATCGGTTCTGCTTCAATCTAGCCGCCCCCTGTCCCCCGGGCATCGTTTTCTAAGTCGGCGCTCGGCAGGCGGGGTTGAGCGGCCGGCAGGGCTGCGTGCTCGGCGTGGATCGAACCGTGTCCGGCAGCCGCCGACGGAGGTACGGCACTCTCAGTGGCACGTCACCCTCTTCGGCGACGGCCTATCGTTGAGCGGTGACATGGACCGAAGCCGAGTATCTCGACTATCTGCAGTCCGAGCGGCGCGCTTATGCATGGGTGATGGAGCATCACGGCGGGCTGGCGCCGAAGGAGGCCGGTGAGGCCGCCCTGGAACGCTACCCGTACGAGCCGGCCGAGGCCCCGTACCGCGGGCTGGTATTTCACGACGAGGCGTGGCACTGGGCGATGCTGGCGGTCCATGGCGATCGGTACACAGTGGAACACCCGGAGCTGATCGATCCGTCACCTGGCTACCTGGCCCTTGAGCACTGACGGCCGATCCGGCATCCACCACGACCCCCGTGCTCGGCCTGCGAGCGAACACGTAGGTGCTGAAGCCCCGACCGCCCGCCCTCGCGCGCCGATCCGCGTGATCCGTACGATCCGATGGTGATGTCTCGTCTCCTTCCCACCCTCCGACGCCCGGCCGTCGTCGCATCGATGGCCTTCTTCGGCTTGTGCCTGCTGGCCTGGTGGGCGGTGCAGCCGGTCGGGCCCGACTGCCCGACGCTGTCCTCCGATCCGTACGGTTCCACCTTCGACTCCTCGCAGATGGCCACGCACTATCACTCCACCCTGTCCAGCGGCGAGGACTGCATGTCGGGGAGCACGCATCCGCGCCTGTACGACTGGTTCGGCCGATGACGCGCCACTCCCCCGACGACCTTCCGCTCCTGTCGGCTGGCTGAGCGCGGTCGTGGAGTCATGGTCGGCGGGCGGCATTCGGCGTCAGCCGGGCGGCTGCGGCGTCAACAGGCCGTTCAGGGCGGCCGATTGCAGCAGGAGGATGGTGTTGCCGTCGGTGATGCGTCCGTCGCGCGTCATGGCGAAGGGCACAGGGGCGGCGAAGAAGTGGAGGCGTTCGGGACCACGCACGGTCGCAATGGGCCGTGTCAGGCCAGCAGTTCCACCGTTCGCCGTACGGAGTCGTAGCTGCGGGCCTGTGTGAAATTTCCCTCCCACGGCTCGGCCAGCTCCACGGGCAGCAGTTCGTCGGGCCAACAAGCGGCGGCGGAACGCGATCTGCCGAGGGTGAGGTGCGGAGTCCAGCTCCCGGGGGCGTGCAGAGGATTGCGGTTCGCGCCGCCATCGCTCTTGCCTTCGCCGTCTGTGTGCAGCTGCTCCCACACCTGCCGGTGAATCGCCGTCAGTTCAGCGCCGGGAACGACGCGCCAGGCCAGTACCCGGGTCCGACCGTCGAAGCGGAGCACGCCCTCAAGGCGCAGGGGCACAGGAAGCGCGCTCAGAGTCCGTGCGAGTGCGCGCCACCCGCCTGGCGGCAGCTCGGCCGACGTGGCCAGGGTCAGATGCGGCCGGTTGGTGGGGTGGTGGTGGCCGGCCTGGCTGGGCAGGCCGGTGGCGGCGAGCGCGCGCCAGACGCCGACCACCCGTTGCTCCGTCACGCGATCGACCAGCAGCTCCACAGTGTGCACCGCGGCAGCTTAGGGTCCAGCGCTCGGGCAGGGCCGCAAGGTCCCGCGCCGGGCGGGTCGGCGCCGAGCGGCGCCGGGTACCTGGAGCGGACCTGCCGGGTCGTCAAGCGCCGAGTGCCCCGGTCCGCTCGGCCTTCGCCGCGGACACCAAGCCCTCCAACAACTCGACGGCGCGCCGGACGGCCGGGTGCCGCGCCACCGATTCCTTCACCGCGAGGCTGAGATACCGCACCGGGGTCGGGGACACCAGCGCGACGGTCGTCAGCTCCCGCGGCAGTTCGCCGATGCCGAGCGCCGGTACCACCGTCAGCCCGATGCCCGTCGCCACGAAGGACATCGCCGTCCGGTAGTCGTGCGTCTCCACCACGAAGCGCGGGGCGAACCCGGCCTGCGCGCAGGCGTTGAGGAGCACCTGGCGGCAGGCCCCTTCGCGGAGGTCGTTGTCCACCCAGTGCCGCTCGGCGAGGTCCGCCAACGCCACCTCCGGCAGCCCGGCGATCGGGTCGTCGACCCGGACGACGGCGAAGTAGGGGTCCTCGGCGAGCCGGTGCACGCGAACGGCCCCGGCATGCTCGGCGCCCGACTCCTCGACGAAGATGTCCAGGTCCGGGTCTCCCGGGGTGAACTCGGTCAGCAGCAGATCCAGCCGGAGCTCCGCGAACTCGGTCCGCAGCGCGGCGACGACCGGCGCCAGCAGCGCCGCACCGGCCGAGCTGAAGTAGCCGACCGAGAGACTGCCCACCCGGCCGGCCCGCAGGTCCCCGACCACCCGCTCGACCCGGCCGAACGCCTCGAACAACGTGTCGGCCTCAGCCGCGAGGATCCGGCCCGCCGCGGTGGGCTCGATGCCGCGACCGGAGCGTTCGAACAGCTGCAGTCCGGTCTCCCGTTGCAGGGTGGCGAGCTGCTGGCTCACCGCGGAGGGGGTGTAGCCGAGCGCGGCGGCGCTCGCACGGATCGAACTCGTCGCGACGACCGCCCGCAGCACGCGAAGTCGGGGAATGTCCAGCATGCGCGTACCGTACAGCCGCGCTTAACGAACGTACAGAAGTCGTCGCTTGTCCTGTACACAGGGGGCGGCCGAGGATGGCCAAGTGACCGATCTGCGCGAGACCACCCAGCCCATCGCCACCAGCACGAACGTCGGCAGAACCGCGGCCGCCGCCGGGCTCGCCGTCGTGCTGTGGGCCTCCGCGTTCGTCGCCATCCGAGGCATCGGAGACGCGCTGTCCCCCGCGCCGCTGGCACTGCTGCGGCTCGGCGTCGCGGCCGTCACGCTCACGGTGCTCGCGGTGGTCAGGGGGACCGTCCGGGTCCGCGTGTCCCGCAGGGCGTTCCTGCTGATCGCGGCCTACGCCGTGCTGTGGCTCGCCGGCTACACCGTCGCTCTCAACGCGGGTGAGCAGCATGTCGACGCCGGGACCGCGGCCTTGCTGGTGAACATCGCGCCGCTCCTTGTCGCCGTCGCCGCCGGCAAGTTCCTCGGTGAGGCCTTCTCGCGATCGCTCGTCGTCGGCTCGCTCGTCGCGCTCGGCGGCACCGCGATCATCGCGGCCGGAGCGAGCGCGCAGCGCGACTGGGCGGGTGTCCTGCTGTGCCTGCTGGCCGCTGTGCTCTACGCCGCGGGTGTCATGGTCCAGAAGGTCACACTCCGCCACGTCGACGGATTCACCGCGATCTGGCTCGGCTGCGTCGTCGCCACGGCCGTCCTGCTGCCCTGGGCGCCGCAGCTGGCCGGCGAGGTGCGGGAAGCGCCGGTGGGAGCGGTCCTCGCCGCCGGCTACCTGGGCGTGTTCCCCACCGCGATCGGCTTCACCGCCTGGGCCTACGCGCTGCGCCGCATGAACGCCGGCCGGCTCTCCGCCGTGACCTACGCCGTCCCCGCTGTATCGGTACTGCTGTCATGGCTGCTGCTCTCCGAGATCCCGACGACGTACGGGCTGGTCGGCGGCGCGCTCTGCCTGGCCGGGGTGGCCCTCTCCCGGCGCCCATGAGGCGCTGCGCGTCAGGCGGCCGGTCCCGAGCGGAGTCGCCGTACGTCCCGCACGAGCGCGTACGAGGCTCCGAAGAAGATCGCTGCTCCGACGCCGACCCACAGGGCCGACGCTCCTGACCGGTGCTCACGAACGGCGAAGGTGAGCAGAAGGGCGCCGGCAAGAACGCCGAGGGCCGAGATGAAGGCGCTGATGCGGTGGGTCACCGGGGCATCATCGCCGAACGCCTCGGCGTGCGGGGAGAAGATCCCGACGTGGCTTCCTGGCCGCCGAGAAATTCCCGTGCGCCGCGCAGACGGGTGCGCAGTTGTCGCTGCGTGGCCCGGCTGTCGAGGCGCACGTCGAGCCCGCCGGGCAGGCCGCTGTCCGCGCGTCGCCCGGTGGGCAGCCGCTTCGGGTCCAGACCGTCGCGCTCGGCGATCAGCACACCGAGTTCGTGGCGGCTGACGGCCTCCGGCCCACCCAGGTGGCACACGCCCCGGGCCTCGTTCCCGGCGAGCTCCCACACCGCGGCGGCCAGGTCGTCGACGTGCACGGGACAGCGGATGTCGTCGGTGAACACGACGCCCGTGCGCACGCCGTGGACCAGGTCGTGGACGACGCGCTCGTGCTCGGAGGCGCCGTCGCCGATGATGAGCGACGTACGGGCGACAACGGCGTCCGGAGCGAGGAGACGCACCGCGGTCTCGGCCGCGGCTTTCGCCGCTCCGTACGGGGTGAGCGGGTCGGGCGAGCAGCTCTCCGCGTACGGCGAGGCACGGCCGGAGAAGACGGCGTCACTGGAGATGTGCACGAGGCGCGAGCCATGCGCCTTCGCCGCCCGCGCGAGACGGCCGGCGCCTTCTGCCGTGACGCTCCAGTCGGCCGACCGGCTCGCCGCGTTGATGACGGCCCTGGGCGCGAGTTTGTCGAACAGATCCGTGATGGCGGCCGGGTCGCGCAGGTCCAGCTCGTGCCAGTCGGCGTCGGCCGCGGTGCCGGGCCGAGTGGCGTACGTGGCGGTGACGTCCCGGCCCGATGCCTGTGCGTGGCGTACCAGTGCGCCGCCGAGGAAGCCGCTCGCGCCGACGATGAGAGCTGTCATGGTCGATCACCGTAGCGGTACCACCTGCCAGATGTTTCAGCTCCGGCAGCGTCCGGTCTTGGGGGAATCGGCCGGATAAGTGCTTGCGCCCGGAAGCCGGCCCGGGGGCAGGAGTACCGTCCCCCTGGGCCGGAGGGCGGCGGAACCGAAGCGGCGTACGACGGGGTGCGTCCTGGGCGCGCGGGACGGCCGGTGGGGGCGGTATGGCAATCGCGACGACGGTCCGCGCGGTGAACGACCTGACCGCGCGGTGGGCAGACGTCTCGGAGGGCGGGACGGTGTTCTCGGCGGCGGGGGTGTGGCCCCTGCTGGCCCATCTCGCCGACGGGGCCGACGGCGCGGCGCGAGCGGAACTGGCGGAGGCGATAGGGCTGTCCGCCGGGCAGGCGGCGGGCGCCTCACGCGAGTTGCTCGCCACGATGGGCACCGTACAGGGACTGGACGCGGCTCTGGGGCTGTGGACGAAACGCACGCTGAAACTGCGCGAGGAGTGGGAGACGGCGCTGCCCGCTCACGCTCATGGGCTGCTCACCGGGGACGACGAGAGCGATCACCGGACGCTGGACGCGTGGACGGCGGAGCGGACCGGCGGGCTGATCGACCGTATGCCGGTCGATCTGGAGACGCGGACGCGGTTGGTGCTGGCGAGCGCGCTGGCCCTGCGCACGGAGTGGCAGCTCCCCTTCCGCCATGAGGAGCTGACAACGGCGTACGGGCCGTGGGCCGGCAAGCCTCTGCTGGGTCTGCGGCGCTCCGGCGGCGCGACCGACGAGGTCGCGGTGGCGGACACGTCCGCCGGGCGAGTCACCGAGGTGAAGGTGCTGGGGAACAACGACCTGGACGTGCACCTGCTGCTCGGCGAGGAGGGCATGAAGCCGGGGCGGGTGCTGGGGGCCGGGCTCGACATCCTCGCCGGCCGGTGCGCGGCCGTGCCGGGGCCGAAGCTGCCCCACGGGAACGCCGGACCCGGTCTGCGCGTGGAGGACGTGCGCTGCACGCGGCCCGAGCCGCCGTCCCTGGAGGTCGCGACCGCGGCGTTCGACATGAACGAGAGCCACGATCTGCGCGACCGGCGCCAGTTGTTCGGGCTCACGACGGCCATGGACACCACGGTGGGGCACTTCTCCGGCATCAGCGATTTTCCGCCGCTCGCCGTCGGGTCGGCCAGGCAGAACATTCTGGCGAGGTTCCGTGCGCTGGGCTTCGAGGCCGCCGCCGTGACGGCCATCAACGTGGTCGCCACGAGCCTGCCCGACCTCCGCTACATGACCACCAGGGTCAGCGCCACCTTCGACCGCCCCTTCGGCTTCCTCGCCCTGCACCGCCGGACCGGGCTCGTGCTGACGGCCGGCTGGGTCACGGAGCCGTTGCCCTTCACCGGATACGGCCGGCACGACGAGCGGTGAACGGTCAACGGTCAACCGGTATGGGCCCGGCGACGCGCAGGCCCTGTTCACTATCTGTTGCGCCGTGCGATCTCGGCGTTCAGGGCAGTGGCGAAGGTGCACCACAGCGCGTAGGGAACGAGCGCGACCGCCGCGCCCCGGTCGATGTGCGCGGCGCGCCGCACCAGGTCCCACGACGAGGCGGCCGTGGCCGCTGTGACGGCCAGGCCCGCGTAGGGCGTGCGTGCTTTGAAGAACGACCAGCCGAAAGCCGAATTCAGGGCGAGGTTGACCGTCAGGGCGTTTGCCCAGCGGCGACGCTCTCCAGCGGGGGCACGGCGCAGGGTTCGTCCGCCGCAGGCCGCGATGGAGACGTACAGCGGTGTCCACACCGCCCCGAAGGCCGCCGGTGGCGGTTGCCACGGCGGCTTCTTCAGGGAGCGGTACCAGACGTTGTCCGGATCGATGGCCAGCGATCCCACCAGCGCCGTGGCCGCCACACCGGCGCCCACCGGAACGTAACTGCGCAGCGCGCCCGGTGCCGGCCGCCCCGCGGGCCTCGACAAAGCACTCAGTAGTCTCATGCCTCACGTGTTCCCCGCACCCGGCCCACCACTCGGTCCGCACGGATCACGTCGCCCGTCCGACTTCACTGAGGATCCACCTGTGAAGTCGGAGTCACCTGGCGTCAGCGCGCCGACGAGAACGGGTGCCGCGCGTTCAGCAAGTTGCCACCTCGCGTACAACCGTTCGCCACCTCGGGCAGTCGAACCCCCATACGTAGGCAAGTAACTGCGAACGGGAGTTGCCCTGTGCGTCTTCGTCTTCTCGTCACCGCCACCGCCGCGGCCCTCGCGGCGACCGGACTGACCCTGCCGGCGGCCGGGGCGGCGGGTGCGGCGCCCGCGCTGCGCGGCGACTTCAACGGTGACCGCTACCAGGACCTCGCCGTCGGCGTGCCCGACGCCACCGTGGCCGGCAAGGCGCAGGCGGGCTATGTGAACGTGGTCTGGGGCGGGCCCGGTGGCCTCGGCTCCAAGGGGTCCACGACGATCAGCCAGAACAGCCCCGGCGTGTCCGGCGGCGCGGAGGCGTACGACCGGTTCGGTGCCGCCGTGGAGAGCGCCGACACGGACGGCGACGGTTACGCGGATCTGGTGGTGAGCGCACCGGGCGAGGACATCGCGGCCGGGACCACGGACAGTGAGGGCATGATCAGCGTCGTACGGGGCGCGCCCGGCGGTTTCGCGGGCGGCTTCTCGGTGGCCAAGGGCGCCGGAGCGTTCAGCGCGATCGGTGAACAGCTCGCCGTGGCCGACTTCGACGCCGACGGTGATCTCGACCTCGCCCTCGGTGTCGCCGGCGACGAGAACGGCTCCCTCGCCTGGCGCCCGGGACCGCTGACCACCACCACCGCGGACACCACTTCCCGCATCGCCGGGCTCGGCATGGGCGGGCGGGTCCGTGACCTCGCCACCGGCGACTTCGACGGTGACGGCGTCGACAACCTCGCCGTCACCTGGCGCGCTCTGGAGAACTCCGCCATCGACGTCTACACCTGGGACGCGGCGGACAAGCCGCTCAAGAGCTGGAGCACTCCGGACTTCGGTCAGTCCCTGGCCGCCGCCGACCTCGACCGCGACGGTGTCGACGACCTGGCCGTCGGGCTGCTGTCCGCCAACCCGGACTCCGAGGACGGCCGCTCCAAGTGGTGTGCCGACCTGAACGGTGGAACGGTGCTCATGCTGCACGGAGCGGAGGGCGCGGGCCTGGGCGGCGACTTCGACTGCGTCACCCAGTCCAGCCCGGGCGTTCCGGGCAACGCCGAGGCGGACGACGACTTCGGCTACTCCCTCGCCGCCGGTGACACCGACGCCGACGGCTATCCCGAGCTGGCCGTGGGTGTCGACAGCGAGGCGATCGGCGGCGCGAAGAACGCCGGCATGGTCGTCGTCCTGGAGGGAACCGCCGACGGGCCCGTCAGCGGCGGGTACGGCTACCACCAGGGCAGCGCCGACGTTCCCGGCACCGTCGAGGCGGGCGACCGCTTCGGCAGCGCCGTCGCCCTCGGCGACTTCGGCTCGGACGCCCGGGCCGACCTCGTGGTGAGCGCACCGCAGGAGAACGCCGGCGCGGGCGGCGTCTGGTCCTTCCCCCACGCCCTGGCCCCGAACTCCCGCGCCCTCTCCCCGGCCGGCCTGAACCTGACCGGCGCCGCGAAGTACGGCTCCGTGCTGGCCCGCTGAACCGGGATCACCCCGCTGCCCCCGCCTCGTGCTGCGCGGCGAGCCGCACCGGAGCGTTCTGGGCGCCGTAGCCCCGGTAGCCGTCGTCGCGCTGGGTCAGTTCGAAGAAGACTCGGCCGACGGTGCGCGTGTAGCAGTGGCGGAAGGTGCCGCCGCCTGCCTCGCGGTCGTAGAGGATGCCTAGTTCGCGGTAGGTGTCGAGCTCGTCGGGCTCGAACTCGTAGCGGGCCGCGAGGTCGTCGTAGTAGTTGGCGGGGATGGGCAGCAGGTGGCCGCCAGCGGACAGGTGGCGGCGTGCCGCGGTGACGATGTCGTCGGTGGCGAGGGCGATGTGCTGGGCGTGGTCGTCTTCGCCGCCGGGGGCGGGGCCGACGCCGAGGGCCACGCGGACCGAGCCGTCGGCGGTGGAGAAGGCGCGGCTTCGGCGCAGCCCGTAGGGGTCGGCGACGTCGACGCTGTCCTGCGCGTCGAGGCCGAGGACGCCCTGGTGGAAGAGGGCGGCTTCGTCGAACTGGTACCAGGGCTGGGTGAGGGCGAGGTGGTCGATGCCGCGGACACCGCCGGTGCCGTGGTCCGTCTGCCGCTCGCCGGTGGGTTCGAAGTCGCGCTTCCAGCTGGTGAGTCGGGGGCGGTCGGTGGCGCAGAAGAAGAGTTCGGTGCCGTCGGGCGCGGCCACGGCGTCGAGCAGTACGTCGCTGGGCGCTCGGCGGCGGGGCAGGACCGGGGCGAGCAGAGTCTCGGCGCGGTGGGCGGCGCCCGCCGGGTCGGGTGACTCCAGGCCGACGGCGGCCAGGACGGTGCCGTCGCGTCGGGCGGCCGGTCCGGTGTTGAGCAGGACGCGGGCCTCGCCCTGTTCCCACAGGTGGACGGGTTTGTTGCGGTGGCGTCCGGTGCGGGTGAAGCCGAGCGCGGTCAGGAGGGCCGCCGCGGGTTCGACGTCGGGTGTGACGAGTTCGGTGAAGGCGATCCCGGTGGGCACGACGGGCGCGGGCGCCCCGCCCTCGCCGACGGCCTCCTGGAGGATGAGGAGGGAGCGCAGCGCGTCGACGGCGGTGGGTCCGGCCTCGGCCTGCCGGAAGACGTCGTTGAAGACTTCGAGGGACAGCGGCCCCCGGTATCCGGCGCGCAGTACGTGCCTGAGCAGTCCCGCGAGGTCGAGGTCGCCCTGGCCGGGAAAGCAGCGGTGGTGGCGGCTCCACTGCAGCACGTCCATGGCGAGGTACGGCGCGTCGGCGAGCTGGAGGAAGAAGATCTTGTCGCCGGGGATGTCACCGATCCCCTTGGGGTCGCTGCCCGGATCGCTGCCTTTGGCGAGGATGTGGAAGCTGTCGAGGCAGACACCGAGCGCGGGATGGCCGGCTTCCTCGACGATGCGCCAGGCGTGGCGGTACGTGTTGACGTGGCGGCCCCAGGCGAGCGCCTCGTAGGCGACGCGGATGCCGTGGTCGGCGGCGCGTTCGGCGAGTCGGCGCAACTGGTCCGCGACGAGCGCGTCGTCGTCCGCGGCGAGCGGCGAGACGCTGGAGCAGACGAGCACCGTGTCGGCGCCGAGCCGCCGCATCACCCGGAACTTGTGCTCGGCGCGGCGCAGATTGCGGGCGAAGGCGTCGGGGGGCACGCCCTCGATGTCCCGCATCGGCTGGTACAGGTCGATGGTGAGTCCGAGGTCGGCGCAGAGCGTCCGGATCTGCTCGGGCGTGAGGGGGCTGGCGAGCACGTCGTTCTCGAAGATCTCCACACCGTCGAAGCCGGCCCGCGCGGCGGCGGTCAGCTTCTCGGTGAGTGTTCCGCTGAGCGAGACGGTGGCGATGGAGGTACGCACAGCTGACTCCTTCAGGACGTCTTCACGGCGAGGGGGCGCAAGGGCAAGGGTGCCGGTGCGCCTCAGTCGGCACGCGTCACCGCGCCGTCGGCGGCGGTCAGTTCGGCGAGATGAGCGAGCATGCGTACGGTGTCGGGCTCGCACCCCGTGAACAGGCGGAACGCGTCGGCCGCCTGGAAGACGGCCATGCCGCCGCCGTCGAGGACGGTGCAGCCGCGCGCGCGGGCGGTGCGCACCAGCTCGGTCTCCAGCGGCCGGTAGACGACCTCGGCGACCCACAGGCGCGGGTGCAGCAGGTGTGCCGGGAGGGGCAGGCCGGGGTGGGCCGCCATACCGGTGGGCGTGGCGTGCACGATTCCGTCGGCGTCATCGAGGTGTTCGGCGAGCGCGGACGGAGCCGCGTGCGCCGCACGGCCCGCGCCGAAGTGCCGGTCGAGCGACGCGGCCAGCTCGGCGGCCCGTTCCGTCATCGCGTCGACGAGGACGACCTGTCCGGCGCCGAGGGTGAGCAGGGCGTGCGCGACCGCGGCGCCCGCTCCCCCGGCGCCGAGCTGCACGATCCGCTCCATGCGGGCGTCGGGCAGGCCGCGCGCGAAGGAGGCGGCGAAGCCGGTGACGTCGGTGTTGTGACCGACGGCGCGGCCGTCCTCGAAGACCACGGTGTTGACCGCGCCGAGCGCCGCGGCCTGCGGTGACAGGGCGTCGAGGTGTGCGACGACGGCCTGTTTGCAGGGGTGGGTGACGTTCAGCCCGTCGAAACCGAGCAAGCGGGTCGCGTGCAGCAGGGTCTTCACCGCTTCCTGGGGCCGTCCCCGCACGCCGAGTACGTCGAGGTCGAGGAGCCGGTACAGGTACCGCAGGCCCTGCCGGTCGGCCTCCCGGTGGTGCAGGGCGGGGCTGAGCGAGGGGCCGATGCCGGAGCCGATGAGGCCGACGAGATACGAGTCCTGCGACACGGGGTCCTCCTGGCCGGGCTGACGGAGTTACCAGTTGGCTAATGTACGAACTGGTTCGTTACTCATATCAGGCCTGCCCCGCCCCTGTGAAGAGGAGGGGAGAGGAACGGAAGAGAAGAGGAGCGGAAGAGGACCAGCCACCACGGTGCGTCGCGACCCCGGCTTCTACAATCGCCAGGAACCGCCCAGGCCAGTCAGCCGC
Source organism: Streptomyces sp. NPDC016845 (assembly GCF_044332585.1). NCBI lineage: Bacteria > Bacillati > Actinomycetota > Actinomycetes > Kitasatosporales > Streptomycetaceae > Streptomyces > Streptomyces sp. NPDC016845. Next base: position 33,906 of record NZ_JBIRPI010000015.1, on the reverse strand, counting down.
TGGTCCGCCGCCCGCCCGAAGGATCGCTGATGACCACTGTCGAAGAGCCGGCACGGCGTGCGGGCCGCATCCGTGACGCGGCCCGTACGAAGGCCGAGATCCTGAAGGTCGCCACGGAGGAGTTCGCCCGCGCCGGGTACACCGGAGCCCGCGTCGACGAGATCGCGGCCCGTACCCGCACCACGAAGCGGATGATCTACTACTACTTCGGCGGCAAGGAGCAACTGTTCACTGAGGTCCTGGAACGCAGCTACGCGGTGATCCGGCACGCGGAGCGGGATCTGGACGTCGAGCACGCGGACCCGGTCGTCGCGATCCGCCGGCTCGCCGAGCTGACCTTCGACCACCACGAGGCGCACCCGGACTTCATCCGGCTCGTCAGCATCGAGAACATCCACGACGCGGAACACATCACCGCCTCCGAGACGCTCAGTTCGCTCAACTCGCCCGCGATCGAGGTGATCGGCCGGATCCTGGAGCAGGGGCGGCGCGAGGGCGTCTTCACCGCGGACGTGGACGCCGTTGATCTGCACGCGATGATCAGCTCGTTCTGCTTCTTCCGGGTCTCCAACCGGCACACGTTCGGCGCGCTGTTCGGGCGCGATCTGACGGCCGCGGACCGCCGGGAGCACTATCGGACGATGCTCGGGGACATGGTCATCGCCTACCTCACGGCCGGGCGTCCGGCCGAGTAGTCCGCGCGATCCTCCGCGGCACGACCCCTTGACAGGCGCGGCACACCGGCGCAGCATCCGTAGCCATCCACTGCTAACTATCCAGTGGGTTAATTAGCCGGGCGCTCCCCCGGCACGCCGCCCCGCACACCCACAGGGCCCGGCACCTCTCCCCTTCTCGTCCCCCGAAGGAGCCCGTGTGTCCGTCCCCGCCGCACCGCCCCGCGCCCAGGGCCAGCCCCGCAAGGCCGCGCTCGCCGCCTGGATCGGCAGCGCCCTGGAGTACTACGACTTCTTCATCTACGGCAGCGCCGCCGCCCTCGTGTTCCCGAAGGTGTTCTTCGACGAGTCGGACCCGGCCGACGCCACGCTGCTCTCCCTCGCCACGTTCGGCGTGGCCTACGCCGCACGCCCGGTCGGCGCGTTCTTCCTCGGCCACATCGGCGACCGGCTGGGCCGCCGCAAGATCATGGTGTTCACCCTGATGCTGATGGGTTTGTCGACGTTCCTCATCGGCTGCCTGCCCACCCGCTCGCAAGTCGGCACGTTGGCACCGGTGTTGCTCGTGCTGTGCCGGGTACTGCAGGGCATCTCGGCCGCGGGTGAACAGGCCAGTGCCGGATCGATGACACTGGAACACGCGCCCGCCCACCGCCGCGCCTACTTCACCAGCTTCACGCTCAGCGGCACCCAGGCCGGACAACTGCTCGCCACGCTCGTCTTCCTGCCGATCGCGGCACTGCCCGAGCGCCAACTCCTCTCCTGGGGCTGGCGGATCCCGTTCTGGCTGAGCGTGCTGGTCACGATCGCCGGCTACGTCATCCGTCGCACGCTGCACGAGACCCCCGAGTTCACCCGGCACACCCGGCAGGCCTCCGCGGCCGAGGGGCCGGCACGGCTGCCCCTCGCGATGCTGCTGCGTGATCACTGGGCGGACACGCTGAGGGTGATCGCGTGCTCCCTCGTGGCATCGGTCAGCACCATCTTCACCGTATGGGCCCTGTCGTACGCGACGAGCGACGCGGTCGGCATGGACCGCTCCGCCATGTTGTGGGTGGGCGCCCTCGCCAACCTGGTCGCGCTCGGCACGATCCCGCTCTGGGCCTGGTCGGCCGATCGCATCGGGCGCCGCCCGGTCTTCCTGATCGGCGCGGCGGGCAGCGCGCTGCTCATGTCCGGCTACCTCTGGGCGATCTCCACGGGCTCGTACCCACTGACGTTCCTGCTCGGCATCCTCGCCTTCGGCGTCGTGTACAGCGCGGCGAACGCGGTGTGGCCCGCCTTCTACGGCGAGATGTTCCCGACCCGGGTCCGCCTGTCGGGCATGGCGATCGGGACCCAGATCGGCTTCGCCGTGGCCGGGTTCGCGGTGACGTTCGCGGCCCACTTCTCAGGACCGGACGGCGACAACTGGGGTGCGGTCGCCCTGTTCACCGCCGCCCTGTGCGTGCCGCCGGTCATCGCCGCCCTCACGGCACGCGAGACCCGCGAGGTCCCCACCGAGCGACTCGGCGAACGCCGCGCGACGGCCGACGAAGTCGCGGCCGGCGTCCGCAAGGCGACCGTCTGAGCCGAGCGCCTCGTACGGACTTCCTCAGGGTCAGCCGTGGGCCTGGATGGCAGCGGTGATCTCGGCGAAGCCGGTGAAGTCGGCGAGCGTGTGGAAGGTGGAGGGGGCGCGTCCGGTGAAGAGCCGGAACGCGTCCGCTGTCTGGTGGACCAGCGTGCCTCCGCCGTGGCGGACGGTGCGTCCCAGGGCGTGGGCCGTGTGCGGGAGCGGTGTCCACAGCGGGTGGTGGTTCACGGTAGCGCGGTCGCGGCTGCGCGCTCGCCTCGGCGGTCGGACGGGGCGTGAACTCCTCACGGCCTGACACGATCATCCGCCGGAAGCCGTCACCGCGCAGATGCACGGAGCGCGGAAGCCGCTCGGCCGGCGACACACGTGTCCGCACAGTGCCGGCGACACACGTGTCCGCACAGTGGTTGTCCGTCCGGGGGACACCTCCGGCATAGCATCCACAAAAAAGGAGCACCATGACCATCGACCCGCAATCTCCACTCGCCAGGGGCACGGCGATCGTGACCGGTGCCTCCTCGGGCATCGGTCAGGCCTACGCACGACGGCTCGCCGCGGACGGCCACAACCTGGTGCTGGTGGCCCGTCGGGCGGACCGCCTACGGGCTCTCGCCGCTGAGCTGACCGGGACACATGGCGGCGTACGGGTGGAAACCCTCGGTGCGGATCTGAGTGACAGCGAAGACCTGGACCGCGTGGTCCGGCGGGCCGCCGAGGACGACATCGACGTGCTGGTGAACAACGCGGGCATCAACGGATACGGCCCCTTCGCCGAGACCGATCCCGCCCTCCTGGAGAAGGTGCTCGCCGTGAACGTGGTGGCGGTCACCCGGCTCGCTCGCGCGGCTGTGCCGGGCATGCTGGCGCGTGGCCGCGGCACAGTGGTCAATGTCGCGTCCACTCTCGCCTTCGCCGGCTCGCTGCCGCCCGGCCCTCTGCCGACACGAGCGGTCTACGGAGGGACCAAGGGCTACGTGGTCACCTTCAGCCGGACCCTCGCCGCGGAGCTCGACGCCTCCCCGGTCCGCGTCCAGGTGTTGTGCCCCGGGCTCACAGCGACCGAGTTCCACCTCACCCAGGGGCAGGAATCGGTGAGCGGCGACCAGGCGCGCGTACACGACGACGGTGGCATGCCCGTCGAGGACGTGGTGACCGCTTCGCTCAGGGCTCTGGAGACCGGAGAAGTCGTGTGCGTGCCGGGGCTGGTCGACGGCGCGGCGGTGGATCGCATCACCGAGGCGGAGACCGGGCTCCGAGCCTCGTCCGCCGGCACACTCGCGCCGCGCTATCGGGACCCCGCGCAGCAGTGAGAACGGACAGCCGACGCCCCGTGGACGGCAGTGCTCGCGGAGCCGCCGGCCGGACGAGTGGGCGTCCACGGACGTACTCGTAGGATGCACGGCGACTGTGTCGACCAGCTGTGGGGGGACTGGAACGTGTTGGAGGAGTTGGCCCGCGTGGCTCCCGAGGTCCGGGACCGGCTCATCGTCCGGTTCGGCCCTGATGTGCTCGGTTGGTGTGCCGAGCTGCCGGCTCTCGTCCGTGAACTCGCCGCTCGGTGGGGCCTGGAGCCGGTCGCGGCGAGTGGTGGGGGCACCTCGCGGGTGTTTCGCTGCGTGCGACATGACACCGGTGCCTCGGTGTGGCTGAAGCTGACGCCGGAACCCGGGATCGCCCGTGAGGAGGCCGAAGCCCTACGGGCCTGGGAGGCGACGCCGTCGGTCGTCACTCTCCTGGCAGAGGACCTCGCCGCCGGAGCCTTGCTGCTCGAGAACGTGGAACCAGGGGTGCCGGTGCGGCAGCTCGCCTGGAGTCTGCCCGAGGTCGCGGCGCTCCTGCGTGACCTGCGAATCCGCACTCCCGGGCCCGGGAAGCACTCAGTACTGCGGCCCCTCTCGCACCGGATCGACTTCACCTTCGACCTGACCGACCGCAGGCTGGCGGCGGCGCAGTCGCGCACGAACGGCCTGGTCTCCCCGACGATGCTCGTTCACGCCCGAGCCGCGGCCCAGGAACTCGCGGCCGGCGGTCCCGTAGGCCTCGTACACGGCGATCTCCATCCCGCCAACGTGCTGTCCGGCCCGGACGCCCGCATGGTGGCGATCGATCCGAGGCCGACGTGGGGCGACCCGGACTTCGACGCTGTGGACTGGGTACTCGAAGGCGCCGCCGACCCGGCCACGTTGGAGCGGAGGATCGAGGGGCTGGCAGCGCTGGTCCCCGGCCTCTCCCCCGAACGTGTGCTGCGGTGGTGCCGGGCTCTGGGCGTCCTCGCAGCGGTTCCCAGAGTGTGCGCGGGGAGGGACGACGCGGAGATTCGGTTCCTGCTGGCCCTGGCGGCGCACGACTGAACTGCGGGCGGGCCCGACGCATGGGTCCGGGCGAGTCGCATGCTCCGGAGGTATTCGAGCGGCCTGGTCGAGCGGTCGGAACGAGACACCCTGCGCGGGGCTTCGCGTCGGGCGGCCGCCGCCTCCGTTCCCAGTTCGGCCCGCCTCTGACCTGTCATAACCGCCTCAGTCGGGATCGACTTCCTCGTCGTAGATCGTCAGTGTTCCCGCGAGGTCGAGATCGGCGACCGTGCCGTGTGCTCCGGCGCGGACGAGCAGCACCGCGCCGAGAGCGGTGCTCCAGAACGTGCGGACCTCCACGTCGAGCGGTCGGCGGGCCTTCCAGTCGCGGTCGCCGATGATCTGGCTCACGAACTGTTCGGACTGCCGGAACAGCAGCCGGAGGTGCTGGTCGACCACGGGGGCGAGTTCGGGCTTGGAGATTCCGGCGGCGAGTGCGCGCGCGGCCGACGGGAGCGAGGGCATGGCGAGTACGGCCCGCGCGATGTTGCGCCGGAAGGCCGGCGCGTCCGGGGCCTGGCGGCCGACCCGTTCGACGCGTCGGGCATCGTGCAGCAGGCCGAGGAAGGCGGCGTGCACGAGCAGCGAGTCCTTGGCGCCGAAGTGGTAGGTGACCTGGTTGGGAAAGACGCCTGCCGCGTTGGCGATCTCGGCGACGCTCACCTCCGCGCCGGGTCGCTCCTTGCAGAGCTGTGCGGTCGCCTCCACGAGTCGGCGTTTTGTCGCATGACCGCGCTCACGCGGCCGGGCCTGACCTGATCGAGCTGCGGTTCGCTTCTTCTCCACACCCGAATTGTATGTGATACAACTGCACCCGTTCGTTGATTTGTATCGCATACAAGAAAGAAAGAAGGGGTTGAGGGCATGCACAGGACTGATGTCGTCGTGACCGGACTCGGCGCGATCACACCGCTCGGCGCGGACGCGGGGTCCACCTGGAACGCCCTGCTCGCCGGGGAATCTGGTATCCGTGGTGAAGTCCTGCCCGACACCGTCGCGGGGACGATGGCCGTCGACCCCGCCGAGTCGCTGACGCCGGTACGGGCCAGGCGGCTCGACCGCTCCCAGCAGGCGGCCCTCGCCGCGGCTGCCGAAGCCTGGGCCGACGCCGGCGCCCCGGCGGCGGATCCGGACCGCCTCGCGGCGGCGATCGGCACCGGCATCGGGGGCGTACAGACGCTGCTCACGCAGGACGACGTCCTGGAAGCGTCCGGCGTCCGGCGCGTCTCGCCCCGCACGGTCCCCATGCTCATGCCCAACGCGGCGGCGGCGTTGATCAGTATCGAGTACGGGGCACGGGCCGGTGCCTACACGCCGGTCTCGGCATGCTCGTCCGGTGCCGAGGCGATCGCCCTGGGCGCCAGGCTCATCCGCGCCGGTGAGGCGGACGTGGTCATCGCGGGCGGGACCGAGGCGGCGATCACCCCGATCACCGTCGCGGGCTTCGCCCAGGCCAAGGCGCTATCACGGCATACCGGCGAACCCGCGTCGGCGTCCCGGCCGTTCGCCGCGGACCGCAGCGGATTCGTCCTCAGTGAAGGCGCCGCTGTCGTGGTCCTCGAAAGCGCGGAACACGCCCGCGCCCGCGGCGCGCGCGTCCACGCGGTGCTCGCGGGCGCCGGGATCGCCGCCGACGCGCACCACATCACCGCGCCGGCGTCCGACGGCTCCGGGCAGATCGCGGCCATGCGGAAGGCCCTGGCCCAAGCCGCCCTGGACCCCGGGGAGATCAGCCACGTCAACGCCCACGCCACCGGAACGCCACTCGGTGACGCCGCCGAAGCACACGCCGTCGGTCAGGTCTTCGGCCACGCCACCGTGACCGCCCCCAAGGCGGCGCTCGGCCATCTCTTCGGCGCCGCCGGTGCGATCGAAGCGCTCATCGCCGTTCTCAGCGTGCGCCACGGCGTCATCCCGCCCACCCGCAACCTCGCCGCGGGCGGCGTCGACCCCGGCATCGCCCTCGAACTCGACCTCGTCACCGAGCCACGGCACACGCCGCAGCGCGCCGTTCTCAGCAACTCCTTCGGCTTCGGCGGACAGAACGTCTCCCTCATCTTCACCAGCGGGGACCGCCAAACGGACCGTACGGACTCCGCCGAGTCGGGACGCGCCGAGTGATGTCTGGAGGGCTCGCCCGCTGCCCGCTTCCGACGGGCCGCGTAGCGCAGCCGGGCAGCGCTGCCTGTCCCACGAGGTCGGTCTTGTCCCCTGCCGTGGGGAAGCACCCCGATGCCGTGCGGGCAGTCGTCGAGGACAGAGATCCGCCGCGGGGCCTTGATCAGGCGGCCCGCTGCGACGGCACGGTCCTGATGCCCGGTGCCTGGCCGGCCTCTTTGTGCGCGCAGGTGCGCGCGGTCTCGGTGTAGGGCAGGCGCATACGGTGCACGAGATCACGCGTCGTACGCCGGGTGAGACGGCTGCGCCACGCGACGTCGGGGTAGCACGCGCGCAGATGCGCCACCGCGCGCATGCCCAGTCCGCTGTCCTGCAGCGGGGAGGCCACATACATCTCGGTGATCACTCCGCTCGCGCACTCCTCGCACACCTCGTACGTGAGCCGGCCGACGATGCGGCGGGTGTAGACGAGCAGCAGGCTGTCGGCCGACGCGGCCGGGGCGGGCGAGTGAACGATCCGCACGTCGCGGTAGGCGAGCAGCCGTCGGTGCAGCTTGCCGCGTCGGCGGCGCGCCCGGGCGTGCCGGGAGGCGGTGCGCCCGGGGAGCGCGCGTGCGAGAGATGTCGGCGCCGCTGCAAGTGTCTCTAGCATGCGGTGCGACTACCCCCGCGATATGCGCTCAATCGGCGTGCTTGCGAGACCGGCCCGGCGCCCGGCGCGGGTAGCCGTTTCCAGCGGGCCGGCGGGGGTCAGGACCGGGCTGCGAGCTGCCCGGGTAGGCGGCGTGGCGGACACGGGCGGGGGGCTCGGTGGCCCCTCCGCCTCAGCCCGCGTGCGTGGCGGCCACCGCCGCACGGGCGGCTCGGGCCAGGGCCGCGTCGTCCGTCTCGTCGCAGGCCCAGGCGACGTGACCGTCAGGCCGTAGGAGTGCGGCCCGCACGTCCGCCCATCCCGCGGGCGGCTCGGCCAACGCGCCACGGTGACAAGGACCGGACAACACCTCAGCTCCGGTCAGATCGAGCAGGACGTGCCGGGCGGGGTGCAGGAGCGCGAAGAGGCCGGTGCCGTTCAGCGCCAGGTCCGGGGCGCGTCGGCCGGTCAGCGGGTGCTCCCCTTTCGCGGGGTAGGCGACCGCGAGGGCGGACAGGCGGCGGGCGAGTTCCAGGGAGAACTCGGGGACGGTGGCGATGCACTGCGCGAGCAGGGTGCGCAGTGCGGTGATCTCCGGTGTGGAGCGGTTCATCAGCGCCGTCTGGGCCCGTGTGCTGAGCAGCAGGTCGGCGCCGACGGGGTGGCGTTCCGCGTGGTACGTGTCCAGGAGGGCGTCCGGGGCTGTGCCGCGGACGGTCGCGGCGAGTTTCCAGCCCAGGTTGGCGGCGTCCTGGATGCCGACGTTCATGCCGACGCCACCGGCCGGGTAGTGCATGTGCGCCGCGTCGCCGGCCAGGAGGACCCGGCCCGCGCGGTAGTGGGCGGCCTGGCGGGTGGCGTTGCCGAACCGGGACAGCCAGCTCGGGGTGCGCATGCCGAAGTCGCTGCCGGCGATACGTACGACCTTGGCGCGCAGTTCGTCAAGGGTGAGGGGGCCCGGGCGGTCGGCGTGACTGCCTTCGGGGTCGCCGCCGACGATGCGATGGACGCCGCCCGGCAGCGGAACCACCATCAGGCCGCCGTGCGGGCCCGATATGTTGAGGACGGGCGTGTGCGGCGGCTCGTCCAGGACCACGTCGCCGAGCCACCCCCAGGTGGTGGCGCCGGTGCCGGGGAAGTCGATGCCGGCGGCCTCGCGGACGGTGGAGCGGGTCCCGTCGCAGCCGACGACGTACGCGGCCCGCAGAAGGCAGGCCCCGTCGGGACCCTCGGCCCGCACTGTCACCCCGTACGCGTCCTGTGTGAGCCCGATAACCCTGTGACCTCGGCGGATGTGTGCTCCCGCGGCGCGCGCACTGTCTTCGAGGAGCTCCTCGGTGCGGGCCTGCGGCAGGGCGAGGGTGAAGGGGAACGGGGTGTCCAGGCCGGCGAAGGACATCCGTTCGTCGAGACCGCCGAAGTGGCCGTCGGGGATGCGGCGCCCTTCGGCGAGGAAGCGGTCCACCACCCCGCGCAGCGCGAGTACTTCGAGCGTGCGCGGGTGCACGGTGAGCGCCTTGGAGTGCGGGTCACGCTCGTGGCGCGCCTCCAGGACCGTCACCTCCACGCCGCCCAGGCGGAGTTCCGCGGCGAGCCAGAGCCCCACCGGTCCGGCTCCGACGACGATGACCTGTTCCATGGCGTCTCCCTTGTTTCCATGACGACTGTCCCTGCGGCGGCTGTCCCCGCGGCGCCTGTCTCTGCCGTGACCGTCTCTGCGACGGCACTCGACTTATTATTGGTCAGTGACCAAGACGCGGGAGCGCCAGTAGACTAGGTCAGTGACCAAAAAGCAAACGCGGACGACCGCCGGACCCCGCCTCGACCCCCGGGCCGTGGTCCGCGCGGCACTGGAGTTGCTGGACGACAAAGGCGCGGACGCGGTCTCCGTGCGCGGTACGGCGGACCGGCTCGGGGTGCGGATGAACACCGTGCTGTGGCACGCCAAGACCAAGGCGCGGCTGCTGGAACTGATGGCGGACGCGATCGTCGCCGAGGCGCCCCTCGACGGTCTGCCCGCCGCCTGGGACGAGCGGGTCGCCGAGCTCGCCCGCCGCTACCGTCGCGCGCTGCTCTCCCACCGCGACGGGGCCGCCATCGTCACCGGCACCTACGCCGCCGAACCCGCCACCCTGGCCTTCGCCGAGAAGATGATCGCGGCACTCCTCGACGGCGGACTGCCCGCGCGCGAAGCCTCATGGGCCTGCTGGACCGTCCTCTACTTCGCCCTGGGGCTCACCCAGGAGGAACAGGCCTCGACGGGGGCGGCGGCCGACGAACAGCGCTTCGCTCAGGCGCTCGCGGCGGGCGACTACCCCTCGCTCACCCAGGCCGCCCCTCACCTGACGGACGCGTCCTTCGAGGACCGCTTCGAGTACGGCCTCAGCCGCATCCTGAGCTCCCTGGCACAGGGTTGACGCTCCGTCAGCTCTGACGAGGGGCCGGTGCCGTCCCGGCTCAACTCACCTTCCGCGGGTGATGCCGTACCGACCGGTGCGTCGCTCAATGAAGTGCAACTCCCGGAGGGACACCGCCGCCCGCGCGAAGCCGTGCGGGCGCGAGGAAGGAGAGCAGCACTGTGAGCAGTTCCGTCACCCTCGCCTACGACTATCCGCTCTTCGGCGTTTTCTGGACCACCATGTGGTTCTTCTTGTGGATCCTTTGGTTCTTCCTGCTCTTCCGCATCATCGGCGATCTCTTCCGCGACGATGCGCTGAACGGCTGGGTCAAGGCGGTCTGGATCGTCTTCGTGATCGTGCTGCCGTTCCTGGGTGTCTTCGTCTACGTCCTCGTCCGGGGCCGGGGCATGGGCCACCGCGAGGTCAGCGCCGCCGAGTCCCGTCAGAAGAATTTCGACGAGTACGTACGCCGGACCGCGGCGTCCGACACGCCCCCTGCCACCCCGGCCGACGAGCTGACGAAGCTGTCCCGGCTCAGGGAGCAGGGCGACATCTCGGAGGAGGAGTTCCAGCGGGCCAAGGGCAAGGTGCTGCACTGACCCCGGCAGTGGCCTGACCGGCGCCTGGTCAGCGGTGTTTGATGCCGGTCCGGGCGCCGGGGGCGAGGGTGGGTTCGGCGACGGGGGCGTCACCGAGCGCCTGGTCGACCGCTGCGAGAAGGTCGTCCGGCAGGTCCACGCCGGAGGCGCCGGCGTTGGCGTGGACCTGTTCGGGACGGGAAGCGCCGGTGATCGCGGAGGCCACCTCGCCGCGGCGCAGGACCCAGGCGAGCGCCAGGGTGGGCATGCTCATCCCGGCCTCCTCGGCGATCGGGACGAGGCGCTGGACCGCTTCGAGCGTGGCGTCGCTGTAGACCAGGTCCTTGGAGACGGCCATGTCGGCGGAGGCGAACCGGCTGCCTTCCGGGACGGGCTGTCCGGGCTTGTACTTGCCGGTCAGCACGCCCTGGGCAAGGGGTGACCAGACGATCTGGGAGATGCCGTTGTCGGCGCACAGGCCGAAGACCTCGGCCTCGGGGGCCTGCCACAGCATGGAGTACTGCGGCTGGGAGGAGACGAAGAGGCCGGGCCCCGCGACATCGACCGCGGCTCGGATCTGCTCAGGGGTCCACTCGCTGAAGCCGATGTAGCGGGCCTTGCCCTGCTCGACGACCTTCTGGAACGCCTCGACGATGTCCTCGACGGGCACCGTGGGGTCGAAACGGTGCGCCTGGTACAGGTCTACGTGATCGGTCTTCAGGCGGGTGAGGGAGGCGTCGATCTGTTTGTCGATCTGCGCCGGGGACAGCCCCTGGTCGGCCGGGTCGTCGGACATCGGGAAGTACACCTTGGTGGCCAGGATGTAGGAGTCGCGGGGGCGGGAGGAGAGGATCTCGCCCCAGGCCGTCTCCGCGGCTCCCTGACCGTAGACGTTGGCGGTGTCGAAGAAGTTGATCCCCGCGTCGAACGCCGCTTCGGTGCAGGCCCGGACCTTGTCGGCCTCGATCCCGCCGGAGTAGGTGAGCCAGGATCCGAGCGAGATCTCGGAGACCTGGAGGTCCGAGCTGCCGAGTGTGCGGTACCGCATGGTGCTCCCTTGCGTCGGTGTGGAGGTGTGGGTGTAGCGGTGTGACGGTCTGGCGGTGTAGCGGTCTAGCGGTGTGAGGCCAGCGTCGACGAAGCGTCCGCTCTAGCGCGGTATTGAAACGGCCGGTGTCGCCCGCCCAGGTCGCCGCCCGTGCCAGGCCGGTGTACCGGACGACGCCGTCGACACGGTCGACACGGTCCAGGGTTGGCGGATCGCGGTCCGGGAAACTCTTTGCCGAGCCGGGCACCCGTGGCCGAGGGTATGGCCGTCATCACGCTCGCAGAAGCCGGCCGTACGGCGAAGAAGTTTTCCATGATCGTGGTGTTTGCCGCCTCCGGCGCGGCCCGGGCCGGCTGATCGTCGACCGTCTTCTGACCCGGCTCCCCGGTCCGTCCCGATGACGTCGAGCAGCCCCGGAAAATCGAGCCCCTCGGGCTTCTTCGCCACGCGCTCAGTGGTCAGAGCCCATCCGGCGCTCGCGACCGGGGAACCGGGTCCGCCGACCATCCCCGGCGCAACTCCTCCTTGTGCGGGCTCTTCTTCACGACGTAGTTCACGAGCCAGTCGTGCGCCTTCGGAGAACGTGCCTCGCGGGCCACGGAGCCCAACTCGTCGCGCTCGAACGCCTTCGGGCGGCGAGCACGGCCAGTTCGGCCAGTGCTTCGTCCACCGTCGTCCCGCCGACCCGGACCTCCCACGTTCGACCACGGCAACGTTGCGACGTTGCGACGTTCAGTGGGACGAACCTCCCAAGGCCGTCCCACCGGCCGGTGCAGGGTGTCAGGCCAGCTCGACGCGGTCGGCGAGACCGGCGGCGGTGAAGGCGGCGAGCAGCGGATCGCGGCCTTCGCTGAAGTGGGCCCAGCTGTCGAAGTGGACGGGGACGATCCGGCGGGCGCCGAGGATCGTGGCGGCCTCGGCAGCCTGGGCGCTGTCGAGAGTGAGGAGCGCGCCGTCGAAGAGGGCCGGCACGCGGACGGCACCGGCGAAGAGAACCGCGGTGTCGACCGGCCCGAACCGGTCGGCGATCCGGCGGACCAGGTCGAGCGAGGCGTTGTCGCCGCTCACATAGACGGTGGGGAGACTCTCGCCGGTCAGGACGAAGCCGGTGACTTCTCCGGTGACGGGTTCGCACCCCTCCGGACCGTGGAGAGCGGGTACGGCCGTGACCGTCACGCTACCGCCGCCGGGCCGGTCCAGGCCCACGGACTCCCAGGGGGTCAGGCCCCGCGCGGTGCCGCCCAGGCGCTGCCCGGCACTGGGGGTGGTGAGGGTCAGCGGCACGTCCGCGAGCAGAGCGCGGCCACCGTGGTCGAGGTTGTCGGCGTGCTCGTCGTGGGAGAGGAGCACGGCGTCGATACGGCCGACGTCCGCGGGCGCGGCCGAGGACGGGCGCGTCTTGGTGAGGCCACCGCCGGGCGACGGGTACTCGCCGGGGGCGTCGAACGTGGGGTCGGTGAGCAGGCGCAGCCCGCCGTACTCGATCAGAGCCGTGGGGCCACCGAAGGTGTGCACCGGAACCGGAACCGGAACCGGCACCGGCACCGAACTGCTCCTCCCGCTACCACTAATACCGACACCGACACCGACATCATGGATACGTTCGTCGTTTCCCATGATGCCCACGCTAGGCCGACGTCACGGAAAAGCGCAAGGTTTACCATGAGGACATGCAAGCCACCGAACGCGCCGTCGCCCCCCTGCCCCCCGCCCCCGGCGCCGACCGGTACCTCTCCGTGGACTTCGCCGACACCGCGACCACCCTGCCCGGCGGCAACGCATACGACGTGCTGGCCGCCCCGGACTCCGCCATGTCCTGGCTTGCCGGGCACGACCTGACCCCGCCCGACGTACGGGTCTACGACACGTGCGCGCACCGCATGCGCACACTGCGCCGACACGTACGCGCACTGTTCGCCGCCCGCGTCGAAGGGCACGTCCCACCGGAGCGATCCGTACGCGCGCTGAACGAGGCGCTGACCCGGGTCCCCACCGCGCCCCTGCTCGCCTGGGACGCGGCACAGGGCCCCCACCGCGCGCCCGCCCACCCCACCGACCAGGCCGTGAACCATGCGCTGGCCACCCTCGCCGCCGACGCCGCCGATCTGCTGACCGGCCCGGACGCCGACCGACTCGCCGCCTGCGGCGCCGCGCCCTGCGACCGCTTCCTGGTACGCACCCACGGCCGACGCCACTGGTGCTCGACCCGCTGCGGCGACCGCGTCCGCGCCGCGCGAGCCCGCCGGAGCACCGCCACGAGCGACACGTGACCGTCTGCGCGTGCACCGCGGCGGGGACACGGTCGGGTCCGCCTCGCCGAGCTGTAGGGCGTGCGCGGCGACGCGAGCGTGTCAGGCCGCGTCGAGCCGGGCGAGCTGCTCCGCGCTGAGCTCGAGGCCGGCCGCGGCGGCGGAGTCGGTGACGGAGGTGGGGCGCTTCGCACCGGGGATCGGGATCACCACGGGGGACTGCGCCAGCTCCCATGCCAGCGCCACCTGCTGCGGGCTGACCCCGAGCTCCGAGGCGACCTCCTGGAAGGCGGGGTGGTCCTCGGCGAGGCCCTTGGCACGGTTCAGGCCGCCGAGCGGGCTCCAGGGCAGGAACGCGAGGCCCAGTTCGGCGCAGACGTCGATCTCCGGACGGCTGCCGCGGAAGGCGGGCGAGAACTGGTTCTGCACGCTGACGAGCGCGGGGCCGAGCACTGCGTGGGCCCGCCGGATCTGCTCCGGGTTCGCGTTGGACAGGCCGACCATGGCGACCTTGCCGCTGTCGTGGATCTCCTTGAGCGTGTGCACGACCTCCTCGTAGGGGACGGCCGGGTCCGGCCGGTGGTGCTGCCACAGGGCGATCTGTTCGACGCCGAGGCGGCGCAGCGAGTCGTCGACGGACTTGCGCAGATGCGGCGCGGAGCTGTCGGTGGCCCAGTCGCCGCCCTCCGTGCGGACGTGGCCGCCCTTGGTGGCGAGCAGCACGCGGTCGCGTACGCCGAGTTCGTCGAGGAGTCCGGCGATCAGGCGCTCGTTCTCGCCCTGGGCGTCCGCACCCTTCTCCGCGCCGGGGCCGTAGGCGTCGGCGGTGTCGAAGAGGGTGACGCCCGCGTCCAGCGCGGCGCTCACCGTGTCGAGCAGTTGCGCGCGCGGCTGGGCCCCGGTCTGGTCGAACGTCATCAGGCCCAGCCCGATGGCCCCGACCTCGTGCCGTCCGACGGTGTCATTGCCGATGAATCGTGTCTGCATGGTGGACGACGTAACCAGCGGTGAAGTCTTCCAAACTTGCACGACACTTGCACGACACTTGCACGATCGCCTTCGCCCATGAGCGCTCGGTCAACTTCACCGCGCGCAAGCGGTGTTGCCTCACCAGTCCACACATTGAGACGTTTCGTCTCACCACGCGTTGACATTTCCCGGATCGGTGATTCATATTCCTGTCCATGTCACGCAGCCCCTCCACCCCCGCGAACGCCGCCTTCCGGCTGGCGCTCATCGGTGTGACCGGGCACAGCGTCTCCGACATCCACTGTTGCTGACGCCTGCCAGCGTGCGCGTCGCACTTCTCCCCGACTGCGCACCTGCATCCCTTCACCCGCAGGCGCGACAGTCCCGGTGAATCCGGTCGCCTTCTTCGCCACCCGAACTCCTCGGTGCCGCCTGCGCGGTTCTCATCCCGTTGTGGCAGTACTCCGAGAGGTCATGTCCCGATGCGTCAACCGCCCTTCATATCGCGCCGCCTGACCGCGGCGGCAGCCGTACTCGCCGTGGGTGCGGGCGCCGCGGCCTGCGGCCCCCAGGACAGCAAGGACGGTTCCGCCGGCGCCTCGGGCGCCCCGCACAAGGGCGGCACACTCACCGTCCTGAACAGCACCCCGCAGACCGACTTCGACCCCGCCCGGCTCTACACCTCGGGCGGCGGCAACATCCCCTCCCTCGTCTTCCGTACGCTCACCACGCGCAACCGCGAGGACGGCGCCGCCGGCGCCAAGGTCGTCCCCGACCTGGCCACCGACCTCGGCACCCCGACCAAGAACGCCACCGTGTGGACGTACACCCTCAAGGACGGCCTCAAGTACGAGGACGGCACCGAGATCACGAGCGCCGACATCAAGTACGGCATCGAGCGCTCCTTCGCCGCCGAGCTGTCCGGCGGCGCGCCCTACCTGCGGGACTGGCTGGTCGGCGGGGCCGACTACGAGGGCCCGTACAAGGACAAGAAGGGCCTCGACTCGATCGAGACGCCCGACGAGAAGACCATCGTCTTCCACCTGAACAAGCCCGAGGGCGAGTTCCCCTACCTCGCCACCCAGACGCAGACGACGCCGGTGCCCGAGGCCAAGGACGAGGGCACGAAGTACGAGCAACACCCGCTCTCCTCGGGCCCGTACAAGGTCGTGAGGAACGAGGGCGACGGCGAGCGTCTCGTCCTTGAGCGCAACACCCACTGGTCTGCCTCGACGGACGAGGAGCGCAAGGCCTACCCCGACCGGATCGACGTCCGCTCCGGCCTCGACTCCGCCGTCATCAACCAGCGGCTCTCCGCATCGCGCGGCGCCGACGCCGCCGCCGTCACCACCGACACCAACCTCGGCCCGGCCGAACTCGCCAAGGTCAGCGGCGACAAGGACCTCGCCGCCCGGGTCGGCACCGGACACTTCGGTTACACCAACTACATCGCCTTCAACCCGAAGGTGAAGCCGTTCGACAACCCGAAGGTGCGCCAGGCGATCGCCTACGCCGTGGACCGCTCCTCCGTGGTCAACGCGGCGGGCGGCTCCTCGCTCGCCGAGGCCGCCACCACCTTCCTGCCCGACCAGAAGTCCTTCGGCTACACGCCCTACGACCACTTCCCGGCCGGAAAGTCGGGGAACGCGGCCAAGGCCAGGGAGCTGCTGAAGGAGGCCGGTTACGCCAAGGGCCTGACCGTCACCCTCACGCACTCCAACGAGAAGGACTTCGCCACCAGCCCGGAGATCGCCACCTCCGTCCAGGAGGCGCTGAAGAAGGCGGGCATCACCGTCGAGCTCCAGGGCCTGGAGGACAACGACTACTCCGAGACCATCCACGACGTGAAGAGCGAGCCGGGCTTCTTCCTCACCGGCTGGGGCGCCGACTGGCCCTCCGGCGGCCCGTTCTTCGCCCCGGTCTTCGACGGCCGCCAGATCGTCAAGGCCGGGTACAACTTCAACGCGGCCCAGCTGGACGACGCCTCGGTCAACAAGGAGATCGACGAGATCAACAAGCTGACCGACCTGAGCGCCGCCGCGAACCGCTGGGGCGCGCTCGACAAGAAGGTCGGCGAGCAGGCCCTGACGGTGCCGCTGTTCCATCCGGTCTACAAGCGGCTGTACGGCAAGTCCGTCAAGAACATCGTGATCAGTGACTGGACCGGTGTGCTCGACGTCTCGCAGGTCGCGGTCAAGTAGCCATGACTCAGACACTCCTCGCCGAGGAGACGGAGGGGGTAGGGGCCGTGATCGCGGCCCCCGCCCCCGGGGGCCGTACGTTCTGGCGGCGCCTGCGGGCCCGCCGGGCGGCCCTCGTCGCGGGCGCGATCGTCGCCCTCCTCGTCCTCGTCGCCCTCGCGGCATCCCTGCTCACCGCGCTCGAAGGGCAGAACCCCACCACGTACCACCCGACGCTCGTCGACTCGGCGACCGGCGGCGTACCGATCGGCTCGCTCGGCGGGATCAGCGCCGACCACTGGCTCGGTGTCGAGCCCCTCACCGGCCGCGACCTGTTCGCCCGTGTCGTCTACGGCGCCCGTGTCTCGCTCGGCGTCGCGCTCACCGCGACCGTCTTCCAGGTGGCGATCGGTGTCCTCGTCGGGCTCGCGGCCGGTCTCGGCAACCGCTTCGTCGACCAGGCGCTGAGCCGGGTCACCGACGTCATGGTCGCCCTGCCCGTCATGGTCATCGCGCTCGGCGCCCTGGCCGTCGTCCCGGCCTCCTTCCCGCGTCCGGTCCTGATCGCGGTCGTCATCGGCCTGGTCGGCTGGGCCGGTACGTCGAAGATCGTGCGGGCCCAGACCCTCGCGCTCAAATCGCTCGACCACGTCGCCGCCGCCCGGCTGAGCGGCTGGAGCGGGTGGCAGGTCGCCCGGCGCGAGCTGCTTCCGGCCCTGGCCGCGCCCGTCATCACGTACGCGGTGCTGCTCTTCCCCGCCAACATCGTCGTCGAGGCGGCCCTGTCGTTCCTCGGGGTCGGCATCAAACCGCCCACACCGTCCTGGGGACAGATGCTCAGCGACGCCGACACCTGGTACCAGGCGGCCCCCAGCTATCTGCTGATCCCCGCCCTGCTGCTGTTCGTCACCGTCCTCGCGCTGACCGTCCTGGGCGACGGCGTGCGCACCGCGCTCGACCCGCGCGCCGAGTCCCGGCTGCGGATCGGCACCGGACGCGACAAGCGTGCCGAGGAGACGAAGGGCACCAAGAACACCAAGGACACCAAGGACACCAAGGAGGCCAGGGCATGAGGGGGTTCCTGCTCCGGCGCGTCGGCGGGGCGGTCTTCGTCCTCGTCGCGCTCAGCATCGTCGTCTACGCCGCCTTCTACGTGGCTCCCGGCAACGTCGCGCAGATCGCGTGCGGCCCGCGCTGCTCCCCCGCGCAGGTCGCGCAGGTCAGCGAACAACTGCACCTGGGCGACCCGCTGTACGTGCAGTACGCGCACTTCGTCGAGGCGCTCTTCGCCGGACGCGACTACTCGACCGGCACCGGGACCATGCACTGCCAGGCCCCCTGCCTCGGCCTCTCGTACCAGAGCGACCAGCAGGTCACCGGCCTGATCCTGGCCAAGCTACCGGCGACCGCCTCGCTCGTCGTCGGCGCCTTCGTCCTGTGGACCGTGCTCGGTGTCGGCACCGGGGTGCTGTCGGTGTGGCGGCGCGGCCGTGCCACCGAGCGCGTCCTGATGTGGATCACGCTCGCCGGCATGGCCACCCCGGTCTTCGTCATCGGCCTGCTGCTCATCATCCTGCTGGTGACCTGGCTCCAGATCCTGCCGTTCCCGGACTACGTGCCCTTCACCGACGACCCCGAGCAGTGGGCGTGGAACCTGCTGCTGCCCTGGATCTCCCTGGCGCTGATCTCCGCGGCCCCGTACGCCCGGATGACCCGCGCCTCGATGCTCGAGACACTCGCCGAGGACCATGTGCGCACCTTCCGCGCGTACGGGGTCGGCGAGGGGACCCTGGTCGGCCGGCATGCCCTGCGCGGCGCACTGGCGCCGGTCATCGCGCTCGCCGCGCTGGACGTCGGAGCGATGTTCGGCGGCGCCGTCCTGACCGAGTCCCTCTTCGGCATCCCCGGAGTGGGCCGTGAACTCGTCGACGCCGTGAAAACCGTGGACCTTCCGGTCGTCGTCGGCCTGGTACTCACCACCGGCTTCTTCGTCGTCCTCGCCAACACCGTCGCGGACGTCCTGCACGCGATGGCCGACCGACGGGTGGTGCTCGCGTGAGCCTGGTCGAAGTCTCCGGTCTCTCCATCTCGTTCGGCGACGTACGGGCGGTACGGGACCTGTCGTTCTCCCTCGAACCGGGCCGCGCGCTCGGCGTCGTGGGCGAGTCCGGCTCCGGCAAGAGCGCCTCGGCGTACGCACTCCTCGGCCTCCATCGCGGTACGGGCGCCGAGGTCACCGGCTCGGTCGAGGTCGCCGGAACCGACGTGAACGCGGCGGACGACGCCGAGCTGCGGTCGCTGCGCGGCGGCCGGGCCGCGATGGTCTTCCAGGACCCGCTCTCCTCGCTCGACCCGTACTACGCGGTCGGCGACCAGATCGCCCAGGTCTACCGGGTCCACCACCGGGTCTCCCGGCGTGCGGCGCGGGCGCGGGCCGTCGAGGTCCTCGACCGGGTCCGGATCCCCGATGCCGCCCGGCGTGCCCGGTCGCGGCCGCACGAGTTCTCCGGCGGCATGCGGCAGCGCGCGCTGATCGCGATGGCGCTCGCCTGCGAGCCGCAGCTCCTCATCGCCGACGAGCCGACCACCGCCCTGGACGTCACGGTGCAGGCGCAGATCCTGGACCTGCTGCACCAGTTGCGCACCGAGACGGGCATGGGCCTGCTCCTCGTCACGCACGACGTGGCGGTCGCGGCGGAGTCGGTCGACGACGTACTCGTCATGCAGTCGGGCCGGGCGGTGGAACGGGGGCCGGTCGGCGACGTACTGCTCGCTCCGCGCGAGCCCTATACGAAGGCGCTGCTCGCGGCGGTGCCGCGCATCACGGCGGCTGGCCCTCCGGTCACGGCCGCGACCTCGGTGACCGACCCGTCGGAACCGCTCGTCGAAGCCGTCGACCTGGTGCGGGTCTTCGGCAAGGGCGCGTCCGCCCACACCGCCGTCGACGGCGTCTCCGTCGCCGTCCGCCGGGGCGAGACCCTCGGCGTCGTCGGCGAGAGCGGCAGTGGCAAGACCACGCTCGGACGCATGCTCGTCGGGCTGCTCGACCCCACGTCCGGCAGCGTCTCACGGCGGGCGCGCGTGCAGATGGTCTTCCAGGATCCCCAGTCCTCCCTCAACCCGCGCCGCTCCATCGGCGAGTCGGTCGCCGACCCGTTGCGGGCGTCCGGCGAGCGCGACGAGAGCGTCATCCGGTCCCGGGTCGGCGATCTCCTCGAACGCGTCGGCCTCGACCCCGGTCAGTACGACCGGTACCCGCACGAGTTCAGCGGGGGCCAGCGCCAGCGGGTCGGGATCGCGCGCGCCCTGGCCGGGGAGCCGGACCTGATCGTCTGCGACGAGGCGGTCTCCGCGCTCGACGTGACGACGCAGGCCCAGGTGATCGCGCTGCTCGGCCGGTTGCAGCGCGAGCTGGGCCTGGCCCTGGTCTTCATCGCGCACGATCTCGCCGTCGTACGGCAGGTCAGCGACCGGGTCGCCGTCATGCGCGGCGGCCGGATCGTCGAGGAGGGCGAGGTGGAGACGGTGTACGCGGACCCGAAGGACCCGTACACGAAGCGGCTCCTCGCCGCCGTCCCCGCCCTCGATCCCGCGCTGGCGGCGCAACGCCGCACGGAGCGGGCCGAGTTGTCAGCTCCGGTCTGATCCGGGCTGGTTCGGCCTGAGCGGGTCTGTCCTGCCTGACCCGGCCTGAGCAGGTCTGTCCTGCTTGATCCGGGCTGGTTCGGCCTGAACAGGTCTGTCCTGCCTGATCCTGCCTGAGCGGTCTGCGCCTGTCTGAGCAGGTCTGCGCCTGTCCGGCTCTCCGCCACCCCCGTGGGCGGAGAGACGGCACTCCCTGCCCTGTTACGCCGTTTCGCAACGCGCCCGGAGGCGCTCGACGCCGTCGCCCGACAGTTCTTCGCAAGGGGCCGCGCGTCCGGTCATGGCCATCGTCAGAGCCAGGGTGGTCCCGGACACGAGCGCGCCGGACCCCGTAGCGAACGGGCCGTCGGTCGCCACGAGTCGCAGGCCGCCGATGCGTCCCTTGGCGAGGACCACCATGTCCGACCCCTGGTAGTACTCGGCCACCCGCGTGACGACCTCGACCGGGTGGTCGCGACGGATGCCCAGGGGGCGCCGGATGTCCTCCGCGTGCACGATCGTCTCGCCGAGCATGGCCACGACGGGAAGGGGCGGTTTCGTCCGGCTGGGAACGGTCCGCCGGAACCGTTCCAGCGTCTCGGCCGGGGTCGCGCCGAGTTGTTCGGCCAGCCGCATCGCCACCTGCTTGTCGAAGT
Source organism: Streptomyces sp. NPDC016845 (assembly GCF_044332585.1). Taxonomy (NCBI): domain Bacteria; kingdom Bacillati; phylum Actinomycetota; class Actinomycetes; order Kitasatosporales; family Streptomycetaceae; genus Streptomyces; species Streptomyces sp. NPDC016845. Next base: position 12,853 of record NZ_JBIRPI010000015.1, on the reverse strand, counting down.
CGAACCGGCAGCGGACCACCCCCGCCAGCCAGCGCACCGGGTTGAGGCTCGCCCCCGCGGTGAGATGTGCGAGGACCTCGCGCACGGACAGCCCCGCGCACAGTGAGGGGGCCGCCCACTGGTCGTCGCGCAGCTCGGCGAGATCGGCGGCGAGCGCCGCCCGCTCGGCCCGGATCAGGGGCCAGATCTCGGCTTGGGATTCGGCGGCCTGTGTTCTCACGCGGCCTTCTCCTCGGACCGGCGCACCTGGTAGCGCAGATGCGTGACGTCCCGGTCCTCGAGCCGCCGGACGAGGTCGAGCTCGATGTGCTCGCTGCCCAGGTGGTCGAAGAGCCGTCGGCCTTCCCCCAGAAGGACCGGCACCAGATGGATCTCCATCTCGTCCATCTGCCCCGCTCGGAGAAGCGCCTGGGCCGCCCCGGCCCCGTGCACCATCACGGCTCTGTCCCCGGCCGCCGCGCGAGCCTGCCGGGCGCAGTCCTCGACGTCGGTGACGAAGCGCGCGTGGCCGGGCGGCACGTCCTCGTCGTCGATCCGGTGGGTGAGTACGAGGATCGGTACGCCGTCGTGGTGGTCGCCCTGCCAGCGCCCGGCGAGTTCGAAGGTCCGACGGCCGGAGATCACCGCGCCGGTCGCCAGCGCCTCGCGGTAGACCTGGCCGCTCGGGCCGTCGGATCCCCGGTCGTCGAGCCAGTTGAAGAGCCGACCGCCGTCGCGCCCGAGCTCCTGGCCCGGTTCGTCGTCGGGTCCGGCGACATAACCGTCGAGCGACATCGACATGTACAGCCGAATCGGATTGTTGGTCATGGCTTCGCTGCTTTCTCCGGAACACCGGGGTCCATCGGGCGACTCGTCGCAGGGAAGACCCCGGACGAACGGCGAACTCATCGGTGCGCTCACCACCGGCTTCCGGCTACCGGCTACCGGCTACCGGCCATCCGCCGCCCACCACCCGCCATCGGCACCAGCGCTCAGCCCCAAGTGTCCATCAAGGCGGTGACATAGGCGTCCAGCCGTTCCTCCACGGTGCGCGTCGTCAGCTCCGCCCTCCCCGCCTCCCGCCAGACCCGTGACACCTCGCACACCTCCTCCGAGGAGGCCAGCGCGTCCCGGACCAGCCAGTACAGCCGCCGGCTCGCGGCAGCGGCCGGCACCCCGCCGGCCTCCTCGTACGCCTCGGGGAAGCGCAGACCCCACTGCGGACCGTGCAGGAGCGCGAGAGTGACGGCGCAGTGCGCCACATCGAGGTCCGCCGGGCCCCAGGAGGTCGCCGCCCAGTCGACGACGCCGGTGATGCGGGCATCCGCAGGACCGGACGACGGGACGTCGAACAGTACGTTGCCGGGCTGGAAGTCCCGGTGCAGGAAGCGCCCCTCGTAGGGCGGTGCGGGCCTGCGGATCACGTCGGTCGCCGCGGCCCAGGTGCGCGCGTCGGCGCCGCGCGGAGTCACGACGGTGTCGGCGGTCGTCAAGGCCACGTACGGGCGGGGCCGTGCGGCGGGGCGCAAGGCGTGGATCGCCACGAGTTGCCGGGCCAGCAGCGCGACACGCCGCTCCACTCCCTCGTCGTCGAGCACCGTCCGCCCCGGCAGATGTGTCATGAGGAGCGACGGGTACTCACAGTGCGCCGCGGTCGGATCGACCGCGATCAGCTCAGGGGCCGGTACCCCGGTCCCCGGCAGGAGGGCGAGGGCGGAAGCCTCCCTGCCGAGCCAGTCCTCGGCGTTCTCCTCGTCGACGAAGGTCCGCAACACCAGGACACGGGTGCCGCCGTCCCGATGCCTGACGGTCAGCCGCCGCATCTCAGCGGTGAGACCACCATGCAACGGCTCGGCTCCGACGACCCGTTCACCGGCCCCCAACTGCCGGCTCACCCACACATGTGTCAACGACCGGACACCCGCCACTCCATCACGCTCGATCACCGTGCCAGGCCATCATCCGGGCACCGGTGTGCGCAAAGGTTTTTCGCGGGTCAGGCCGTCATGCCGCCTGCGCGTCGGCGGCACGCCCCCCAGCCGAGTACGCGGGCAGTGCCGGGCCCGGCGCTGCGGTGCTCACCGGTGCTGGTGCTCACCGGTGCTGGTGCTCACCGGTGCCGGTGCTCACCGGTGCCGGAGGTGACGCTCGAGCAGCTCCTCCAACGCGTCGATCCATTCCTCGAGCCGCTCGGCCTGACGAGTCTTCACCTGGCACGCGTAGCGCTCGCCGTTCGTTGTTGCGACGGTCACGGTCAGTCCGTAACCGAAGGTGCGGATGGCTTGGTCGTAGAGGACCTGGGTGATGAACGGCCAGGGCAGATCGATCGTGGTCCCGTCCATGCCGAGGGAGATGCCGCGGCTGTCGCCCACGATTCCGTTCTTGCGGTCCGTGGCCAGGAACGCGGCCTCTTCCCGCTGCCCAGGTGTCGCCGGTGAGAGGGCGGTCGGGGAGTAGGAGGGAGGCGGAGGGGCGACGGGTCGGCCGGGGGAGGTCGTGGTCGGGGCGTCGTGGGGCGGGAGCGGCGGTCGAACGTCGGGCGCTGTGGCAGGGGTGACGGTCGGCACTGGTGTGGCCAGTGCCTCCAGCACCTGCTCCGGCGTGGGGCGCTGTGCCGGACTCTTGGCCAGACAGGTCTCCACGACCGGTCGCAGAGCCACCGGAACGGCGCTGATGTCGGCGTCATGGTGAACGGTGCGGTACATCAACGCCATCGGGGTGCCCCCTCCGAAGGCGCTGCCCCCGGCCGCGGCCACGAGGACGGCGCCAAGGGCGAACACATCGGCCGCACCGGTCACTTCAAGACCTTCGGCCTGCTCCGGGGCGAGGAACCCGGGGGTGCCGATGCCGGTACCGGTCGTGGTGAGGCGGGAGTGCTCGACGGCGCGTGCGATGCCGAAGTCGAGTACGCGGGGTCCGTCGGTGGCCATGATGATGTTGCCGGGCTTCAGATCACGGTGTACAAGGCCGCACCCGTGAATGGCCTGCAGCGCCTCGGCGAGCGCGGCGCCGAGACCGCGGAGCCGGGCCTCGTCCATCGGCCCCTGTTCGGTGAGCAGACCAGCCAGAGTGGGGCCGGCGATATAGGCAGTGGCCAGCCAGGGCCGCTCCGCGGCCGGATCGGCGTCCACCACCGGCGCCGTGTGGAAACCTCCCACCCGCCGGGCGGCTTCCACCTCGGCGCGGAACCGTTCCCTGAAGGCGGCGTCCCGTGCCAGTTCGGCGTGTGCCACCTTGACGGCAACCGGCCGACCACCGCGGGACCGGGCCAGGTACACAGCGCCCATCCCACCCTCGCCGAGCGCCCGCTCCACGACGTACGGCCCCACCTGCATACCGGCACCCGGCTGCGACCCGTCCATGCCCATGCCCCCTCCCACCAGCGCATTCTGCGCAGGAACACGATACGTGGCGGGCGAGAAAACCTGTCCTGACCACCCGAAAGGGGACCACCTTTGGGCATCCGCAGGGCAGAATCACCGCATGACAAAACTGCCGGTACGGTCGGTCCGTCGCCCCTCCTCTGGTTCAGTGCTGTCCTTGTGGTCGCAGGACTCCGTGTTGTCGATCGGGTCAGCGGGTTCGGTGCTGTCCGTGGGCTCCGTCGGCTCGGCGCTTTCGATCGGCTCGATCGGAAGCGCCCTGTCGGTGGGCTCGATCGGCTCCGCGCTGTCCCTGATCTCGACCGGATCGTGGCTGAGCACGGGGTCGTTGTTCTCGGCGCACTCCCGGTGGTCGGTGATGTCCTGGAACTCCTCCCACAAGGCCTTGGCCGTTGGAGGAGCCGTGGGGGCGGGAACCGCGGGGCTCCTGCTCCTGGCCCAGTCACTGCACACCACGAGTCGACGCAGCTGACGGTCGGGCCCGGCGGCCGAGCCCATCGCCGCCTGCATGGTCGAGGCAGTCCCCTCCGAGACGTCGGATGCCGGGCGTCGGGCGTCGGCGTCGGGCGTCATCAAGGTGTCGGGCGTCGGCATGCCCTGTGCCTCCGACATCGACGCCCATCGAGGACAACCGGCGGATGATCGAGGATCAGCGCGCCGCGTCGGCACGCACCGGCATCGCACGGTAGGCCGGTCTTCCCTCGACGAACCGGAGATCGCCTACGAAGGAACTGTTCCGGCACGTGCACGGGCAGGGCCACGCCACCGAGGCGGCATCCGCGGTACTCGAAGCGGCGAGCGCGACGGGCGGAAGCGCCTCTGGTCGACGGTGCGCCCCTGGAACGCGCCATCGCTGCGCGTCCTCGAAAGCTCGGCCCGGCGGAGCATGCGGCGCGGGTGTTCGTAGGCGGCGAGGTCGTCGTCGTGCGGCTGAGCGGCGAAGCAGAGGGCGGCGCGACCCGCGAGGACCGGACTGGCTCCGAACGTGTCGATGGCGGGGGCGGTGACGGCGAGGTCGATCGGGGCGAGGCCGTAGGAGAGGAGGAAGTAGTCCAGGGAGGACGCCCGCCGTGGCGGCCATGGTGCCGAGCACACGCACGTTCTCCGCCGCGCCTGCGGGGAGGACGGCCGACCGCCCGAGCGAAAGCCCGCGCCCGTGAAAGGGCCCGCGCCCGTGAAGGGGCCCGCTCCGCAGACCGCGTCGAGCGCGTGCTGGTCCGCTCCGAGCCGCGGCAGCCGGTCCTCAGCAGGGGCGACCCGGACCGCCGTCAGGCAACGCCTCGTCTCCGGTCGCCTTCTCCCACGCCCGCCACACCGCGGAAGGGATACGTCCGCGCAGGGGCACGGTGAAGCCGTTGGCCCGGCCCCAGGCGCGGATGGCCGCCGAGTCGAGGGGCGGTGTCACCGTCGGCATCGGTGGATACCACTGGTCCGGATCCGAGGGTTCGAACCCGGTGCCGCCTTTCAGGAGATCCGCCGGGAACTGCGGGACCGCCGTCTCTCCGCCCAGGACGGCGACCAGGAACTCCGTCAGGCTGCCTGGGAAGTGGAACCAGCGGGGCCCGCGCGCTTCGTTGACGACGATCGTCCAGGCATCCGGTCGCCCCTGCGGAGCCGTCGCCCAGAACAGGTGCTCACCGTTGTCCGTGGCGCCGCAGGGCAGCAGGAGCGCTGCGTCAACGGGAGCCGGATAGATGCCGCGAGCCTGATCGGACTCCATCTGCTGACGGATCCGGTCACTGGCCGAGCCCACGAGGTTGACGTGAACGGATGTGTGCCGAGGGTCGTAGACCCAGAGGTAGCCGGCGAAGCAGCCGGGGTCGTATGTGGCGGTGAGTTGTTTGTAGTCGCCGGGAAGAGGGGTGCCCAGCGCGGACTCCACGCGCGCCCAGTCCACCGGCTGCCGGCGTGCTGCCGGTGGGGGACAGAGTTCCGTGAGGCGATCGAGAGGGCTCATTCGTTCTCGTTCCTTGGGCGGACTCGCCGTACCTGGTACCTGGTACCTGCGGTCCTGGGTCGCGGGACGGTGGTGAAGTGACCGGCCGCAATGGAGGATTGTGGAGTGGAAGCCTCTGGTCTCGATGTGGACGCCTTCCTGCAGCAGCCGCTCACCGCCCGGATCGCGACGAGCGGGCCGACAGTGGGCCGACAGTGCGGCCCGTCTGGTTCCTCTGGGAAGAGGGGGCCTTCTGAATTCTGACAGGACCTTGGACCCGGTTGTTCGGTCGTGCCCTGCGCGTCCGCCTCCAGGTTCGCGCGAAGCGTCGCCAAGGTGTCGCCCAAGCGCTCCACATCGTCCGCGCGGACCTCTTCGGACAGCGTGACAAGGGTGATCTCCACCACCGGCCGGGCGGCCATGAGCGTCTTCTCGGCCGAGTCCTTCCGCCCCGGCCACTCCCCACCGGGCCGGACTCTGACCGCTACGGCTCAGACTCGCCGCCACCAGCGGGCCCGACGGTGCAGCGGGAGGACGGCCGGGTCCGTTCGGGCGCGGGAAGGACACGGACCCCAGGTCGCCGTCCCGCACGATGCCCGCACCGGTCTCATCGCAGGACGACTCGATCCCCAGCACCACTGGTCCGGTTGAGTGACACACCGCCCCCGCACCGGTAGCTTCTGCTCGGTGGATCTCACGGAGACGCACGGGCACGGGGCCATGACCGACGGCGCCCGCATTCACTGGGTTCGACTGGACGGTGACTCGCCTCGGCAGGAGGACGGCGCGCCCGCCGTGGTCCTGCTCCACGGCGGCCCCGGCCTCCCGGACTACCTGGACGACGTCGCCGCCATGTCGGCGGACCTCGCGCCGGTGTACCGCTACGACCAACGGGGCACGGGCAGATCCCCCTGGCAGGGCCGCCACACCCGCAAGCGACATGTCGACGACCTCGCCGAGCTGCTCGACATCTGGGGTGTGCCCGCGGCCGTGCTCATCGGCCACTCCTACGGCACCGACCTCGCCGCCCGCTTCTGCGTCGCCCACTCCGACCGGGTGGCCGCGATGCTTCTGCTGTGCGGACCCTTCGTCGGCGACTGGCGCACGGCCGACCGGGCGGAACGGGCCCGGCGGATGACGCCGGAGCAGCAGGAACGGCTTCGCGAGCTGGAAAACCTGATCGGCCGCACGGAGGAGCAGGAGACCGAGTTGCTCACCCTCTCCTGGTTCACCGATCACGCCGATCCCGAACGCGCCTGGGAGTGGGCCGCACTGGACGCCCTGCGCCGGCGTCCCGTCAATTGGACGATGAACCGTGAACTCGGCGCGGAAGGACGTAGCGACCCGCTCGGGCAGCACCTCGACGAACTGGCCGCGCGTCTGCCCCGCCAGACGGAGATCCTCGGCGGCACCGACGACCCCCGCCCGCTGTCCGCCCTCGCCTCGCTCGCCTCACGCCTCGGTGTTCCGCTGACGCGCATCGACGACGCGGGACACGAACCGTGGCTCGAGCGTCCCGCGGAGACCAGGGCCCATGTGCGGCGGTTCGTCCGTGCCGCGGTCGACCGGCAGTGACACACCGCAGGTGTCCGTCCGGTCCCGGACGGACGTGCGGCGACACCGCGCGGGTCTTGACGGCCTCAACGGTCCCAGTGGTCTCACAGACAGCAGTCGCCGCACTTTCCGCCGCCGGGTGCGCGGTAGTAGAGGCAGCAACTGCGTCGCCGGAAGGTCAGTTCCGGGCCGGTGACATCGCCCGTGGCCACGAGGCGTCCGGTGCCGAGCAAGGCGTGGGTCAGCCGGGTCAGCGCCGGGCCCGTGTCGGGGCGCGCTCGCAGCAGCACGGCCGCGGAGCCGACCAGCGCGGAGGCGACGTTCCCGTCCAGAAGCCGGGGCGCGACCTTCACGTCGAACGTGCTTTCCAGCCCCGCGAGCGGGCCGGCCACCTGCTCGTACACCGCCTGGGCCGGGTCGGGCAGCCGGTCGACCGGTCGCCCTGTGGCAGAACCTCGTAGCCGGATCGCCGAACTGCCGTCCGCCCACTCCAGGTTGTTCAGGTCGGGCACGATGCCGTGCACGACCGTGCAGGCCAGCAACGGTGACCACAGCCGTGCCGCGAGTCCCAGGTGTGCGACGGACCATCCGATACGTTTCTCGCTCGTCCCGTACCGGCGATTCACCTCGTGAGCCCGCGCGGCGAAGCCGTCCGCGAACGCCGCCGTCCCCGTGCGGACGCCGCCCCCGGCGGGCAGGACGAAGAATCCGCCCAGGCCGGCGACGTCCCGGAGTACGTCATCCACCGGGACGTAGGCCGGCTCCGCCCACTCCCCCATCCTTGGCACCCTTACCAACCCCTCCCTACGGACGACAGGCGACAGGCGACAGGCGACAGGCCACAGGCCACAGGCGACCGCGCTGAGAACACGTATGCGCACCCTCTTACTTGCGACGTGCGTCCGGGCTCAGCCCCGGCCGCTCCGACCGCCGCGCTCGGCGGCCCGTGTGCGTTGCCTGCCCCACAAATACTTCTGGACGAGGAGGGTGAGCGTGCCGGCCAGGACGATGCCGAGAAGGTTCAGCAGGAGTTGTTTCGTGGAGCCCCACGTCTGGGCCATGTCGCCGTAGCTGAGGGCGACCGCGGCGTTCGCCGCCGCGGGCACGGTCGTCACCGAGATGGCCACCCCCACCAGGGCGCCCGACTTCGCCGACGTGAGGGAGAGCATGCCGGCGGCGCCCGCGAGCACCGCGACCACGAACGAGAACCAGTCCGGCGCGTAGACGAAACCGGTGTTGGGGCGCTCCGCCTCCAACTGCCCCTCGGTGAACAGGCCCACCGCGTCCATGAAGGCGCTGAAACCCACCGTCAGCACCATCGCCGCCGCGAACCCGACGAGCAGCGCGATCAGCGAGCGCAGGGCGAGGCGCGGAGCGCGCTGGACCAGGGCCGTGCAGACGCCCGCGAGCGGGCCGAACTCCGGTCCGACGGCCATGGCGCCCACGATCAGGATGGCGTTGTCGAGGACGACGCCGCAGGCCGCGATCATCGTGGCGATGACGAGGAACGCCATGTAGGTGACGGTGAGCGTCGACTCCTCGTGTGTGGTGTCCTCCAGGTGTTCCCACAGCACGGCGTCCGCGCCCTCGCCGGGCGCCGCCTCCTCCGCCTCCTCCGCGCGGTGTGAGAGGGACAGGTCGATGTTCTCGACGGCGATCGATCCCGCCCGGTCGAGCCCCAGCTTCCGCAGGCCGTCGATGAGTTCGTCCCCGGCCTCCCGGGCGACGTCGCACATCACGACGTCCCCGGCCGGGTCCCGTGCAGCCTTCGGCAGGAGTACCAGGTGTGCGGTGCCGACCGTGTTCTCGATCAGACGCACCGCGGCGTCCGTGGTGTCGGCCGGGGTGATCAGGCGCAGATGCAGCATCCGGGTACGGTAACCGGCCCTGCCACGGTCATCGCTCGTCGGCGTCGACCCGCATTGACCCCGAGGCGGTCCGGGACAGCTGGTCGGGGAGGGCGGTGAGGCGTTCTATGCGGAGTACCGTCTCGTCCGCCGCCGGGGACGGTCCGCCGGTGACGAAGTCGATGCCGCGGTCCAGCCAGATGCCGGTCAGCCCGGCGAGGGTGGCTGCCCGCACGTCGCTGCTGAGCATGTCGCCCACGTTGACGGCGTGCGCGGGCTCCGTCCGCATCCACCGGCACGCGGCCGCGTAAGCGGCGGGCTTGGCCGCACCCAGCTCGGTCGGGGTCAGCACGGCGTCGAAGTACGCGAGGAGGCCGAACCGGGCGAGCTTGGCGCGCTGTTGCGCAGGATCCCCGTTGGTGAGAACGGCGAGCCGAGGAGCTCCGGGAAGCTGTGTCAGGGCCTCCAGGCAGGGCTGGACATCGGGATAGCACCGCCAGGACTCCGCGAACGGCGTCAGGTAGCGCTCGGCGATCCAGTCGTCCAGAAGGCCGGCCAGGTACTCCCGCATGTGCCGCGCCTCCAGCGCCCACCACGACGCCAGCAACTCCTCCCGCCGAGCCGTCGCGTTCGGCGCGGCCTCGATGACGCGGCCGATCGTCTCCCAGACCGCGCTTCGGTGATCGACCAGGGTCCCGTCCAGATCGAAGAAGATCACACCCACATCCACATCCACATCCACATCCACCATGCGCTGATCATCTCGTGGTGCCTGACACCGGCGCCAATATCGGGGAGGCTGAGGGCATGCTGCTGCCGCTGTCCCACGGGAAGACCGAGTTCAACGACGCCGGCCCTTCGACGCGGGAAGCCCGGCCGCCCTTGACCTGCTGCACCTCTTCCGGTCCTGCGTGACGGACTGAGGTACGGGCCGACAGTCAGGCCCGGCGCGGCCTCAGCACCGCCAGTCCTTCCTCGAGCCCGACCTCCATGGCGAAGTCGAACCGGTCCAGCTCCAGGCAGAGCTCCACATCAGCGGGGTCCGCACCGAGGCGCCGCCCGTCGCGCAGGTCGTCCGCGGCCGGGGATGTCCGGGCGCGGTGCAGATAGGGGCCGGGGTCGGGCCGGTCCCCGGCCACCAGACGGTGCAGGTACTCGGCGCAGGCCAGATCCTCGGCGGCACGGCCGTCCTCGCCGGTGGCCACGAACGTGACGGAGCCGGCCCCGGCCTGCGCCAGGGCCCGGGCCGTCGCACCGGCCACGACGAAGCTCGCGCACAGCGCCACCTTCGCCTCGACCACGGCCAGGGCCCCGACCGTCCCCGCGGTGGTCTTCTGGATCACGGTGCGACCGGCCAGATCAGCCCCCTGGATGAGGGCGGGAGAGTTGACCAGGTCGAATCCGCTGACCCGTGCGCCGTCCTTCAGCGCGAGCCAGCCCGGGTGAGCCGCCTTGAGCGCCAGCGCCTCACCCTCGTCGGCGGCAAGAACGATCTTCTCCGCCCCGCGGTGGAACACCCACGGGGCGGTGGTGAACGCCCGCATCACATCGATCACGACGGCCACCTGCTCGGCACCGTCCACCTCGGGTATCCCGACCACTCGCGCATCCATGCCGAGATCGTCGCAGCGACCTGCGTCGACGCGCATCCCGCGACGAAAAAGTTCTGGATGATTTCCTCGCAGCTCCTCGGGTACCCAGGCCCCGTACAAGGATGAAACAGGGTGAACCGGGATGATTGAGGAGGAAGCATGCATTTGTCATTTCTGGGGCCGCTCTTCGACCGCTCAGGTCCATGGGCCACGGTCTACTTCGGCCTCGGTCAGAACGACGAGTCGGGGGCGAAGCGGCGGGAGCTTTCCGTCCGGGAGGTCTGCCGGACCTTGGCGGAGCAGGGCGCCGACCAGGCGACCGTCAAGGCGGTCGGCGAGGCCCTGACCGGCACGTCTGTCGCGGAATACCCGGCGGGCCGGGCCCTCTTCGCCGCCGACGGCGAGGTGGTGCTCACCCACCGCCTCTCCCGCGCCCCACAGGGCCAGCTCGCCTCCTGGGCCCCGCTGCCCCGGCTGATGCCGCTGGTCGAGCTGTCCGGGCAGGACCCCGTCTGTCTCGTGGCGTACGTGGACCGCACCGGCGCGGACTTCGAACGCCGCGGCCCCGGCGGACCGCGGGACATCGGAGGGGTCGAGGGCCGGCAGTGGCCTGTCCACCGCACCGCGACGTCGGACTGGTCCGAGCGGCACTTCCAGCTGAAGGTGGAGAACACCTGGGAGCAGAACGCCGCCGAGATCGCCGACGCGCTGGCCACGGCGTACGAGGAGTCCGGCGCCGAGCTCGTGGTGCTGGTCGGCGATCCGCGCGAGCGGCCCTCGGTGCACGAGAAGCTGCCCGAGGCCGTCCGCGAGGTCACGGTGGAGACCGAGCACGGCGGACGTGCCGCGGGCTCCGACTCCTCAGCTCTGGAAGAGGCCATCGAACGCGCCCGCGGCGAGTACACGGGCCGCCGCGTCGAAGAGGCCCTGGACCGCTTCCGGGCCGGCCGGTCGAGCAAGGACGACCGGCCTGAGGGCGCGGTCGAGGGCGTCCCGGCCGTCGTGGAGGCCGCCCGCGAGCACCGTATCGACACCTTGCTGCTGCGCCCCGACGGCCCCGACCTGGGCCGGGAGACCTGGGTGGGCCCCGGCCCCGACCAAGTGGCGGTCAGCCGCGGCGATGCGCACACTTTGGGGGAGAGCGACCCGTACTCGGTACGCGCGGACGATGCCCTGCTGCGCTCGGCCGCCGCCACCGGAGCGGACGTCCTCGTGCTCCCCCTGCCCAGTGACGGCAAGCCTTCCCTGTCCGACTTGTCCGACGACACGGGCCAGGAGGGCTCGGACGGCACGGACCGGCCGGGAGGCCCGCCGGGCGCGGTCGTCACCGACATCCCGGCCGGCGGTATCGGCGCGCTGCTGCGCTGGACTTACTAGTTCGCCCGCTGAGTTCGCCCCGGACCCCTCCCGCGCCGCGACCCGACGCGACAGACGCGATAGACGCATCCGACGCAATAGCAAGCACTCGCACGAACCGAGGTGTGCACACATGGAGCGAGGCAGCAACCAGGTCGGTCCCCGCAAGGACGACGAGATGAAGCACGAACTGGAGGGCTATCTCCGGTCCGGTCAGCACACACACGTGGAGGAGGGCAACGACCCCGAGCCTCCGGCGGACGACGACATCCGCGTGGACCCCGGCGGGCCGGTCCCTCCACCCGGCGGTGAACGCGACCAAGCGCTCGCGGAGGCCGACACGGAGTCTCTGCGCCTGGAACTGGCGCGCCACCTCGAACGTGCCACCTTCCCGGCCGACCGGCAGACGGTACTGGACGCCCTCCAGGCCAACCACGCCCCGGACACCGTGCTGGAGGCGGCGCGGAGCATGCCGGACGGGGCCACGTACGCGAACGTCACCGAGATCGTCGCCGCCGTCGCAGACGCCCGTCCCCGGCAGCGGTGAGCAACAACCAGAACGCACCGACAAGCACAGCAAGCAAGGGCAAGCAAGGGCAACCAACGACCACAAGGAGAGCACCATGGCGGACCTGAGCCCCATCGACCTGCAGAAGGCGCTCAAAGGCGCCGAGTACCCCACCAGCAAGGACGAACTGGTGTCGCTGGCCCAGAAGAACGGCGCCAACGACTCCGTCGTCTCGAAGCTCGACGGAGTTTCGCCGGACCACTTCGACGGGCCGGACGAAGTCCAGAAAGCGGTGTTCAAGAACGCGTAGCGAGGTCCGGCACGGAGGCGCCTGCCGGGGCGAGGCCCCGGCAGGCGCCTCACGCGCGTAAGAGCCCTCCACCGAATGGAGCAAGTCGAACAGCGCGCGGGCGCGGTGCCTGGTCATGGTGGGGGTGTCCCCCGCCGTCCGGAACGGAGAACCCGCACATGGGCGAGTACGAAGGTGCGGCCGAGCCGTGTGCCGAAGTCGACTTCCGGTCGGCGGACGCCTCCGACGTGCCGCGCGTCGTCTCGCTCCTGTCGGAGGCGTTCGCCGAGGACCCCTGGGCCGAGTGTCTGTTCCCCGACCCCGTACGGCGGCGCGACCTGCTGCCCGCCTACTTCGAGGTCACCGTCCAGGACCTGCTGACCCGCGGCGAGATCTACCTGACCCGGGA
>NZ_JBIRPI010000014.1:0-184571 GCF_044332585.1 Streptomyces sp. NPDC016845 | reverse complement strand
CGACCCCGTCGATCCCCGTCGTCTCGAACGTGACCGGACGCCTCGCCGCCTTCGAGGAGGGCGAGTTGGCGTCGGCTGGGTACTGGGTCCGCCATGTGCGTGAAGCGGTGCGCTTCGCCGACGGCGTCGACACGCTCACGTCCATGGGCGTGACACGGTTCCTGGAGATCGGACCCGACGGCACCCTCACCGCCCTCGCCCAGAACTGCGTCCCGGACGACGAGACTCCCCTCTTCATGTCGTTCATGCGCAAGGACCGCGACGAGGTGGACGCCTTCGTCTCGTGCGTGGCCGCCGGTCACACGGCGGGTGTGTCTGTCGACTGGGCTGCCCTGACCGGGGCCTGCCCGGCCGGCGGCGTCGACCTGCCCACGTACGCCTTCCAGCGTGAGCGGTTCTGGCCCCAGACCAAGCGCAGTGAGATCGCCCCGGCCCTCGACGCCTGGGAGCCCGCGGGGCCCGGGGAAGCGCGCGAACTGGCCGGCGTGCTGGACATCAGCGAGGACGTCGTGCAGGAGGTCCTTTCGGGGTTCTCCGCCTGGCGTCTGGAGCGGACGGCGCGGGCCGCGGTGGACGGCTGGCGCTACCGCGTCGACTGGGAGGCGGTGGTTCCGGCCACCGGCGCGGGCCGTACGGGTACGGGTCGCTGGCTCGTACTCCACCCCGAGGGCGACGCGGCGCAGGCCGGCGCCGTGACCGCGGCCCTGCCCGACCCCCTGCTCCTGGCTCTCCCCGAGCGCCCCGGCCGAGCGGAGCTCGCCGCCGCTGTCGCGGCGGCTGTCACGAAGACGCGGGCACAGGTGGCGGGAGCGCTGGTGCTGCCCGGCACGGTCGCCCAGGCGCTCCTCGCCACGCAGGCGCTCGGTGACGCCGGGGTCGGCGGGCCCGTGTGGTGGGTCACCAGGGGAGCGGTCACCGCCGGGCGGCCCGGCGACGGCCCCCTGCGTCCTGAGCAGAGCGCCGTCTGGGGCCTCGGCCGCGCCGTCGCCTTGGAGCACCCCGAGCGCTGGGGTGGCCTGGTCGACCTGCCGGAGACTTCCGACGGCGACACCGCTCGCCTTCTCGCGGACATCACCGCCTCCACCACGGAGGACCAGGTCGCCGTACGGGACGGCCGGGTCTTCGCCAGGCGCCTGCGGCAGGACCTGGCGCCGCGGGGCACCGGACTGGGCTGGAAGCCTTCCGGACCGGTACTCGTCACCGGCGGCACCGGCGCCCTCGGCGCTCACGTCGCCCGTTGGCTCGTCCGGCAGGGCGCCGACGAACTGATACTCACCAGCCGCCGCGGTGAGAAAGCCGAAGGGTCCGCCGAACTCGCCGCTGAACTACGCGAGTTGGGGGCCCGGCGGGTGAGTGTCGAAGCCTGCGACCTGGCGGACCGGGAAGTCGTCGGCGCGCTGCTCGCCCGGCACCCGTTCGACGCCGTCTTCCACGCGGCGGGGGTCCCGGACCACATGCCCTTCGACGACATCGACACCGCCCACCTGGAGCGGACGGTGGGGGCGAAGGCGCACGGCGCCGTGTACCTGGACGAGCTGACACGGGACCGGGACCTGAGCGCGTTCGTGGTGTTCTCGTCGATCGCCGCCGTATGGGGAAGCGGTGCCCAGGGCGCCTACGCGGCAGCCAACGCCTGGGCCGACGCAGTGGTGGAGGACCGCCGCGCCGCCGGACGAACGGGCGTCTCTGTGCAATGGGGTCCGTGGGCGGGCGGCGGAATGGTGACCAGCGCGGGCACCGCGCAGTTGCGGCGGCAGGGGCTGCGGGTCATGGCACCCGAGCGCGCCCTGCTGGGACTCACCTCCGCGATGGAAGGGCCCGGTGGCGCGGTGGTCGTGGCCGACGTGGAGTGGGAGCGTTTCGCTCCCGCGTTCACCGTCCGGCGCGACAGCCCGCTGCTGACCGGCCTTCCGGGTGTCGACGCGGTCGCGTCCGGAGCCGGCGGAGCCGGCGGAGACACCCGGGCCACCGCTGGTGACGACGCCCGCGCCGCCCTCGTCGGACGCCTGGCGAACCGGCCGGAGAAGGAACGCCGACGTGCCCTGCACGACCTCGTCCGAGTGCGGGCGGGCGTCGTGCTCGGCCGCTCGACGGGTTCCGCCGTGGACCTCGACCGGTCCTTCCGCGACATCGGCTTCGACTCCCTCACCGCCGTGGAACTGCGCAACCACCTCCACGAGGAGACCGGTCTGAAGCTGCCGACGACCCTGGTCTTCGACCACCCGACACCACGGCACCTCGCCGACCGGCTGTACGAGGAACTCTTCGCCGGGGCCGGGGCCGGGGCCGAGGCCGGGGCCGTAGCGGATGCGGCGCGGGGCGACGACGAGGCATCGCTGCGCTCCGCCCTCGCCAACATCCCCTTTTCCCGCTGGCAGGAGAGCGGCCTGCTGACGGCCGTCCTGTCCTTGGCACAGGCCGGTCCGGACCCCCGTACCGCCGCCGACGCCGTGACCGAGCCCGCCGGCCCCACGGGGTACGGCACCGCGCGCGTCATCACTCGGCCCGACGGCACACCCGAGCCCGACGCGATCGGCGCGATGGACGTCGACGAACTCGTTCAGCTGGCCCTGGGCGACTCCACCTCCTGAAACACCTGCCCACCGCCCCTCCCCGTCCGCCCGCGTACGGGCCATGAACCAGTGGAGCTGAGCATGTCCACCTCCGAAGAGCGCGTCGTCTCCGCGCTGCGCGCTTCTCTCTCCGAGAACGAGCGCCTGCGCCGCCGCAACGATGAACTCACCCGCGCCGCCTCCGAGCCGATCGCCATCATCGGCATGGCCTGCCGCTACCCCGGCGACGTCACCGAGCCGGGACACCTGTGGAACCTGGTGCTGGCCGGCGTCGACGCCATCACCCCGTTCCCGGCGGACCGGGGGTGGGAGACAGCGGGCGACGCCGCGGAGACCGTCACCGGGCAGGGCGGATTCGTCGCCACGGCGACCGACTTCGACGCCGGGTTCTTCGGGGTGTCGCCGCGCGAGGCGCTGGCGATGGACCCGCAGCAACGACTCGTCCTGGAGACGTCCTGGGAGGCCCTCGAACGCGCAGGTCTGGACCCCACCTCCGTACGAGGCAGCCGTACCGGTGTGTTCGTCGGGTGCAGCAACCAGAACTACGGCGCGGTCTCCGAAGAAGCCCTGCCCGACGGCGTCGAGGGCCACCTGCTGACCGGCAACGCGGCGAGTGTCGTCTCGGGCCGGGTGTCGTATGTGCTGGGTCTCGAGGGTCCGGCGGTGACGGTGGACACGGCGTGCTCGTCGTCGCTGGTGGCGCTGCACCTGGCGGCGCAGGCGCTGCGGGCGGGCGAGTGTGACCTGGCCTTGGCGGGCGGTGTGACGGTGATGTCCACGCCCGACGTCTTCGGCGAGTTCAGCCGTCAGGGTGGGCTTGCTGGTGATGGCCGGTGCAAGGCGTTCGGGGAAGGTGCGGACGGTACGGGCTGGGGTGAGGGTGTCGGTGTCCTGCTGGTGGAGCGGCTGTCGGACGCGCGCCGCAACGGGCACCGCGTCCTGGCTGTGGTGCGGGGCTCGGCGGTCAATCAGGATGGTGCGTCGAACGGTCTGACGGCGCCGAATGGTCCGTCGCAGCAGCGGGTGATCCGTGCCGCGTTGTCGTCGGCGGGTCTGTCGGCGGCGGATGTGGATGCGGTGGAGGCGCATGGTACGGGTACGAAGCTGGGTGACCCGATCGAGGCGCAGGCGTTGTTGGCCACCTATGGTCGGGAGCGGGCCGGGGACAGTCCGTTGTGGCTGGGGTCGGTGAAATCGAACCTCGGACACACGCAGGCGGCGGCGGGTGTGGCCGGTGTGATCAAGATGGTGGAGGCGCTGCGGCACGGGGTACTTCCGGCGACGCTGTACGCGGAGGAGCCGTCCTCGCATGTGGACTGGTCGTCCGGGGCGGTGCGTCTGCTCACCGAGTCGCGGGTGTGGCCGTCGTCGGCGGATCGTCCGCGTCGGGCGGGTGTGTCGTCCTTCGGTCTCAGCGGCACCAACGCCCACGTCATCCTGGAAGAGGCCCCGGAGCCGGTACTCGAGGTCGAGACGTCACGTACCGGCCCGACAGCCTGGCCCCTCTCCGGCCGGACCGAGGAATCCCTGCGAGCCCAGGCCCGAGCCCTCGTGGCCTTTGCCGACAGCCACCCCGGGATCGAGCCCGATCGGACGGGCCTTGCCCTCGCGACAACGCGCACGCATTTCGAGCACCGCGCAGTCGTCGTCGCGGACGACACCCCGTCCCTCACGGAGGCCCTCAACGCCCTCGCCAACGGCACCGCCGGAGGGAAGGCCACGCTCGGGCACGACCGTGGCGACCAGCCTCAGGCGTTCATGTTCTCGGGCCAGGGTGCGCAGCGGCTCGGTATGGGGCGTGAACTGCACGCGGCCTTCCCGGTGTTCGCGGAGGCTTTCGACGCCGTGTGCGCGCACGTCGGCGAGGAGCTGCGAGACGTCGTCTTCGGCGACGACGCCGAGCGTCTGAACCGTACGGAGTGGACGCAGCCCGCGCTGTTCGCGGTCGAGGTCGCGCTCTATCGCCTGATGGAGTCCTTCGGGCCTCACCCGGACTTCCTGATCGGGCACTCGATCGGTGAGATCGCCGCCGCTCACGTGGCGGGGGTGATGTCGCTGGAGGACGCGTGCGCCCTGGTCGTCGCGCGTGGCCGGCTGATGCAGGAGCTGCCCGCCGGTGGCGTGATGGTGGCTGTGGAGGCGGCGGAGGCCGAGGTGCTTCCCCTGCTCCGGGACGGGGTGTCGATCGCCGCCGTGAACGGCCCGCAGGCAGTCGTGATCGCGGGTGCCGAGGCGGCTGTCGAACAGGTCGCCTCCGCACTCAGGGCGCAGGGGCGGCGTACGTCCCGTCTGCGTGTCTCGCACGCCTTCCACTCGCCGTTGATGGAGCCGATGCTCGACGCGTTCCGTGCGGTGGCCGAGCAGATCACCTACGCGACCCCGTCGATCCCCGTCGTGTCGAACGTGACCGGACGCCTCGCCGCCTTCGAGGAGGGCGAGTTGGCGTCGGCCGAGTACTGGGTCCGCCATGTGCGTGAAGCGGTGCGCTTCGCCGACGGCATCGACACCCTCGCGGCCGAGGGCGTGACACGGTTCCTGGAGATAGGCCCGGACGGCACCCTGACCGCCCTCGCCCAGAACAGTGCGCCCGACAGCGGCGCCTCCCTCTTCGTACCGGTGCTTCGCAAGGACGACCCGGAGCACACTTCCGTCCTCTGTGCGATGGCGCAGCTCCATGTGGACGGCGGAGAGATCGACTGGGCCGCCGTGCTGTGCAAGGCCGGTGGCGGTGAGCGTGCGGTCGAGCTGCCTACGTACCCGTTCCAGCGCCGCCGCTACTGGCTCGCCCCGGACGAGCCGTCCCCCGGCGCCCCGGCCGGTCCGGCGCGGCCCTCCGCGGTGGTCGACGCCGAGTTCTGGGCCGCCGTCGAACGCGAGGACCTCACGTCGCTGGCCGCGGACCTCGCCCTGGAGCCGGAGGCGCTGGGCCCGGTGGTCCCGGCGCTGTCGAAGTGGTACCGGCGACGACAGGACCGGGCGGCGCTCGACGCGTTGCGCTACGAGGTGTCGTGGCGGCAGCTGACCCGGGACGACGAGACGACTCCGACGGCCGCTCGGTCCCGTACCGGGAACTGGGCGGTGCTGATCCCCGCCGACCTGGCAGCCGAGTCACGCGGCACGGTGGACGACCTCCTCGTGGGCCTGCGAAAGCAGGGACTCACCGTGTACGTGGCCGAGGCGGACCTCACCGACCCCGCTTCCTGCGCCGAAGCCCTTGCGGGGGCTGGGAACCCGGACGGCCCGCGGCGCCCGGACGGAGTCCTGTCCCTGGCCGGTCTCACCGCGTCCGTCGACCCGGTCGCCGCCACCCTGGCCGCGCTGCGGGCAGTCGCGGAGTCCTCGGAACCGGGCGTACGGCTGTGGGCCCTCACCCAGGGTGCCGTCCGCGTGGGAGGTGCCGATCCCGTCGTCCGGCCCGAGCGGAGCGCGGTGTGGGGACTGGGGCGCGTCGCCGCCCTGGAACACCCCGACGTCTGGGGCGGATCGATCGACCTGCCGACCAGGGTGGACGACCGGGTTTGCGCGCGGCTCGCGGTCGCCCTGACACGTCTGGAGCCCGGCGAGGATCAGATCGCCGTACGGGCCCACGCCGTCTTCGGCCGCAGGCTGACACCGGCGGCCCCGCTGCCCTCGCGGACAGTGGGCTGGAAGCCCGACGGGACGGTGCTCGTCACCGGAGGTACCGGAGCCCTGGGCGCACACGTGGCCCGCTGGGCGGTGGAACGAGGAGCCCGGTCCCTGCTCCTCGTCAGCCGCCGCGGCGATTCGGCACCGGGCGCCCACGAACTACGCGCGGAACTGCAGCGGTTGGGCGCGGAGGTCACGCTGGCCGCCGCGGACATCTCCGAACGCGACCGTCTCGCGGCGCTGCTCGCCGAGCACCGGGTCGACGCGGTCTTCCACACGGCCGGGGTCCTGGACGACGGCACACTGCTCGCGACCGACGCCGAACGCCTTGAGAAGGTGAGAGCCCCCAAGGCCACCGGCGCACTCCTGCTTGACGAACTGACCCGGGACCACGACCTCTCCGCGTTCGTTCTCTTCTCCTCGCTCGCGGGCACGCTGGGCAGCCCGGGACAAGGGGCCTACGCCGCCGCCAACGCCGTCCTCGACGCGCTCGCGGAACGACGGCGCGCGGAGGGCCTCCCGGCCACCTCCATCGCCTGGGGCCCGTGGGCCGGCGACGGCATGGCGGCGGACTCCGGCGGGCGCCGCCGCGGCCTGGGGGCGATGACAGCACTCGAGCCTCGGGTCGCGCTCTCGGCTCTCGGCGCCGTGCTCGACGCGGGCACGACCACCGAACTGATCGTGGACGCCGACTGGGAGCGCTTCGTCCCCGCCTTCACCACGGCACGCCCCAGCGCACTCCTCGCGCCGGTGGCCCCCGCGCGCCCCACCGCGGAAACGCGAGGCACCGAGGAGCCCGGCAACGACCTGCGCTCACGCGCGGCCGGCCTGCCGCGCGACGCAGGCCGGCGTCTCGTACTGGAGGAGGTGCAGAGGCTCGCGGCCCTGATGCTGGGACACGACGGCCCCGAACAGGTCGGCGCGGAGCGGGCCTTTCGTGATCTGGGCGTGGACTCGCTCATCGCCGTGGAACTGCGCAATGTCCTCGCGGCGGTGTCGGGCGTCACGCTCCCGGCGACGGCGGTCTTCGACCACCCCACGCCCCAGGCCCTGGCGGCCCACATCTACGGCGAGCTGTTCGATGACGAGACCTCGGTCGTCCCGGCAGCGGCGGTGGCGGTGGACGAGCCGGTGGCGATCGTCGGCATGGCCTGCCGTTTCCCGGGCGGCGTGGAGTCGCCCGAGGACCTGTGGGACCTGCTCCTCGACGGCCGGGACGGAATCACCGGCTTCCCCGCCGACCGCGGGTGGTCAGCCCTGGAGAACGTCTACGACCGCTACGCACGGGCCGACGGCCGTACGCCGGAGTACGGCCAGGGCGGTTTCCTGTCGGGCGCCGCTGATTTCGACGCGGAGTTCTTCGGGGTGTCGCCGCGTGAGGCGTTGGCGATGGATCCGCAGCAGCGGTTGTTGCTTGAGGCGTCGTGGGAGGCGGTGGAGCGGGCGGGGATCGATCCGGGGTCGCTGCGTGGCAGCCGTACGGGTGTGTTCGCGGGGACGAACGGTCAGGATTATCCGGCGTTGTTGAGTCTGTCGGAGGGTGACTTCGGCGGGTATGTGGGCACGGGGAACGCGGCGAGTGTGGCGTCGGGCCGGGTGTCGTATGTGCTGGGTCTCGAGGGTCCGGCGGTGACGGTGGACACGGCGTGCTCGTCGTCGCTGGTGGCGCTGCACCTGGCGGCGCAGGCGTTGCGGTCGGGGGAGTGTGATCTGGCGCTGGCGGGCGGTGTGACGGTGATGTCGACGCCGGGCGCGTTCGTGGAGTTCAGTCGTCAGGGTGGGCTTGCCGGTGACGGCCGGTGCAAGGCGTTCGGTGAAGGCGCGGACGGTACGGGCTGGGGTGAGGGTGTCGGTGTGCTGCTGGTAGAGCGGTTGTCGGATGCGCGGCGCAACGGGCATCGTGTTCTGGCGGTGGTGCGGGGTTCGGCGGTCAATCAGGACGGTGCGTCGAATGGTCTGACGGCGCCGAATGGTCCGTCGCAGCAGCGGGTGATCCGTGCCGCGTTGTCGTCGGCGGGGCTGTCGGCGGCGGATGTGGACGCGGTGGAGGCGCACGGCACGGGCACCAAGCTCGGTGACCCGATCGAGGCGCAGGCGTTGTTGGCCACCTATGGGCGGGAGCGGACCGGGGGCGGTCCGTTGTGGCTGGGGTCGGTGAAGTCGAATGTGGGTCATACGCAGGCGGCGGCGGGTGTGGCCGGTGTGATCAAGATGGTGGAGGCGCTGCGGCACGGGGTACTTCCTGCGACGCTGTACGCGGAGGAGCCGTCCTCGCATGTGGACTGGTCGTCCGGGGCGGTGCGTCTGCTCACCGAGTCGCGGGTGTGGCCGTCGTCGGCGGATCGTCCGCGTCGGGCGGGTGTGTCGTCCTTCGGTCTCAGCGGCACCAACGCCCACGTCATCCTGGAACAGGCGCCGGACGCTGCGACGATCGACGACCATGAGACGGACGACGGCGGCGCGGTCCTGCCCTGGCTCCTCAGCGGGCGGAGCGAAGCGGCTCTCCGTGCTCAGGCGGGGCGGCTGCTCACCGTGCTGAAGAAGCGCGACATCCCCGCCTCCGTGCGGATGGTCCGGGCTCTTGCGACGACCCGTAGCGCCTTCGAGCAGCGCGCCGTCGTACTCGCCTCCACTCACCAGGAGCTTGCCGAGGAACTTCAGAACCTCCACATGGGCGAGACGGGCCTGCGCACCGTCGCGGGCGAGGTCCGCGGTGGTGGCCGCACGGCGTTCCTGTTCTCCGGCCAAGGCGCGCAGCGGCTCGGTATGGGGCGTGAACTGCACGCGGCTTTCCCGGTGTTCGCGGAGGCCTTCGACGCCGTCTGCGCGCACGTCGGAGAGGAGCTGCGAGACGTCGTCTTCGGCGACGACGCCGAGCGCCTCAACCGTACGGAGTGGACGCAGCCCGCGCTGTTCGCGGTCGAGGTCGCCCTGTTCCGGCTGGTGGAGTCCTTCGGTATACGCCCGGACTTCCTGATCGGTCACTCGATCGGTGAGATCGCTGCCGCGCATGTGGCGGGGGTGATGTCGCTGGAGGACGCGTGCGCCCTGGTCGTCGCGCGTGGCCGGCTGATGCAGGAGCTGCCCGCCGGTGGCGTGATGGTGGCTGTGGAGGCGGCGGAGGCGGAAGTACTGCCCTTGCTGGTCGACGGGGTGTCGATCGCCGCCGTTAATGGTCCGCGGGCCGTGGTGATCGCCGGTGTCGAGGCGGCCGTCGAACAGGTCGCCTCCGCACTCAAGCAGCAGGGCCGGCGCATGTCCCGTCTGCGCGTCTCGCACGCCTTCCACTCACCGCTCATGGAGCCGATGCTCGACGCCTTCCGTGCGGTGGCCGAGCAGATCAGCTACGCGACCCCGTCGATCCCCGTCGTGTCGAACGTGACCGGACGCCTCGCCGCCTCCGCTGAGGGCGAGTTGGCGTCGGCCGAGTACTGGGTCCGGCATGTGCGTGAAGCGGTGCGCTTCGCCGACGGCGTCGACACGCTCACGTCCATGGGCGTGACGCGGTTCCTGGAGATCGGCCCGGACGGCACCCTCACCGCCCTCACCCAGAGCTGCGTCCCGGACGGTGGCGCCTTGGCCGTGCCGGTGCTCCGTAAGGACGGATCCGAGCACGTGGCCGTACTCCGGGCGATGGCGAAGTTCCATGTCGACGGCGGTGAGATGAGCTGGGCTCCCGCGCTGGGTGAGGGCGTGGACGCCGAACCGGTGGTGGACCTGCCCACGTACGCGTTCCAGCGCACGCGCTTCTGGCCCACGGTCACCGGTGGCGGCACGGCGGCGGCCGGACCGGGCTCCGGGGACGACGCGTCGTTCTGGTCGGTCGTCGAGGACGGGGCGCGGGATCTGGCGGACACCCTGGGGGTGCCGCACGACGCGCTGGACGCCGTGCTGCCCGCGCTGACCGAGCTGCGCCGCGGGCACATGGAACGCGCCGAGGCCGACAGGTGGCGCTACCGCGTCGCATGGGAGCCGGTGACGCTGCCGTCCCCCGCCCCCCTCGGCGGACGCTGGCTGCTGCTGCAGGCGCCCGGAACCGTGCCGCTGGCGGGGCTGGAGCGGTTCGTCCCGGGTCTGGAGCGGGTGACCTGCGACGCCTTGGACCGGGAGGGGCTCGTCGGGGCACTGGAACCGGCCTTCGCGGGCGTCGAACCGGCCGGAGTGCTGTCCTGCCTGTCGCTGCCCGGTACGAGAGCGTCCGACTCCGACGACTCCGGCTTCGAGCCGGATCATCATGGTGTGGTGACCACGTTGGCGCTCGTCCAGGCATTGGGCGAGATCAAGGCGTCGGCGCCGTTGTGGGTCGTCACCCAGGCCGGACACGGGCCCGGACAGGCGCCCGACGACCCGGCGCAGGCCGCCGTATGGGGTCTTGGACGCGTGGCGGCGCTGGAGTACCCGGAGCGCTGGGGCGGCCTCGTCGACCTGGCCCCGCAACCCGGGGACGACGAACTCGGCTCTCTCGCCTCGGTGTTGGCCGGCAGCGGTGAGGACCAGGTGGCGGTGCGAGATGCGGCCGTCCATGCCCGCCGTCTGCGTCCGGCCCAGCTGTCCGCTCGGGGACCGGTCTCGTCCGGCGACGACGGCGGTCGGCGCACTCCGCGCAGTCTCCTCGTCACCGGCGGGACCGGCGCGCTCGGCGTGCGGGTGGCGGAGTGGTTCGCCGGGCGCGGGACCAAGGAGTTCGTGTTGGTGAGCCGCGGTGGCCCGGACGCCCACGGGACGGCCGGCACGATCGCCCGGCTGGAGGCGGCGGGAGCGGACCGCGTCGAGGTCGTCGCGTGCGACGTCGCCGACCGTGCCCAGGTGGCCGCGCTTCTCGCGGCCCACCGTGTCGACGGCATCGCCCACCTGGCCGGTGTCCTCGACGTGGGCCCGATCGACGCGATGACGCCCGCTCAGGTGGAGGCGGCTGTCGCGGCGAAGGCGCGGGGCACGGTGTACCTGGACGAGCTGACGCGCGACCGGGACCTCGACGTCTTCGTGGTGTTCTCCTCGATCGCCGGGGTGTGGGGGAGCGGCGGTCAGGCGGCGTACGCGGCGGCGAACGCGTGGGCCGACGCGGTGGTGGAGCAGCGCCGTGCGCGCGGGGCGGTGGGCGTCTCGGTGGCCTGGGGGCCTTGGTCGGGCGGCGGGATGGTGTCGGACACGGGCGCGACGGAGCTGGAGCGTCGCGGCCTGCGGATGATGGATCCGGGGCGTGCTCTGGTGGGGTTGGAGCAGGCGCTGGCCGGGAGCGACGGTCCGGTGGTGGTCGCCGACGTGGACTGGCGGCGCTTCGTTCCCGCGTTCACCAGCCGCCGCCCCAGCCCGCTGCTGACAGGCCTGGCCCAGGCCGACGCGGTGGCGGCGGAGCGGGAGGCGGCGCCCGCACCGGGGGGAGCGTTGCCCGCGCTGGTCGAACAGGTCGCCGCGCTGTCGCCGCAGGGGCGCGCCGACGCCCTCCTGGCCCATGTGAGGCGCGTCGCCGCCCAGGCCCTCGGGCACGCCGACATCACGGTCGTCGGCGCCGAACGGGCCTTCCGCGACATGGGGTTCGACTCGCTCACCGCCGTCGAGCTGCGCAACGCCCTGATCAAGGACACCGGTCTGGCGCTCCCCACGACCCTGGTCTTCGACCATCCCTCGCCGGCCGCCCTCGCCCTGCACCTCGACGCCGAACTCTCCGGCGGGAGCGGGACGATGGCGACCATGCTGGCCGACCTGGAGGCGGGGTTCGCCCGCATCATGGAGGCCGGTCCCGACCAGGACGCCCGTACGTTGCTCGGTGCCCGGCTCAGGACGCTCCTGGGCGAGATCGAGGCGGCGGACGCCCATGACGACGCGGACGGTCCGTCTCTCGGCGACCGGCTGGAGGGCGCCAGCGACGAGGAGCTGTTCGACCTCATCAGCCGCGAGCTGGAGCAGTAGGGAGCGAGGCGGGCCGCGCAGAATCGCGCCCCGGTGGGATCCGTCTCACCGGGGCGGCGGGTCGCGTACATGCCGCGTACACGAGTCGTCGGGCCGCGTACATGAGCCGGCGGCCGTACCGAAGCCGGTACGGCCGCCGTGGCACTGCGGGGATGGCACGGTCGCGGATGCCGCGTGTCGCGGACACCGCGGATGTCGCGGCGTCCCCGCGACACGGAGGGGCGAAGACGAGGGGCGAAGAGGCGTTACTTGATGAATTCCGGCAGCACCCGCGGCGGCCACTGGGCGACCGACAGCATGCCCATCGCATGGGCACGGGCCACCAGGGCGGCACGGTTGGGTGCCTTGAGCTTCCGCAGCATGAGACCGACGTGGTACTCGACGCCCTGCCGGCTCAGGTAGAGCCGTGTCGCGAGCTGCACCGTGGAGGCGCCGCTGGCCACCCCTTCGAGGACCTGCGCGTCGAGCTTGCTGAGCAGCCGCTCCTTGGGGTTGAAGAGGAGGTCGTCGGGGTCCGTGCCCTCCACGGCCTCGTCCGGCCGCACCTGCACGACGATGCCCGCCAGCAGCCCGGTGGTGTTCTGTACGGCGATGCCCGTCAGCTCTCCGGAGAAGGCGCGGCCCTCGTCGCCCAGACCGACCATGCGTGAGGCGAAACGGTTGCAGCGCCCTTCCGAGAGCCGGTTGAAGTGGCGTTTGAGCACCGAGGGGGAGCTGGGGTGCAGAAGCTCGAACAGGTTCCGTCCGCAGACGTCGACCGAGGTGCGGCCGAACGGGACGGAGAAATCGGGCTCCGCTGCAACGATGTGCATATCGGTGTCGATGTGCGCCGTGTACATGCGGCGATTGGCCGGAGGGTGTGGCCTGCCATCGTGCTGTGCCCGCTGAGAAGCTGAGGAAGTGTGCGGAGCCGCCGTCCTGTCTCTGTTGTGCCAGGGGCCTGCTATTCGCGTGGTCACTGCGACGCACCGTCTTTCTGCATTCACCTGTGGGGGATCACTGCCTGCCTGTGGGCAGATTTGATCGGAGGTGGTGCTGCTTGCCGGGGTCTTGAGATTGGTCGATGGCCCGTCATGAGCGCCTCTGATCAACTGAGGTTGAGCCTAGGAATGCTCGAGCGGACGGGTCAAGCAAACTTTTGCGTGGCTCCAAAACATTGTGGTTCGGTGGTTCGGTGGTGCGGTGCGGGAGGGGCCGGGGTGGCGTCGCCGGGCGACGGGCACCCCGCCTGAGCGGCCACGGGTCACTCAGAGTGAAGTGTTCGTTTCCGCTTCATGTGGGGTGCGGACCGCCCGTACGGTGTGGCGCGGTGGTGTCCGGAACGAGACGTGCGGATGCCCGCCCGTTTCCCGGCCGATGCTGTCCGTCTGGTGCCCGGTTCAGTCCCGCGGCTCCTCGTCAAGTCTTTTGAGCGCCGTATGCAGCTCGGGGCGTCCGGTTATCCCGAGTTTTCGGTACGAGTTGGTGAGGTGTTTCTCCACCATGCGCGAGGAGGTGCCCAGTTGACTGGATATCTCCGAGTTGCTGAGGCCGCTCGCGGCCAGGCGGGCGACTTTGCGCTCCGAAGGCGTGAGCCGGCTGCCGGAGACCTCGGACTTGCTTGTCCTCTCGGCCAGTTTGCCGCGTATCTCCTCGGCCAGTCGGGGGAGGTCGTGGTCCAAGGCGAGCTCCAGGGCCCGTTTGAGGGCCGATACCCTCCGGTTGCGTTTTGTTTCCTGATGGGTGGCCAGTGCATACAACGCCCGGCACAGGTCGTAACCGTTGTTGCCCTTCGTGAGCAGCGCGACCGCCTCGTCGAGCGCCTCGATGCCTCGCCGTCCCGCGGTGACCCGGCCGAGGACGATCAGGGAGCGGCCCAGTCTGGAGTCCGACCCCCAGGCGCGGTATCTGTCGACCTCCAGCTGTGCCGCGGCCATGGCCTCCTCGTGCTCGCCGAGGCGGCGGTGCATGAGGGCGGCGCACGAGGACCAGGGCAGGACGACCGGGTTGAGCCAGCCCATCTGTTCGGTGCGCCGGCCGGCCATCCGGTAGTGGTCGAGCGCGGTCCTGGGCTCGCCGCGCCGGGCCGCCAGCGATCCGCGGGCGACGTGCAGGATTGCCGCCAGATGCTGGTTCTCGGCGTGCAGCCGGTGCTGGGTGAGGATCTGCTCCGCCAGCTCCGGCTGGCCGGTGTTCATCGCGACGATCGCGAGGACGGCCGCGCACACGGTGGGCAGTCCGCCGGTCTCGGGGCCCGCCAGGGCGTCGGCCTGAATGATTTTGTCCCGGGCGTAGGCGCGGTGGCCGTCGGCGAGCGCGACCAGGGCCTGTTCGCACCGGATGACGGCCTGCTCCACCTCGCTGCCGCGGCGCTGGGCGAGCCGGTTGGCCTCACGCAGCCAGTGGGCCGCGCCTTCCACCTGCCCCGCGCCGGCCAGGATGTTCACAGCCAGCGGCACGGCGGTGTGGACGTGTTCGGGGGTCGGGGGCTCGCGCTCAAGGAGGCGATTGGACAACGTTGTCAGCCGCCCGGCGGGGACCGCGTTGGAAACGAACGCGATGTGCAGCAAGGAGGTGACCAACTCCCGCTCGCCCGTGGTGGCGAGACGGGGCGCCGGGCCGAGGTCGCGGAAGCGGCGCAGGGCCCGCTGGATGTGGCGCGGATCCTGCGCGGACAGGATGTGCTCGCGCGCCTCCAGACGCAGGGCCAGTTCGTGCTCCATCCAGTCCGCGGTCTCCGAGTGCCGCAGTTCGTCGGCGACGGCGGCGCGGATGGTGTCGATGCGGAAAGCGGGCGGGTCCATCTGCAGCGGACCGAGCCGTACGATCGCGTCGGCCCGCTCCCGCACCGATTCGAGCAGCGGCATGGCCTCCACCACATGGCGCAGCGAAGCGGCGGTGGCGAAGCTGCGTTCGGCGGTCGCGAGGTCGATGAGCAGCCGGGCCCGCTCGTGCCCGGCAAGCGAGGAGTCGAGCAGGGCGCGCCGCAGATAGCGTGCCGCGTCCCGGGGCGAACCGCGGCGCAGGGCGCTGTCCGCGGCGGTCCGCAGGATCTGCACCGCCTTCGGACCGCGCAGGGAGATGGCGCCCATCAGCTGCTCCGCGGCGAGTTCGGCCGGGTGCCCGGTGCGGTGCAGCAGTTCCGCGGCGACCCCGCGCATGGCGGTGCGCTCCTCGGCGGGCATGTTCTCCTCGAGGAGGTCCCGCAGGACCGTGCCCGAGGTGAGCCGGCAGGCGCGCGGGTCGGCGAGACCGACGCGGCGCAGCACGTCGATCGCCTCGGTGAGCCCGGCGTTGTCGATCTCGGCGAGGCGGGCGACGAACTGAGTGTCCGCGGCGGAGCCGAGGACGGTCAGCGCGTAGGCGGTGCGGCGCACATGGTCGGGCTGTGACCGCAGGAAGGCGTCGAGGCGCTGGCGTACGCGCTCGGGGCGCAGCGTCGCGGCGACGACGGCGTCCGCCGCCGTGGGGCGCAGCCTCAGGTAGTGCGCCTCGTCCAGGACCGTCCGCAACAGCAGGGGGTTGCCGCCGGTGCGCGCCGCCACGGTGTCCACGAACACCGCGTCCGTCGTGTCGCCGAAGGCCTTCTCCACGAGTAGGCGCACGCTGCTCCGGCCGAGCGCTGACAGCTCCAGGGTCAGGTCGTGCGTCTCGCCGCCGGGCTCCCGGGGGTGTTCGGTCGCGATCGGTGGCGCCGTGCTCGTCAGCGGGGCGAGGAGGCCGCGTACGTGCTGACGGCTGCCGCGTACGTCACCGGGGAGCACGGAGAACACGAAGAGGATCCGTCTTCGCGCGCGTTGCGCCAGTGGCAGCGCGAGCGCCTGCAGCGACTCGATGTCCGCCCACTGGAGGTCGTCCACCATGAGGACGACGGGCCGGTCCTCGGCGATGGCGCCGAGGAGGGCGGCCAGCCATCGGGGGGCCTGCTGCCAGGTGAGTGCGGACCAGGCTGGGCGGCCCGTGACCGGGTCGTGCGGGATCGTGGGCGATGCCGCCTCGGGCAGTGCGTCGGCGGCCTGCCGCAGCAGGTCCGCGATCTCCTCGGGCGGGGTGACCCAGCGCAGTGAGTCCACCAACTGCCGTACCACGCCGAGCCGGAACTTCTCCTCGGAGGCAGATGCCTGGGCCCTGAGGAGCAGGATGTCCTGCTCGTGGGTGAGGGTGGCCAGGGACTCCAGGAACGCCGACCGGCCCACGCCCATGGGGCCCTGGACGACCAGGAGCGAGCCCTGTCCGTTCACGGCGCGGCGCAGTGCGGCGCCGGCCTGCGCCAAAGCCGACTCGCGTTCTAACAACACGGTGCTGGTACTCCTCATGTGCGCCGGTACCGGGCGGACCTCGGTCCGCGCGGAGTCGGCTTGCTCGGCTCGGTCACGGACGTGCTACCGGTGTGCCGGGCCGACCGGGTGCGGACTATTCGAGAAGCGGCTCATGCCAGGTGAAGTCCCGAGGGTGCACTCAATGTTGCTTGAAATCTTGAGCGTCAGCAGATCACGGAGAGGGGTGTGCCAGCAAGGGGAGAAAAAAGGACAATAACCCAACGTTGTTATGCGCCAAATTGCAGAAAGCGCGTACGTGCTGATGGCGGGGCCACCGCACGGCCCCGGAGGAGCGGGTGGGGGCGCCTGCCGGCCGCAGGCCTCGGTAATTGAATCCGGGCCGGATCCGCCCACCGACGAGAAGGGTGCGATTTCCCGGAACGTTTTCTCTCAGCAGGCCATTGTCGGCCGCCATTTAATTGACCGTCAATGGCGGCGGCGCGTCCGGCGGAAACCGACAGCGTTTCGACAGGATCGACCACGGCGGCCGGCGCCGGAGCCCGTCTACGGCCGGTCACGTCCCCCGCGTGATGTCACTGGCGTCCGCCGACTCCAGCGCGTCCCGCAGCTCACGCCGCCCGGACAGCCCCAACTTTCGGTACACCGACGTCAGATGGACCTCCACGGTCCGCTGCGTGACGAACAGCGTCTCCGCGATCCACGCGTTGGACCTGCCGTCCGCCGCGAGACGGGCGACCTGGGACTCGCTCCGCGTGAGCGCCGCCAAGCCCCGGGAGACCGGACGGCGAGGCCGTGCGCCGGTCGCGAGCAGCGCCCGGTGGGCAACCGTGTGCAGGGACTTGGCGCCGATGGTGTACGCCTCCTCCCAGCCCTGACGCAGCACCTCGCGGGCGGCTTTCTTGTATCCGAGCCGCTGGAGCACCTGCCCGCGCGCGACCCGCACCTGGGCACGCAACAGCGCCGCCTTGGTGCCCGCGAGCACCTGCTCGGCCTCCTCCAGGAGCGGCGGCCGTTCGTCGTCGCCGACCGCCTGCGCCCACAGACCGAGCCCCACGCCCAGCGCGCACGGCAGGTCCGCGGCGCGCGCGTGGCCGACGGCCTCCTCGGCCAGTGCGAGGGCCGCGTGCCGGTCGCCGAGGGCGAGATGGGTGTGCCCGGCCCAGTACCACCAGTAGGAGAGGGACGGACTGACGCGCTGCCACTGCGCCTGCCGGCGGCCGCACTCCTCGAGGTGCGACAGGGCCCGCTTGGGATCGTTCATCGCCAGGTGCAGTCGCCCGCGGGCGCACAGCACCTCGTTCCACTGCCAGCCGTCGTCCTGGACCGGGTCGGGGATCTCCTTCTCCAGTGCGGCGGCCCCCACCGGGTCGCCCCGGTCGAGCAGGGTGTGCAGACGCACCGCCAGAGCCGGCGCGTGATGCGCGGTGGCCCGCGGGATGGCCACGTCCTCCAGGGCCGTCGCGGTGGCGCGCAGCGCCTCGTCGAGCGCTCCGAGGCGGTGGTGCGCCTCCGCGCGCAGCGAGAGCAGATTCGGGTAGGTGGGGTCGAGCAGCGGGTCGGTCGCGTCCAGCAGCCGCCGGTAGACCCGCTCCGCCTCGTGGGGCAGGTCGGCGTACAGGAAGACCGAGGCCGCGGAGCCGAGGAAGGCGGCGGCGTCGGTGGTCGACGAGCCGCGGCCGATGACGAGGCGGGCGGCGGTGACCGATTCGGCGACGCGGTCCAGGCGGGCGACGCAGATGATGGCGCGCGCCGCGAGCAGGGCCCGCTCCTCGGCGGTGTCGCCGGGCAGCGAGAGGTCGAAGGCCACGGTCTCCAGGAGTTCGCTGTAGCCGGCCCGGTTGGCCGTGGCCGCTATCAGCAGTTGTGCCTCGATCAGCTGCCGGCCGGCGACGCCGGACGCCGGTGTCGCCGCGTCCGAGGGGTAGCGGCCGAGCAGCGCCACCGCGCGGGCCACCTGCCCCTGCCGGCTCAGCGCCTCGGCGAGAGCGCCCAGCGCCGTCAGCCGCAGCTCCGGCAGGGACGCCCGCTCGAGCCCCGCCATCAGGTGGCCCACGCTGGCCTGCGGGTCGACCCGTATCTCTGCCACACCGAGTTCGACGAGCAGGCTCGGCTCGCACGTGTCCTCGGTGCCTTCGGGCACGCAGGGCCGCAGCAGCTCCACCGCCCGGCCCGGCGAGACGCGCAGCATCGCCTCACGGGCCGCCTCCCGCAGCACCTCGCGGGCCCACGGCTGCTGCGCGGCGTCCGGGGCGCGGCACAGGTGCTCGGCCACGTCCGCGGGGCGTGCCCCGCTGTCGTGCAGCAGCCGTGCGGCCCGGCGGTGGGCGCGGACGCGTTCGTCCTCCGGCATGTCGCCGAGGACGACGTTGCGCAGCAGGGCGTGGGAGAAGGACCAGGTTCCGTCGCCGTTGGAGGCGACGAGCCCGATGGAGATGAGCATGAGGACCGAGCGGGCGAAGGCGGTGCTGTCCAGGTGGGCCAGGCGCGCGCACGTCTCCGAGGCCGCGCCGTCGCCGAGCACGGCCAGCGCCCGGGCCGCCTGGACGGTGGCTTCCGGCTGCCGGTGCAGCAGTCGCGCCGCCCGTAGCCGGAAGGCGGGCATGTCGTGCTCGCCCATGGACGTGAAGCGGTCCGCCGTGAACGGGAGTTTCTCGTCGCGCAGCGCCACGAGCAGCCGGGTCACCATCAGCGGGTTGCCGTTGGTGGCGGCCAGACAGGACTCCTGGAAGTCGGTGTCGGTCTCCGTCCCGATGAGCCGGTGGGCGAGCCGGCCGATGCCGGCGCTGGTGAGCGGGCGGGGCCGCAGGATGTGGCAGAGGGGCAGGGCCGCCACCTCGTTCAGGGGCGGTACGTGGGTGCCGCTGCGTCTGGCGAGTGCCAGGAGCACGGGCAGCCCGGCCAGGCGGCGCGCGGTGTGGGCGAGGAACCGCAGGGACGCGGGGTCGGCGTCCTCGGCGTCGTCGACGGCGAGGACCAGCGGGCCGTCCGCCGCGGCGGACCGGACGCTCTCGTGCAGTTCGGCCAGCACTCCGAAGGAGACCGTCGAGGCGTCGACGTCGAAGCAGGGGAGTGCGTGCGGGCGGTTCCCGGGGCCGTCGGGGGCGCTCGGCCAGACGGCCGGCGGGAACCGGGCCGGACCCTCCGCGCCCAGGGCGGTCAGCAGGGAGTGCGCGGTGCTCAGCGGGAGCCGGTGTCCTGCCTGTCCGGTGCGGGAGTGGGCGATGTGCAGACCCAGCGTGCGGGCCTCGGCGATCAGCGCGTGCAGCAGGGTCGTCTTGCCGATGCCGTCGGGGCCTTCGAGCAGGACGAGGGAGGATCCGCCGGCCGCGGTGTGCCGGGCCAGCCTGTTCAGGACGGCGAGTTCGTGCTCGCGCTCCACCGGCTCCGGCTCCGGCTCCGGTCCGTCGGTCAGCCGGTCCCCGGGTCTGTCCCCGTGCGCAGCGGTCATCACCCCGTCCTCCCTCCCAGGACACCGGCGGTGACCCGGAGCATGTGTGTGCGGTCCGAGGGGAGGTTGCGTGAAGACCGCCGGCCGGACCTCGCACTTCCCCCGGCCCTGACTATCCTGGCCCATCGCAAGCCGGGAGCGTGCTAGGTGACTCCTTTCCCACAGCTCGGCTCTTCATCCCGCCTGACCCCGTCCCGGTTCGGTTCCGCTGAAGGCGCCCCGTCCGAGGCCAGGAACGGATCCGGACCATTCCGGTCAATGCCCGACAGCCGCCCCGCTCCACGCGTGCAGGCGCTCGCGCCAGGGCGCGGTGTCCACGAGCGCGGCATCCGCTTCGGGCAGGCACAGGTAGACGTCCCGGCTCCCGTCCTCCTCGGGCGTCGGCGCGATGTGCACGGTCGGTATCGGCAGGTCGGGGAACTCGTACCAGAACGGCCGTCCCGCACCCAGGTCGATGCGGTACAGCGGGAACGGCGACCAGTTGTTGACCGAGATCGCCGTCTTCGCCACGTCGGGCGCCCGCACCGACATCACATGGCGGGAAACGCCTTTGCTCCGGTAGGAGTTGAGGAAGGCGATCTCGTCGCGGATCTTGTCCTCGGTGTTGCTCTCCAGGCAGCGCCGCACCTCCCGGGCGACGGCGCCCAGCGGCGCCTCGCGCAGCCGGGCCGCCGTGAGCGAGGTCCAGCTGTTGCTGACGCAGTTGCCCCAGTACGACGCCGGCAGCGCGCCGCCGAGACGGTGCTGCACGCCGACGATCAGCCCGAGCCACTCGGCCGCGTCCGCGGGGCGGGCCCGCAACTCGCCGAGTACCTGCCACAGATGGGCGGTCAGCGCGTCGTTGGTCGACACCCAGGCGCCGGGCTCCGTGAGGGTGCGCTGCGACTCGGCCTTGAGCGCGGCCAGTTCCGTCGCGCCGAACCGGGTGGTGACGGTGGCGAGCTTGTTGCTGCCCGCCCGCAGCGTCGTCGTCAGGTGCCGCAGGCGGCCCACCCCGATGAACGCGCGCTCCCGTCGCGTCACCGGGTCCGCGGACGGCCGGCCCAGCTCGTCCAGTGCCTCGCGGGCGTGGGACGGGGCGTCCCATGCGAGGCCGAGGTGCTCGCGCGACCAGCTCTCCAGGAAGGCGACGGTGCTGCCGCCGTCCGCGAGGCTGTGGTTGATGAGCACACCGAGGATCGAACCGCCGCCGCGCATCCGGGTCAGCCGGACCTTCAGCAGCGGGGTGTCCCGGCCGATGACGCCGAAGGCGCTCACCTCGCGCAGCATGTTCCCGATCACCGGGGCGGCGCGCAGCCCGTGACCGTAGTCGCGCATGGGACCGGGGGAGGACGCCTCGGTGAACCGTACGCCCGCGTCGTTGCAGACCACGCTCATCCCGCCGTCGGCGTCCCGCTCGAGGCGCCCGGCGAGGAGCGGGTAGCGGCGCAGGGTGCGTGCCAGGGAGTCGCGCAGCGCCGCGCCGTCGAGGGTGTCGCGGTAGAAGAACGTCAGCGGCGTGTACCACGGGCCGGTCAGCAGGTCGTAGCCGGTGAGGCGGAGACGGCGGCCGTCGGCCTCACCGGCGCGGACGGTGTGCACCCGCTCCACGCGGCTGTCCACGACCGTGCGGAACGCGGCGGCGTCCTTCTTGCCCTTGCCCTTGCCTTTCGCCACGGCCGCCTCAGTCCCAGGCCAGCGGCAGCCGGTCCACGCCGTAGTGCACGGCGCGGTCGCGCAGCGGCACCTCGTCGGCAGGAGTGGCGAGGCGCAGCGTCGGGAACCGCTCGAAGAGACCGCGCAGCCCGATCCGCATGCTGGAGCGGGCCAGATGCTGGCCCAGGCACTGGTGGGCGCCGAAGCCGAGGGCGAGGTGCTTGCGCGGGATGCGCGTCACGTCGAGGCGGTCCGGATCGTCGAAGACCTCGGGGTCGCGGTTGGCGGCGGGCAGCGAAAGGACCACCGTCTGACCCGCCTTGATGGTCGTGCCGCCGATCTCGACGTCCTCGATCGCGCACCGGCTCGACCCCATCTGGGAGATCGTCAGGTACCGCAGCAGCTCATCCACGGCGCCGGCCTCCCACAGCTCGGGGCGCGTACGCAGCAGGGCCAGCTGGTCCGGGTGCTCGAGGAGCGCGAAGGTGCTCAGGGCCAGCATGTTGGGGGTGGTGTCGAGTGAGCCGCCCAGCGTGAGGACGGCCAGGTTGACCAGCTCGTCCTCGGTCAGCTCGCCGGTCGAGGACAGCCGTCCGAAGAAGTCCTCGCCCTGCCGCGCCATCCGCTCCTCGACCATCGGACGGATGAGCCCGTCCATGGACTCCACGTGGTGGATGAACTCCTCCAGCGTGTACGTGAGCGTCATCAGCGCCGAGAAGTGCTCCTGGATACCGTCCATCAGCTCCGGGGAGACGTCCATCAGCGAGCACACCGAGCGCAGGCTGACCTTCTCCGCGAAGTCGGTCACCAGGTCGGCGGGGGAGCCCTTGGCCGCCATCTCCGCGAGGGCCTCGTCGACGATCCGCGTCAGCTGCGGCTCGTACTGCTGGATGCGGCGCAGCGTGAAGTGGCCCGCGAGGAGCCGCCGGTACTTGGTGTGCTCGGGGGCGTCCATCTTCGCGAACGAGCCGGGCGGCGAGGGCTGCGGCGCGTACTCCGTCATCGGGAACGGCGGCGCGACCACGTGTGCGAGGAGTTCGTTGCGGTGGCTGAAGCGGTCGTCGGCGAGGATCTGCCGGACCAGGTCGTGGCGGGTCACCAGCCAGCCGGCGGTGTCCTTGGGCGCCACCTGGAAGGTGACGGGGCTGACCGGCTCCTCGGCGCGCAGCCGGGCGTACGCGGCAGGCGGGTCGAACGGGCACTTCCCGCGTTCCGAGGGGATCACGGGCGGGTCGGGCCTGGTCTTCATGAACTCACTCCGTCGGCGAAGAGGGGAGGGGCGGTCGGGTCATGAGGGAACGGGGCGGCCTCAGGCACGGTGCACGCGCAGCGGCAGGTGCCGGGCGCCGAAGACGTTGGTGCCGTGCCAGCTGAGCCGCGCCGTGGGGTCGACGCCGATGCGGTCGTAGCGGTCGAGCAGGGCCTCAAGCGCGATCCGGCCCTCGAGCCGGGCCAGCGGAGCCCCGATGCAGTAGTGGATACCGTGACCGAAGGCGGCCTGCCGGGAGTTGGAGCGGTCCGGACGGAACGCGTCCGCGCTCTCGAAGACCTCGTCGTCGCGGTTGGCCGAAAGGAGCCACAGGTGGATGAGGGTGTCGGGGGCGACCTCGACACCGGCGAGGGTCGTCGTGGTCGTGGTGACCCGCTCGATCCGGGTGAAGGGCGGACGCAGCCGCAGCGTCTCCTCGATCACCGCCGGTATCAGCGAGCGGTCCGCGCGCACCTTCGCCAGGAGTGCGGGGTCGCGGTCCAGGCACAGCAGCGCGTTGCCCACCAGCACCGAGGTGGTGATGTGCCCGGCGAGCAGCAGGAGGGTCGCGAAGCTCGCGATGTCCTCGTCGTCGAGGCGCTCGCCGTCGAGCTCGGCGCCGACCAGAGTGCTCAGCAGGTCGTCGAGCGGTTCCTCGCGGCGGGCCTCGATGAAGCCCTGGAGGTAGGCGGAGATGGTGACCGCCGTCTCCTCCATGCGGCGCACGCTCTCCGGGTCCTCGGGATCGGTGGAGAGGAGCTGGTCCGCCCAGCCCTGGAAGCGGTCACGGTCCTCGGTCGGCACGCCCAGCATGCGCGCGATGACCGTCACCGGCAGCGGGTTGGCCAGCGTGTCCACCAGGTCGAAGGTGTCCTCGGCGGCGGTGTCCAGGAGCTGCCCGGTCAGTTCGGTGATCCACGGTTCGAGGCCGGCGATGAGACCCGGGGTGAACGCCTTGCTCACCAGGCGGCGCATCCTGCCGTGCAGCGGCGGGTCGAGCAGCAGCAGTGTGCCGCGCGGGGCCTGCTTCTCGCCGCCGGAGAGCCGGCCCACCGTGTCGGAGGAGAACGTCGCGGGGTCGGCGAGGATCCGCTGCACGTCCGCGTGGCGGAAGACATGCACGTTGCCGCTGCCGTCGCGCCACACCGGGCGCTCCTCGCGCATCCGGGCCGCCCAGGCAAGCAGGGTTGTGCCGCCGTCCGGTTCCACGGCCGGCGGACGTTCGAGGGCGGTGTCGGCCTCAGGTGCCGTATCGAGCACGTCCGAGGTGCTTTGCTGCGCCACCCAGGGTCCCCTTTCACAGATGTCGTACGACGGCTTCGGCCACTTGGACCCACCAACCGGATCCATCGGCTGGACCCATCGGCAATCGGATCCATCGGCTGGACCCATCGGTTGGATCCCTCAGGAAAGGCCCTGCTCGTCCGGTCGCCCGGCCACTCCAGCACGGCGGCTTCGCGGCGGGCCAGCGCGGGCGGCGCTGTCTAGGGATTCACCGAGTCTTGGCCGCTCGGGAGGCGTTCGCCCCGGCGCCTGGGCCGAATATCTGGAGGAAACCCCAGTCAGCGGTGCTCGCGCGGCCGAACCCGCTCCCGGCACCGCAAGATGGGCTCGCTCCGGCATCCCGTCGAAGCGGCGAGCGCGCAGGAGGCCCGCATGGACATCGCGATCGACCACGACAAGTGCATCGGCGCCGGACAGTGCGCGCTGATCGCCCCCGAGGTGTTCGACCAGCGCGACGACGGAATGGCACTGCTGCTGGTCGAACGGCCCGGCGCCGCACAGGCCCCCGCCGTGCGGGAGGCCGCCGAGTCCTGCCCGCTGAGCGCCATATCCGTGGCGGAGGAGAGCGCGGCGGACGGCGCGAACGCCGCCCCGGGGCGCCCCCGCGGATCCGGCTAGATGCGACTGGATCCGACAGATGCGACCGGATCCGACTGGATCCGACCAGAGAGGAACCCATGCGCGTCCTGTTCGCCGGCCTGCCGGAGAAGTCACACGTCTTCACGATGGTGCCGCTGGCCTGGGCCCTGACGGCTGCCGGGCACGAGGTACTGATGGCCAACGCGCCGTCCCTGAGCGAAGCCGTCACCGGCGCGGGCCTGGTGGCCGCGCCCGTCGGCACCGACCACGACGTCCACCAGGACATGGCCCGGGCCCGGGGCTCCCAGGACGCCGACGTCGCCAACTGGAGCCGCCTCGGCTACGGCGACGTGGACCACGCGAGCCTCGTCGAGCGCTACTCGATCAGCGTCCCGTACGGGTTCGCCCGCTACAACGACCCCGTCGTCGAGGACCTCGTCGCCCTCGCCCGCGACTGGCAGCCCGACCTCGTCGTCCGTGACCCCATCGCCTACGCGGGCGCCATCGCGGCCCGCGCCTGCGGCGCCGCCCACGCCCGACTGCTGTGGTGCGCCGACGTCTACGGACAGGCCCGCGGCACCTTCGTCGAACTGGCCCAGGACGTCCCCGCGGACCAGCGGGTCGACCCGCTGGCCGACTGGATCGACGAGCGCGGCAGCGCCTACGGAGTCTCCTGCGACGAGGAACTGCTCAACGGCCAGTTCACCCTCGACACGCTGCCCGAGAGCCTGCGCCCGCCGAGCGACCTGCACCAGGTCTCCATGCGGTACGTGCCCTACAACGGCGCGGCCGTGCAGTGGGACTGGCTGCGCGAACAGCCCAAGCGCCCCCGCGTCTGCGTCACCCTGGGCCGTACCAACACCGAGGCCTACGGCGGCGACTACGTCGACGTCACCGGCCTGCTGCGCTCGCTGTCCCGGCTCGACGCCGACATCGTCGCCGCTCTCATGCCCGAACAGGCCGAGCACCTCGGCGACCTGCCGCCCAACGTCCTGGCCGCGAGCGGCGTGGCGCTGAGCACCCTGCTGCCCACCTGCTCCGCGGTGGTCCACCACGGCGGCTGGGGCACTTTCTCCACCGCCCTGGTCAACGCCGTGCCGCAGCTCGCCCTGTCCACCCTCGTCGCCGACCAGGAACTGCGCGGCCGGAACCTGGAGGACAGCGGCGCGGGGCTCTTCCTGCACCACACCGACGCCGCCCCCGAGCGGGTCGCGGACCTCACCCGGCGGCTTCTGGAGGACCCCTCCTACGCCGCCGCCGCGGGCCGGCTGCGCGACGAGTCCGCGGCCCTGCCCACCCCGCACGCCGTCGTCGGGGAACTGGAACGTCTCGTCGCGGCCCGCTGAATCACACCCCCGTACATTCACGAGGAAGGAGGACGGCGCCCGCTCGGCACGCCCGGTGACGCGCCGCACCCAGCATGAGTAAGACGCGCATCCTGGTGACCGGCGGGGCCGGCTTCATCGGCTCCCACTACGTCCGGACACTGCTCGGCCCCCTCGGCCCGCAGGACGTCACGGTCACCGTCCTCGACGCCTTCACCTACGCCGCCAACGCGGCCAACCTCGACCCGGTGAAGGACAGCGACCGCTACCGGCTCGTCGTCGGCGACATCTGCGACAGCGACCTGGTCGACCGGCTGATGGCCGAACACGACCAGGTCGTGCACTTCGCCGCCGAGTCCCACGTGGACCGGTCCCTGGCCAGTGCCACCGAGTTCGTACGCTCCAACGTGGTCGGCACCCAGACCCTCCTCGACGCCGCGCTGCGCCAGGGCATCGACCGGTTCGTGCACGTCTCCACCGACGAGGTCTACGGTTCCATCCCCGAGGGCTCCTGCTCCGAGGAGCAGCCCGTGAACCCCAACTCGCCGTACGCCGCGTCCAAGGCGTCCAGCGACCTGATCGCCCTGGCCTGTCACCGCTCCCACGGCCTCGATGTCCGCGTCACCCGGTGCTCGAACAACTACGGGCCCTACCAGTTCCCCGAGAAGATCATCCCGCTGTTCGTCACCCGCCTGTTCGCGGGCAGGAAGGTCCCGCTCTACGGCGACGGCCTGAACGTACGCGACTGGCTCCACGTCGACGACCACATCCGCGCCGTCGAACTGGTCCGCACTCGCGGCCGGGCCGGCGAGATCTACAACATCGGCGGCGGCACCGAACTCGACAACCGGGGCCTGACCGCACTGCTCGTCGAGGCGTGCGGGGCCGGCCCGGACAGCGTCGAGTACGTCACCGACCGCAAGGGACACGACCGCCGCTACTCAGTGGACTGGCGCAAGGCCCATGTCGAACTGGGCTACAAGCCGCAGAAGGACTTCGCCGAGGGCCTCGCCGAGACGGTCGCCTGGTACCGGGACAACCCCCATGTGTGGGACCGGACGGCACAGCCCGGACAGGCCGGACCGTCCGGCGGGACGACGGGGAACGCACCGTGCTGACCTGGCACACCCTGGGCCCGCTGCGGGTGTCGTCCGACGGCCGTGACGTCACCCCCACCGCGCCGAAGGTCCGCCAGGTACTCGCCGTGCTGCTCGCGCGCCGCAACAGCGTCGTCCCGCTGTCGGTGCTCACGGCCGAACTCTGGCCGGGGCAGCCCCCGCGCAGCGCCATCCCCACCGTGCAGACCTACGCGTACCAGTTGCGCAAGGCGCTGCACGGTGGGGAGGACCCGGGCCCCGGCGAAGGCGGCCCGCTCGCCACGCGCGCGCACGGCTACCTGCTGCGGGTGGGGCCGGGCGAGTGCGACGCGGAGGAGTTCACGCTCCTCACCGAACAGGCACGGGCGGCTCTGGCCGACGGTGACCCGGCCGGCGCCGTCGTGCTCCTGGACCGGGCCCGGCCGCTCTGGGAGGGGCCGCCGTTCGCGGACGTCGTGCACGGCACGGCGCTGCACGGCTACACCCTGCGCCTGGAGGAGCTCCACCTCCAGGCCGAGGAGTTGCGCATCACCGCAGGCTTCCGCCTCGGCCGCCACCGTGAACTCGTCGCCGGACTCAAGGAGTTGGCCTGCGCGCATCCGCTGCACGAATGGTTCCAGGGCACGCTGATCATCGCCCTGGAGCGGTGCGGCAGGCGCAGCGAGGCGCTTGCGGTCTACCAGCGGCTGAGAGCGCAGCTGAGGGACGAGCTGGGCCTGGACCCCTCACCCGGTCTGCAGCGGCTTCGCCAGCACGTGCTCACCGACGCGGTCAGCACGGCCGACCTGGATCTGCTGCCCGGCTGACGCCATCTTCCGGGCCCGCGGCCTGTCGCTCACGCACCGGCGGCGGGCCCCTCGTGCTGCTCCGCGGCGGCCCGCCACAGCTCCTCCACCATGTCGCGGGCGGTGCGCCCCGGCTCCCAGCCGAGGACCGTACGCGCGGCCGAGACGTCCACGGCCATCCAGTCGGTGTCCGGCAGCGCCCGAGCGCCCGCGACGGGCCGCTCCACCAGCTCGGCGGGCCGGCCGCTGATCGAGATCAGCAGGTCCACCATGTCCCGCACGGGCTGCCATGCGCCGCTCGCGATGTTCACGACGTGCCCGACGGCGTCCGGGGCGCGCACCGCCGCCACGACGGCCCGTGCCACGTCCCGCGCGTCGACGAAGTCCCGGCTGCTGCGCAGCGGGGAGACCCGCACCTGCGGGGGCGGCCCCTGTGCCGCCTGGTCGAGGAGTTGCGCGGCGACCTGTCCCAGGAGGCTGCCGCGCGGGGTGCCGGCGCCGATCACGTTCGACAGCCGCAGCACCACCGCGTCGACGGCGCCTGTCCTGACGGCCCGCAGGACCGCCCGGGTCCCGTGCAGTTTCGTCCGCCCGTAGTCGTTGGCCGGTTCCTCCGGCGAGGACTCGGTCAGCCACACCCCGTGGGGTTGCGGCGTGTACTCGTGCACGGACCCCAGCTGCACCAGGCGCGGCCGGTGGCCGGATGCGGCGAGCGCGGAGAGCAGACGGTCCACGAGCAGCTGGTTGCTGCGGCGCATCCCGTCGGCGGTGGGTGACCACACCTCGCCCGCGGCGTTCACGACGGCCACCGGGCCGGTCGCGTCGATGAGGTCGACCAGCGCCCGGGGCCCGGCGTCGACCAGGTCCATGGGGTGGAAACGCCAGGACGCGGGTGTCTTGCGCGGATGACGGGCCACGGCGATGACCTCGTACCCGGCCTGTTCCAGAGCGGTGCCCACATGGCGGCCGACGAAGCCGGTCGCCCCGAGAACCACCACCCGGCCGGACCCGCTGTCCGCAGCGTCGGGTCGTTCCGGCGCACCGGCCTCCGCCATGTCCGTCTCTCCTCCCGGCCCGCGCGGTGCGCGCCCGTCAACCGTGTGCTGTCCCGCCGAAACGCGGGTGTGACATCCCCACTGAAGCAGCCGCCGTTCGAGGAGCGCGCGAGGCCGGATCGAGTGGAGCCGGCCACCGACGGTCCTCGATCGGTCCTTGATCGCGACGCCCTACGGTGTGGCCACCATGAAGGTTCGAGAGATGGCTGTGCCGGACGCGTACCACATCACCCCGCACCAGCACCGTGACGAGCGCGGCAGCTTCTACGAGTCGTTCCGGCACGACAGGCTGGCCGAGGAGATCGGCCGGCCCGTGCCCGTGGCGCAGGTGAACTACTCGGTGTCGCGCCGCAACACCCTGCGCGGACTGCACGGCACACTGCTGCCGCCCGGACAGGCCAAGGTGGTGAGCGTGGTGCGGGGCGAGGCCCTCGACATCGTCGTGGACCTGCGGGTCGGCTCGCCGACCTGGGGCGTGCACGAGGTGAACCGGCTGTCCGCCGAGTCGGGGGAGACCCTGTTCGTGGCCGAGGGCCTGGTCCACGGCTTCCTCGCCCTCACCGACGACACCTGTGTCTCCTACCTGTGCTCCACCGCCTTCGTGCCCGGGACACAGGTGGACATCGACCCCTTCGACCCCGAACTCGCACTGCCGTGGCGCCTGTCGGAGGCGCCGCTGATGTCGGAGAAGGACTCGTCCGCGGTCTCGGTCGCCGAGGCCCGCGAGAGCGGGCTCCTCGCCCGCTACGAGGACTGCCTGGCGCACTACGAGGCGCTGCGCGCCGCCGACGCCCGCTGACCCACTGCCGCCCGGCCCTGGCGGGCCGGCTGACACCCACCGGAGAGCCGATGCCGCCCGGCACCCCC
This sequence comes from Streptomyces sp. NPDC016845, assembly GCF_044332585.1. Classification (NCBI taxonomy): domain Bacteria; kingdom Bacillati; phylum Actinomycetota; class Actinomycetes; order Kitasatosporales; family Streptomycetaceae; genus Streptomyces; species Streptomyces sp. NPDC016845. The sequence goes on along the minus strand of NZ_JBIRPI010000014.1, from coordinate 154,878 downwards.
ACCCCCGCCCGTCACTACGCCCTGCTGCTCTTCGCGGACTTCGGCCACGTCGCCCCCACCCTTGGCGTGGCCCGCGAACTCATCGCCCGCGGCCACCGCGTCACCTACGTCGTCGACGAGCGCTTCGCGTCGCTCGTCGAGGACTGCGGCGCCCGCGCGGTCACCTACACCTCGGCGCGCGGCGACTTCTACCGCGCCGCCGACCCGAGCCCCGACCGGCTCGCCCGCGACGGCTACGACCTCCTCGTCGACACGGTCCGCACCGTCTTCCCCGCCGCCCGCGACGCGCTCGCCGCCGACCCGCCGGACGCGCTGCTCTACGACTTCGAGACGGTCGCCGCCGGCCGGGTCGCCGCCCGCGTCCTGGACGCCGTACCGGTGCAGGTCTGCCCGAGCCACGCCGCCAACGAGACGTTCTCGCTGCGCGCCCAGATGTGGGACCCCGGCCATCCGCTGATGGCCGAGGGCGCCAAGGTGCTCATCGACTTCATGGGCGAACACGGCATCGGCCTGGCGGAGATGGGCCGTTACGGCACCGAGTGGGACGAGCGCAACCTGGTCTTCCTGCCGCGCGCCTTCCAGATCGAGGGGGACAGCTTCGACGACCGGTTCGCCTTCGTGGGCCCCACCTTCACCGAGCCCGGACCCGGCCTGTGGACGCCGCCCTCCGACGGGCGCCGCGTCGCCCTGGTGTCGCTCGGCACGGAGTCGTCGGACCGCGGCGACTTCTTCCGGCTCTGCGCGCTGGCGTTCCCCGCCGAGGACTGGCATGTCGTCATGACGCTCGGCCGGGACGCCGACCCGGCCCTGCTCGGGCCGCTGCCCGCCCATGTCGAGGCCCACCCCTGGCTGCCGCACCCCGCCGTCCTGCCGCACGCCGACGTGTTCGTGTGCCACGCGGGCATGGGCAGCCTGATGGAGTCCCTGGCCTACGGCACACCGGTGGTGGCGCTGCCCCGCGCCCACGAACTGGCGCTCAGCGCCGAGAGGCTGGAGGAGTGCGGGGTGGGCCGCACCCTGCCCCGGGCCGCCCTGACCGCCCAGTCCCTCGCGGACACGGTCGCCGGACTGCTCGCCGACCCCGCGACACCGGCCGCCCTGACCCGGATGCGGGACGCCGTGCACGAGGCGGGCGGCGCCGCCCGCGCCGCCGACGTGCTGGAGGAGTGGACCGCCCGGACCCCGGCGGTGCCCGCGGCGGGCTGAGCGCCCCGGACCCCGCCGCACGCGAGAAGGGGCCGGCACCGGATGGTGCCGGCCCCTTCTCGCGCGGCGTCAGTGCGGCAGCGTCACGTACTCGCTGACGGTGTTGATGCTGTGGTCGATCATCTCGTCGGTCAGGCCCGGGTACACCCCGATCCAGAAGGTCCGCTCGGTGGTGATGTCGCTGTTGGTGAGCGGCCCGCTGACCCGGAACTCCCGGCCCTCGTAGGCGGGGTGGCGGGTGAGGTTGCCCGCGAAGAAGCGGCGGGTGGCGACCTTGCTCGACTCCAGGTGGTCGATGAGGGCACCGGGCTCGAACGGCGCGTCCGGACGGACGGTGAGGGCGAAGCCGAACCAGCTCGGGTCACTGCCCGGCGTCGCCTCCGGAAGCAGCAGGTGCGGCAGCCCGTCGAGGCCCTCGCGCAGCCGCGCCCAGTTGTGCCGCCGCGCCGCGCCGAACTCGTCGATCCGGGTCAGCTGCTGCAGACCGAGCGCCGCCGAGACGTCCGTCGACTTCAGGTTGTAGCCCACGTGGGAGAAGATGTACTTGTGGTCGTAGCCCTCGGGCAGCGACCCCATCTGGTGCTCGAACCGTTTGAAGCAGCGGTTGTCCTCGCCCGGCTCGCACCAGCAGTCGCGCCCCCAGTCCCGCATCGACTCCACGATCCGCGCCAGGATCAGGTTGTCCGTCAGGACACAGCCGCCCTCGCCCATCGTGATGTGGTGGGCGGGGTAGAAGCTCTCCGTCGCCAGGTCGCCGAACGTCCCGGTCAGCTGTCCCTCGTAGGTGCTGCCCAGAGCGTCACAGTTGTCCTCGATGAGGAACAGGTCGCGGTCCTGAGCGAGTTGGGCGATCTCGCGCACCTGGAAGGGGTTGCCCAGGGCGTGCGCCATCATGATGGCCCGGGTGCGCGGGCCGATCGCCTGCTCCACCCGCTCGAGCGAGGCGTTGTAGGTGCCCAGCTCGATGTCGGTGAAGACCGGCGTCAGACCGTTCTGCAGGATCGGGTTGACCGTCGTGGGGAACCCGGCCGCGACCGTGATCACCTCGTCGCCCGGCTTGAGCCGGTCCTCGCCGAGCTGCGGGGAGGTGAGACTGCTCAGCGCCAGCAGGTTCGCCGACGAACCGGAGTTGGTCAGATGCGCCTTGCGCAGACGGAAGTACCTGGCCAGCGACCGCTCCAGCCGGCGCGAGCTGACACCGGCGGCGATCCGCATGTCCAGCGCGGCCTCCACCAACGCCACCCGGTCGTCCTCGGTCAGGACGGCGCCCGAGGCGAGCACCGGGGTGATGCCCGGCACGAACCCCGACGAGACGGTGGAGCGGTGGAACTCGCGGACCAGGTCGAGGATCTCGGACTTGTCGTTCCCCACGGCTGATGGCCTCCTGTGTGTGCCGGTGGGGACGAGACGGACGGCCGGCTCGCAGTCGAAGCGGGTCCCCACGCCCGTATCGTTCGATCGGGAGAGCCCCAGACCAGCACGTGCCCCCGCCCGCGGGCCAGGGACGTCGGCCGAATCTAGGGATCCACCAAACATCGGCCGCCCGGCGAAGCGCCCACGCCGGTTCTAGGGGATTCATGGATCCGCGCGCGGCAGTCTGGAACGAACGGGCCCCCGTGGGTCATTCGCCGATCCCTGGAGACACCCATGAAGAACGGCCGTCCGTCGGGCGACTCCGCGCGCACCGTCGTCCTGCGCGGAGGAGGGCCGTCCGGCGGCCGGGTCAGGCTCGGCGTGCACGACCTGATGAACGGCACGTTCGCCACGCCGCGCACCTTCTTCTACCGGCGGACCCTGAACGCCGGCGCCGTCGAGGACTCCCTGCGCCGCACGCTCGCCCAGTACCCGCTGCTCACCGGGCGCCTCGAACGCGACCCGGACGGCGGGCTCAGCGTGGCCCGCAACGACGCCGGCGCGGTCTTCGCGGTCGCCCACTGCGACCGGCCCATGCCGGAGTACGGGCCCGACCTGTCCGCCAGAAAGGACCTGCGCCGCTACCTCCACGCCGTCAACGCCTTCCGTGTCGTCGGCCACGACACCCCGCTGCTGTCCGTCAAGGTCACCCACATGCGCGGAGGCGGCTCCGTGCTCGGCGTGTCCATCAACCACGCCGTGGTCGACGGGGGCGGCTACCTGGACTTCCTGCTCCACTGGTCGCGCACGCACGCCGGTGAGGAGAGCCCCGCCGCGCCCTACGACCGGGCGCTGCTCGACGGACTCGCCGACGGCGTCTCCCCGGCACCGGACGATCCGCAGTACCGCGTGATCACGGGAGGCCAGAAGTTCGGGTTCATCTGGAAGGTCAACGCCCGCGCGCGGCGTCTGCGCACGATCACCGCCCGCTTCACCGCCGACGAGGTCCTCGCGCTGCGTGAGACGGCCCGCACGGGGCAGGGAGCCGACCGGCCGGCCGCCTCCAGCGGCGACGCGCTCGGGGCACACCTGTGGCGTGTGCTCGGCGCGCTGCGCGACCGGGACCCCGGCGCGCAGGAGCGCCTGGGGATCGTGGTCGGACTGCGCGCCGCGCTCAAGGACCGCCTCCCCGACGGCTACTGGGGCAACGCCGTCTCCAACACCACGGCCGTGCTCCCGGCCGGAGAGCTGCGCGAGGAACCCCTCGCGCACACCGTCACGGCGCTGCGCGCGGCCCTGGACCGCGTCACCCCCGACCGGGTGCGCCGGGAGACCGCCTACCTGGAGGCCCAGCGCTCGGGCGGCCGCTCGGGGCGCGTGTTCAGCCGGATGTCCCTCGACGCCTTCGAGGACACGGTCGCCCTGAACAACTCCAGCCGGCTCCCCGTCTACCGCGTCGAGTTCGGCGCGGGGCGGCCGTTCTGGTTCGAGTACCCGGCGAGCCCCATCCCGTGGACGGTGCTCATCACGCCCACACCGGCCGACGACCACAGCCGTGACGTCCACCTGAGCGTCCCGCGTGAAGCCGCCGACGCCCTGCGCGGCCCGGAGTGGAGTGCGCGTCTGCACGACCCCGCCGAGCGTCTGCGCACGCTCTGAGCGAACGAACCCGTAAGAAGCGAACGAACCCGTAAGAGCAGAGCGGGAGACCGGCGTCAGACCCTGGAAGCCGTCAGGCACTCCAGGGCGGGGATCACGGCGCGCAGGTCGTCGCCCCGGACCGACGTCGCCGTACGGGCCCGCGCTTCGGCCCGGGCGTTGAAGGCGATGCCCAGGCCGACGGAGTCGAGGAGGGGGGCGTCGGCCGGGCAGGCGCCCACTGCCGCGCATTCCTGCGGCGAGAAGCCGAGTTCGTCCGCGCGTCGGAGAGCCGACTCCCTCTCCGTGGGAGGCGCGGGCACGTCATCGGTGTTGCCCGTGAAGCGGCCGTGCACCGCGTCCAGGGGGCGGCCGAAGTACGAGTGGAAGCCGAAGCGCTCGGCGAGATGGGCGCCGATCGGTTCCCAGACGAGGCTGGAGATGACCGGCAGGAGACCGTTGCTCCAGCACCAGCGGGTCGTCTCCTCGACGCCGGGCAGCACGGGCAGGTCGGCGAGGCGCGTGTGCAGGGCCCTCTCGGTGATCCCCGCCCAGCGCGCCGGGTCGGTGTCCCCGGTTTCGTGCAGGCTGGCGGGCCCGCTCAGCCCGAGGCGTTCCTCGACCAGGCGGCACAGGCTGTCTCCCTGGACGAGCACACAGTCCACGGAGAAGAACACGGCGGCGGTATGAGCAAACATGACAGTTGTTCGAGTATGCCACCGGTGCGAGGACTCGCACCAGGCATTAAACGATCGAGGCCTCCCGTCCTCCCGGTCCGACGGCGCACGCTCTAGGGATCTCCTCGTGTCATGAACGCAAACATGGGAGGCGGCCGTCAACGCCGGCCGGTCGCCGTCCTTCCACCCCTGGAGAACCGTGAGCGCCAATTACGTCTCTCTCACCGTCGTCCTGTCGCTCGTCCTCGTCGGCTCGGCGGTGGCCAAAGTGAGGCGGCAGGAGTCCCTCGTCGCGACCATGCGGCGGATCGGCGTGCCCGACGCCTGGCTGCCCCGGCTCGCCGCTCTGGAGATCGCGGGAGCCGTCGGCCTTCTCGTCGGCCTGGCGTTCCGGCCGCTGGCGGTGGCCGCCGGCGTGGGAGTGGTCCTCTACTTCGCCGGTGCCGTCGTCTTCCACGTCCGGGCGCACGACCGCAAGGGGCTCATCGCTCCGGGCGCCCTGACCGTGGTCGCACTCCTCGTGAGCCTGCTGGCCCTCCAGAACACCTGATCACGCCCCGCCTTCCAGACGGCACACTTTCCGACAGGACCGACTCACCATGCTGCAAGCTCCCCTGTCCGAACCCTCCTTCGCCGCCCGGCTCCACGGCGAGATACGCCGCGACCGGCCGCTGATCGTGACGGCCGCCGAGGCGGAGGCGGCACGCTTCGACGACACCTGCCCCGTCCTCGTCACCGGCATGGGAAAGGTACGGGCCGCCATGGAGCTGACACGGGCGCTCTCGACGGCCCGGCCGCGAGCGATCGTGAACCTCGGCACCGCCGGGGCGCTCAAGGACGGCCTGAACGGGATCGTGGAGGTGTCCCGCGTCGTCCAGCACGACCTGCCCGACGACGTACTCCATCAGCTGAGCGGCACGCACCACGGCCGCCCGCTGACCATCAGCCCGCACCCCGGCGCCACACTGGCCACCGGCGACGCCTTCATCGCCGACGGCCGCACACGTAGGCAACTGGCCGCACACGCCGACCTCGTCGACATGGAGGGCTACGCGATCGCCTCGGTGGCCGAGCGGTTCGCCCTGCCGGTACGGATCGTGAAGTACGTCAGCGACCGGGCCGACGAGTCCGCGCAAAGGTCCTGGCCGGAAGCGGCGGCGGCCGCCTCCGACGTGCTGGCCGACTGGATCCGCGAGCACCTGGCCTGACCTCGACACCACAGGGATCCGGGCCCGTGTCCCGGCCCTCCCGCCCGTGCGGTGCCCGCCCAGGGCCACCGCCGCAACCACTGGAGTGACGTGTCCCGTCGCCTGTTCACCTCGGAGTCCGTGACCGAGGGCCACCCCGACAAGATCGCTGACCAGATCAGCGACACCATCCTCGACGCCCTTCTGCGGAAGGACCCCTCCTCCCGGGTCGCCGTGGAGACGCTGATCACGACCGGCCAGGTCCATGTGGCCGGCGAGGTCACCACCAGAACCTACGCGGACATCGCGACCCTGGTCCGCGACAAGATCCTGGAGATCGGCTACGACTCCTCCGACAAGGGGTTCGACGGCGCCTCGTGCGGCGTGTCGGTGTCGATCGGGGCGCAGTCCCCGGACATCGCGCAGGGGGTCGACACGGCGTACGAGTCGCGCGTGGAGGGCGACGAGGACGAGCTGGACCGCCAGGGCGCGGGCGACCAGGGTCTGATGTTCGGTTACGCGACGGACGAGACCCCGACGCTCATGCCGCTGCCCGTCTTCCTGGCCCACCGGTTGTCGAAGCGGCTGGCGGAGGTCCGCAGGAACGGCACGATCCCGTACCTGCGACCGGACGGCAAGACACAGGTGACCATCGAGTACGACGGCAACGCGGCAGTGCGCCTCGACACGGTGGTGGTGTCCTCGCAGCACGCCGCGGACATCGATCTCGAGTCGCTCCTCGCGCCCGACATCCGGGAGTACGTGGTCGAACCGGAGCTGAGGTCGCTCCTCGAGGACGGCATCAAGCTGGACACGGACAGCTACCGGCTCCTTGTGAACCCGACCGGCCGGTTCGAGATCGGCGGCCCGATGGGCGACGCGGGCCTGACCGGCCGCAAAATCATCATCGATACGTACGGGGGGATGGCCCGGCACGGCGGTGGCGCGTTCTCGGGCAAGGACCCCTCGAAGGTGGACCGCAGCGCGGCTTACGCGATGCGCTGGGTGGCGAAGAACGTGGTGGCCGCGGGTCTGGCCGCACGCTGCGAGGTGCAGGTGGCGTACGCGATCGGCAAGGCGGAGCCGGTGGGTCTGTTCGTCGAGACCTTCGGCACCCACACGGTGGGGACGGAAAGCATCGAGAAGGCCGTCGACGAGGTCTTCGACCTCCGCCCGGCCGCGATCATCCGCGACCTCGACCTGCTGCGCCCGATCTACGCACAGACCGCCGCCTACGGCCACTTCGGCCGCGAGCTGCCCGATTTCACCTGGGAGAGGACCGACCGCGTGGAGGCCCTGCGCAAGGCGGTGAGCAATGCGTCCGGATCGGATGGGCGCCCGGCCACGGTGAGCCGCGGATGACGGACGAGGAACCGCCGGCGAGCCCGTCTCCGCCGGGGCCGGTGACATGATCGAGCACATACTCCCGCAGGGGGTCGCGGTCGTCGAAGCCTTCCGCGACTCACCGGCCGCGGACCTCTACCCGCAGGAGGCCCGCCTCGTCGCACACGCCGTGGCCCCGCGCCGGCAGGAGTTCGCCACGGTACGGCGGTGCGCCCGCGAGGCCCTGGCCCGGCTCAGCCTGCCCCCCGTGCCGATCCTTCCGGACCGGCACGGGGCACCCCGCTGGCCCGCGGCGGTGCTCGGCAGCCTCACCCATTGCGCCGGCTACCGGGCCGCGGTCGTCGCCCCGGCCGCCGACCTGCGGCTCCTCGGCATCGATGCCGAGCCGGACGCCCCGCTGCCGAACGGCGTACTGGAATCCATCGCGCTCCCCTCCGAACTCCGACTCGTACGGCGTCTGCTGATCCGGCACCCTCAAGTGCGATGGGACCGCGCGTTGTTCAGCATGAAGGAGGCTGTGTACAAGAGCTGGTATCCGTGTACGGGGGAGCGCCTGGACTTCGAGGACGCCGAGCTCGACTTCGACGCTGACAGCCCCGTGTTCACCGCGCGGCTGCGCATTCCGGCGGCCCCCCGTCTGGAGGGCCGCTGGATGGCGGAGAAAGGCCTCCTGATCACCGCCATCGCAGCGTGAGGGGAATGCCGCGCGGCGCGGTCATGGAGGGTGGTGAACTCCAGCTGCCCGCCGCGCGGCACCGGCCACAACCCGGCGTCCTCGGGCCCAGCCGCCGAGGCCCTCACCAAGCTGACAAGGCGCTATCTATCGACGAGGTGCATCACCGCGATCAGGAGTTGCGCGCCGTCATCAAGCCCGGATACGTCGATTCGCTCGTGGACAGTCTGTCCCTGTGGTCGCCGCCCTGTGGCAGATCAGCCGGTGAGTCGATGAATGAGGTGGTCGACGATGTCGTGGTGACGATGGCGCTGACGGTAGGCGGCTCGTTGGCGGTCGGCCCCGTTGCCTTGTCCGGCGAGGCGCCGGCGTGTCTTGTCGGCGAGGGCGAGATCCTGGGGCGACAGGGCGGGCAAGGCTGTGTCCCACATGTGGGCGAATGATCGAGCGGCGGGTCGGAGGCGGCCGGTGGCGAGGTCGATGCTCTGCCCCCGTACGCCGTCGCGGGCGGCGCGCCAGTATCCGGCCCGCAGCATCTCTGCCTCCGGCCGCGGCGCCGCCCGTCCCTCGCGTACCGCCGCCAGGGCAGCGAGGGCCAGGCCTTTGACGGCGGCGGCCAGCAGGAGGGTGTCGTCGGAGGAGTACGCGGCGTCGGCGACCCGGACCTCCAGGGTCGGCACGTGGTGCGAGGGCCGGATGTCCCAGTACACCCCGGAGCGGTCCATGAGCGTACGACTGGTGATGAGCCGGCCGACCAGGTCCTCGAAGTGGGCGGCGGACTCGAAGTAGGGCGGCGGCCCGGCCACGGGCCAGCGTCCCCAGGCCAGGCTGCGCCAGCTGTCGTAGCCGGTGTCCTGCCCGTGCCAGTAGGGCGAGTTGCCGCTCAGGGCGAGAAGCCCGGGCAGCCAGGGACGCAGGTGGTTGCTGGTGGCGAGAGCGGTGGCCAGGTCCGGCATCTCCACGTGGATGTGGCAGGCGCAGACGGTCTGTTCGTGATCCAGCGCCCGAAAGGTGGCCAGGCTCTGCGCGTAGCGCTCGCCGGCCGACAAGGGCGGGGGAGTGTGCTGACCCAGGACGGGCGTCCCGCTGGAGATGACGCGCAGTCCCAGCCGGGAGGCGGCCCGCGCGACGGTGTGGCGGAGGTGTTGCAGGTCCTCGCCGAGAGCGGTGAGGCCGGCGTGGGGGTGGGTGCGCACCTCGACCTGATAGCGGGTCAGTTCAGTGCTCACCCGCGAGCCCAGTTCTCCTGCCGCTTCGGCGACGACCTTGTCCGCGCGGGTGCTGAGCCGCCGTGACATCGGGTCGACGACGAGGTACTCCTCCTCCACCCCGACCAGCACGACAGGCGGACCGGCGCCTCGGCGGTGGGAGGTGGCGCCGCGCGGCTGTCCCGGCGCAGGGGCGGATGTCGGCTTCTCGCTCTTCATGGCGACCACAGTGTCACCTACGGTGACCGCAGGGTGGGCACCGGAAGGCGTCGGATGCGCAAGCGGACACGCGTCCTCGTGATTGGCGGAGGCGTCCTTGTGACCAGCGGGGGCCCGCACCCCGCGCTGGTCCTCGGACCGCTCGGCGGCGTGCACACCGGACGGCGTGTCGACGTGCTCCACCGCCCCGAACGCGCCGCACGACGAGCTGTACGTACCGGTGCTCACCGAACTGCAGTGTGCGGCCGCGGCCATCCGACAAGGCCACCACGGGCTTCGTCGCCGCCCAGCAGGTGCACGAGGCGGCTCGTCTGTCCGGCCCGCTCTGCCCGCGAGCATTCTGCGGGCGGCACAGTTCCACGAGTTCGTCGGTCAGCTCCTCGACCGGCAGCCGAGCGGCATCGCGTACATCCCGGACCTGCCGACCCAGCTGGTGGCCTGCCGCACCGGCCCGCACGCCCGGCTGGCCGGTCCCACTTTCGAGGAGTGGCTCGACGCCCGCTCCTGAGCCCGTTCCGGCGTCCGCGGGCCGCGTTGATCGTGTACTTATGCCGCGGGCCTCATCCTTGAGCTCTCCATGTCTGCGGGCCCTGCCCAGGGTCATGGCCATGGCGCGGAGTGAGGGGGAGCGGGGAACATGACGGTCGGCGCACGGCCAGGGCAGCGGGAGCAGCCCGAAGGATCCGATGACGCGGCGAGTCCGGTGGTGAGGGGAGAGAAGAAGCCCCGTTCTTTCTGGAAGGAGTTGCCGATCCTCGTCGTCGTCGCGCTCGTCCTCGCCGTGGTGATCAAGACATTTCTGGTCCAGGCGTTCTCGATCCCCTCGGGTTCGATGGAGAAGACCCTGCAGGTCGGCGATCGCGTACTCGTCGACAAGCTCACTCCGTGGTTCGGCTCGGAGCCCGAGCGCGGCGACGTCATCGTCTTCCGCGACCCGGACGGATGGCTGGCGGAGGAGCCGACAGCGACCCCTGATGCGGTGCGCAGAAGCCTCAGCTGGGTGGGCCTGATGCCCTCGGCCGACGACAAGGACCTCATCAAGCGTGTGATCGGCGTCGGCGGTGACACCGTCGAGTGCAAGGGCACAGGCCCGCTCAGGGTCAACGGCAAGGCGCTGCGCGAACCGTACGTCTATCCCGGGAACACCCCGTGTACCGACAACGGGCAGCCCGGCAGCCAGTTCGAGGTGACAGTCCCCGAAGACACGGTCTGGGTGATGGGCGACCACCGGCAGGGGTCGGCCGACTCCCGGTACCACCAGAACGACAAGAATCACGGCTTCGTGCCGGTGAGTAACGTGGTGGGGCGCGCCATCGCCGTGGCCTGGCCGCTCGGCCATTTGAAGGGCCATCTCCAGCAATGAGCCCGACTGCTCCGATTACATGTCTATTTGCCTCTTTCGTGCGTTTGGCGTGTCCCTGACCGTCCGTAGGGCAGGCCAGTGCTGTACGGCACTCGACGAGAAGGAGAGGAAGACGATGGCGGACATCACCAAGATCACCGCCCAGGTCGCCACAGGAGATGACACCAACGCCGGGACCTTCGGCTGGGTCTATCTCGGCATCGGCGGACGGGAGTTCGTGCTCACCCGTCCGGACATCGACGACATGGAACCCGGCTCGGACGACACCTACATCCTGGGTGACGGAGCGAACGTCGAAGAGGCGCAGTACAACGACCCGCGCACCCCGCAGCTGAACACCGACAACCTTTCGGCCTACCCGGCCTACATCCGCCTCGAGCCGGAGGGCCAGTACCCCGCCTGGCAGGTGGAGCGCGTCACGGTCGTCGTGAACCCGGACGGGCCCGACAGCATCACCTTCGACAACCTGGACCTGCGCGGAGCAGCGAAGATCTGGCTCGGCCAGCCCTACGGCAAGACGCTCTACCTCCAGCGAGAGACCAGCAGCTGACCTCGCCGAGCAACTTCGAGCAAGGGCCGGAGTCACGGGAACCGACTCCGGCCCTTGCGCACGAAAGGCTAGACCCTGGTCCTCTACGCCGGGTGCTGCACGGCACAGCGAGGCGGGGTGTCGCGCACAGCTCCGTCATCGCCTGTTGCGGGGGAGGAGTCTGGCCACGGCGGTGGCGGCCATGAGCAGGGTGGTGGCGGCGACGATGGTGGCGAGGGTGTGAAAGCCGGTGGCGAGGAGGGAGGCGCCGCCGATTCCCGCGGTGTGTGCGGCGGCGGGGGTGGAGTACATGGGGGTGGTCCTTGTCGACGGCCGTGCGGAAGGGCTTGTGGGTGACGGGTGACGGGTGACGGGTGACGGGTGACGGGTGACGGGTGACGGGGGTCAGGTCAGGGGCCAGCGTTCGCGCCTGCGTCGGGTGAAGTCGTAGAGGCAGCGCAGGTAGACGGTGTGCTGGAAGAGGTCGTAGGCCAGCTCCACGACCAGGAGCGCGGCGAGCAGCTGGCAGCGTGGGCCGGCGCCGCGGGCGGTCACAGTCTTCTCGACGACGAACAGAAGGCCGACGGCGATCCACAGCGGGGAGAGGGCGGGCACGCCGCGGCAGAGCATCCAGGCGGTGAAGACCAGATACAGCAGCAGGGCGATCACGGACAGGCCCATGGCGGCCTGGCGCGCGAAGTAGGGCCAGGTGATGGGGGTGAGCCCGTAGTGGCGCAGGTTCTCCAGGGCGCCGCGCTGCCAGCGCAGCCGCTGGTGCCACAGTTTGGGCAGGCTGGTCATGACTTCGGTGGTGACCGCACAGCCCTTGGGGGAGATGGTGCGGTAGCCCAGGGTACGGACGGCTTTGGTGATCTCGTCGTCCTCGGTGAGGGAGGCGGGGGAGTAGTAGGAGGTACCGCCGGGCAGGCGGCCGTCGGCGCGGGCTTCTTTGAGGCGGTGCAGGGTGGCGGTGCGGAAGAGGGTGGCGGTGCCGGTGAGGACGTCGGCGCGGTGGTTGCGGCGGCTGATCTCGCGGGCGTAGCGGTGGAATTCGATGCGTTGCAGGGTGCCCAGGAGGCCGCCGCCCGGGTCGCCGTAGAAGATGCCGCCCACGGCTCCGACGGTGGGGTGCAGTGCGGCGGCGGCGTGGGCGACGAAGCCGGGGTTGAGGAGGGTGTCGGCGTCCTGGATGAGGATGAGGTCGCGTGCGTCGAGGGTCGGGATGAGGTAGTTGAGTCCCTGGTTGAGGGCGCCGGCCTTCTTGTGGGTGTTGCCACTGGTGTGCAGGACCAGGGCGCCGGCGTCGGCGGCGACCTGCGCGGTGTCGTCGCTGCAGTTGTCGGCGACGACGAGGATCGTCTCCGGCGGCAGGGTCTGGTCGCGCAGTGCGGTGAGGGCGGCTTCGATGCGGTCTTGTTCGTTGTGGGCGGGGACCAGTGCGACGATGCGCGGTGCCGTACCGACACCTCGGGCGGGACGCGGCTGGGAGGGGGTGGCGGACGGTCTGCTCACCGGCGGGGCCTTCCTTGGCTGGATACGGCGCGGGCTGGGGGCGACCGGGCGGGTGTGCTGCGGCATGCCCCGCCCGACGGATACGCACCCGGCCGACCGGGTGCGCGGAACGGGCGCCGTCCGTGGTGCAGCGGGAAGTGCTCACCCACCGGTGTGTGGGTGAGCACACGCGCCTGCGCCGCTCGGCGGGCCGGCGCCGTGGGTCAGGTGTGCAGGTCGATGGGTGTGGTGCCGGAGGCGTAGGTCGGCGAGCCCAGGTCGAAGGTGACCTTGGCGGTGCCGGGGGCGCCGGCGGTGGAGTCCACGGCCATCTCCGGGTAGACGACGAGGTTGCGGCGGGGGTCGAGGTTGAGATCGAGGTGGTCGCAGACCAGGACGCGGTCGTGGGAGACCAGGTCGCACGTCAGGTGCTCCTCCTGGCCGTCGCGGCGGGAGATGCCGAGTTCGTCGCTGAGGAAGTGGGTCCTGTCGTCGGCGGTGATGACGAGTTTGTCGCTGCCCAGCGGGGTGCTGCCGGTGTTGGTGATGATCGCCGAGGGATATACGTAGTCCTGTCCGGGTGTGGCGCTCACGGGCTTGCCGTGACGGACGGAGGCGGCCTGCCCGCTGCCGTCGGCCGCGGTGGTCGCTGTCGCCTGCGGTGTCGCTGTCGCCGTCGTGCCGAATGAAGTGGCGGCGGTGAGGGCGAGCAGAGCCGCGGCGACGAGGCGGCGGGGCGTGGGGCGGCGTCGCGTGGTGCGGGTTGTGCGCTGCATGATGTCTTCCTTTTCGGTCGGACGCTTGGATGGTCGGGCGGTCGGGTGGCCGGGGTGAGGGATCCCTCCCTTCGGGGTCTTCTCAAGGGGGTGCCGCGGCATCCGCAGCGAGTTGTTCTGCTGGACGTGTGGGCCAGTAAGCGCGCTCGCGAAGTGTCCGGGTCCGGAAATCAGCCGGTCACCTGCTCTGGGCGTGCGGGACCGCTCACACGGTCTGTGCCACTTGCCACTCGATGGGCCGGGCTGCCGCTGGTCGCGGGCCACTTCGCGCCGAGGGGACTGCGTGCGGCGGGTCGGAGGGTCCGGCCCCCACCGCGTGAGTCCGTACTGCGGCCGGGTCGGCTCCGCGTGTCGTCACGGACATCGACGTCAAACCCCATGCCGGAAGCACTTCTCTCGGCGACATCGACTGCTCGTGCGCGGTCAGCACGATCACCGCGGTCACAGCTGAGGGGCACCGCGACATCCTCGGACTGTGGGCCGGTGACGGCGGTGACGGCGCAAAACGCTGGCTGCGAATACTCTCCGAGCTCAAGAACAGGAGCATCGATGTGTCCTGATGCTGGTCTGCGACGGACTGAAGGGACTACCGCGCGTCAACGCCCGCATCCGCAAGGCCGTCCGTGCCCGCGGGCACTTCCCCACGGAGCGGGCCGCGCCTCAAGTGCGTCTATACGGCCGTCATGAGTCTCGACCCGGCCGGCGCCTGCCGCAAACGCTGGACCATGCGCTGGAAGGGCGCCATGAACGCTTTCGACCTGACCTTCGACGGCCGCCTGACCGCAGGCCAACTCTAGTCAGAACAACCCCAGTTTCACCGCTCGCTTTACAGACCCCCTTACGGTGCGGCCGCCAGCGCTGCTGGCGGCCCGGGCTCCGGCGCCCGCATTACGGTGTGTGGCATGACAGCGGATGATGGGAAGACGCCGAAGCCTCGCGTGCAGTTGGTGATCGGCGTCATCCGCCGGGGCGACGACGTTCTCCTCGTGCGCGAGAGCCTCGGCAGCAACGGCGAGATCCTCTGGTCCCTTCCCGGCGGTGGGGTCGAGGACGGCGAGCTCATGCATGAGGCTTTGCGGCGCGAGCTGCGTGAGGAGACCGGGCTGGTGGTGGGCGTGCCGGTACGGACTGCCTTCCTCATGCACATCGACTCCGAGCGGCATCCTTCGGCGGTGGCCGTCGCCTTCGAGGTCGACGCATGGTCGGGGGAGGTCGAGCCCAGGGACGACGACATCCGACAGGCGGCCTTCTTCCCTCTGCCCGACGCGCTGAAGCTGCTCGGTGAGCTGGACAGCGCGGTGCAGCGGGACCCCGTCGTCGGATATCTGTCCGGGACCGTCGAGCCGGGGACCACGTGGCTGTACCGCGACCGGGGTCAGGGAGAGACGCTCGTCGCCCGCTGGTGACGTGTCAGGCCGCTGGTGCGAGAGCGTCGCGCACCCGGCGCAGGAGAGAGGCAGAGACGAGGAGCCGTCGCTCTTCCGCGTCGAGAGGAGCCAGAACGGTGTCGTCCGTCGTGGCGGTTTCGGCGCTGAGCTCGGCCAGTGCCTCCTTGCCGGCGGCGGTGAGTCGTGCGACGACGCGTCGCGTACTTGATCGGCAAGGTGGACATGCCGACGATGGTGAACGCCGCCCCGGAGTAAGCGTGCGCGGTACCGGTGACGAGCGGATCTTTCACGCTGTTCACCGCAACGCTGCTCAAATGCAGGCAAGTTGATCCTAAGGAGTCCGCAAGAGTCCGCAGAAGCCCGCAGGAGCCCGCACGCCGCATCGCCGTACGAGTCGATGATCCGTACGGCGATGCACACCACCCCCGACCGGGACCGTCCGGAAAGCGGGATGGAGATCCAGGTTGTTCAGGCGCGGTCGGTGAGGTAGCCGCCCATGGAGCGGAAGTACTCGGTGGCCGGCAGTTCACGGCCGTCCTCGGTGCGGACGCGAGTGATCGCCAGGCCGTGGTTGGCGCCCGTCCGGGCATCGGCTCCCGCGACGATCACCACGCCGTCACCTTCGCGGTAGAAGACGCGGCCCGGTGTACCGCCGTACTTGGCCTCGGACACGACGGCGGAGAGCACCTCGAGCCGCTTGCCCTTGTGGAACGTGAAGGCCGCCGGGTAGGGCGCGGACTGGGCGCGGACCAGACGCTCCAAGGCGTCGGCGGGCCAGTCCCAGTTGATCCGGATGTCTTCTTCCGCCCGCTTGTGGA
This sequence comes from Streptomyces sp. NPDC016845, assembly GCF_044332585.1. NCBI lineage: Bacteria > Bacillati > Actinomycetota > Actinomycetes > Kitasatosporales > Streptomycetaceae > Streptomyces > Streptomyces sp. NPDC016845. The sequence continues at coordinate 139,008 of NZ_JBIRPI010000014.1, read as the reverse complement.
AGAAGGTGGCCTGGCTGCGGTCCTGCCGGGTGAACTCGGTCCGGCCGGAGGCGATCAGGTCGAGGGCGCCCACGGTGACCGGGGCGATGAGGTCGACCGTCTTGTGGAACAGGTCGGTGGCGGTGTCCCTGGGTCCGACGGACACCGCGCGCTGGAGCACGATGTCGCCGGCGTCGAGCACCTCGTCCATCATGTGGGCCGTGACGCCGACTTCGGGCTCGCCGTTGATGAGGGCCCAGATGATCGGGGAGAAGCCCGCGTACTTCGGCAGCAGGGAGTCGTGGACGTTCAGGGTGCCGTGGCGCGGCAGGGTGTAGATGCGCGGGGGGATCCAGGTCCGCCAGTTGTTGGCGACGATGATGTCCGGGTCGGCTTCCTTGAGCTGCTGGAAGAGTTCCTCGTCGTCGGGGCGGTTGCGGATGACGACCCGCACGCCGTTCTCCTCGGCGAGGTCGGCGACCGAGTCGCTCCAGATCTTCTCGTACGCGTGCTCGCTCTTGGGGTGGGTCACGACCATCACCACGTCGTGCTCGGAGTCCAGGAGCGCCTTGAGAGTGCGATGGCCCCAGGTCTGGTATCCGAACATGACGACCCGCATCGAGTTCCTCCTTGGCAGAGCGAAACAGTGAATGGCTAGTAAAGCAAGGCTTACCTAACGATGCAACGGCCCTCTTGCGGAGCGTAGTTGGGCGCACCCGCCCTGTCGACATCATCGCCACATCAGGTTAGCTTTACCTAAGTTCCGCTCGGTTGTCGGTCACCGGCGTGCCCGGACGACCCCTGCCTTCCCCACCGCGACACGACGCCGAACCGGCGGCGGTCCCGCACGAATTGGGAGTGACATGTCACAGGCCCTTCCTGTCGACGAACCACTGGTCCACGATCTGATCGGGATCGGCTTCGGACCGTCGAACGTGGCGATGGCGCTCGCTCTGAGCGAGCACAATGCGACCGTCGGGAGGCAGGAGGCGGTCACCGCCCACTTCTTCGAGCAGCAGCCCGGTTTCGGCTGGCACCGCGGCATGCTCATCGACGACGCGACGATGCAGGTCTCCTTCCTCAAGGACCTCGTGACGCTGCGCAACCCGACGAGCCAGTACAGCTTCCTCTGCTACCTGCAGAGCAAGGGCCGCCTCATCGACTTCGTCAACCACAAGAACCTCTTCCCGCTCCGCGTCGAGTTCCACGACTACTTCGAGTGGGCCGCGGCGAAGGTCGACGACATGGTCTCGTACGGCCACCAGGTCGTCGCCGTCGAGCCCGTCGTGCGGGACGGTGTCGTGGAGTACCTCGACGTGACCGCACAGTGCGCCGGCGAGACCGTCGTGCACCGCGCCCGCAACCTCGTCATCGGTACAGGGCTGCGCCCGGTCATGCCCGAGGGCATCGAGCGTACCGACCGCGTCTGGCACAACTCCGAACTACTGGCGAAGGTCGACCAGTTGGACGGCAGCGACCCCCGGCGTTTCGTGGTCGTCGGCGCCGGTCAGAGCGCAGCGGAGAACGTCGCCTACCTGCACCGCCGCTTCCCCGAGGCCGAGGTCTGCGCCGTCTTCTCCCGCTACGGCTACAGCCCGGCGGACGACAGCAGCTTCGCCAACCGCATCTTCGACCCGCAGGCGGTGGACGAGTACTTCACCGCGCCGCAGGACGTCAAGCGTCAACTCATGGACTACCACGGCAACACCAACTACTCCGTGGTGGACATCGACCTCATCGACGACCTGTACCGGCAGGCGTACCAGGAGAAGGTGCTCGGCAACGAGCGCCTGCGCTTCCTCAACGTCTCCCGCCTGACGGGTGTGGCACCGACGGCCGACGGGGTCCGCGCCACCGTCAAGTCCCTCGTCACCGGCGAGGAGAGCCTGGTGGACGCCGATGTGGTCGTCTGCGCCACCGGGTACGCGCAGGCCGACGGTCTGGGGCTGCTCGGCGCCGTGGCGGACCAGTGCCATCGCGACGCCCAGGGCCAGGTCCGTGTCGAGCGCGACTACCGCGTCGCGACCGACCCCGAACTGCGCTGCGGCATCTACTTGCAGGGCGGCACCGAGCACACGCACGGCATCACCTCCTCCCTGCTGTCCAACACGGCGATACGGGTCGGCGAGATCCTGGGCTCGATCGTCGACCACGACCGCAAGTCCGCCGAGGACGCCGCCCAGTCCGTCGTGGGTGAGGCGGGCGGCGTTCGCTGACGTCCCCCTGGCCCCTCCCGGCCTGACCGCCGTGCCCGTGGTGCTGGTGCGCCGTGCGGGCACGGCATCGCCATGTGAACCGTACGTACGAGAAAGGAACGACCGTGACCCCTGGCCCGCGGCCTCGGGGCGCCCCATCGTCCGGTCCGTCCGGTGAACACAGGGTGCCCGGACGGACGGCGCCTGTGGCCGGGATAACCTACGTCGCCATGAGCACGACGACAGTGGAACGTCCCACGCCGTCCCGGATCGTCGGGGCCCGCCGACGCAGGATCGTGGGTCTGGTCGCCATAGCCGCGGTCCTGGTGGTCGCCGTCGTGGTCTCGACAGCCGTCGGGGCACGCGCGTTGACCCCCGCCGAGGTGTGGCACGGGCTGTTCGCGTCGCCGGAGCCGGATCAGAAACTCACCGAGATCCGGCTCATCGTGCGGACCGTACGGGTGCCCCGCACCGTGCTCGCGGTCGTCGCGGGCATCGCTCTGGGGGTGGGCGGGGCGCTGATCCAGGGGTTCACCCGCAACCCGATCGCCGACACCGGGTTGCTGGGGGTGAACACCGGCGCTTCGTTCGCGGTGGTGTCGGCCATCTCCCTGCTGGGTCTCACCGACCCGTTCCAGTACGTGTGGTTCGCCTTCCTGGGCGCCGCGTTGGCCGGTGTCGTGGTGTTCGGTCTCTCGAGCATCGGCCGGGGCGCGGGCAACCCGCTGACCCTGGCACTGGCCGGCCAGGGGGTCACCGTCTTCCTCGCCGCGATGACGACGGCGGTCGCCCTCTCGGACAAGGCGGCGCTCAACGCCCTCCGGTTCTGGAACGCCGGCTCGGTCGCCGGTGTCCCGTTCGGTGTGATCTGGCCGGTCAGCGCCTTCATCCTGGTCGGCCTGGTCCTGGCCCTGGCCACCCTGCCCTCCGTCAATCTGCTGAACCTGGGCGACGACGTGGCGCGCGGCCTGGGCGTGAACATCCCGCTGATCCGGACCGTCGGGATCGTCGCCATCACCCTGCTCGCGGGTGCGGCCACGGCGGCGTGCGGGCCGATCGCGTTCCTCGGCCTCATGGTGGCGCACGTCGCCCGGTACCTGGCCGGCCCCGACTACCGGTGGCTGGTGCCCTACGCCGGTCTGCTCGGTGCGGTGGTCCTGCTGGTGTGCGACGTGGTGGGGCGTCTGGTGGTGCGTCCTGGCGAGCTCGACGCGGGGGTCCTCGTGGCGCTTCTCGGCGCCCCGTTCTTCGCGATCCTGGTGTGGCGAGGAAGGTTCAGGAGCGCATGAACGCGACAGTGCTGAAACGGTCGACTGCGCCGGGCGTACGGCTCGGCGGTGTGTCCTTCGTATGGCGGCCCAGGATGGCGCTGGTCACCCTGGTCCTGGCGGTGGCGGCGTTCTTCGTGTTCAGCGTGTCCATCGCCGTGGGGGACTTCCCGATCGGTCTGCAGCGCGTGCTCGCCACTCTCTTCGGGTACGGCGAGCGGGTGGACGAGTTCGTCATCATGGACCTGCGCCTGCCGAGGGCGCTGGCCGGTCTCGTCGTCGGCGTCGCCCTGGGGGTCTCGGGGGCGCTCACGCAGTCCATCGCCCGCAACCCCCTGGCCAGTCCGGACATCCTCGGGATCACCGGCGGCGCCACCGCCGTCGCGGTGGCCCTGGTCACGGCGTCGGGCGGGACCGCCACCGCGGTCCTCGACACCCTGGGGCTGCCCGCCGCCGCGCTCGTGGGCGGTCTCGGGACCGGGCTGCTCGTGTACTTCATGGCGTGGCGGCGCGGGATCGACGGATTCCGGCTCATCCTCATCGGCATCGCGGTGAGCGCCGTGATGCAGGCGCTCACGACGTGGCTGCTGGTCAACGCCGACATCAGGGACGTGGCCAGGGCGCAGGCGTGGCTGGTCGGCTCGCTGGACAACCGGTCGTGGGGCGAGGTCGAGGTGGCCCTGTGGGGCACCCTGATCCTCATGGTCGTCGTGGCGTGCGTGGCCTTCCAGTTCAAACCCCTGCACCTCGGTGACGACGTGGCCGCGGGGCTGGGCGTGCGGTACACGGCGGTGCGGGCGGTCCTGCTGCTGTGTGCGGTGCTTCTCGCCTCGGTGGCGGTGAGCGCCGCGGGGCCCGTCCCGTTCGTCGCGCTGGTCGCGCCCCAGGTGGCGATGCGTCTGACGAAGAGTCCGACACCGCCGCTGCTCGCCTCCGGGGCGACGGGGGCGCTTCTGCTGACCGGTTCGGACCTGGTCGCCAGGACCGTCCTGCCCATCAGCCTGCCGGTGGGTGTGGTCACGGCCGCGTTCGGCGGCCCCTTCCTGATCTATCTCCTGGTGCGGGCCAACCGCCGTTAGGTGATAGAAAGTTAGGCAAGCCTGATCGAGGGGGAGTCTTGGTCGCTCAGTACACCGCCGAGGTGAAGTCCGGGACGCAGGTCCCGCGTCTGGCAGCCAGGGGCGTCACGGTCGGGTACGGCGACCGCACCGTCATCGACGCACTGGACGTGGCCGTTCCCCCCGGAGTGGTGACCACGATCATCGGCCCCAACGGCTGCGGGAAGTCCACCCTGTTGCGGACCATGTCACGGCTGCTCAAGCCCAGCCGGGGCGCGGTCGTGCTGGACGGAGAGGATCTCGCCGGGCTCAGGACCAGGGACGTGGCCAAGAAGCTCGGCCTGTTGCCGCAGTCGCCCGTCGCACCGGAGGGGCTGACCGTGTCCGACCTCGTGGCGAGGGGCAGGCACCCGCACCAGAGCTGGCTGCGCCAGTGGTCCTCCGACGACGTGTCCGTCGTGGAGCGCGCACTGGGCATGACCGGGGTGTCCGACCTGGCCGACCGCCCCGTCGACTCCCTGTCCGGAGGGCAGCGCCAGCGCGTCTGGATCTCCATGACCCTGGCCCAGGGCACCGATCTGCTGCTGCTCGACGAACCCACCACGTATCTCGACCTGGCGCACGCCATCGATGTGCTCGACCTGATCGACGACCTGCACGAGTCGGGGTGCACGGTGGTGATGGTCCTGCACGACCTCAATCTGGCGGTCCGCTACAGCGACAACCTCGTGGTGATGAAGGACGGTGCGGTCCTGGCGCAGGGGCATCCGTGCGATGTGGTGACCGCGGAGCTGCTGTACGAGGCGTTCGGCCTTCGGGCCACGGTGATCGACGATCCGGTGGGCGACCGGCCGCTCATCGTGCCGATCGGGCGCACCCACGCGCAGGTCCCGGGCGACTGAGAACGGAATCACCTCAACTGAGGCTAGGTTTACCTTAGTTGTTCACGGTAAGGTTTGCCTGCCCTGACGTGGGGCCGTGGTGGACAGCATGACAGCAAGGGAACCCGGATGTTTCTCGATCGAACGACACGTATGCCCTGGCGGCGGCTGGCGGCGACGGTGTCCGTCACGGCCCTCGGTGTGAGCCTCCTGGCGGGGTGCGGCTCCGACTCGGACAAGGAAGAGAAGGCGGACAGCGCCGACTCCACGGTGTCCGCCGGCCGGTTCCCGGTCACCGTCGAGCACGCCTTCGGCTCCACGGAGGTCGCCGAGGCTCCCAAGCGGGTCGTGACCGTGGGCTACACGGACGATCAGACGGCCCTCGCTCTCGGCGTCAAGCCGGTCGGGATGGTCGACCAGTACCCGAACCCGGCCGGCAAGACCCCCGACATCAACACGCAGTGGCCCTGGGTGAAGGACAAGTGGGGCGACACCCGTCCCGAGGTCATCATGAAGAACGGCGACAACGGCCCCAACTACGAGAAGATCGCCGCCCTGCGCCCCGACCTGATCATCGCGGTCTACTCCGAGGTCGACAAGGCCGCCTACGACAAGCTCTCCAAGATCGCCCCGACGGTGGGCCGCACCAAGACCGAGAAGGTGCCCTTCAGCGCCCCGTGGCAGGACAACGCCCTGCAGATCGCCAAGGCGCTCGGCCAGGCCGACGAGGGCGCCAAGATGGTCCAGGGAGTGAAGGACAAGCTGGCCGAGGTCAAGAAGGCGCACCCGGAGTTCGCCAAGGAGACCGCCGTGGCGCTGTCCTGGTACAAGGACGCGGTCAACCCCTTCACCACCACGGACGTGCGGGGCCAGCTCCTGTCGGGGATGGGCTTCAAGGGGCAGAAGGAGATCGACAAGGTGGCGGGTGACCAGTTCTCCGTCGCGCTCTCCCCGGAGCGCATGGACCTCGTCGACGTCGACCGCGTGTTCGTCATCAACGACAAGGCGGACACGAAGGCGCTGAAGGACTTCGACCTCTTCGCCAACCTGAACGTCGTCAAGAAGGACAAGGTGTCCTACCTCCTCGACAGTGAGGGACCGGCCGCGGGCGCGGCGATGTCCCAGGCCACGCTGGCCTCCCTGCCGTACGCCATCGACCAGCTCGTCGAGTCGGTCGGCCGGGTGTGAGCACCGCTCCGACGCGCGTCGCCCCGGCAGTCCTGCGTACGACGACGGGGCGCGAGGCGGCAAGGTGGGTCCTGGCGCGCTGCCGCGAGACTCCCTGGCTGGCGGCGGCCACCGTGTTCACCACGGTGGCCGGGGCGGCGCTGCAGATGCTTCCGGTGCTCCTGCTCGGCCGGGTGGTCGACGGAGTGGTCGGGAACGAGCCGCGCTCGTCCCTGGTCGGGATCGGGGTGGTGATGGTGGCCGCCGCGCTGCTCAGCGCGGTGGCCACCGTGGCCTCGACCCATCTGATCGGCCGGCTCGGCGCCGACCTCCTCGCGCACCTGCGAGAGGCCGCCGTCCGGGCCGTCCTCGGAATGCCCAGCGCCCGGATCGAACAGGTGGGCCGCGGCGATGTGCTCTCCCGGGTCGGCGACGACGTGGCGGTCCTGTCCAGGGGTATCCGCTCCGCCGTCCCCACGATCTTCTCGGCCGGGGTCCTGGTCGCGGTCGCCACCGTCGGCATGTTCGGGCTCGACTGGCGACTCGGTCTCGCGGGAGCCTGCGCGCTGCCCGCCTACGCGTTGGCCCTGCGCTGGTATCTCCCCAGGTCGGCGCCGCTCTACCGGAAACAGCGGGCGGCCCAGGCCGACCGCGCCCAGGCGATGATCAGCGGCCTGAACGGTATCGACACGGTGCGGGCCTATCGCCTGGAGAGCTCCTTCCGTGACAGGGTCGACGACGACTCGCGGCGCGTGCGGGATCTCGGCATCGACGTCTTCCGGCTGTTCGGCCGGTTCGTCGGCCGGGAGAACCGCGCCGAGTTCATCGGTCTGGTGCTGATCCTGGTGGTCGGCTTCGTCCTGCTGAGGACGGGGTCCGCGACCCTCGGCGACGTGTCCGCGGCGCCCTTGGCCTTCCACCGCCTGTTCACGCCGCTGGGCGCCATCATGTTCACCTTCGACGAGGCGCAGAAGTCGGGCGCGAGCCTGACGCGGCTCGTCGGGGTACTGGACGAGCCCACGGCGGAGCGGCTGTTGGACGACGCGGCGGCGACGCCGGACGCCGGCTCGGGTGATCCGGGTGGCTCCTACCCGGTGACGGTGCGAGGGCTCACGTTCACCTACCCCGGCGCCGGGGAACCGGTCGTGCGCGACGTCGATCTGTCGATTCCGGCGGGGGGCTCTCTGGCCCTGGTCGGAGCGACGGGCGCCGGCAAGACCACCTTGGCGGCGTTGATCGCCGGTATCGGGACCCCGCAGGCGGGGTCGGTGCGCATCGGGTCCACCGACCTCTCCGGTCTGGAGGAGGCGCGGGCGCGGCGGCTGGTGCACGTCCTGACCCAGGAGACGCACGTGTTCTCCGGGCCGCTCGCCGACGACCTGAGGCTCGCCGCGCCGGAGGCGACGGACGCCGAGCTCATGGACGCGCTGCGGACGGTGGGCGCACACCAATGGGTCGAGGACCTGCCGGACGGTCTGTACACCGCGGTGGGGGAGGGCGGTGAGCGCCTGGACGGAACCAAGGTCGCGCATGTCGCCCTGGCCCGCCTGGTGTTGGGCCGGGCGCCGGTGGTGGTGCTCGACGAGTCGACGGCGGAGGCGGGCAGTGAGGGGGCGGCCGAGCTGGAGCGGGCCGTCCTGGCCGCGTGTGCGGGTCGGACCACGTTGTTCGTGGCGCATCGGCTGACCCAGGCGATGGCGGCCGACCGGATCGCCGTGCTCGATGCCGGACGCGTCGTCGAACAGGGCACGCACGAGCAGTTGGTGGCGCAGGGCGGCCGCTACGCGCAGTTCTGGCGAGCCTGGCGAGACGGTAGTTAGGTAAGCCTAACTTAGGCTAGGTTTACCTTCGTGCCTACGAAGGGTGTTGAGTCTTCGATGATGGAACCGAGCGCTCGTCTCGTGTGGATCTCTCCCGCGCGCCTGGCCGACGTACGCCGACGCGCCGGCGACCACTCCGATGCGACCATTGCCACGGCGTGTGCCGTCGGCCTGGCGTACTGGGCGAGGGGCGAGGGGTCCGACAGCATCGATCTCGCCCCGGAGACCTTGTTCACGGACGTGCTGGCCCGGATGGGCAACGGCGGTGGCGCACCGCGTGGTTGGGCGGTCGGTGAATCCGCCGAGGGCGACGCGCGCGGTGTGTCCATCACCGTCCCGGAAGGTGTCGATCTTTCCGAGGCGCAGCGCACGCTGAACGACCTGGCGGACTTCCCGGACCGGCCCGTCTCCACCATCGCGCCGTCCGGCGTCGCGGAGCGGCTCGAAGCCCTCGCGCGGTGGAACGACACCGACGCCGACCGCTGTCGGCCGACGATCATGGAGATGTTCCGCGAGCAGGCGCGGCGCAGGCCGGACGCGGTCGCCGTAGTCGACGACCACCACACGCTGACGTACCGCCAGGTCGCCGAGAAGTCGGCCCAGTTGGCGCACCACCTGCTCGAACGCGGACTCGCCGCCGAGCAGGTGGTGGGCATCTCCCTCAGCCGCTCCGCCGACATGGTGATCGGGCTGCTCGCCGTGGTCCAGGCGGGCGGCGCGTTCGTGCCGCTCGACCCGCAGTGGCCCGCCGCGCGACGCGCCGTCGTGATCGAGGACGCCGCGGTGGTGGTGCAGCTCAACAGCACAGGGGAGCACGACCCCGCGGAACCGGACGCGCTCGCCGTCGATCTGGACGACTGGCGGTACGGGGCCCACGCGGCCGACTGCCCCGACATCACCGTCCACGGCGACTCCCTGGCCTACGTCATCTTCACGTCCGGTTCCACCGGCCGCCCCAAGGGCGCGATGATCCGGCACGCCGCGATCAGCGAGCGTCTGGTGTGGCAGGTCGACGAGATCCTGGGCTTCGGCACCGACGACGCCTCCCTCTTCAAGGCCCCGCTCTCCTTCGACATATCCATCAACGAAATCTTCCTGCCGCTGGTCTGCGGCGCCCGTCTGGTGGTTCTCCGCCCCGGCGGCGAACGGGACCCGCATCACCTGCTCAGCGTGATCGCCGAACAGCGGGTCACCTTCACGTATCTCGTCTCGTCCATGCTGGACGTGCTCCTGGAGATGGCCGGCGACTCCGGGCGCCTGGACAGCCTGCGCCACGTGTGGTGCGGCGGCGAGGTCCTCACCCCCGAGCTGTACGAGCGCTTCCGTACCCGGCTCGACGACGTCCCGCTCTACCACGGTTACGGACCGGCCGAGACCACGATCGGCATCTCCCACGTCATCTACCGGGGTGCGGCGGAGCGCCTGTCGACCTCGATCGGCAAGGCCAATCCCAACACCCAGCTCTACGTACTCGACGAAGAACTGCGCCCGGTCCCCGTCGGCGTCGGCGGCGAGCTCTACGCGGGCGGTCTCCTGCTCGGCCGCGGATACGCGGGCGCGGCCGGACTGACCGCGTCCCGCTTCGTCGCCAACCCCTTCGCGAACGACGGGTCACGGCTCTACCGGACCGGCGACCTCGCCCGCTTCGCCCCGGACGGCTCCCTCGACTTCCTCGGCCGGGCCGACAACCAGGTCAAGATCCGCGGCATGCGGCTCGAACTGGAGGACGTCGAGGCGGGCCTCGCCGAACACCCCGGCGTCCGGCACACCTGCGTCGTCACCAAGAAGAACAGCGCCGGCGGCACCTACCTCGTGGGCTACGTCATCCCGGCCGCGGGCAGCGAGAGCCTGAAAGCCGACGAGGTCAGGGCATGGGCCACCGAGCACATGGTGGAGTACATGGTCCCCGCCCATGTCGTCGTGGTGCGCGAGTTCCCCCTCACCGCGAACGGCAAGGTGGACCGGCGCGCCCTGCCCGAGCCGGAGACCGCCACCGGCCCCTTCGTCCCGCCGTCCACCGACGACGAGCGCACGGTGTGCGCGGCCGTCGCGTCGGTGCTGCGCCTCGAGGAAGTCGGCGTCGACCAGGACTTCTTCCAGCTCGGCGGGGACAGCATCCTCGCGATCTCGCTGCTCAGCGTGCTGCGCGAGGCGGGCCTCTACGTCACGGCGGGGCAGATCTTCGCCCACAGCGTCCTGGGCGCACTCGCGGCGGTCGCCAGCCGTGAGGACACGGCACACGTGGACCACGCCGACGTCCCCACCGGCTCCGTCACCGGTTCCCCGGTGCTTCAGTGGCTCGGCCGGACCACCGACACGATCGACGGCTTCGTGCAGTCCGTCGTGCTCAACACCCCGGCGGACCTCACCGCCGAGACCCTCGACGCCGTACTCACCTCCGTCGTGGCCCGGCACGACATGCTGCGCGCCCGACTCGTGCGCGGCGAGCGCTGGAGCTTCGACGTGCCGGAGGCCGACGCGGCCACGGCCGACTGGCAGGAGAGCGACGAGCCGCTCGACGCCTGTGCGGCGCTGGCCGCCGAAGGGCTGAACCCGGACGAGGGCGTGATGCTGCGGGCCGTCTGGCGGCCCGCGGCACGCCAGCTGGTGCTTGTCGCCCACCATGTGGTCATCGACGGAGTGTCGTGGCGCGTGATCATGGAGGACCTGGCCACGGCATGGCGCCGGTGCGCGGCCGGCGCGACCGTCGAACTCCCCGCCGTGGGCACCTCGTTCCGCCGCTGGACGCAGTTGCTGGAGAGCGCGGCGTTCGACGAGGACCGTGCGTACTACGAGCGTCCCCTGCCGGGGCCCGACGCGCCGCTGGGCCGGCGGCCCCTGTCCGAGGGCGACACCGTCGAACGGGAGCGGCAGCGTACCTTCACCGTCGGCTCACGCCTCACCGGCGCACTGCTGGGCGAGGTCCCGGCGAAGTTCCACGCCGGTGTCAACGACGTCCTGCTGACAGCGCTCGCCGTCTCCCTGGCCCGCCTGCGCCGGGACCGCGGTGACGACCAGACGTTCGCGCACATCGAGCTGGAGGGGCACGGGCGCGAAGGCCGCCATGTCGCGGCCGCCACCGGTGTCGAGCCCGAACTGTCGCGCACCGTCGGCTGGTTCACCACGCTCTTCCCGGTCACTGTGGACCCCGGAACGACCCGCGACTTCACGGCCCCCGCCTACCTCGCCGCCGCACTCAAGGCGGTCAAGGAGGACCTCGCCGAGGTCCCGGGCAACGGCCTCTCCTACGGCGCCCTGACATTCCTGTCGGACGCCGCCTTCACCGCCCCCGCACCCCAGGTGCTGTTCAACTACCTGGGCCGGTTCGACGCGGGCGCGCCCGGGGACTGGCAGCTCTCCGGCACCACCGGTCAGCTGGGCGAGAAGCGGGATCCGCGGATGCGCCTCGTGCGCGCCCTGGAGTTCAACGCGATCGCCGAACCCGCGGCGGACGGCGAGTACGAACTGGTCACCACCGTCTCCTGGCCCGACGGGCTGTTCCACGACGAGGACGTGGACAAGCTCGGCGCGTACTTCCAGGCGGCGCTCGCCGGACTCGCCGCGCTCGACGAGGGCGGTCATTCGCCCAGTGACTTCCCGCTGGTACGCCTGGCCCAGGCCGACGTGGACGCCCTGGACAGCCCCGTACTGCGCGACGTCCTGCCCCTGACCCCGCTCCAGGAGGGCCTCTACTTCCACTCGGTGTTCGACGAGGACTCCGCGGGCAGCTACGTCGAGCAGCAACTGCTGACTCTGGACGGGGACCTCGACGCAGGCCGGCTGGAGGCCGCGGCGACCCGCCTGCTCGCCCTCTACCCGAACCTGGCGGCATGCTTCACCGCTCTCGCCGACGGCCGCGTCGTGTCCGTCCTGGAGAACGGTGCGAAGGCGCCGTTCACCACAATCGACCGCCCCGGCATCACCGAGGCGGAGATCCGTGACCACGCCGAGCGCGACCGCCACACCGGCTTCGACCTCGCCACCGGACCGCTGATGCGGTTCACGCTGTTCCGCGACTCCGACTCGGGCCGGAACACCCTGGTGCAGACCGTCCACCACATCATCGCCGACGGCTGGTCCGTCCCCGCGATGCTCCGCACGCTGCTCGCCGAGTACCACGCGCCGGGCACCGTCCACCCGGTGGGCGGCTTCGCGGACTACGTGGACTGGCTCGCCGCGCGCGACGCCGACGAGAGCGACCGGGTGTGGCGCGCCGAACTCGCCGAGCTGTCCGGCCCCTCGCTGGTGGCCAAGGGGCACACGCCGTCCGGCCGGTTCGCCGACACCTCGACGGAGCCCGAGGGCGATCTCGACGCCGCCGTCCGGGCCGCCGGAACCACCCTGAGCGTGGCCGTGCACAGTGCGTGGGCGCTGACGCTGGGCGGCATCCTGCACTCCGACGACGTGGTGTTCGGCTCCACCGTCTCCGGCCGCGACGCGGACGTCCCCGGCATCGGCGACATGGTCGGCCTGTTCATCAACACGGTCCCCCTGCGGGCCCGGTTCGGCGCCGGCACCACAGCGCGGACGCTGCTGTCCTCGGTACGTGCCCACCAGGCCGCGGTCCTGCCGCACCAGCACGTCTCGCTGGCCCGGATCGGCCGCCAGGCCGCGGTCGGCTCGTTGTTCGACACCCTGGTCGTGTTCGACGTGGCCACGGACATCGCCGCGCTGCGACGGCCCGGCGACACCCTGTTCGTCACCGGCCTCGTCAACGAGGGCGCTCCGCACTACCCGTTGACCCTGGTCGTGGAGCGGTCCCTCGACGGGCGCCCGCGCTTCAACCTCATCTACGACGAGGAGCTGCTCAAGGAGCGGGGCGCACAGGACATCCTCCGCGGGTTCACGCACACGCTCGCCGCCCTCCTGGAGAGCCCCGACCGGCCCGTCGGCGAACTCGTACCGAGCGAGAACCGGAGCCCGGCCCCGGTCGTCCCGGCCACGCTCGGCGACCTGTTCGACGCCGCGGCACGCCGCGACCCGGCGGCCACCGCCCTCACCCAATGCGCCCTCGACGGCACCACCCGGTCCCTGACCTACGGTGAACTGGCCGGTGCCAAGGACCAGTTGGCGGCGTCCCTGCGCGCGGCCGGGGTGCGCCCCGGGAAGCGGGTGGCCGTCGCGGTGCCCCGCACCGTCGAGCAGGTCGTGGCCCTCGTCGCCATCGTCAGCGCGGGCGGCGCGTACGTGCCTCTGGACACGGCCTACCCGGACGAGCGTCTCGCCTACGTCCTCCAGGACGCCGCCCCGCAGGTCGTCCTGGTCGCCCCCGACCAGCGCGAGCGTTTCACGGCCCTCCTCGACCGGGCCTCGGTCGCGGCGCGTGTCCTCGTACAAGGTGAGGAACCGCCCGGCGGCGGCGCCGACACGGCCGCCGGACAGGTGGGGTGGCACGACCCCGCGTACGTGATCTACACGTCCGGATCGACGGGCAGGCCCAAGGGCGTCGTGGTCCCGCACTCCAGCGTGGTGACGCTGCTCGCCAACACGCGGCCGGACATGGACTTCGGCCCCGACGACGTCTGGGTCCAGTTCCACTCCTACTCCTTCGACTTCGCCGTCTGGGAGCTGTGGGGCGCTCTGGTGCACGGCGGCGAACTCCTTGTGCCGGACTACGGACTGACGCGTTCCCCGGTGGACTTCCACCGCCTGGTCCGCGAGCGCGGAGTCACCGTCCTCAACCAGACCCCCTCGGCCTTCTACCAGTTCATCGAGGCCGACCGGCGCGCCGACGAGCCCCTCACCGCCCTGCGCCGCGTCATCTTCGGCGGCGAAGCGCTGGACCTCGGCCGGCTGCGGGACTGGATCGGACGGTACGGCACCGCGTCGCCCGAGCTGGTCAACATGTACGGCATCACCGAGACCACCGTCCATGTGACCCATCGCGTGCTGACCGACGACGACTTCCGCTCCGACGATGCCGATGTCAGCCCCATCGGCGGCCCGGTCCCGGGCCTGGTCACCCATCTGCTCGACGACCGGCTGCGGCCGGTCCCGCCCGGACAGGTGGGCGCCATCTACGTGGCGGGCGACCAGGTCACCCTCGGCTATCTGGGGCGGCCGGGCCTGACCGCGGGCCGCTTCGTGGCGAACCCGTTCGCGGACGACGGTTCCCGCATGTACCACACGGGCGACCTCGCCCGCCGCACGCTCGACGGCGAGCTGCAGTTCACCGGCCGCGCCGACGACCAGGTACAGCTCAAGGGTTTCCGCATCGAACCCGGCGAGGTCGAGTCCGCGCTCCGCGACCTCGACGGTGTGGTCGACGCGGCCGTCACCGTCGCCGACAGCGGGGACCACCTGGTCGCACACGTCGTGGGGCGCGTGCCGGCAGACCTTTCCGATGTCCTCGCCGCGAGGTTGCCCGTGCACATGGTGCCCGGACGGGTCCTGACGGTGGACGCCCTGCCCCTGACCGTCAACGGCAAGCTCGACCGCAAGGCGCTGATCGCGCGTGCCGCACAGGACGGCACTGCGGAGACCGGCGCCGGCGCGGTCTCCGATTCCGCACTCACGTCGCTGATCGCCATCTTCGCCGAGACGCTGCACCACCCGGAGGCGGAGGGCGACACCGACTTCTTCGCGGCCGGCGGCGACAGCATCATCGCCATCACCGTGGTCAACAGGGCCAGGGCTCTCGGACTGCCGATCGCTCCCCGCGACGTGTTCCTGAGCAAGACGCCCCGGGCCCTCGCCGAACTCCTAGGCGCCCGCGCGCCGCAGTCCGCGCCGGCCCGGCCGTCCGATACCGCACCTCGCGAGGACGGTCCCGTGCCGCCCACGCCGATCATCCTGCGCCAGCGTGAACTGGGCGGCTCCCTCGCCCGGTTCGCCCAGGCCCGGACCCTGCGACCGGCCGAGGGCACCACGCTCGCCGACATCGAACGCGCCGCGAGCGCGGTACTGGCCGCCCACCCCGCCCTGCGCCTGCGCCTCGACACCCGGCACGGCGTGTGGACTCTGCGGACCGAACCCGCCCACCCGGCCACCGTCGTCGAGGCAGACACCACCGACGCCTCCGCAGCGGCGAACGAGGCCGCCGGGCACCTCGACCCCGGATCCGGGAACGTCGTCGCGTTCACGTGGCTCGAGCGCAGCAACACGCTGGTGATCATCGTGCACCACATCGCTGTCGATGCCGTCTCCTGGCTGATCATCCTGGACGACATCGCCGCCGCGCTGCGCGGGGAGGCGCTCGCACCGGCGACGACGTCCTACGCCGAGTACGCCGAGGCGCTCACGCTGCGGGCCGCAGCCGACATCGAGGATGTCGGACGCTGGATCGACGTGCTTCAGGCGCCCGCGCTGCTCACCACCGTCGGCGCACCGCGCGACATCACCGTCGTGCTGCCCCCCGACGTCAGCGACCAGCTGACGCGCACCGCGCCCACCGCGCTGGGAGTCGCCCTGACCGAGCTGCTGTGCGGGGCACTGCGCACCGCCCTGACCGAGATCCAGGACGTGCCCGCCGACCTCGCGATCGAGCTCGAACGGCACGGCCGAACCCCGGCATCGGGGCACCACGACTACACCCGTACGGTCGGCTGGTTCACCGCCATCGCGCCTGTGCGGCTCACCGCGCACACCGACCCCGTCGCGGCGGCCCGCGAGCTCGCCGAGCGCCAGCCGGACGAGGCCGGACACGCCGCCTACGGCCGACTTCGCTACCTCAACCCGCAGACGGCGCCGCTGCTCACCGCCCGCCCGCAGGTGCTGTTCAACTACCTCGGCCGGGGCAGTGAGTCAGAGGCACTGCACATCACCGGCGGGGACCAGGGCAGCCCGTACGCCGTCGAGGTCAACGCCTGGACGGACGCCGTCACGGGAAGCGTGCACGCCACGTTCACCCTGGCGGAGGACGTTCCCGAGGAGATCACCAGGCACTGGCTGCACGCCCTGGAGGGCATGGCGCGGGCCGCGGTGACCGCCGAGCGCACGGCACCGGTCACACCGCTCCAGCGGGGCCTGTACTTCCAGGCCCAAATGGCGGGTTCGGCCGGCCATTACGTGGCGCAGAACTACTTCACCTTCGACCGGCGCCTGGACACGGCCGCGCTGGAGGAGGCCATGGCCTCCGTGATCGCCCGGCACCCTGTCGTCGGCGCGGGCTTCGCCACGGACGACGACGGCAATCCGGTCCAGGTCCTCAAGCCGGGCCGCCGGGTCCCCGTCCGCACGGTCGAACTCCGCGCCGAAGCGGAGGTGGACGCCCTGCGTGTCCGGGACCGTACGACCGCATTCGACCTGGACGACGCACCGCTGATCCGGCTCACCGTGGTCAGGCTTCCCGACGGCGGCGACGGTCTGCTCCTCAGCCATCATCTGCTGCTGTGGGACGGCTGGTCCCGCGAGATCGTGCTGCGCGACCTGTTCGCCGCCTACGAGGCTGTCGTCGCCGGCGAACGGCCCGGCACCGAGCCGGCCGAGCCCCGCTTCGAGGACCACGCCCGCGCGCTCGCCCAGCGGGACCAGGCCGTCTCGGAACGCTTCTGGGCCGAGCACCTGTCCAAACTCACGAGCCCGACGCTCCTGGCCGGACCGGCACCGACCCTCTCGGCGGACCTTCCGCCCGCGCTCGTCCACACCCTGACCGCCGAGCAGTCCGAACTGCTCCGGAAGGCGGCCAAGGCGCACGGCGTCACCCTGAACTCCGTCCTGACGGGCGCGTTCGGCCTGCTTCTCGGAGGCCACACAGGGCGCAGCGACGCGGTGTTCGGCGTGACGGTCTCCGGACGTGACGGCGAGGGGCTGTCCGACATGGTCGGAGTGCTGCTCAACACCGTGCCCATGTGGACGCGGGCCAGGCCGGAGGAGACCGTACGGGACTACCTGTCCGCCGTGCAGACGAGCCGCGTCGCGGCCATGGAGCACGAGCACCTGGGGCTCGGCGAGATCCAGCGTGCCAGCGGCCACGACGTCCTGTTCGACAACCTCTTCGTGCTCCAGAACTTCCTGGACATGGACGCCTTCGCCGAGATGAACGCACGGCACGGCATCACCGAGGTGAAGGCCGACGACTCCACCCACTATCCGTACACCTGGGTCGTCACGCCCGGCGAGCGCCTGACAGTCAAGCTTGAGCACCGCCACGGCGACAGCGACAGCGCCCGTAGCCTCCTCGACGATTACGTGCGCGTACTGGAGGACCTCGCGCGGGCGAGCGGACCCGTGGGCGCGCTGCCGGGCCTCGGCCCGGTTCCGGAGCCCGGCGTCCGTACGGACATCGGCACCGACACCGTGGTCGACCGCTTCGACCTGGCGGCGGACCGCTCCCCGGACCGCACCGCCCTGGTCGCGCACGGCAGGAGCATGACCTTCGCACAACTGCGGGACCGCAGCCGTGAGCTGGCGGGCGTGCTCGCCGGACGGGGGATCGGCCCCGAACGGACCGTGGCCCTCGCGATCCCGCGCTCGCTGGACTCGATCGTGGCGCTGTTCGCCGTGCTGCGCACCGGAGCCGCGTACGTGCCGCTCGAGCTGGACCACCCGGACGAGCGCATAGCCTCGATCGTGGCCGACTCCCGCCCGGACGTGATCCTCACCGTCAGCTCCGTGTCCCCGCGCCTTGGCGGCGACCTCATCGAACTCGACCGCCCGCTCCCGGCGGCGGAGCCGTGCGTCTCGTTCGCGCCGGACGACCCGCGGCGGCTGCGCCGTCCCGCGTACACGATCTACACGTCCGGCTCCACCGGAAAGCCCAAGGGTGTGGTGACCGAGTACGCGGGCCTCACCAACATGCTGATCAACCACCAGCGCCGTATCTTCGCTCCGGTCCTCGCCGACCACGGCGACCGGGTCTTCCGGATCGCGCACACCGTGTCGTTCGCCTTCGACATGTCGTGGGAGGAGCTGTTGTGGCTCGCCGACGGCCATGAGGTGCACATCTGCGACGAGGAGCTGCGACGCGACGCGCCCGGCCTGGTCGACTACTGCCGCGACCACGGGATCGACGTCATCAACGTCACCCCGACGTACGCCCAGCAGCTGGTGGCCGAGGGCCTGCTCGACAACCCGGACCGGCGCCCCGCCCTGGTTCTCCTCGGAGGGGAGGCGGTCACCCCGGGCCTGTGGCAGCGGCTCGACCGGACCGAGGGGACCGTGGGGTACAACCTCTACGGACCCACCGAGTACACCATCAACACCCTGGGCGTCGGCACGTTCGAGTGCGAGGACCCCGTGGTGGGCGTGGCCATCGACAACACCGACGTGTACGTGCTCGACCCGTGGCTGCGGCCTCTGCCGGACGGAGCCCCCGGCGAGCTGTACGTCTCCGGCGTGGGCATCGCCAGGGGCTACCTCGGCCAGTCGGCCCAGACGGCGCACCGGTTCGTGGCGTCCCCGTTCGGCGCCCCCGGCGAGCGCATGTACCGCACCGGCGACCTCGTCATCCGGCGCCCCGACGGAAACCTGATGTACCTGGGCCGCACGGATCAGCAGGTCAAGATCCGCGGACACCGGGTCGAACTGGGCGAGGTGGAAGCCGCGTTCGCCGCGCACCCCGCCGTACGGTTCACCGCCGCGGTGGCCCAGCCCGACCCCCAGGTCGACGGCGCCCACCGGCTGGCCGCCTACCTGGTGCTCGACGACGGTAACCTGGCGTCGATCGCGGCAGAGGTCGGCGCGGGGCTGCCCGACTTCCTGCGGCCGACGCACTACGCCCAGGTGGACAGCATCCCGCTCACGGTGAACGGAAAGGCCGACACCAAGGCGCTGCCCGAACCCAAGCCGCTGGGGGCGCTGACCACTTCGGGCGAGCGCGGCCCGGAGACCGAGACGGAGACCGTGGTCTGCGAGTTCTTCGCGGAGACCCTGGACCTGGACGACGACGAGGTGAGCGCGATGGGTGATTTCCTGTCCCTCGGGGGACACTCCATGCTGGCCGTGCGCCTGGTCGGACTTCTGCGCCGGGAGTACGGTCCCGTGATCACCATCCGTGATCTGTACACCCTGCGAACCCCGGAAGCGATTGCTCGGCACATCGATGACAACTCCTGACGTTCAGAGATCCCGCCGCCCGGGGTCCGACATCCTGCGGACGGCCGTCCGCCGCAACATCGGCGCCATGGCCTGGGGCACCGTCCTCATGGGCCTCTACCAGGCCGGTGAGACCGCCTTTCCGATCGCGCTCGGCCAGATCGTCGAGCGCACCATGAAGGACGGCAGCACACTGTCGCTCCCGCTGGCGATCGGCGCCCTGGCCGTGATCATCACGGTCGTGTCGCTCTCCTGGCGCTTCGGCATGCGCATTCTGCAGAAGGCCAACACGACCGAGGCGCACCGCTGGAGGGTGCAGGTCGCGGCCTGCGGCCTCCAGCCCGTGGCCAGGGACTCCGGCCTGAAATCCGGCGAGGTGCTCACCATCGCCACCGAGGACGCCGACCAGACCGCCGACATCGTCGAAGTGGTGCCCCTGCTGATCAGCTCCATGGTCTCGGTGCTTGTCGCGGCGGTGGCGCTGAGCATGGCGAGCCTGCGGCTCGGCCTCCTTGTCATGGCCGGGGCCGTGGCCATCCTCGCGGTCCTGAGCGTGATGTCCAGGCGGATCGGCACCAGCACCAAGGAGCAGCAGGCCAGGGTGGCGCGCGCGGGTGCGAAGGTCGCCGACCTGATCACAGGGCTGCGTCCGCTGCACGGCTTCGGCGGCAACTACGCGGCGTTCCGTTCCTACCGGAAGGTCAGTACGGAGGCGAAGGAGCAGGCGGTCACGGTCGCCCGGGTGAACGGGGCCTACGCGGGCACCGCGCTGGCGCTGAACGGGATCCTCGCGGTCTCGGTGAGCCTGATGGCCGGCTGGCTGGCCTTCGACAAGCAGATCAGCATCGGCGAGCTCGTCATGGCCGTGGGTCTGGCGCAGTTCATCATGGAGCCGCTCAAACTGTTCTCGGACATGCCGAAGTACGTGATGATGGCGCGCGCGTCGGCGGAGCGGATGGCCCTGGTCCTCTCGGCCCCGCCGATGGCGGACCCGGGCTCGGAGCGGCCGACGCCGGCCGGCGACCTGGACATCGACGGTGTCCGGTACGGAACGCTGCAGGGGGTCAAGCTCCGGGTGTCGGCCGGTGAGTTCGTCGCCATCGCGGCCTACCAGCCCCGGGCGGCGGCCGAGCTCGCGTCGATCCTGGCTCTGGCGGTTCCCCCGGACGCCTACGAGGGAGTGGTACGCGTCGGGGACCGGCCGCTCTCGGAGTTGTCGGTCGCGTCGGCCCGCGAGCACATCCTGGTGAACCCCTTCGACGGGGAGATCTTCGCCGGCACGCTGCGTTCGAACATCGATCCGCTGGGGACGAGTCGCATGCTTGCCGAGGCGGTCGAGGCGTCTCTGCTGACCGATGTGGTGGCCCTGCACCGGGAGGGACTCGACTACGAGGTCCGTGACCGCGGTTCGAACCTGTCCGGGGGGCAGCGCCAGCGGCTGTCCCTGGCGCGTGCTCTCGCCGCGGACTCGGAGGTCCTCGTGCTGCGGGATCCGACGACGGCGGTGGACGCGGTCACCGAACAGCTGGTGGCGCGCAACATCGCGACGCTGCGCAGGGACCGCACCACCGTCGTGATCACCAGCAGCCCCGCTCTGCTTGACGCGGCCGACCGCGTGCTCGTCCTCGACGACGGTGTGGTCAAGGCCGAGGGCACGCACCGGCAGCTGCTGACCATGGACCGGGACTATTCCCTGGCGGTGACCAGGTGACCAGGTGACGTGAGGAGAAGGTGCCCCGGGACGCAGCCGCTCGGCTGCGTCCCGGGGCACCTCCCTGCGTTCGTCAGGCCAGTGCCCAGGCCACGTCCGTGAGCAGGGCCTGCCGCCAGCCCGCCCGGTCGTGCGCCGACGCCGACCGCGAGACCCGTACGGTCGCACCGGACTCCTCGACGAGCGATTCCACCAGCTCGCAGTGGGGACGCATACGGGTCTCGTGCTCGCCCAGGTCGAACGCGATCCGCAGACCTGGTGGGGCGGGGTGTTCGCGCAGGCGTGCCGCGATGGCGCCGCCCACCTGTCCGGCCAGGGGATCCGGCAGGTCCGCAGCGCTCGGGGACCACCAGAAGGACCCCGACTGGCAGGCGACGCGGGACACCAGGTCCGGGTACTCCAACGCGGCGTACACGGCGCTCAGGCCACCGAGACTCTGCCCGGCGACCACCAAACCGTCCGTCTCCGCCGGGACTTCGCTGTCCACGACGAGGGGGAGCAGTTCGTCGCGCACCGCCTCCCACAGGTCCGGGCGGCAGCCGAACTCCGCCGCCCGGTCCTTGGCCGGTACGAAGACCAATGTGGCCGGCGGCATCTCCCCGGCGGCGGCCGCCGCGTCGAAGGCGGCCATGGCGGGGTGCAGGTGCAGCCAGTCGTCCCCGTCGAGCAGCAGGACCACGGGCCCGCCGCCGGCGACCGGATGGAGGCGCACGGTGCGGCGCCCGCCGAGCCGTTCGCTGGTCCAGCGGATACGGGTGCGGGGCAGCGGCAGCACGTCGTCCGCGCCGACGACCGGCCAGTGCGGCTGCGGGGGAGCGTCCGGGGTGGCGACGATGGACTGTTCACCGCCGGTCCCGGCCGGGTTGAACGGGTCGGGGTGCGTCAGTTCGCCCGTACGGAACCGATAGGTCACCCGGAGCCGGGCCGGCATCGGCACCTCGGCGTACCAGCAGTCCGTGTCGCCCCACCGGACCAGCGGCACGGGGTCGGGCCAGTTCTCGAACTCGACCACCGCCGGGCTGCCGCGCCACAGGAACAGGGTGACCCAGCCGCCGTCCCCGGAGGGCACCGATGCGGGGGCCGCCGCGCCCGCCCAGAACTCTTCGCCGCCGGGCGTCGCGGTCAGGCCGAACCCGGTGAACGGGCCGTCGGCCAGGCCCTGTTCGCGTCCAGGCATGATGAGGGCTCCTTGTGGGGGAGAGGGGGAGACGTTAAGGTCTGGGTTTAGGCGAGCCTAACCTAACTGGTCAAGGGGTTCGCCGGTCGACGTCCTTCTCGCGCGACCCGAAACCCAGCCCCCTTGGGCCCAAGGAGGAACCCGCACATGAGCACCAACCCGTTCGACGACGCCGACGGCCGTTTCCTGGTCCTGGTGAACGACGAGGGCCAGCACTCCCTCTGGCCGTCCTTCGCGGAGGTGCCCGGCGGCTGGACGGTCGCCCTGGCGGAGACCACACGGGACGCCTGCCTGGAGTACGTCGAGACCAACTGGACGGATCTGCGCCCCCGTTCCCTCGCGGCCTCCGCCGACGCCTGATCCGGCCGCCCATGCTGTGCTCACGGCTGACGAACGCTCACATCGTCACGATGGACCCGGACCGCCCGACCGCCCGCGACATGGGGATCTGGCGGGGGCGCATCGTGGGACTCGACGAAGCCGTGACCGCTCTCCCCGCCCGCGAAGTCATCGATCTGCAGGGCGCGACGGTCCTGCCGGGCTTCATCGACAGCCATGTCCATCTCGCGTGGGCGGGGCTCGGACAACTGGCCCGCAGCGTCACTTCGTGCGAACGCGTCGAAGACGTTCTGGCAGTCGTCGCCGAGGCGGTCTCCGGTACGGACGGACCCGGCGACTGGGTCGACGTGATGGGCTACGACCAGCGAGCCCTCGGGCGCCATGTGACCAGCGCCGAGCTGGACACCGTCGCCCGCGGGCGCAAGGTGTTCCTCCTGCACGCCTCCGGGCACGGATGCGTCGTCAGCTCCGCCGTCCTGGACCTCCTGCCCGCCGATGTCCCGCACCACGACGGATTCCTGGCCGAGCGGGCCATGGAGCGGGCGCGTAAGCTGCGGCTCCCCTTCGCGCAGACCGAGATCGCCGACGCCGTCGAGCGAGCGGCCCGTACCTGTCTCGGTGCAGGCGTGACCGCCGTCGCCGAAGCAGGCATCGGCGGCGGCCTGCTCGGCCACAGCCCGGTCGAGCTCGGCGCCTACCAACTGCTGCGAGACCAGGGAAGGCTGCCGCTGCGCGTGCAGCTCATGGCGGCCGGTGACACCCTGCGCCCGCTCGCCGCCCACCGGGACGACGGACTCCCCCGCTCCCTGGATCTGGGGATGCGCACCGGCTTCGGCGACGAGTGGCTCTCGCTGGGGGCGCTCAAGATTTACACCGACGGCGGGATGATGGCCCGGACCGCCGCCCTCACCGCTCCGTACGCCGGGACGGACAACACCGGCGAACTGCAGGACGACCCGGAAATCCTGACCCGGCTCATCGTGGACGGGCATCTCTCCGGCTGGCAGCTCGCCGTCCACGCCATCGGCGACCGCGCGGCCGACCTCGCGCTCGACGCCCTGGAGCGGGCCCAGCGCCTGCGGCCCCGCAGCGACGCGCGGCACAGGATCGAGCACGCCGGGCTGATCCGGCCCGACCAACTTCCGCGCATGGCACGCCTCGGCGTCAGCGCGGTCGTCCAGCCGACCTTCCTGTACTCCTTCGGGGACGACTACGCGCGGGTGATGGGCGCCGGGCGAGCGGACTGGCTGTACCGGGGCCGGGCGTTCCTGGAGCACGGGGTGCCCCTCGTGGGGAGTTCGGACCTGCCCGTCACGGACGGGGCGCCGCTGCGCGCCGTCCAGTTCATGGTCGAGCGCGCCTCCGCCTCGGGGCGCACGGTCGGAGCGGACGAGGCGGTCACCGTCGAGGAGGCGCTGCGCGCCTACACGGTGGCCGGGGCGTACGCCTGCCGGTGGGAGGACGGTGCGGGCAGCCTGACCCCGGGAAAGCGGGCCGACTTCGTCGTGCTCGGCGACGACCCCCGGCGCGTCCCGCCCTCGCGCATCAGCGGCATCGAGGTCGTGGCGACCTTCGTGGACGGAACCGAAGCGACGAAAGCGGGAAAGCTGTGAGTGCGGAGACGGACGTCGCCGAGTGCGTCGCCGAGTTGCGGGAAGAGCCCGGGACCCCGTCGCGCTGGGTGATCTGGCACATGTCCGCGGACGAGGTCGTCGTCTTCGACCGACGGCTGAACATCCCGTTCGACGTGGACGAGAAGGTTCTCGGGGACGTGCTGCGCCGCCTGCGCGAGGCGGGAACCCCCGAGACCGACGCCTATCCCGGCCGCCCCTGCGGGTGACGGCCGAACGGTCGACCTGACCGTCCGGCCGGAACTGTCTGAGGAAGGAATGTCTTGACCACCGCTACGCTGCCCGCCGCCTTACCGGCGCATGCCCCGGCCGTCGAGCGCTGCGGGGCTTCCGCGTTCTCCGTGAGGCCGGCGCAGAACGGTGACGCCCCCGCGCTGGCCGCGCTCTCCCGGCCGTTCGTGCGGACGGGAGCACTCCGCGAACGTCCCGTCTCCCTCTACCTGGCGAGGGCATGCGACTTTCTCGTTGCCCAGGCGCCCGACGGGGACCTCGAGGGATGTCTCGCGGCGAGGGAGCACGCCTCGGTCGGCGTGCTCTACAACTTCTGCGTCGCCGAGCACCGTCAGGGTTCGGGCATGGGAGGCAGTCTGTTGCAAGCCGCGTTCGCCCGGGCCCGCAGCCGTGCCCTGACCATGTTGTTCACCGCGACGACCGGCAGCGGCCGGCTCTTCCTCGACCACGGCTTCCACCCGGTCGACCCGGGTCTGGCCCCGGCAGCCTGGACCCGGACCCTGGATCCCGACCGCAACGCGCTCATTCTGGCCCGCGCCTGTCAGCCGTAGCGCACCTGGCGGCGTCCAGCGCACCGGAGGCGACCACGACCGGCCGTCCTCGTCCCACACCGTGCCGTTCACACCTCCGACGAGGGCCGGCGGGGGAGTGCCGTGGTCGTCCCTCATCACCGCACGCCGGCGGCTGGCCGGTGAAAGGGGACCGTCGTCGCTCAGGCGGCCTCCTCCGTGTTCCGCGTCGCTGGCTACTTGTCAGGGACGACCGTGGTGCCGGGACCGTCTTCGTCGAAGACGCCACGCAGCAAGGCGTGCGGAACGCGACCGTCTATGACGTGCGCGCGGCCGACGCCCGCCCGGACGGCCCGCAGACAGCCCTCCATCTTGGGGAGCATGCCGCTGGTCAACTCCGGTAACAGCGCGTCCAGTTCGTCCGCGGTCAGCCGATCGATGATTCCGGTGCTGTGCGGCCAGTCCGCGTACACGCCCTCGACGTCGGTCATGACGACCAGCCGTTCCGCCCCCAGCGCCACAGCGAGCGCCGACGCGGCGAGGTCGGCGTTGACGTTGTAGACCTGGCCGTCCTCGCCCCGTGCGACGGGCGAGATCACAGGGATGCGGCCCTGTTCCAGCAATGCGTCGATCGTGGCGGCCTCCACCGCGACCACGTCCCCGACCAGGCCGATGTCCACAGCGCGGCCGTCCACCAGGGCGGAGCGCCGGACGGCGGTCATCGTGTGCGCGTCCTCGCCCGACAGGCCCACGGCGAAGGGCCCGTGGACGTTGATGGCCCCGACCAGTTCGCGCTGGACCCGGCCGGTGAGCACCATGCGGACGACGTCCATCGTCTCCGGCGTGGTCACCCGAAGCCCTGCCTCGAAGCGCACCTCCAGACCGAGCCGGTCGAGCAGGGCGCTGATCTGCGGCCCTCCGCCGTGCACGACGACGGGACGGAGCCCCGCCTGCCACAGCTCCACCACGTCCTGCGCGAACGTCCGGTGCAGCGACGGGTCCACCATGGCGTTGCCGCCGAACTTGATGACGACCACGCTGCCCTGCAGCTCCTCGGCCCAGGGCAGGTCCCGGGCGGCAGGCGCCACGGCCGCGTCCGGCTCCTGTGTTCTCTCCATTCCCGCCCCGTTCATGAGCTGTACGCGCTGTTCTCGTGGGCGTACTCGGCCGTCAGGTCGTTGGTCCACATGCCCGCTGCCGCGTCGCCGGAGCGCAGGCCGGCGGTGTCCGTGATCCGGCGGTCCGGCAGATCGGCCTCCTTGGAGGCGCCCTCGGCGTCCGCCACCAGTCGCCGGGCCAAGTCCTGGCAGACGGCGTGCACGGGTCGGGCGAAGATCTCGACCTCGGGGTGAGCGTCGAGCGGGCGGAGCAACTCTGCGCCCGCGTAGCCACCGGCTCCGGCCACCGCGACCCGTACGGTCATGTGTTTCCAATCTCCCCGGGATCAACCGCAGTTAGCGTAGCCTAACCTAATCCGCGGGGGGTGCCGATGGCGTCACGCGATGCGCCGAGTCGCGGGCGGTGCCGGACGTGCAACGGCCCTGACTGGTCGGGGAGACCAGCCAGGGCCGTACGAAGAGTGGCGCGGAGGGCGGTCGCCTGGGCGGCCGTCGTGGGGGGAACCGGCAGCACGGACGGGGTGGCTGCGGTATCAGTCGTCGAAGTCGGTGGAGCGGATGAGCTTGTCCCAGGAGCTCAGTTCGGTACGGGCGTGATCGAGGTGCTCGGTGATCGCGTCCGCGGCGTCGTTGCCGAGCGGCAGCCGCAGCGGCGGCTCGTCCGCGTCCAGAGCGGTGAGGATGGCGGCGGCGGCCTTGGCCGGGTCCCCGGGTTCGGCGCCACTGCCTCCCGGCAGCCCGGAAAGAACGGGGCCGACGGTGTCCTGGTAGGTGTCCGGGCCCGCGGAGGGGCGCAGGGCGGCGGCGTCGGCGAAGCCGGTGCGGAACGCCCCGGGCTCCACGATCAGCACCCGGATACCGTACGGTGCGACCTCGGCGGCCAGGGCCTCGGAGAGCCCTTCGAGGGCGAACTTGGTGGCGCAGTAGGCGCCGACTCCGGCGAAGGCGAACCGGCCCCCCATGCTGGTGAGTTGCACGATGGCGCCCGACTCCCGGCGGCGCATGTGCGGCAGCGCGGCCCGGGTGAGCGCGGCCGGGCCGAAGAAGTGCACGTCCATCAGGGACCGCAGCTCGTCGTCGGTACTGTTCTCGACCGCCCCGACCATGCCTCGTCCGGCGTTGTTGACCAGGACGTCGATCCGGCCGTGCCGGGCTGCCACGCCGTCGACCGCGGCCTGGGCGGCCGCGATGTCGGTGACGTCCAGCGACAACGTCTCGACCTGGTCCGGGTGCGCGGCGACCAGATCGTCGAGCGGCGCGGTGCGACGGGAGGCGGCGACCACTATGTCACCGGCGGCGACGGCCGCTTCGGTGATCGCCCGCCCGAACCCGCTGCTCGCTCCGGTGACCAGCCATACCTTGTTCATGTTCGTCTCCTCGTGCGCTGCCGGGTGATGCGCGGTCCTCGTCGGTCCGTCTGTGCGAACCAGCTTGCTTTATACGTCAGTTGCTCGTCCAAGACCCACTGTGATAGCCGATGGTTATGGACGTTCATGGACGGGATCTGCGGTACTTCGCCGCAGTGGCCGAGGAACTGCACTTCACGCGCGCGGCCGAGCGGCTCTACGTCTCGCAGCCCGCGTTGAGCAAGCAGATCCGGATGCTGGAGAAGCAGGTGGGGGCCGCGTTGTTCGAGCGCGACCGGCGCGATGTGCGCCTGAGCGCGGTCGGCACGGCACTGCTGCCGCATGCCCGGAGGATCCTCGCCGAGTGGGAGGCGGCCCAGGAGGCAGTCGCCAGGGCCGTCGCCGATCAGGCGGCCGGCCTCGTGGTGGGGATGAGCACCAGCCCGGGACGTGGGGGTGTGCTGCCGGCGATCCGCTCCCGCTTCACCGCCGCGCGCCCCGACGCCCGTCTCGCCATGCGCCACGTCTCCTGGCACGACGCGACCGCCGGGCTCGCCGACAACGCCTGCGACGCGGCATTCATCTGGCTTCCGCTGCCTGATGCGGACCGCTACCGGTGGGTGGTGGTCGCCGAGGAACCCCGCCTGGTCGCCCTGCCCGCCGGCCATCCCCTCGCCGACCGGGAAGTCGTTCACTTCAGCGACCTGCTGGACGAACCGTTCCTCGCCCTGCCCGACGCCGCCGGACCGCTGCGCGACTACTGGCTCGCCACCGACGCCCGCGGTGGGAAGTCCGCGCGCGTCGGTGCGGAGGTGGCAAGCACCGAGGAAACCTACGAAGCGCTGGTCGCGAACCTCGGCGTAGTTCTCCTGGCCGCCGGGAACGCCCCGCTGATCACACTCGGCGGGGTCGTCACCCGTCCGGTACAGGGCGTCTCGCCCAGCCGCTTCGCTCTGGCCTGGCGCGCGGACGACCACCGCCCGCTCGTGCAGGAGTACGTACGCGCATGCGAACTGGCGACCGGAGCAACGCGCCCGCGGCCGTGAACGCGCGGCCGGTGGCGGCCACTCCTCGTGCGGCCCGTACGCCTCCACTCCGGCGCCCCGACAAATCGGCGGACGCCCCGCCGCTCACTCCTGCTTCGGCACTGCGACTCATTGCACAGGCGCCCCCGGCGTCGTACGGTTACGCTGTTCTTGAACACGTTCAATTCGGCGGATCGACGAGATCGGTGCGATGCAGATGAGCCAACTGGCCAGTTCCGACATCCCCATTGCCCGACGCGGCGGACGCATGCCCGAGGACTGGCGCGATGCGGCGGCGCGTTGGGCCGTTGCCCTGGTGTGGTTCTACGAGGGCTTCTGGTGCAAGGTCTGGCGGGGGCGGACGGACCAGCGGGCCATCGTCGACGACGTGCCTTTCCTTCCTGGCTGGGCGTCGACGGCGGCGCTGGTGACGATCGGGCTGGCCGAGGTGGCGATCGGCCTGTGGGTGCTTGCCGGGCGACGGGTCCGCAGCGCCGCTGTCGTCCAGACAGTACTTGTCGTGGTGTTCAACGCCGGTGGCCTGCTGTTCAGCCCCGGCCAGATCGAGGAACCCGGGCGGCTGCTCACCCAGAACCTGGTCTTCATCGTCCTGATCTGGAAGATCTCCCCGAGGCCGGTGACCCGGTGAGCGCCACCCCATGGGCCCGCTCCCGCCTCATCAGCGGATTCGGAGGCCCACGCCTCCTGTTCGGACGGATGTACGAGGACAGCGGCATCGAACTGAAGGTCCTGCCGACGACCGGCGCACGGCTGCTCTGCATCGCCTCCGCGGGCGACACCGCCGCCGCCCTGCACCGGGCCGGCCACGACGTGACAGCCGTGGATCTCAACCCCGTGCAACTCGCCTACGCCCGACAGCGGCTCGCCGGTGGCGTGAGCGCGGAGGGCACCGCCGAGACGCTCGTGCGGCTGGGGCGTGGCGCGGCCGGTGCGTGCCTGCCCGCCTGGCGCGCGCCCGCACTGCGCAGCTTCCTCGCCCTGGACGACCCGGCCGAACAGGCCCGGCGATGGCGCTCGGACCTGGACGGTCCGGGGCTGCGCCGGCTGATGCGCCTCGCGCTGCGTCCCGGTGGCGCACTCGCGACAGCGCTGCGCCCCTCGTTCGCCGCGGTCGTCCCCGCCCGCTTCGACGAGGTGCTCCGACAGCGCATCGAACGAACCGTCACCACTTCCCCGAACGCCCGCAATCCATGGATGTGGCGGCTGCTCGCGGGCGCCGAACC
This sequence comes from Streptomyces sp. NPDC016845, assembly GCF_044332585.1. Lineage (NCBI taxonomy): Bacteria > Bacillati > Actinomycetota > Actinomycetes > Kitasatosporales > Streptomycetaceae > Streptomyces > Streptomyces sp. NPDC016845. The sequence continues at coordinate 109,335 of NZ_JBIRPI010000014.1, read as the reverse complement.
CCCGGACACGGCACCGCCGCACGCACCGGATCTCCCACTCGTCCAAGGGGATGTCGTGGATGTCCTCGAGCGAGCACCGCGCGCCGCCTACGACGCCGTGACCCTTTCGAACGTGCTTGATGGCCCGGGCCCCGCCTTCGCCCGCCGCCTGCGTGCCGCTGTACGGCACGCCGTACGCCCCGGCGGCATCGTGGTCCTGCGCAGCTTCCGTCAACCGGGACCGGCCGGCGCGGGCTGGGCCGCTGAGGACCGCTCCGCGCTCTGGGGTGTCGTGCGCGTCCTCCAACTGGGATCGGGCCCGGACAGGACCGACGACACCGACGACACCGACGTCAGAAGGATCGACCCGTGCGGCACCTGATACAACGTCACCCAATAGCGATACATACGCACTTCGCGCACTCGCTCGTCCTGACGTACGCCCTGCCCCCCGAGGTGCTGCGCCCACTCGTGCCACCGGCTCTGGAACTCGACACGTACCGTGCCGGCCCGCAGGAACCGCTGTACGGCTTCGTGGCCATCGCCCTCGTCGACGCCCGTGCGCTGCGGCCCGCTGCCGTGCCCGCCAGGTTCGGCCGCGACTTCCTGCTCACGGGTTACCGGGTCTTCACCCGTTTCCCCACCCCCGAGGGCCGGACCATGCGCGGCCTGCGCATCCTGCGCAGCGGCACCGACAACAACTTGATGCGGCTCGGCGGCAACCTGCTCACCCGCTACAACTACCGCCAGACACACATGCGTACACATATCTCGGCGGACACCCTGGAGTTCCGCGTCGACAGTGCCGACGGGAACGCCGACCTGACCGTGCGCGCCGATCTGCGCGGCGCCCCGGCGCCCTTGCCGCCGGGCAGCCCGTTCGCGGACGAACGCGCCGCCCGCCGCTTCGCCGGCCCGCTGCCCTACACCTTCGAATGCGAACCGCAGACCCGCTCCGTGATCGTCATCAAAGCGTCGCGCGCCCAGTGGGATCCGCGGCCTGTCCGGGTCGACGTGGACCGGTCCACCTTCTTCGACCACGGCCCGTTCGCCGGCACCCACCCCGTCCTCGCCAACGCCTTCCACGTCGCCGGCGTCGACTACGGCTGGGGTCGCGGTGTGCGCCGCAGCGAGAGCGGCGGCGTGAGATGACCGCGCGGCACTCCGGCGTCCGCGACGTCATCGCCTACAACTGGCCGCAGTACGCGACAGGGCTGGCCACCGCGCTGGCCGCGGCCACCGTCGCAGGGCGACTTCCACCCACCCTGCGCCGTCTCGCCCGCGTGGGATCCGCCGCGGCCGTCACCCTCCTCGGCACCGCCACGGCGGCGAGCTGGTACGTCTACGACTACTCGGATCTGTACACCTACGACTGGCTGGCGGAACTGCTGCCCGCGACCCCCTCCTCGTACGTGGTGGTGAGCACCGGACTCGACGAGGTGAGCGCCCCGCTCGCCGAGCGCTGGCCCACCGCACGGCACACCGCCGTCGATCTGTACGACCCGGCGCTGACGGACGAGGGCTCCGTCCGCCGTGCCCGGCGCCGGGTGAAACCACCCGTCCACGCAGTGCCCGGCCGCCCCGAGGAGTTGCCGCTCCCCTCGGGCGGGGCGGACGCCGTACTGCTGGTCTTCGCGGCGCACGAACTACGCCGGGAACGAGATCGAGAGCAACTGTTCACGGAGTGCGTACGTCTGCTGCGGCCGGGCGGCACGCTGCTTCTGGCCGAACATCTGCGGGACATTCCGAACAAGGCCGTGTTCGGACCCGGCGCCTGGCATTTCCTGCCCCGCGCCGAGTGGCTGCGCCTCGCCGCCTACGCCGGACTGCGCCCCACGGCGGAGCGCCGTATCGCCCACCTGGTCACGGCGTTCGCCTTCACCAAGGGACAGGTGTGATCCACTTCCTCACCCTTACCGGCCAGTTGCGCCTGGTCGGCCTCGCCCTCATCTTCATGGGCCTGGTGCACACAGCCCTCCCACGCATCCTGGGCTGGCCCGCCGACCTGCGCGCCAGCAGCCTCCTGACCCGCCAGGTCTCCTACGCCCACCTCGTCTTCATCGCACTCACCTGCGCGCTGCTCGGCACGCTCCCTCTGGCGTTCGCCCCCGACCTTCTCACCGGCGGGCCCTTGCCGACGTTCTTGCTGTGCGCCCAGACCCTTTTCTGGGGTCTGCGCTGGATCATGGAGTTCGCGTACTTCTCGCCGCGTCTGTGGCGTGGCAACCGTCTGCGCACCGCGGGACATGCCGGTCTCGCTGTGCTGTGGACATGGGTGACCGCAGTGTTCGCGACAGCGAGCCTGCACGTCCTCCACTGACGGAGGACGACGAGGTCGGGGTCAGGGGCGCAGTGCCGCGCGCAGGTCCTCGCACGCCTCGGCCGCCTGCCCGGCCGCGTCCGCGCACAGGCGGCAGTGCTCTCGGCGGGCGGCGTGGCGTCCGCACTGCTCGCGGGCGTCACGGCAGGCGATGAGGCAGGCGGCGAGCTGCGCGGTGATCAGTGGGCGCTGCGCGTCGTCCCCGCGCAGGCACTGCTGATCAGTGCCTGTGTCTGATGCATGGCTCCCCCAACGTGTGGGAAGGGCAGGATCGTCACCCGCCAGGCTAGCCGAACTCCCGTGCTTCCGGCCGGTACGACGGCGGGCGGCACGGAGATGGCCGGTTCGCGGGTCTCCGCCGCTCCCCGGCCAGGGGAAAATACCGGCGCGGCAGCGGCGCCGGTACATCGTGGTCGGCGCTTGCGGCGGTCGTGGCAGGAGTGCGGTTCGTCCGCGGGATCGGCGCGGCGCCCGCCCTCGTCCCGTGGCGCGGTGACGAACCGCTCCCCGGCTCGGGCACGGACGACGACGAGGCGGTCCGCTGCGCAGCCACCTGTAACGGCCGTGCTCACAAAAAGGGGGAAGCCGACATGAGTGTGCTGAGCACCAGGCTCACCGACCGGTTCGAGGTGCGGTATCCGTTCGTCTGCGCCGGGATGGCCTTCGCGGGCGGTACGTCCGAACTGGCGGTGGCAGTCTCCGGCGCGGGCGGCATCGGCGGCGTGGGGGCCGCGCTGATGCCCCCGGCGGCGCTGCGGCAGGTGATCCACGAGATCCGCAAGGGTGCGGGCGGCGCCCCCTTCCACATCAACCTGATCACGTACTTCGACAACACCGAGCACGTCCGTGTGTGCGCCGAGGAGCGGGTGCCGATCGTCTCCTTCCACTGGGGCCACCCGCCCGCCGGCCAGCTCGCCCTGCTGCGCGAGGCCGGGGTGTCGGTGTGGGAGCAGGTTGCCTCCGCCGACGCGGCCGAGACGGCGGTCCAGGACGGGGTGGAGGTCGTCGTCGCCCAGGGCTGGGAGGCGGGCGGGCACAACTACGGCGGACTGCCCACCATGGTCAACGTACCCGCGGTGGTGGACGCCGTGGGCGAGCGTGCGCTGGTGCTCGCGGCGGGCGGGATCACCGACGGACGGCAGGCCGCGGCGGCTCTGTGCCTGGGCGCCGACGGTGTGTGGGTCGGAACCCGGCTGGTCGCCTCGTACGAGGCGCACGTCCACGCGGAGCATCACCGCCGGCTGATCGCGGCACAGGGGCAGGACACGGTACGCAGCGGGGTCTTCGGCCCCGAGTGGCCGCGGTTCAATCCGATGCGGGTGCAGCGCGACCGCGTGGTGCGGGAGTGGAACGACCGGCTGGACGAGGTGCCGGTCGACCGGGACGGGCTCGAGCAGGTCGGCACCACGCTCTTCCAGGGCGAGCAGACTGTGCTGCGCAAGTTCAACGTGCTGCCGCCGACCCCGGCCACCGAGGCCGACTGGGAGGAGATGCCCTGGCTGATGGGGCAGGGCGTCGGCCTCGTCCACGACATCCGGCCCGCCGCGGACATCGTCCGGGAGGTGATGAGTGAGGCCGAGCGCGTGTTCACCGTGCGACACCGGCGGTGAGGGGCCGCCCGGCCGTGAAAGTGCCGACGCCTGGCCCGTACCAATGTCTTGACGCCCCCTTACTTCAACTCTTAAATCAACAGGCGAAACGCTTTCACCTCCACCTCGGCCGGCCCTTGCGTGCCCGACCGCCCAGGAAGGAACGAGACGTGACCTCCCACCGCCTGCTTCGCAGATGTCTCCTCGCTGCCTTGTCCGCAACGCTGGTCGCATCCGCCGCGACCGGCGTTGCTCACGCGGAACCATCGGAGGCCGCCGCCGCCGCGGTGACGTTCTCCGACACCTTCGACGGCGCCGCGGGCAGCGCGGTCAACTCGTCGAGGTGGACGCTGGAGACCGGTGACAACGTCAACAACCACGAGCGCCAGTACTACACATCCGGCACCAACAACGCCGCCCTGGACGGACAGGGCCATCTGGTGATCACGGCCAAGAAGGAGAATCCGGCCAACTACCAGTGCTGGTACGGCACATGCCAGTACACCTCGGCCCGGCTGAACACCTCGGGGAAGTTCAGCGCCCAGTACGGGCACGTCGAGGCACGTATGAAGATTCCGCGCGGGCAGGGCATGTGGCCCGCCTTCTGGATGCTCGGCACGGACATCGGTTCGGTCGGCTGGCCCAACTCGGGTGAGATCGACGTGATGGAGAACGTCGGCTTCGAGCCCTCCACGGTCCACGGCACCCTGCACGGCCCCGGCTACTCCGGATCGGCCGGTGTGGGCGCCGGTTACTCGCTGCCCGGCGGGCAGGCGTTCGCGGACGCGTTCCACACCTTCGCCGTCGACTGGGCGCCCAACTCCATCAAGTGGTCGGTCGACGGCGTCGTCTACCAGACGCGTACGCCCGCCGACGTGAGCGGCAAGACCTGGGCCTTCAACAAGCCGTTCTTCCTGATCCTCAACCTGGCCGTCGGCGGCTACTGGCCGGGCGACCCCGACAGCTCCACGGCCTTCCCCGCCCAACTGGTCGTGGACTCGGTGACGGTGACCACGAGCGACGCGCCCGCCGGCGGCGCGATCCGGGGCCTCGCGGGCAAGTGCGTGGACGTCGCCGCGGCGAACTCCGCCAACGGCACCCCCGTACAGCTCTACGACTGCAACGGCACCACGGCCCAGCAGTGGACCGTGGGCTCCGACGGCACGATCCGCGCACTCGGCAAATGCCTGGACGTGACCAGCGGCGGCACCGCCGACGGCACCAAGGTCCAGCTCTACGACTGCAACGGTTCGGCCGCGCAGAAGTGGGCGGTCAGCTCAGCCAACGACATCGTCAACCCACAGGCGAACAAGTGCCTGGACGTGACCGGCAACAGCTCGGCCAACGGCACCCGGCTCCAGATATGGACCTGCTCGGGCGGCGCCAACCAGAAGTGGACCGTGGGCTGAACCGCGCGACACAGCACACCCGGGCGCGACGCCGAGAGCAGGCGATGCGCCCGGGCCCGAGCTGCAGGAGGCCGTACGGGCCGTCCGCCGCGCGGAGGACCCGCTACTCCTCGGGCTCCCAGGCGATCAGCTGCTCGAACACCTGCCGGTCACCCTCGATCTTCAGGTCGTTCAGAGTGAGGCGGCCCCAGACGAAGAGGAGCAATTGCTCGGCCGTGCCCGTGACCGAAGCGGAGGCGGGCGCGGCGTCGTCCGTGAGGGGCGCGGGCCAGGCGCCGGTGCCGTCAGCGCGAGGAGCCAGGAGCGGCCCTCGGTGGCGCGGTAGTGGAGGGTCGCGGGCTCCTGCGCAAGAACCCGGTCTCGCGCGAGCGCTCCGTCACCACCCGGTGAGCAGTACGTGGTTCACGGCCAGTGCCAGTACAGCCTGTGCCAGGAGCCAGGCCCGCGGCCGGGGCAGGAACGCGGCGCCCGCCAGCAGCCACATGGTGAAAGGCAGCCAGATGCGTTCCGTCTCGGCCTTGCTCATTCCGGACAGGTCGGCGAGGAGCAGGGCCGCCAGGGCGCTGCAGGTGAGGAGGGCGAGGCGGGCATGTGGCGGCAAGGACCGGTGAAGGGAACGCGGGCGGAGCCGGCCGATGGTGCGGCGCAGGCCCGCCACCGTGGCCGGGCCCGCGATCACCGCCGTGCACGCGAGGTTGGCCCACACCCAGTAGCCGTAGGGGCGGACACCGCCGGCGCCTTGGTAGTAGCGGGTGACAAGCAGGCGGTAGCCCTCCCACCAGTCGAAGCCGGTGAGCGTGAACGCCGTCGGGATCACGGCGAGTCCGGCGGCCAGCAGGGCCAGGAGCGCCGGGCGTTCTCGCACGCGGCGCCGTCCGAGGAAGAGCACCGCGGCGCCGATGACGGCGAAGAGGGTGAGACCGTACGAGAGGTAGCAGGCCAGGCCGAACAAGAGCCCGGAGCCCGCCGCCCAGCCCACGTGGCGGCCGCTCACCGCGAGCGCGAGCAAGGCCACCGCCCATGCGGCGACGGCCGTGAAGTAGGCGTCGGCGGACGCGCCCATCCACACCGCTGCCGGTGCCAGGACCAGGAAAGGGGCGGCTCGCCGCGCCAAGTCCTCGGAGGCGAGCGCCCGGAGAGTGCTCAGGACCGCCATGCAGGCGGTGGCTCCGACGACGACGCACCACATACCGGCCCATCCGCCGCCGCCCAGACCGATCCGGTCGAGCAGCACGAAGGTGAGCGGTGCGGCCGGAGGGTGGCCTGCGGTGTGCGGGGGCCAGTGGTCGGGGGAGTCGATGAGGATGTGCCGCGTGTAGTCGCGCAGTGTGGCCGGGATGTCGTGGAAGCGGTCGATGACCTGGAGATATTCGTACTTGGTGGTGAGCCGGCGGGCGACGCCGCGGTGCCAGCCGTCGATCAGGGCCAGGCTGAGGATCCAGGCGGTCGCCGTCGCCCAGGACGCGGCCAGGAGGGCGGGCCAGCGCAGCCGCGCCGCGAGCGACGGGCCGTACGCCACCACCGCGGCGGCCGTCGCGAGCGCCGCGGGCGTCCCGGGGCCGACGTGGGGCAGCCAGTCGGCGTACAGAGGCGGCCAGCCGACGTGCAGGGTGTGGCGGGTGCGCTCGATGTGCCGGCCGATGACCACGGCTGCCAGTACGAGCAGCGCGGTCGCCGCGACGGCGTACAGGTCTCTTCGGCTGCCGTGGGGTTCGGTCCCGGTGATGGGGGTGTCGGTGCGGGTCACACGGGAACGCTAGGCCGACTCGGCGCCCGCACCGGGCCGCCGGTGCCGGACGTCAGCGTTTCGTCATGGGTCGCGCGGGCGGAACACGGTCCGATCCGGCCTACTGTCGCGGCATGCGCGTCTCCCTTCGTCTCCCGACCTCACCGGGGCTCTGGCGCAGCCCGCTGCGCGGCCCCACATTCACCTCGTTGCTCGGGCTCGTCCTGCTCGCCGGTATCACCGTGCTGTTCGTGACGGGGCTCCTCTCCTACGCCGCGTACAACCCAAACTTGGCGGCGGTGAACGACAAGACCCCCGGCAAGGGGCTGCTCGGCTTCTACCTCTTCCCCTGGCCGACCCGCCCGCACTGGCTGTATCGGCTCACGCAGGGCGTGCACGTCACGCTCGGTGTGACTCTCATTCCGGTGCTTCTCGCCAAACTGTGGTCCGTGCTGCCCCGGCTGTTCGCACTGCCGCCGGTCCGCTCGCTCGCCCACGGCCTGGAGCGGCTCTCACTGCTCCTGCTGGTCGGCGGCGGCCTGTTCGAGTTCACGACGGGCGTCCTCAACGTCCAGCTGGACTACCTCTTCCCCGGCTCGTTCTACCCGCTGCACTTCTACGGCGCCTGGGTCTTCTTCGCCGCTTTCCTGGCGCACGCGGCGCTCAAAGTGCCTGCCGCGCTGCGCAACGCAAGGGCCATGCGTGCGGGTGGGAGCGACGACGCGGAGGGAGTGCTGACGGCACCGGACCCCGGCCCGCCGACCGTTTCGCGGCGCGGCGCGCTGTGGTTCGTGGGCGGCGGATCGGCGCTGCTCTTCGCCACGACCGCCGGACGCGGCTTCGACGGGCTGCGTCGTACGGCGCTGCTCGCCCCGCACGGCGGCGCCGAACCCGGCAGTGGCCCGAACGGGTTCCAGATCAACAAGACCGCCGCCTACGCGGGTATCGACAGGGCCGAGACCGTCGCGGACGCCTGGAGTCTCGTCGTCACCGGACGCACGGGCACCGTTCGCCTCGGCCGGGCACAGCTCGAGGCGCTCGGTCTGCACAGTGCCGCGCTGCCGATCGCGTGCGTGGAGGGCTGGTCGACGTCCGACCAGCGGTGGCGCGGGGTGCGGCTGCGGGATCTCGCGGCGCTCGTCGGGCACGACGGCGATCCGCCGGACGTGTTCGTCGAGTCCCTGCAGCGCCACGGCGCGTTCCGGCACGCCGCGCTGCGCGCCAACCAGGTGGCAGATCCGCGCTCCCTGCTCGCCCTGTACGTCAATGGCGCCCCGCTCTCCCCCGACCACGGCTACCCGGCGCGGATCATCGTGCCCGCCGCGCCCGGGGTGCTGAACACCAAATGGGTGGCCCGCCTGACGTTCGGAAGGCTCTGAGACGATGACGCGTAGGTGGACCATGCCCCGGCTGCCGCTCGGCAGCCCTCTGCACGTCGCCCTGCTGGCATGCTCGTTCGCGCTCGCCGCCTATGCGGGTGTGCGGCTGTTCGCCGGCGACTGGCTCGCGGTGGCGCTGTGGATCGCGGGGGCGGCCCTGTTGCACGACCTTGTTCTGGTGCCCCTGTACTCGGCCGCGGACCGGGCGTTGCTGGCGGCTGCGGACGCCGTGGGACAGCGGGCACGGGCCGGCTATGTGCGGGTCCCGGCCGCGCTGTCCCTCCTGCTGCTGCTCGTCTGGTCCCCGCTGATCAGCGGAGCGATGGACGCGCGCTACCGGTCGGCGACGGGGCTGTCGGCGGCCCCGTTCCTGGCCCACTGGCTGCTGATCACCGCCGCGTTGTTCGGCGGGTCGGCGCTGTTGCTGGCCGGCTCGGTGCTGCGGGAGCGCAGGGCGACGAAGCGGCGCCCGCCGGCGGACCACTGAGCGGCGGGGAAGAGCTTCGCCCGTGCCGCGTGACGCAGCAGCGCCTCGGTGCCCAGGCGCGCCCAGGGGAACGGACGGCCCTCGTCGCGGGCGCCGGACGTGGCGTCGACGACCCGCACCTGGGCGCGGTCGTCGACGTCCACCGGCGCGGTCTCGGCGAGCAACAGGCCGCCGGGTACGAGGAGTTGATGTACCCGCCGCAGGAGGGCGCGCGGTTCGCCGCCGATGCCGACGTTGCCGTCCATCAGGAGCACGGTGTCCCAGCGGCCCTCGCCGGGCAGCGGTTCGAAGACGGAGCGGCGCAGCGCGGGGCCGCCGACGCGCCGGGTGCGGTCGACGGCGGCCTCGCTGACGTCGATGCCGAGGGCGGTGCGGCCGCGCGCGGCGAGCTCCGCGACGAGCCGTCCGGGCCCGCAGCCCACGTCGAGGACCGCACCCTCGCAGCGGTCGAGGACCTCCCTGTCCACCGGGTCGGCCCGCGCGCACCAGCGTTCCACCTCCAGGGGGAGCAGCCAGCCGTCGGCGCGGCGCAGGAAGAGCGGGCCGCGGCCGGTGCGCAGCGCGAGCGCGTACGGGTCGGCGCTCGCCCAGGGCGCGGGGGCGGGCGGCGCGCTCACCGGCGTACCGCCTGGGAACAGTGGGCGAGGCATGCGGCGAAGGCCCCGTGCGGGGCCAGCTCGGCGACGGCGTGTGCGTCGTCGGCGAGGTCGACGTCGCGCAGGGCGGGCAGATCGCGTACGCGCAGACCGGCGGCGACGAGCCGTGCCCGCTGCAGGGCGCCTGTCCGCGGTGTCGACATGGGGATGCCGCGCAGCAGGCCGGGATCGGGTTCGGCCAGGCCGAGCGCCCAGAACCCGCCGTCGAGGGCGGGCCCGAACCAGGCGTCGCAGGTGTCGTAGCGGACGTCGAGGAGGGCGGGCGTGACCTGCGGGGTGTCCATCCCGATCAGCAGTGCGGGGCCTCGGCATCCGGCGAAGGCGGCCGCGAGCCGTTCGTCGAGCCCGCCCGCGCACTGCGGCACGACCTCGAAGCCGGGCGGCAGCCACGGCCCCGGCTCTCCGTCGAGGACGAGGACGCGGCGTGCGGCCGGTGCGGCGGCGACCGTGCGCAGTGTGTCCGCGAGCGCCGCCTCGGCGAGCGCGGCGGCCTGCGCGGGCGTGAACGGAGGGGTGAGCCGGGTCTTGACCCGGCCGGGGCGCGGCTCCTTGGCGATGACGATGAGTGTGTTCACCGGGCACCTCCTTCCCGTGCCGGGGAGGTGGCCCGGGCGGCCCCTCGCGGGGGCGGCGGTTCGGCGAGGACCGCGCGCATGTCGCGTACCGCGTGCCAGGTGCCGCGCCATGTGCCGGTCACCTTCGACGCTCCGGTGCGCGGCAGGTAGGGCACGTCGTGCTCGGCGATGCGCCAGCCGGCGTCGGCCGCCCGCACCACCATCTGCAGCGGGTAGCCGCTGCGCGGATCGGTGAGGCCGAGGCCGAGGAGTGCCTGGCGGCGGGCGGCCCGCAGGGGGCCGAGGTCGTGCAGGGTCACGCCCGTCCTGCGGCGCAGCAGGCGGGCCAGTACGAGATTGCCGACGCGGGCGTGGACCGGCCAGGCGCCACGGGCGGTCGGGCGGCGCCGCCCGAGCACCAGGTCGGTCCGGCCCGCCCGCACCTCGTCGACGAACGGCACCAGGCGGGCCGGATCGAGGGAGGCGTCGCAGTCGCAGAAGCAGACGATGTCGGCGCGGGCGGCGGCGAGGCCGGCGCGACAGGCGGAGCCGAAGCCGCGCCGTGGTTCGTGCACGACGTGCGCTCCGAGGGAGCGGGCGAGCTGTGCGGAACCGTCCGTGGAACCGTTGTCGACGACGATCGCCCGCCAGCCGGGAGGGATGCGTTCGAGGACCCAGGGGAGGGCATCGACCTCGTTGAGGCAGGGCAGGACCACGTCGACCGGTGGTGGTGGGGTTGTCACGGCTTTCACCCTACGAGCGCCAAAGCGACATAACGGGCGTCGGCTCCTTACGAAACACGGACGTCCGCGCCCTCGCGCACTCCGGGCGGGCCGCCCGCGGCCCCGGGGTGCCACTCTGGAGCGATGCACGAGTCATACGAGCCGACGAGGGGCGCCACCTCGGAACCAGGACCCCGGGTCTTGGTCGTCGACGACGACCCGACCGTTGCCGAGGTCGTCGCCGGCTACCTGGACCGGGCCGGATACCTCGTCGACCGCGCGGGCGACGGCCCCGCTGCCCTCGCCCGCGCCGCCGCGCACCGCCCGGACCTCGTGGTGCTCGACTTGATGCTGCCCGGCATGGACGGACTGGAGGTCTGCCGCCGGATGCGCGCCCGCGGCCCCGTCCCTGTCATCATGCTGACCGCGCGCGGGGACGAGGAGGACCGCATTCTCGGCCTGGAGGTCGGCGCCGACGACTACGTCACCAAACCGTTCAGCCCCCGCGAACTGGTGCTGCGTGTGGAGTCCGTCCTGCGCCGCGCCCGCCCCGACACCGACCGTCAGCCTGTGCGCGCGGCGGGCCTCACCGTCGACCCGGCCGCGCGCCGCGCCACCCGGGACGGCGGCGAACTCGCCCTGACGCTGAGGGAGTTCGACCTGCTCTCGTTCTTCCTGCGGCACCCCGGACGCGCGTACAGCCGCGAGGACCTGATGCGTGAGGTGTGGGGCTGGGAGTTCGGCGATCTGTCGACCGTCACCGTCCACATCCGGCGGCTGCGCGGCAAGGTCGAGGACGACCCCGCGCGCCCCCGGCTGATCCAGACCGTGTGGGGCGTCGGCTACCGCTTCGAGGCCGACGACCGTCCCGCCGCGTCGGAGGTCTGACGGTGCACGCCAACCTCCTCATCGCCCTCTACGCCTTCGCGGGCGCCGCCTCCTCCGGCCTCGTCGGGGCCGTGGCACTGCGCATCCTCCGCCGCCGCTCGCTCACCGTGTCCCTCGCCGTCGTCTCCGCCGTGGGCGTGGTCGCGATGCTCGCGGGCACCCTCGCCGTGGCCTGGGCGATGTTCCTCTCCCCGCACGACCTGAAGGTGGTCACCACCGTCGTGGCGATGGCCGCCGTCGTCTCCCTCGCCACCGCCCTCGTCCTGGGACGCCGGGTCGTGTCCCACAGCCGCGAACTGGCTTCTGCCGCGCGGTCGTTCGGCGACGGCGGCGACTTCACCGCCCCGCATCTCCCGGCCACGGCCGAACTGGAGGCGGTCAGCCGCGAACTGGAGGCGACAAGTATCAGACTCGCCGCCTCCAGGGACCGCGAGCGGGCCCTGGAGACCTCCCGGCGCGAACTCGTCGCCTGGATCTCGCACGACCTGCGCACACCTCTCGCCGGCCTGCGCGCGATGGCGGAAGCCCTGGAGGACGGAGTGGCGACGGACCCCGCCCGCTACCTCACACAGATGCGCACCGAGGTCGAGCGGCTCAACGGCATGGTCGGCGACCTCTTCGAACTCTCCCGCATCCACGCGGGCGCCCTGCCCCTGACCCCCGCGCGCGTCTCCCTCTACGACCTGGTGAGCGACGCCCTCGCCGGAGCCGACCCGCTCGCCCGCGAACACGGGGTACGGCTCGTCGGGGACAGGGTCGATCCGGTGCCCGTCGAGGTCGACGGCAAGGAGATGAGCCGCGTCCTCGGCAACCTCCTCGTCAACGCGATCCGCCGCACCCCCGCCGACGGCACGGTCGCCGTCACCGCCGCGCGCGCCGCCGAAGGCGTCGTCGTGTCCGTCACCGACGGCTGCGGCGGCATCCCCGAGGAGGACCTGCCGCGCGTCTTCGACACCGGCTGGCGCGGCACCCACGCCCGGACCCCGCCCGCCGGAGCGGGCCTCGGTCTCGCGATCGTGCGCGGCATCGTCGAGGCCCACCGGGGCAGCGCCACCGTCCGCAACATCCCCGGTGGCTGCCGCTTCGAGGTGACGCTCCCGACGGCCCCGTGAGCCCTATTCCCGGGCGAACTCCCGCATGCCGTCCTCGAAGGACACCTCGGGCCGCCACCCCAGCTCGGCGCGCAGCCGCGACGAGTCGGCGGTGATGTGCCGGACGTCCCCGAGCCGGTACTCCCCGGTGACCACCGGACGCGGCCCGTCGCACGCCTCGGCCAGCGCCCGCGCCATCTCCCCGACCGTGTGAGGCGCTCCGCTGCCCGTGTTGTACGCGGTCAGCGCGCCCGGAGCGCAGGGCGCCGCCAGCGCGACCATGTTGGCGGCCGCCACGTCCCGTACGTGTACGAAGTCCCGCCGCTGCCGGCCGTCCTCGAAGACCTTCGGGGCCCGGCCGCGGGCGAGCGCCGAGCGGAAGAACGAGGCGACACCGGCGTACGGGGTGTCCCGTGGCATCCGGGGCCCGTACACGTTGTGGTAGCGCAGCGACACCGCCACCCCGCCCGTGCTGCGGGCCCACGCCGCGGCGAGGTGCTCCTGCGCGAGCTTGGTCGCCGCGTACACATTGCGGGGATCGGCGGGGGCGTCCTCCGTGACGCTCCCGGGCGCCAGCTCGGCCGCGCACACCGGGCACGTGGGCTCGAAACGACCCGCCTTCAGATCCTCCACGGCGCGCGGCCCGGGCCGCACGGCCCCGTGCCGGGCGCACGTGTAGCGTCCCTCTCCGTAGACCACCATCGACCCGGCGAGTACGAGCCGTGCGACGCCCGCCCGCGCCATGGCCGACAGCAGCACGGCGGTGCCGAGATCGTTCCGCGACACGTACTCCGCCGCGTCCGTGACGCCGTCGCCGAGCCCGACCATGGCCGCCTGATGACACACGGCGTCCACGCCGCGCAGCGCACCGGCGACCTTCTCGGGGTCGCGCACGTCGGCCCAGGGCTTGTCCCTCACGTCGAACACGACCGCCTCGTCCCCCTGGGCGGCGAGCGCCTCCACGATGTGGGACCCGATGAAACCGGCTCCGCCGGTGACCAGAACACGCATGCCGACCACGGTAGGTCCGGCAAGGTGCGCGGAGTCCGTCCGAAGCCCCCGCCGGGGCCTTGCGTCACACATCCGTAAGGATCCGGCGCGTCAGGGCCGGTGCCCGGCGACCGGCGGCGGCGCGGCGTGCCCGCGGACCGCCGCCGCCTGCCAGGCGCCGGGGCGCACACCGGTCGCGTCGCGGAAGAACACGGAGAAGTTGGAGGCGTCGGGGAAGCCGAGGGCGGTGGCGCACCCCGCGGCGGTGAGACGGTCGTGCGCGAGGAGCCGCTTGGCCTCCAGGACGAGACGGTCGACGAGGTACGCCTTCGCCGTGCGCCCGGTGACCCGTTGCACCGCTCTGGAGAGGGTCCGGGGCGCGTATCCCAGGGTCCGGGCGTAATGACCGGCGTCGTGATGCTCGCGAAAGTGCGCTTCGACGTGCGTGCGGAACCGCCGGAACAGCAGCGTCGCCGGGTCCGCCGATGGCGCTTCGCCGTACGGCGGAGGCGGCCGGAGCCGGGCGACGAGTGCGGAGAGCAGGATCGCGGGAATCTCCGTCGATGTGTCCGTGCGATCTTCTCCCCGCTCCACCGCCGGGTCCTCCCCGGCCGGGGAGGTGGTTTCGAGGAGGAGATGCCGGCGGGTATCGGCGACGGCGAATTCAACAACAACCAGACCTCGGGAACCAGGGCCCGCTTCTACAACTCCAACGGCACTGAGCGCTGGTCGAACGTGGCCAAGGACACCGGCACGGCCTCGTGGACTCCCGTCTACCACATCCGTCCCTGCTGAACCGGGGTTCGTAGCACGGCAGAGGTGACGAGTGCTGTTCCCGGCGCCGGGAACAGCACTTCCTCGAGCGCGGCATCGGACAAGCGGCCGTGAGCGATGCCGATGTGCCGGGCACTGGTGATCAGGCGTTCCCCCTCAGGTACTCGACGGCCCTGCGTGCCGTGGCGCCGATCACCGCGTCGGCGCGGGGAAGCCTGCGGTCGGCGCGCGCGGCCTGGGTGAAGACCACGGCCGTGTAGGTGGCGCCATCGGCGAACTCGACCACGCCCGCCTCATGCCGCATGGAGCCGAACGTCGCGGTCTTCCCGTACACCGCGACGTGGTCGTGGGGAAAGCCGGCCGCGAGCCGGTGCTGCCAGGGCTGGAGTCGCATGGTGCGGCGGATGAACGCGCAGCCGGCGGGGGAGGCCGCGGCGTCCGTCCAGATCCCGCGCAGCAGTCGCGCCATCTCGGCCGGGGTGGTCGAGGCCACCCGACTGGGGTCGTAGACACCGGGTGGCAGCGCCTGGTCGTTGTCCGCGATCCGCGCCATCGCCGCGTCCACCGAGTCGGCCCCCGTCACCTGCAGCAGCCGGTGAAAAGTTCCCGCGGCACCGTTGTCGAGGCGCGTGCGATCGAGGCCGAGCGCGCGGCAAGCGTCGTCGAAGGCCTCGGCGCCGACATGGCGGAGCACGGCGTCGGCCGCCGCGTTGTCGGAGAGGGCCATCATCATGACGACCAGGTCACGCAGGGACATGGACACCTCGTCGCGCAGTTGTGAGATGCCGGTGGGGCCGGGCAGCCTGTCCTCGGGCGTGAGGGTCACCCGCAGCAGCGGGTCGAGCACGCCCGCGTCCACCTGCCTGCAGTAGGCCACCATCAAGGGCAGCTTGTAGACCGAACCCATCAGCGCGGCCTCGTCCGCGTCGAGAGCGACCGCCGCGGCGGGCCGGTCCACCTCGGCCACGTGAAGCAGCCCGCGCACACCGGCGTCGTCGAACATGGCACGAAGGGTGCGCCGGATGACCCGGTCGGGGCCCGCCCCGGTCATCGCTGCTCCTCCTTGCCCACGGTGTGAGCCGATGCCAACGCGGCGGCCAGGACCTCGGCCGCTCCGGTGGCGTGCGAGGCGGCGAGCCGCCGGGCGTCCCACACCACGCGCAGTCGCAGCGGCAGCGCCGGATCGGTGGCCGGAAGCCTGGCGACACCGTCCGCCATGAGCGCCGGGTCCGCGGTGACGAGCATCGCCTGACCGGCGGCGACCAGGGCCAGTCCAGCGCGCTCGTCCGATATCACCACCGTCTCGACCCGGCGGCCCTGCCCCGCGAGGGTGTCAAGGAACAGATCGTGCGCCGCCGGGGCCTCGACGCGTGGGCGGACCGCGTACGGCCAAGGGCGCCCCGCCCGCGGTCCCGTCCCGCATCCGATCCCGCTGTCCGGCACCAGCAGCCACGTCGGCAGCAATGTCACGGGCCCCGCGGACAGGCCGTGCAGCACGACCGGGTGCCGGACGACGGCCAGGTCCAGCCGTCCCGCGGAGACGTCCGTCAGAAGCGTCGCCGTCGGAGCTGTGACCACCGACAGCCTGGTCCGCAAGCCGGCCCGGACGGGCGAGGCGGCGACGACGGCTCCGAGCCGGGGCGGCAGTTCTGGTGGCAGGCCGAGCCGCAGGCGATGCCCGTCCGCGCTCTGCCTGGCGCCGCCCTCCCGTAGCTCGGCCAGCGCGGCGAGGGCCCGTCGAGCGTGCGGAAGCAGCGCCGCGCCCTCATCGGTGAGGGAGACCCCGCGTTCCCGGTCGAACAGCCGCACACCCAGTTGTGCCTCCAGCCGTCGCAGCGCCTGTGAGAGGGGCGGCTGTGAGATGCCCACGCGCTGTGCGGCGTCGCCGAAGTGCCCCTCCTCCGCGATGGCGACGAAGATCTCCAGATGCCGCTCGGTCAGCATGGGGCCCCTGTGGTCTGCGGCGATATGCCGAATGAATCGACTGATCGCCGAGAGTGTATTCGACACAGGACTGCCGGTGAGGCTTCACTCCTGGACTCAAGGCCCGTTCGGCAACGGGCCGTTGTGACCCTTATCAGGCGCCGTCCGGCGCCGTCAGGTGCAGTCAAGTGCCGCCAAGTGCCATCAGGTATAGGAGTCAGTCATGTCCTCTCAGCGATCAGAAGCTGTTTCGCGACGTGTGAGCCGGCGCAATGTCCTGAGGAGCGGCGTCGTCGCGGGCGCGGCGGGAGCCGCGAGCACCCTCGGGACCGCGTCGGCCACCGTGCCGCGCGGCGGCCCCGCCCGCACCGGCCGTCCCGGAAGCAGCGGTGTGAAGCTGCGCTGGCTCGGCGTCGCGGGCTGGGAGCTGAGCTTCGACGGTCACCGGATCCTGGTCGACCCGTATCTCACCCGGCAGCCCTACACGGACTCGGACGGTGCGGCCGACATGAAGCGGAAGCTGCAGGTGAACCACAGAATGATCGACTGGGTGCTGCGCGAACACCTCACCTCGGCACCCGAGTTCATCCTCCTGACGCACGGCCACTGGGACCACCTCGCCGACGTGCCCCACCTTCTGGACCACCCCGCCTGGCGGGACCGCGAGATCAACGTCCTGGGCACCGAGACGCATCTGCATCTCCTGACCGCCATGGGCGTCCCCGGCACGGGGCGCGAACACCGCCTGGTGACGGTGGAGGGGGAGGAGGTGCTGCGTCATCCGCTCATGCCCTCCGACAAGCCGTCCCGCCCCGACTTCACCATCGAGGTGGTGCGCAGTCTGCACAGTCAGCTCGGCGGCTACGGGTTCGACCCCTACGGCACCCTGACCGCGCCCCCGGCCCGGCCCCGGACACTGGGAGACCTGGTGGAAGGCGGCACACTGGGTTATCAGGTCACGGTGGGGGACCGGCTGAGCGTCATGTTCCTCAGCGGATCGGCCAACTTCGCGGCCCGCGCGGTCGCCGGCGCCACCCCTGACGTCCTGGTGCTGGGGGCCAGCGGGCACGCGGCCGTGCATGACTACTTCGAGCGCGCCGTCGCCGCTCTGGGCCGGCCGCCGGTGATCGTCCCGAGCCACCACGACGACCTGGTCACCGCCCTGGACGACCCCACGGTGCACGACACGGTGAACCGGCGCGTGGTCGACCGGCTCCAGCAGGTGCTCGGGGCGGACGGCCGGGTCCTCGACCCCCGCCACCTCGAACCGCTGGAACTCTGAGCCCCGCACCTTGCGGCCGTGACACAGCGCGCGAGCAGACGGCTTGCCCCTTGGCCAGGTTGGCCGCACCTCGTCCGGTTCTCGCGAAGGCAGGGGCAGCCATGGCGCACCAGCACAAGACCTTCCAGGCGATCGAGGTCGGCGACGGCGGCGACGGCGACGGGTGGTGGGCCGCTGTGCGCGCGCCCACGGGCATGCGCGCGATGCCGGCGGTCGTCGGACATCCTGCCGGGCCGCTCGCTCAGCGCACGGGCCCGCGCGCCCACACCGTCCGTCCGGACGCCTGGGCGCCCGCACCCGCGAGGGGCAGCTCCTTCCATCCCCACGCACGGAACAGCTCTCCGACTCCGGCCGCCGTCGCCTCCTCGGTGAGGCCGGCCACCACCATGTCCAGGGACAGGCGGGAAAGCAGGAGCGCGCCGAGCCGGGTCGCGACGCCGCGGCGGCGTTGGTCGGGCAGCACCATGATCTCGCTCAGCGCGAACACCCGCCCGGACGCCGTGAGTTCCTCGGTCTGCGGCGTCACCTCGACGGGAAACCCGGCCCACCAGGACCCGTCGGGTTCCAGGGGATGGCCGTAGGCGCAGCCGACGAGGCCGGGCGAGTCGGCGACAGCCATGTCGAAACCGTCGTGCCGCACGTCCTGCTCGAACCGGCGCAGGAACCCGGTCCGGTCGCGGTACTCGCTCCCGGCGGCGCCGCGGTACGTCGCGACGTACAGGTTGGCGACGGCCTCCCGCTGCTGCTCGGCCTGCCACCGGGTGAGCCTGCGCAGGTACACCTCGGCCATCCGGATTCCCATCCCGGCTCCCTTCTACGCGGCCCGGCTCACCGGGCGGCCTGCTTGTGCGTGCTGCGGTCACGGCGGCGACGTGCGGGGAACCGTCCGCGGCCGCCGTCGCGGTGATCGTGCCGGACGGTCGAGGCGGCCGGCGGGACGGTGGGGGACGGCGTGGTGGCGCCGTCCGGTTCGCTCGTGGAGCGGCTGCCGTGCGGGGAGGGGCGGTAGGTACGCAAGGCGGTCCTCTCGGTGTGCGGTGTGTGCGGTGTGTGCGGAGGGCGGACGGCATACGCGTCGGTGTGCTCGGGGCCGGCGGGGCGCGCGCCGAACGGCACGCTCATGGCGGTCACCGCCCCGGGGCCGTGGGGAAGGGGCGCGCCGCCCGAACGCCGTCCTCGCCCGTCCGCGGCTTCCGCGCGCTCCTGAGCCGGTCGGGCGCGGCGTCGTCATGGTGGTGGTGACGTGCTCTCTCCGCCGCGAGGAGACCGGTGGCGGTCAGCGCGGGCCCGTCCGTGGCGCAGGCGGCGGTCATGAGCCGGGCGGCGCTCGCGGATCCCGTCTCGGGCGGGATCACCAGGAGGTCCATACGACTGGTCCCGTAGGACAGCAGCAGCACTTTGTGCGGGTCGAGTTCGGGGGTGAACCAGCCGATCTTCACCACACGGTCGTGGACGGTGACCTTGCGCGGGACGACGGGCCACAGCATCGGATTGACGGCGGCGCGGACGAGGCGGCCCCACAACGGATCGAGCGCGTCCGCAAGAGCGGGAAGTTCGGTCGGCAGATCGCGCGAACGGGGCCACCAGGCACCGTCGAGGAAACCGCTCGGCCGGGATTTCACCGCCACCCGGACGGCGGGAGGGGAAGGCGGCGGGACGGTACGGGGTGACGCGCCGAACGCGGTCATGATGTGAACCCGTCTTCGGGGCAAGCCGGCGGCCGTCCCCCGATGCCGTTACTCACCGAGGACGAGACCCGCGTGGATGCCGGAGTGCGAAGTGCCCTTGGTACTTCGACGGTACTCCTGCGGAGGCGGTCGGTGACAGGTCCGTCACCGGCCGCCCTGCCCGGTTCGTCCTCCGGACACGTCCTCGGTCGCCATCAGCGCCGTACCGGTGAGGCACAGGGCGGGGTCGGCCGCCGCGCTCATCAGCCGGGCGGCCGCGCCGGGTTCGCTGTGCGGTGGGACGACGAGCAGGTCCCAGCGGCCGGTGCCGTAGGAGAAGAGCCGGATCGTGTACGGGTCGAGCCCGGAGGAGTACCAGGCGGCCGTGACCGTGTGGTCCGTCGCGGGCACGGTGCTCGGCTCCTGCGGCCAGCTTCCGTGGTGGGACGCGATACGGGTCACGCGTCCGTGCGACGCGCCGAACGCGTCGGTGAGCGGCGCCAGTTCGGCGCAGAGGTCGTCGGTGCGGGGCCACCACGCGCCGCACACCGGCCCCGGCGGGAAGGTCGGCGGGCGCAGGGCCAGCCGGGCGGGCGGAGTGGCGACGAGTCCCCCGGAGCCGGCCGGACGGCGGCGTGCGATCGGTGCGTTCATGATGGACGCCCCTCTTCGGGCCGCTGCCACAGCGGGCCCGGTGTCGTGGTGCGCCGGAAGCGACGCCGAGCGGGGTCGGCGTACGAGAAGCCCCCGGCGCTCCCAGCGTACGTCTCGCGCAGACGGCCCCGTGCCCCACTCGTCCTCGGCCGGAACGGGCCGCCTGAGTCAGGCGAACTGCACGATGAATCAACGCACTTGGTGCTTAGCCGGGAGACAACCGGGTAAGTCACAGGCGCGTGCCCCCGGACCCGGGTGCGGTGCTGAAACCGCCGGACCCGCGATGCCGACAGCGCGGTTTCGGTGGCTTGTCCGCCTGGACAGTCATCACCGGGGCTCTCCCGCGCTCTGGCGTCACAGGGGACGAGCGAGGCAAGGGGACGCTGATGGGGAGCGTGTTTCCTTGCCGGGGCGGTCCCTGATGACGTTCTGAGGATTTCCGTCAGGGACCGTCCCGCAACCGCCGGAGTACGGTGGACGGGCCGGGGGTTCCTCGCGCATCGGCTCAGGAGCCCTTGTCGTTCTCGGCGATCGATGACACCGGGCGCGCTCCGGCCGCGCCCTGGACAAGGTCCGCCACATGGCATCGCGCGAGTTCAGGACGGCCGACGCACGGCCGTGTCCCCGCCCGCTGTTCCAGAGCCCCTCCCCCTGGGAGGCGGAGCGAGTCCGGTTCATGTCCCGCACTCAGGTGGCCGACCGTCTTCCCGAACTGGGATCCTTGTACGCGGCCAACTGCGGTACGGAGCCGTACGAGGAGGACGGGCGTACCCGGGTCTTCCTGCGACGTCTCCGGAGCGACATCCGGCGCCCGGGATTCGCCCTGCTCGTCGCGGAGAACGAGACGCTCACGGCGTTCTCCTACGGATTCCCCCTGCATGCCGGCTTCTTCGAGATCAGGGCGATCGTCGTGCCGCACCGGGTGCGGGCGCAGTCTCCGGGCCGGGACTGGAACCTGGCCCGCCGGCTGCAGCGGCGGCTGCTCCTCGACCACGGTCACGCCACCGGTCTCACGCTGGTCGACGGTGCCGATACGAGAACCCTGGTGGCGCTGCGGTCCTGGGGATGGCGGGACACCCCGCCGAGCCCCTACCGGGCGCCGCCGCGGGACGCGTGCCGTGTCCTGCTCCTCGGCCCCTGAGGGACGGGCCCGGCCGGGCCGGGGGAGGGAAACGGGTCCGAAGCGGCGCCGCACGCCCTAGTCGAGGCGTCGGCTCTCGATCACGTCCTGGGCCGTGCGCGACAGGGTCTGGTCGTGGCTGAAGGCGTGGGCCCGCAGGCGGGCCAGGGCGTCGTCAGGGCTGAGGTCGTACCTCGCGGCGACGACGCCGGCAGCCATGTGCACCACCGGAGGGTAGCCCTGCGGTCCGACGGAGGTGGGCCGGGAGTGCGAGGTGAGCAACCGGGGGTGTTCGTCGAGGGCGAGGAGGGCGAGGAGGCGGGCGTAGGCCGTGGCCAGCGCCTTCTGCGCGGCGGTGAACGGGCGGGGCTCGCACCGGTAGAGGTCGAGGGCACCGACATGGGCGTCCCCGATGATCAGAGGTGCGGCCAGGACGCAGCGGGCCCCCTGCTGGAGGGCGATGGGCGCGAAGACGGGCCATCGGGTGACCGCGTCGTTCAGGTCGGGAACTTCGACGGCCACACGCTTGGTGTAAGCCTCCGTGCACGGTCCTTCCCCTGCCACGAGTTGCGCGTCCTCCGCCAGGCGGGCGCGCTCGTCGGTGGCACAGGCGATCAGCCGCAGTTCACCGGCGACGACCAAAGTGGCGCCCGCGAAGTCGGCGTCTAGGTCGTCGGCGCAGGCCCGGCAGGCGGTGGCGAGTGTCGGGCCGCCGGCCGCGGCCGCGGCGCTGACGCGCCGCCACACCGCGGCGTAATGGTCATCATCCACTGGACGTCCCGGGCAGGTGGCGAGGAAGGGGTCGGTACTCGGCTGACTGACCTGGATCAGGGCCGCTGTATGGCGGAGGTGTCGAGAGTGTTGTCGATGAGCCCGCGGCACAGCATGGTCAGGGAGGTCCGGTTGGCCCGAGCATGGCGGCGCAGGGCTTCGAAGGCCTGGTCGGGGGTGGTCCGCCAGCGTTCGGCGAGGATCCCCTTGGCCTGCTCGATGACGATGCGGCTGGACAGAGCGGCCCGCAGCTGGGCTCGTTCGATGTTGCTGTGCACGAGGGAGCGCTGCTGAAGGATGGCGATGGTCGCCACGTCGGCGAGCGCCTGCGCCACCCGTGCGTCGGACTCGCTGAGGGTCTTGGCGCGGGCGTCGAAGAGGTTCAGCGCGCCCACGTTCTGCTGGCGCAGGCGCATGGGCAGGGCGTGCGTGGTGACGAAGCCCGCCGCCCGGGCCTGCTCGGCGAAGCGCGGGAAGTCGACGGTCTGCTCGGGCGATTCCAGCGCGATGTTCAGACGGGCGGTGCCGCTGCGCTGGGTTTCCACGCAGGGACCCTCGTCGGCCTGCACGGCGAAGAGTTCGAGCAGTCGGGTGTGTTCGTTGGAGGCGGCGATGAGCTGGAGGCCGCCGTTGGGGTCGGCGAGCATGATGCCGACGGCGGACACGTCGAGGAGCTCGTTGCACCGGCCACAGAGCTGGTGCAGGAAATCGATCAGGTCGAAGTCGTCGATCAGCGTGTCCACGGCTTCCAGCATGGCCGCCAAAACCTGTTCCTCGCGCATCATGGCCCGTCAGTCCCTTCGCCGGCGGCCGTTCCCGGCCCGGCCTCATCATCTTCGAAGCGCAGTCGTCTGGCCACCACGTCCTCGGCGACCTCCACCACGGTCCTTCCGTGGCCGAAGGCATAGGCCCGCAACAGCACGAGTGCCTGCGCGAGTGGCACCCCGGCCTGCACGCTGATCATGCCGGTCGCCTGGTGGACGGCGGCCCGGTAGAAGTCCGAACCGTCCTCCGCGGCGGCGAAGGCTTCCTGTGCCGGGCCGCCCGCCAGGAGCGCGGCGGTCAGGGCACCTGCCACGAGCCAGGCGCCGGTCGCCCTGTCGTCCGCCAGCGGCCCGGGAGCCCCTCTCTGCAGGGTCATGGTGCCCAGGCAGGCAGCCCCGACGTGCAGGGGGAGACAGAAGACCGCACCGATCCCGAGCGCCGCCATCTCGGCGGACAGGCCCGGCCAGCGGTCGTCCGGCAGACGGCGCACATCCGGTTCGAGGACCGGCGCGCAGGAGAGCGTGGTCTCCGGTCCCGGCCCCTGGCCGAGCGTGAACTGAAGATCCTCCAGCCGGGCGCTCACCTCACCGGAGCACCAGACCAGTTCACTCGGGCCCTCGCGCGTCACGACGGACACGGCGACCCCGTCCACCCCGAGGACCTCGGCACACAGACGCGGGTCCGCGCCCAGCAGACCAGCGATGTCCCGGCCTGGACGGAGACTGGCCAGCACCGCGGCAAGGCCGTCGTTGACCGACACCTTCCCACCTCCAGCCCTGCCGCTCGGAAGATCGCACTGCGGCGCAGGCACCCTTTCTCGGTAGTGGCCAGTCTAGACAGGTCTCGCGGAACGGCGTCGTACGCGTGGCGACCGCCCGGGCGCCTTCCGGGGCCCGCGGCGGGCCCCAGAAGCGGCGTAGGGTGAAGGAGCACGCTGCCCGAGACGACGCAGGATCGCCGTCCCTCCCTGACATTGGCTTCCGACCGGGGCAGCATCGGCGGTGAATGCCGGAGATCGGAAAGCCCGCCATGACCACCTCCGCACAGACGGTCGGCCTGCCCGGTCCAGCATCGGCACTCCGGTGACGGCCCCCCGCCCGGACGTCGCGGACATCGTCTCGCGCTACGCCGGCCGGCCTCATCCGACCCGGCTGGTCGGCGCGGCGTGCCGGGCGGCGCTGCGTGACGCGTACTCGGTGGGGCTGACGCTGGCGGCCGACGCCGCGCTGGCACAGCGGGTGTCGCTGTCCGCGGCGGGCCCGCTGGCCCGCCAGGGCGAATCCCTGCAGATCAGCCTGGGCGAGGGGCCGTGCGTTCAGGCGCTGCGTCAGCAGCGGCCGCTGCTCGTCGACGACCTCGACGTCATCGACACGACGTGCCAGTGGCCGGTGTTCGCGCTGCGGGCCAAGGAGAACGGCATCCGCGCGGTCTACGCCCTGCCCGTTCAGGGCGGTTCCGGGTCCGCCCCGCAGGCCGGTCTCGTGCTCACGCTCTACCGGGACCGCCCCGGCCCGCTGTCCGGCGCGGACCTGGAGGTCGCCCGCAACCACGCCATCGCCGCCGACCTGCTGCTCCTGTCCGCCCCCGTGCCGAGTGCGGAGAACCACCGCCACGCGTGGCTTCCCCCGACCGAGGCCGTGATCCACCAGGCCGTCGGTGTGATCGGCTACCGGCACGCCGTGTCCATGGAGGAGGCCATGGCACGCCTGCGCGCCCACGCCCTCATGCTCGACACGGATCTCGATTCCCTCGCCCACGCCGTCGTGCATGAGGGCCTGGAGCTCCCCGACCCGCCCGCCCCGGCCTCCGAAGGGCCTTCGCACGGCTGACGGCGGGGCTCGGCCGGTTCCTTACCCCGTCGGCGGGAGTATGGTCGGGGGCGAGGACCCTCCGTGTGTCGGTGCACCGAACCACTTGCGTCCTTGTCGTCTCCCTTTCAGGGCAGCCCAGGACCCCGGCACCGCCATTCTGCAGCGAGGTTCGAGGTCCCCGTCATGACGCTCATGCCCAACAGGCCCGCGACAGCTGTGTCGCCGGCCCCCGCTCCGAATCCACCGGGCGAGTACGACGGCGCGTCACCCTTCCCTCCGGACGGGCCCGCGCGCCGGCGAGGCGGCGGGGAGAGGGTGTACGTCACGGTGACCGCGGTCATCGTCGTTCTGCCGTTCCTGGCGCTGGGCGTATCGGGCTGGCTGTTGTGGGGCCGTCTGATCAGCACGGTGGACATCGTGCTGTTCGCGGTCTTCTACGTGCTCAGCGGTCTCGGCGTCACCGTAGGGTTCCACCGCGGTCTGACGCACGGCTCCTACCAGGCCGTGCGACCCCTGCGTACGGTGCTCGCGGTCGCCGGATCGATGAGTTTCCAGGGCGACGTCATCGGCTGGGTCGCCACCCACCGGCGGCACCACGCCTTCACCGACCGTCCCGGCGACCCGCACTCGCCGTACCGCTACGGGACGCACCTGATCGGGCAGGTGCGCGGACTCCTGCACGCACACGTCGGCTGGCTGTTCCGCAGCGACGCCACGTCGGCCGAGCGTTACGCCCCCGACCTGCTGGCCGACGTCGACATCCGCCGCGTCGCACGGGCCTTCCCGGTGCTGTGCCTCCTCACTCTGGCGCTGCCGTTCGGTCTTGGCTGGCTCATCGGCGGATCCTGGCTGTACGGGGTCACCGGCCTGCTGTGGGCGGGTCTCGTCCGCATCGCTCTGCTGCACCACGTCACCTGGAGCGTGAACTCGCTGTGCCACCTCATCGGGGAGCGCCCGTTCCGCACCCGGCGCCACGACCGGGCCACCAACCTGTGGCCGCTGGCACTCCTCTCCTTCGGGGAGAGCTGGCACAACCTGCACCACGCCGACCCCACGAGCGCGCGCCACGGTGTCGACCGCGGCCAGATCGACCCCTCGGCCGCCGTCATCCGTCTCTTCGAGCGTCTCGGCTGGGCCCACGACGTGCGCTGGCCGACGCGGGCCCGGATCGACGCCCGCCGGTCCTGACGCTCTTTGCCGTCCCTGAGTCACCCACGTCGACAGGAGCCTGATGGCTACCGCCCAGGAACATCCGCTTCCCTCTCATCCCCTTCTCCGGCTGTCCCTGGCGCCCGGCGGCGCCCTGCCCCGGGCCATCGACGGCGCTTGGTGGCCGCGTTCGTACGACGTCCTCACCGAACTGCCCCGGCTGTTGTCCGGCCTGCCCGCCACCTGGGGCGGCATCAGCAGCGTCACGGTCAACGGGGCGATGTGGTCGGCGATGCCCGGCCGGATGCTGGTGGCCAACCAGGTCATCCGGCTGCACCACAGTCCGGCGGCGCCGGGTCCGCCCACCATCGTCCTGCTCAGTCCCGGCCGGGGCCGCTGGGACCTGCTGGTCGTGCCCCCGGACGCGACGACGGAAGAAGCGGCGCTGCTCATGTCGGGCGCCGGGCGCGAACACGTCTGACCCCCTCGCGGGCGGTGGCCCCGCCGTCTTTCGGTCATCTCCGGCAGGGGCTGTACCCGCACGTCCTCGCAGTCCAACGCCTTGTGCGGACGCGCCCCGGCCGGGACGCCGCAGAGCGCCGGTGGCGGGATGCCCCTCCTGACCGCACGCCGATGCGCGTAGGCGTGGTTTCGTTGTTCCGGCCGGGACCGGAACGACTCGACGTACGCAGTACTCCTCGTACTGTGCGACGGGAGGACTCTGCGCATGCCTGCCGTACCGGCCCTCGTGCGCGGCTTGCTGGACGCCGCCGCCTGGCTGACCAGCCCGCTCACCCCGGACGACTATCTCGGACTGGTGAGCCCCCTGCTCAGCGCCCGGTCACCGGCGGGGCGGGTGACGGCGGTGAGGCCGGAGACCGCGGACGCCACCACGCTCGCCCTGCGGCCGGGCCGCGGCTGGGCGGGGCACCGCGCCGGGCAGTATCTCCCGGTCGGTGTAGAGGTGGACGGCGCATGGCAGTGGCGCACGTACTCCCTCACCTCGGTGCCGGGCCGGAGCGACGGACTCCTGACGATCACCGTCAAGGCGGTGCCCGACGGCACGGTGTCCGGGCGGCTGGCCCACCGGACCCCGCCCGGCACCGTCCTGCGACTCGGCCCGGCGCAGGGGGACTTCGTTCTCCCCGACCGTCTCCCGCCCCGCGTTCTGATGATCACCGCGGGCAGCGGTATCACCCCGGTCATGGGCATGCTGCGTACCCTCATGCGTCACCGGCCCCCGCACCCCGATGTCGTGCTGGTGCACAGCGCTCCCCGCGCCCGGGACAGCATCTTCCGCTCCGAGCTCGGCGAGGCACGGCGACAACTGCCCTGGCTGCGCTGTCACGAGCACCACACCCGGCAGCGCGGCAGGCTCACCCTGGACGATGTGGGTCGGCTCTGCCCCGACTGGCGGCAGCGCGAGACCTGGGCCTGCGGCCCGGCCACGCTGCTCGCCGCGCTGGAGGAGCACTGGTACCGGGCGGGTCTGGCTGATCGCCTGCATGTGGAGCGCTTCCAGATCGCGCCGGTCCCGTCCGCGAAGCTCGACGCCACGCCCGGCGGCCGGGTGGTGTTCACCCGTACCGGTGTTGAGGCCGTGCCCGACGCGACGACCCCCCTTCTCGTCGTGGGGGAGTCGGCCGGTGTGAGCATGCCGTACGGCTGTCGTCGCGGTATCTGCTTCGGCTGTCTCACCCCGGTGCGGTACGGACGGGTGCGTGACCTGCGCACCGGTGAGGTCCACGAACGGACCGGCCGGACGATCCAGACCTGTGTCTCGGCGGCGGCCGGACCGCTGGCCCTTGACGCCTGACCACCAAGGAACTCCGGCACGCCCAGCCATCAAGGAACCTCGCACGCTCAGAAATCAAGGAACCCCGTACGCCCAGCCATCAAGGAACCTCGTACGCCTAGCCATCAAGGAACCCCGTGATGATGTCTTCTCCGGCGCCCGTGGAGGCGCCACCCGACAAGGACGCAGGCAAGGAAGCAGGCAAGGAACTCGCTGAGGAGCTGGGCGCGGAACTCGACCAGATCCGCTCCGACGTCATCGCCGCGCGCGGTGCCGACGACGCCCGCTACATCCACACCGTGATCGCCGTCCAGCGCGGTCTGGAGGCGGGAGGCCGGCTGGCCCTGGCCGGTTCACTGTTCCCGCCCGCCTGGGCGGCGGGCACGGCGATGCTCTCCGTCGCCAAGATCCTGGAGAACATGGAACTCGGCCACAACGTCCTGCACGGCCAGTGGGACTGGATGGGCGACCCGGCCGTCCACTCGACGACCTGGGAGTGGGACTTCCTCACCCCCGCCGAGGCGTGGAAGCGCACGCACAACCAGCAGCACCACACCTGGACCAACGTCGTCGACCGTGACCGGGACCTCGGATACGTCCTCTTCCGGATGAGCGCCGACCAGCGCTGGCGTCCGCGCCACCTCGCTCAGCCGCTCTACAACCTCGTGCTCGCCCCGTTCTTCGAGTGGGGCATCGCGCTGTACGACCTGGAGCCCGACGCCGTGGCCGCGGGGCGCAAGACATGGCGGTCCTTCGCGGCCGACCTGGCCGGGCTCGCCACCAAGGCCACCCGGCAACTCGCCAAGGACTACGTGCTCTTCCCCTTACTGGCGGGACCCTCCGCCGTGCCGTGTCTGCTGGGCAACCTCACCGCCAACACCGTGCGCAACGTATGGACCAACACCATCATCTTCTGCGGCCATTTCCCCGGCGACGTCCAGACCTTCACCGAAGAACACATCGAGGGCGAGACGCAAGGGCAGTGGTACCTGCGCCAGATCCAGGGCTCGGCCAATATCGAGGGGGGCCGGCTCTTCCACGTACTCAGTGGGAACCTGGGCCACCAGATAGAGCACCACGCCTTCCCCGACCTGCCCAGCAACCGTTACGCCGAGATCGCCCCGCGCGTACGCGAGATCTGCGAGAAGCACGGCATCCCGTACGTCACCGGGCCGTTGTGGCGGCAGTACGGATCGACCTGGGGCCGCATCCTGCGCTTCGCCCTGCCGGGGCGTTGAGGCGCGGATCCCCGCACGCCGCCGGCGCGAACGGTGCGCCGGCGGCGAAGGCAACTGTCAGGGTGGGAAGGGGCTCTCAGGTGTGGGTCCACCGTTGGTTGCTGCCGTTGGAGCAGGAGTAGAGCTGGATCAGGGTGCCGTTGGCGGTGCCGCTTCCGACGGCGTCGAGGCAGAGGCCGGACTGGACGCCGACGATGGACCCGTCGGAGCCCAGGCGCCACTTCTGGTTGTCGCCGCCCCAGCAGCTGTAGATCTGGACCTTGGCGCCGTTGCCGGTGCCGGCGGCGTCCAGGCACTTGTTGCCGTAGACCTGGAGTTCACCGGAGGCCGTGTACGTCCACTGCTGGTTGGTCCCGCTGTGGCAGTCCCAGAGCTGGAGCTGGGTGCCGTCGGCGGTGCTGGTGCCGGGCACGTCCAGGCAGCGGCCCGAAGCGACGCCCTTGACCGGTGCGGAGTCCGCGGGAGGCGTGGTGGTACCGCCGTTGAGCGCGTTGAGGACAGCGGTGTAAGCGGGCTTCTTGCTGCCGTCGTTGTTGAACAGCAGCGGCGTGTCCTGCGATCGCCAGGAGTCGCTGTCGCGCACACCCCAGACGGTGATGCCGAGGCAGCGCGAGACAGCCAGGCAGTCGTTGGTCACGCTGGCGTAGGTCGAGGACGAGGCGCCCTGGATGTCGAGCTCGGTGATGGCCACGTCGACGCCGAGGGCGGCGAAGTTCTGCAGGGTGGTACGGAAGTTGCTGTTGTACGGGCTGCCGCTGTTGAAGTGCGACTGGAACCCGACGCAGTCGATCGGCACGCCGCGCTGCTTGAAGTCCTTGACCATGTTGTACATGGCCTGGGTCTTGGCCCAGGTCCAGTTCTCGACGTTGTAGTCGTTGTAGCAGAGCTTGGCGGCCGGGTCGGCGGCGCGCGCGGTGCGGAAGGCGACCTCGATCCAGTCGTTGCCGGTGCGCTGCAGGTTGGAGTCGCGGCGGGCCCCTGAACTGCCGTCCTCGAAAGCCTCGTTGACCACGTCCCACTGGGCGATCTTGCCCTTGTAGTGCCCCATCACGCCGTTGATGTGGCTGATCATCGCCTGGCGCAGCGTGCTGCCGCTGAGGCTCTGCATCCAGCCGGGCTGCTGGGAGTGCCAGGCCAGGGTGTGGCCGCGCACCTGCTTGCCGTTCTGCACCGCCCAGTTGTAGACGCGGTCGGCGGCTTGGAAGTTGAACTGGCCCCGCTGCGGTTCGGTGGCGTCGATCTTCATCTCGTTCTCGGCCGTCACCATGTTGAACTCGCGGTTCGCGATCGAGGTGTACGCCGAGTCACCGAGCTTGCCCGAGGCGATGGCGGTGCCGAAGTACCGGCCGCTCTGCGCCGCCGCGGCGCCGAGCGTGCTCTCGGCGGCGTGCGCGGCCGGTGGGGTGACCAACGCGGTGACCACGCCGAGGACGCCGACGACCAGCGCAAGGAGCAGACTTCGGATCTTCGGCCGGACAGCGGGTCTGCGGAGGGCGTACGAGCCCATGACAGTGCCTCCAAAGTAGACGTCACGGAAAGACTGAAGCGCGGGAAACGGCGTCAGCGGGTTTCACCCGGTGGACGGACGGGGGCCCGGAACGCGGGCCGCGCGGAAAGACGACGGTTCGAGATATCGGACTGTGGTCGGCTGTTCAGACGGGAATGATTGGGGATTGACGGTGGATCGTCAATACAGTGCGGAGAAGTTTCTGTTACTCGCCCGAAACTTCCGGTCTCCCTGTTCGCTCCCTCATGAGGGCCCCAACTGGCAGAGCGGAAGCGAATTGTGGGCAGAACTGCAGCGGCTCTTGACCGCAGGGCTCCGCATTCCTACCTTGTGGCAGTCGAAGATTCGGAGAACTCTTCGAAACTCTTTCGAGGTGAGATTCGGCCGCTGGTACGGCCGCCCCGCGGTTCGGCGGGGTCACCTCGCCCGCCCCCACAGGAAGGTTCCTCGATGTGGTTACGCCACGCGTCCCCCGTTCGACCAAGACGGTTGCTCGCCGTCCTTTCGCCCCTGCTGCTGTTGGCCGCCTACCTCGGCGCCCAGCCGGCCGAGGCGGCCACCGTCGACCCCAACGCCTCCTATGTGCTGGTCAACCGCAACAGCGGTAAGGCCCTCGACGTCTACAACATGGCGACCGGCGACGGCGCCCGCATCACCCAGTGGGCGAGGAACGACCAGAACCAGCAGCAGTGGCAGTTCGTCGACGCCGGTGACGGCTACTACCGGATCAGATCCCGCCACTCCGGCAAGGTCCTCGACGTCCACAACTGGTCCACCGCGAACGGCGGATCGATCGTCCAGTGGTCCGACCTGAACGCCACCAACCAGCAGTGGCGACTGGCCGACAGCCCGGACGGCTACGTGCGGCTCATCTCACGCCACAGCAACAAGGCTCTCGAGGTCCAGGGCGCCTCCACCGCCGACAACGCCAACGTCGTCCAGTACGACGACTGGGGCGGCACCAACCAGCAGTGGCAGCTCGTCAAGGTCGGCGGCGAGAACCCCGGAACATGTGAACTCCCGTCGGCCTACCGCTGGACATCGACGGGCGCGCTGGCGCAGCCCAGGTCGGGTTGGGTATCGCTCAAGGACTTCACCGTCGCCCCCTACAACGGCAGGCAACTCGTCTACGCGACGACGCACGACACGGGGACGAGCTGGGGCTCGATGAACTTCACCCCGTTCACCGACTGGTCGCAGATGGCCTCGGTCGGCCAGAACGCGATGTCGTCGTCGACCGTCGCACCCTCGCTCTTCTACTTCGCGCCGAAGAACATCTGGGTGCTCACCTACCAATGGGGCGGGAGCGCGTTCTCGTACCGGACGTCGAGCGACCCCACCAACCCCAATGGCTGGTCTTCCCCGCAGGTGCTCTTCTCCGGAAGCATCTCCGGCTCCGGGACGGGGCCCATCGACCAGACGATCATCGGTGACGGTACGAACATGTACCTGTTCTTCGCCGGGGACAACGGCAAGATCTACCGGGCGAGCATGCCGATCGGGAACTTCCCGGGCAGCTTCGGCGCGACGTCGACCGTCGTCATGAGCGATACGACGAACAACCTGTTCGAAGCGCCGCAGGTCTACAAGCTGCAGGGGCAGAACCGCTACCTCATGATCGTCGAGGCGATCGGCTCGCAGGGCCGCTACTTCCGCTCGTTCACGGCGACCAGTCTGAACGGTTCCTGGACGCCGCAGGCCGCGACCGAGAGCAACCCCTTCGCCGGCAAGGCCAACAGCGGTGCCTCCTGGACCAACGACATCAGCCACGGCGAACTGCTCCGTACCGGCCCCGACCAGACCATGACCGTCGACCCCTGCCATCTGCAACTGCTCTACCAGGGGCGCAGCCCCAACTCCGGCGGTGACTACGGCCTCCTGCCCTACCGTCCGGGTCTGCTGACTCTGCAGCGCTGACGGCGTGACACCGTTACGGCTCCGGTACGGAGCCGGCGGGGCGGGCTCGGCGGCGGCCGAGCCCGCCCCGCACACGCGCGAACGACAGCGACGGTGGCTGTGCCTCCTTGCCCGTGGGGCCGGTGAGCGGAGGGCGTCACAGTGGTGCGCGCTGTCTGTAGCCGGGTCGTCACTGCAGGTGGGCGGGGATCTGTTCGCGCGGTTTCCTCGCCCGGACCGGTTCGACGGATGGCGGTTGAGGTGTTCCACTGGTGGTGGCGTCAGGACCGTGGGCCGGCCGGAGTGGCTGTGCACCTAGTCGTATTTCGGAAGTGAGAGCGGCGGTCTGTCTCCCTGGACCCCGGAGAGCGCCACCCTCCTGCCGCGCGCCTTCGCGCCGAACCCAGCGGCCATTCCGGCGGTTCCTCGCTCGAACGATGAGTGCGCGCGGAATTGAGGGGCAGGCGGCCCGATACGGCGAACACAGGCCCAGCTCATCCATAGGAAGCGGGACGCATGATCACCGTGACGGACAGCCGGCAACTGCGCATGCGGGCCGAGAACGACTTGGCCGAGCGCGCGTACGCGAACCCTTCGTCGATCACCCCGCGCGATGCCCGCACGATCTCCCGGCGCTTCTTCGACCGGCTCACCCGGCTCGAAGAAGGCACCCCCGAATTCAGCTATGTGCGCAATGTGCTGATCGAGATGAACCTGTCCCTGGTGCAGTACGCGGCCTCCCGCTTCAAGCACCGGGGCCCGCAGGAGATGGAGGACATCGTCCAGGTCGGCACGATCGGCCTGATCAAGGCGATCGACCGGTTCGAGCTGACCCGCGAGGTCGAGTTCACCTCCTTCGCCATTCCGTACATCACCGGCGAGATCAAGCGGTTCTTCCGCGACACCTCCTGGGCCGTGCACGTGCCGCGCCGCCTCCAGGAAGCCCGCATCGAGCTCTCCCGCGCCACCGAGGAGCTCCGCACCCGCCTGGGCCGCTCGCCCTCCACGGCCGAGCTGGCCGAGCTGATGCAGCTGGACCCGGCCGAGGTCGCCGAGGCGCAGAAGGCGTCCAACGGCTACAACAGCGTCTCCCTGGACGCCGCCGTCTCCGGACAGGACGACGAGTCCGACACCCTGCTCGCGGACTTCATCGGCATCGACGAGGACCGCTTCGAGCTCGTGGAGAACTTCCACTCCCTGGCCCCGCTCATCGCCGGCCTCGACGAGCGCGACCGCCGCCTGATCCACCTCCGCTTCGTCGACGAGCGCACCCAGCAGGAGATCGGCGAGGAGCTCGGCTGCTCGCAGATGCACGTCTCCCGGCTGATCTCCCGCCTTGTCGGCGAGTTGCGCAGCAGCCTGATGGCCTCCGACTGACCCCACGGCCCCACACGTGCCGCCGGTCCGCCGGCCACGCGCCGTGCTGACCGACCCCGGGAATGACGAAGCCGGCCGCACCTTCACGCCCGGCGAACTCTTAAATGCCTGTAGCACCTAAAGAGGCCCGGGGGGCCGTGCCGCAAAGGGAGTAGCTTGTATCAGGTCAGCCCTCGGCGGGTGGTATGACACCCAGCCCCCGTAGTGTGCTTCCGGCCTCGGTCGCTGACGAGTCCTTCTTCGACCGGAGGCCGCCATGCCCCCTTCCGTTCCCCCTGCGAGCCCTTCTTCGCACAACGGGCCGCCGCGGCTGCCGCGCGAGGCGCGGATCACCGCCGCGCTGATCGACCTGGCCGACACCCTGGTGGAGGACTTCGACCCGGCCGAGTTCTTCTACCGGGTCGCCGAACACTGCATGGACCTGCTCGACATCGGCGACGCCGGCGTCATGCTCGCCCTCCCGGACGGGCCGCTGCAACTGGTCGCGGCCTCCTCCGAACGCGTCCGCCTGGTCGAGCTCTTCGAACTCGACGCCAACGAAGGCCCCTGCCGGACCGCCTTCTACGACTCCGTCCCGGTCGATCACCCCATCGACGGTGAACCCGCCAACCACTGGCCGCGGTTCAGCATCCGCGCACACGACGCCGGCTACACCTCCGTGCACGCCACCCCGATCCGGCTGCGGGGGCAGACCATCGGCGTGCTGAACCTCTTCCGCCGGGTGCCGGGGCCGCTGCTCGCCGCCGACCGGCACCTGGCCCGAGCCCTGGCCGACGCCACCGCGATCTCCCTGCTCCAGCAGACCACCCTGGACCAGCACCGCACGGTGCGAACCCAGCTCGAGACCGCCCTGAAGACCCGTACCGCGATCGAGCAGGCCAAGGGGTTCCTGACCGCCCGCCACGGCACCGACCCCGCCGCCTCCTTCGACCACCTGCGCGCCTACGCCCGCAAGAACCATCTGCGCCTGGTCGATCTGGCCCGCGACCTCGTCGCCGGAACCGTCACCATCCCGCCGCCACCGGGTACCGACCGGACCACGGCCCGGCCCTGAACCCGGGCACGCCGACCCGGTGACCGCCCCGGCGCTGTGGTCGTGGGTGGTGAACGCGGCAGGGCAGGTAAAGTCTACGGTCGGATCAGTGCCTGGGACGGCGGGGTGCTGTGCGCAAACCACGGTCCGCGGGCTTCGTCGTGAGCACACTGTTGCGGAGATGCAGGCGTGAACCAATCAGATGCCCAGGCACGGGCCGTCGTCCCGACTGATCGCACCCGTCCTGCCCTGACAGGTCTTCCGGCGGAGCCGGCCGACGGCACACACGCCGAGACCCAGGCGCTGCGGGAACGAGTGGCGAGTCTGAACAAGCAACTGCGCGCCCGGCCCGCCGTATCCTATGCGCAAGGTCTGCTGGTGGGCCGCTACGGCGTCCCCGGCCCTCAGGAGGCGTTCGCGCTGCTGCGTGAGGTGTCCCAGCGCCACAACATCAAACTGCATCAGGTCGCCGCCGCTCTCATCACGTCCACCGCTCCGGCGCCGGGGGCACCGCAGTGGTTTCCCGGCCGCGTCCGCACTCCTGTCCCGCCCCTGCGCGTCCTGGCCCCGCACACCCTCGACGCCCGCAACCAGGCTGCCGTGCTGAAAGCCGCCCTGCACCGCGTACTGGAGGTGGCACAGGCCCAG
This sequence comes from Streptomyces sp. NPDC016845, assembly GCF_044332585.1. Taxonomy (NCBI): domain Bacteria; kingdom Bacillati; phylum Actinomycetota; class Actinomycetes; order Kitasatosporales; family Streptomycetaceae; genus Streptomyces; species Streptomyces sp. NPDC016845. Next base: position 74,135 of record NZ_JBIRPI010000014.1, on the reverse strand, counting down.
GCGGGCAATGTCCAGCTCGTGGAGGCCGGCCTGCTTCGCCTGGCCCGGCATCACGGCCACAGCGCGCTGTTCACCGACTACTTCGCTTTCGTCGAGGACGGCACCCTGTGCGCGCAGGCCGCCGCCGACGGACAGCAGCGAACGGTGGGCGACATCGCCGCCGCCCACGACGTCTTCCCCGACGAGACCCGCCAGTTCCTCTGGGACACCGGCAGCCGTGCCGTCCACAGCGTGCCGCTCATCGGGACGGACAACATCGCGCGCGGTGTCATCTCCGCCCACTACCACCACCGCTTGAAGGACGGTCTCGACCGCACCCGGCTGGACACCTTGCGACAACTGCAGCAGCAGATGGGTGCCTATCTTCAGTGGCACCACCACAACGTCGTCCTCGACGCTCTGGAAGACCTCCACCACGGTGCGGGCGGCCGGCTGCCCGAGCGCGATCGAGGCCGGGAGCCATGGCGCGGTGACTGAGCGGTTGCCCTTCCCTCACCGTGGCTCGTCGCAGGTCAGCAGAGTGGGCGCGTCGTCCGGAGTGGCGACCAGGTGGAAGCGGTCGATGAGACGGGCGGCGCGGAACACCTTCAGAATCTTCGGGGCGGAGCAGACCACCACCAGGTACCCACCGCGCTCGTCGGTGCGTCGCTGGGCGCGGCAGAGCAGGCGCAGGCCGGAGGCGTCGAGGAACCGTGTCGCGCGGAGGTCGATGACGATCCGTGGTGCCTGCCCGCAGGTCGCGTCGTCCAGGTGTGGGGTGATGTGGAGGGCGGCGGCGATGTCGATCTCACCATGCAGCGCGAGAATCGTGTGGTCGGGGAGCCGACGGACACGAACGTATCCAGTGGGCAGGGAAGTATCGGAAGACATGGCGGCACCACCAGGGCGACGGGCTTACCGCCTCGACTGCGGGGCGGACGGACGGTAAAGGTCCGCTACCGCCGGGGACTTGGGCGATGACGTGCGTCGACCCTATGAGGGGCAGATCATGAGTGAGACGGACAAACGATTCTGTCCCCGCATCCTTCCCTCGTTAGGCTGGTAATCGCAGCGGTCGCTTGACAGGGGGGCGGCGAGGGCAGGAGAGGCCCCCTCAAGAGGTGAGGACCAACAGCGCCTTCACCCGCTCGCACCGCTGCCGCGCGTGTCCTCGGCGGGGGAGGTGAGGCCGTGCAGAGGCGAGTGCCCGTGCGGGCCGTCGGGCCGGCCGGCGTCCGCCTTCTGCATCTCCTCGTCGAGCGCCATGGCCGCGGTGACCAGGGAGAGATGGGTGAACGCCTGCGGGAAATTGCCGAGTTGCTCCCCGGAAGGGCCGATCTCCTCGGCGAAGAGGCCGACATGATTGGCGTAGGTGAGCATCTTGTCGAACGCGTGGCGGGCCTGGTTGATCCTGCCACTGCGGGCGAGCGCTTCGACGTAGAAGAAGCTGCACAGGTTGAAGGTGCCCTCCGAGCCGCGCAGGCCGTCGGGGGACGCCGCCGGGTCGTAGCGGTAGACCAGGCTGTCGCTGACCAGTTCCTCCTCCATGGCGTCCAGGGTGCTGATCCAGTCCGGGTCGTGGGGCGACACGAAGCCGACCTTGGGCATGAGCAGCAGCGAGGCGTCAAGGACGTCGGTGTCGTAGTGCTGAACGAACGCCTGGCGCTTGGGGTGCCAGCCCCGTTCGACGATCTGGCGGAAGACCGTGTCCCGCACCTCGGTCCAGCGGGCGACGTCGGCGGGGCGGGAGAACTCGTGGGCGGCCCGGATGCCGCGATCGAACGCCACCCAGGTCATCAGGCGGCTGTAGGTGAAGTTCTGGCGGCCGCCCCGGGTCTCCCAAATGCCTTCGTCGGGCTGGTCCCAGTTGTCGGCCAGCCAGTTCAGGACGTCGCTCAGCGCCTTCCAGCCGCGGATCGCGCCGATGTCGCCGCCCACGATCAGGGCGTCCGACGCCTCTCCGTAGATGTCGAGCTGCAACTGGCCGGACGCCGCGTTGCCCGCCCGCACCGGGCGCGATCCCTGGTAACCCTCCAGGTGGTCGAGGCGCTCCTCGACCAGCCGGGGATCGCCGTCGACGCGGTACATGATCTGCAGGGGGCCCACCGGGGAGGAGTCCTCGAAGGTGATGCGGTCGCGCAGCCAGCGGCGGAAGGCGTGCGCCTCGTCCTTGAAGCCCAGGTCGATCAAGGCCCTGACGGACAGCGACGCGTCGCGGACCCAGGTGTAGCGGTAGTCCCAGTTGCGCTCCCCGCCGGTCTGCTCGGGCAGCCCCATGGTGGCGGCCGCGATGGGCGCCCCGGTCGGCCGGTAGGTGAGGAGCTTGAGGGTGATCGCCGAGCGGTTCACGATGTCCTGCCAGCGGCCCCGGTAGGTACAGGAACGCAGCCACGACTGCCAGAACGCGCGGCATGTCTCGAGCGCGTCGGCGATCCCGTCGAGGGTGGGGCGCGGCGGCGCGGGGTCACCGGTGGCCGTGCTGGTCAGCACCACGGCCGCCGCCTGCCCGGCGGACAGGGTGAAGCGGGCGGTGATGTCGTCGCCGTCCGGGTGGAGCGTGATGCCGGTGGTGGACTGCAGATGCAGGTCGCTCCCCGGGCCGTGGAAGAGCGCGGAGTGGTCGTCGGCCGGTGTGAGCGTGTGCGGGGCACGGCCGTAGTCGAAGCGGGGCCGGCAGGCGAGAGCGAAGGGCATCTGTCCCCGTACGACCCGTGCGACCCTGACCAGTACGTGTCCGTCCGCCGGGGCGGAGGAGTCGATGGGGACCATGAAGTCGGCTACCTCGCCGACCCCTCCGGGCGCCATGAACCGGGTCACCAGGATGGCGGTGTCGGACAGGTACAGCTGCCGGACCGTCATGCCCTCCCCGCCCGGGACGTCCGCGGCGAGACGGCAATGGCCTCCGCGTTCGCTGTCCAGGAGCGAGGCGAAGACGCTGGGTGAGTCGAAGCGGGGCGTGCACCACCAGTCGACGGTTCCACCGGACGATATGAGCGCGGCGGTCTGCAGGTCGCCGACCATGCCGTGTTCCGCGATGGGCGGGTACCGGTTCACGAGGCCTCCCTGTCCGGACCGGCGCACTGCGGCGACACGGGTCGGCGCACGCCGGCGGTCTGTCCGTGCCACCCTTCCGGGACGCCCCACCCGTCGCCTCACCCGACGCGGGTGAGACCGCGGTCCGCCGCACGACGAACAGGCCTCGCCCGGTGGAGAGCCGGGGCGCGCGATGAGGCCGGGCCGCCCCATGTGACGCTCAGACACCCCAGCTCGGCGACACCGGTATCGGAGCCCGGCCGGGGCGGAACCGGTGGTGGATGCCGGAGATCGGTGTCGCGGTTCGCGGCACGAGCCCGTCGTGACCGCCTCCTTGTCGGAGGCGGGACGACGGCCGGACGGTCGGTGCTCGACCATGACGGGGCCGCCTCCGTCGCCACCGCTTGCCGCACCGCGCCGCCCGCGCCGTACTCGGTCGGGCCGCCCTGGCCTCGGGCCGGTCACTGGCGGGCCGTGTCACGCTGTCCGCACGGGTTCGTCCCCGTCGGGTACCGGGGTACGGTGGCCGTGCCGGGCGTGTCTCGTATGCCGTCATCCCTTTCGGTGTCGCTCTCGGAGAACGGCGAGTCCGGGGGCCCGTCGGTCCCCGAGGGACGTGGGGCCGATGTATTCGCAATCCTCCATCTTCAGCCGACGCGGCAGCCGCCGGGCCCCGACCGAAGAGGTGCTTTCCGGGCTGGCCTGCGTGGTCTGCGGGACCGACTACCGGGCGACGGAGGGCGCGGACGCCGTGGTGGTCTCCCACACCGATGACCGGTCCATGCTGGCCTGCCGGGGCGTGTGCGCCCGGATCGCCTGCGGGTCCACCGAAGGTCTGGACGAGCCCCCGCTGCCGCTGGCCGAGCGCGTACGCCGGTACGAGACCGGGCGCGCCGCCACGGAATCCGGTCCGGCGCCGGGCGACCAGGCGGAGAACGACGTGTGACCCTGCCGGTGGGCCGGCCCGGCCCGGCTCGGCGTCGACGACCCGGTCCTCATGCTCATGGCCCACCGGGGCCTTCAGGACACGCCGCAGGCCGTCCAAGTCGCGGCCTCGCGCCGCTTCGCCGCCTACGTGATCGAGGCGTTCCGCGCCGCTCCGGAGGCGGGAGCGCCCACGCCGCTGCCACCGGCGCCGCGCCTGCGGTTCACGGACGCGACCGGCATGCCGCAGATCCACCGGCATCGAGCCCGCGGGTCACGGACGCGCCGGACGCGGCCGGTGCGCCATGGCTCCGTCGCCCGTGGGTTCGCGGCGTGCCGAGGAGCGGCGTACGACGAGTTCCGGACGCAGGACGAGCTGCTGGTGGGTGTGGTCGGCGGGGGAGGCCGACGAGGTCTTGTCGATGAGGAGGGTGGCCGCCCGGGTCCCCATGAAGCGGGCGGGGCGGCGTACGGAGGTGAGCGGTACCGCGGCGGCGGCCGCGTGCTCGATGTCGTCGTAGCCGACGAGCGCGATGTCGTCGGGGACATGGACGCCCGCCTCGAAGAGCGCTTGCAGGACGCCGGTGGCGAGCAGGTCGTTCGCGCAGAAGACGCCGGTCGGGCGGGTCGGCAGGCCCAGGATGCGGGCCCCGGCGTCGCGGCCCGCGGCGGTCGTCATCTCCTCGCAGTCGAGTTCGGTCACCGTGGAGGCGGGGAGTCTGGCCCGGGCCAGTGCCCGGAGCGTTCCCCGGCTGCGGGCCTGCACCTGGGGGAGGTGGGGCGGGCCGCCGACGAAGGCGATGGAGCGGTGGCCGGCCGCCAGCAGGTGGGCGGTGGCGAGTTCGCCGCCGAGGACGTCGTCGACGGCGACCGAGCACACGTCGCCACCGGGCGCGAGGTCGTCGAAGACGACCAGGGGGATCTGGCCGCGCTTCATCGCCCTGACGGTGCGGCCGGACGACTCGGTCGGAGCGAGCAGGGCCCCGCGGATCCGGTGCTCGATGAGCAAGGACGCGTAACGCGTCTCCTCGGCCGGGTCGCCCGCGCTGTTGCAGACCATGATGCCGAGCCCTGCCCGGCGGGCGGCCTGTTCGGCGCCCTGGACGAGGGCGACACAGAACGGGTTGGCCAGGTCGTGCACGATGACGGCCATGATGCGCGAGGGCCGTCCGCGCAGCACGCGCGCGGTCTCGCTGCGCACATAACCGAGCCGGTCGATGGCGGCCTGGACCCGGCGCCGGGTGTCGGGCGAGACCTTCTCGGGCTGGTTGTAGACGTTGGACACGGTGCCGAGCGAGACACCGGCCTCCCGCGCGACGTCGACCATGCCCACACGCTGCCTCACGGTGAACCCCCGGCTCTCATGGCCGCGTTCACTCGGGTGCCGCCGCCGGGGACGCGGTGCTGGCGCGCACCACGAGCCGGGGGGTCATGGTGGTCTGCACGGCGCGGTCGCGCCGGCCCTCCACGCGCTCGATGAGGAGGCGGGCGGCGGTGGCGCCCATGTCATGTCCGGCCTGGTCGACGCTGGAGAGCTGGACGGTGGCCAGGTCGGCGACGGCGGTGTTGTTGTACCCGACGAGCGAGACGTCCTGGGGGACGCGCAGGCCGAGTTCGTGGGCCGCGCGCCACAGGCCGAGGGCGGCGACGTCGGCTCCCGCCATGATGGCGGTGGGGCGCCGGGGGCCGGAGAGCAGGCTGAGGCCCGCCTTGTGGCCGCCTTCGTCGGAGTAGGCGGACTTGCAGACCTGTGCGTGGGCGTCGAGTCCGTGGCGCGCCATGGCCTGGGTGTAGCCGCGGGTCAGCTCGATCTCGGGGGTCTGCTTCCAGTGGCTGGCGCGGGTGCCGGGGGAGGAGACCAGGGCGATGTCCCGGTGTCCGAGTCCGACCAGGTGGTCGACGACGAGGGCGGCCCCCGCCGCGTCGGCGTCGGCTACGGAGTCGTGGCTGTCGGAGGGGTCGTGGTGGCCGATGACCACGGTCGGGGTGGCGCGGGCGACGGCGAGAACCTCTTCGCGCGGGGTGCCGGGCGCGATCAGGATGAGCCCGTCCATCTGCCGGTCGACCATGGACCGGATGACCTTCTCCTGGTCCTGGGCGCCGAATCCGGCCGCGCCGATCATGACGGTGTAGTCGGACTCGCGCAGTTGGTCGCGCACCCCGTCGAGGATGTCGGCGAAGAAGGTGTTGCGGATGTTGTCGAGCAGCACGCCGATCGTGTAGGTGCGGCCACGCATGCCGCGTGCGGCGGCGTGCGGCCGGTATTCGAGGGCGGCCATGGACGCGCGGACCTTCTCCTGCATCGCCGCGCTGACGCCGTAGGCATTGCGCAGCACTTTGGAGACCGCCGTGGTGGACACGCCCGCGTGCCGGGCCACGTCGGTGATGGTCACGCGCTTCTTCGATTGCGGCTCCGGCATGCTGCGTCGTCCCTCAACTCTCACTCGATGATGTAACGGTATACGCGAATTCTGCCCCCGAGCGCCAGGTGTGCGCAGGCTTTCGCCCATGTTACGGCCTCATGTCTTGACGTCCGCGCTGACTGAGTGCACTGTGGTCGCACTTCGAATGGGTAACGTTACCCACGGACGACATCCCCTCGCGACACCCACTCGGCCTGCAGCCCGCCGAGGACGAGCCGCCTTCCCGCAGGCCTCGCCGCACCCTCCGATCCGCCACGATGACTGGGAGCATGCCGTGAACACCGATTCCTCCGCCGCCAGAAGGGCCCGCCTCGCCGGCCTGACCGCGGGCACCGCCGCCCTGGCCCTCTTCACCGCCGCGTGCGGGGGCACCGGAGGCGGATCCGCCTCCGCTCCCGAGAGCTTCGGCTACCTGACCGTCAACGAGAACGCCACGGTCAAGAACGCCCTGGGCACCCTGTCGAAGGGGGCATGCGCGGACGAGAACAAGGCGCTGCCGCTGAAGGTCGAATCCGTCCCCCAGACCGGCCTCGACCAGAAGTTGCAGCTGCTGGCCGGGCAGAACGCCCTGCCCGTGCAGTTCGCCGCGGGCAACGCCCCCGCCCTGACCGACAAGCTCTACAAGTCCGGCAAGATCGCCGACCTGGAGAAGGAGCTCGGCAAGCTCGGTGTCCTGGACCGGATCCAGCCCGGCGCGATGTCCACGATCAAGGCCCTGTACGGCGGCAAGCTGGAGGTCCTGCCGTACGAGTACAACATCGAGGGCATCTTCTACAACAAGGAGACGTTCGCGAAGAACGGCATCACCGAGCCCGGCACCTGGGACGAGCTGACGGCCGCCGCCGCGAAGCTCGACGCCAAGGGCGTGCAGCCGTTCTCCGCCTCCGGCCAGCAGGGCTGGCCCCTGACCCGCCTCATCAGCGGCTACCTCTACCGCAGCCTCGGCCCGGACGCCCTCAAGGACGTCAAGGACGGCAAGGCGAAGCTCACCGACCCGCCGTACGTGAAGGCCGCCGAGGAGATCGCGGAGCTCGGCAAGAAGGGCTGGTTCGGCAAGGGCGTCGGTTCCATCGACTACGACACCGCGATGAACCAGTTCCTGACCGGCAAGGCCGCCATGTTCTACATGGGCAGCTGGGCCCTGACCAACGTCGCCGACAAGAAGGCGAACACGGTCGGCGCCGACAATGTCGGCTTCATGCCGTTCCCCGCCGTGAGCGGCGGCAAGGGCTCGATCGACCAGTACCCCTCCAACGTCGGCCTGGGCATCACCCTGGGCAAGAACATGGACGCCAAGACCGGCGACTGGGTCACCTGCATCGCCAAGAACTACGGCAGCACCGCCCTGAAGGACCAGGGCTCCATCTCCGGCTTCAAGACCAGCACCGACGTCAAGGCCGCCGACGAGGTCTCCAGCAAGGTCCGCGAGACCATCAGCGCGTCCAAGCAGAACGTGCTCTGGTTCGAGGCCCTCTTCAGCACCAAGGCCACCACGGTCAGCCAGACCAACGCGGCGGGCCTCGTCAACGGATCCATGAGCCCCAAGCAGTTCATGCAGACCGTGCAGGACGCACTGTCGAGCGAGTGAGGCGCGCACACCGACGGTTCGGGCCCGCCGGGCCCGAGCCGTCCCCTCCCGCCCCACCGCCTCCCTCACGAAGTGGACCTTCTCCATGCACCGCGTACTCGGTGACCGCCGGGCCGTCCTGATCCTCCTCGGCCCCGCCCTGCTCGTCTACTCCCTGATCATGCTCGTCCCGACCCTGTGGTCACTGGGATACAGCTTCACCAAGGGCAACACGATCGACGGGTTCACCGGCAACGGCCTGGACAACTTCCAGCGCCTGTTCACCGACCCCGACGTCCGCAGCGCCCTGTGGTTCACCGCCAAGTACGCGGTCACCGTCACCGCGGGCCAGGTCGTCGCCGGCTACCTCCTGGCCCTGCTCTACGTCTTCTTCCTCAAGAAGGCGTCCGCGCTCATCCGCACCCTCGTCTTCTTCCCCGTCGTGCTGCCCACCGTCGCCGTCGGCCTGCTCTTCAAGAACTTCTTCCAGGTCGGCCCGCAGACCGGACCGGTCAACTCCCTGCTGAACGCCGTCGGAATCGAATCCATCGACTTCTTCGGCGACCCGGGCCACGCCTTCTGGGTCCTGATCGCCATGGACATCTGGCGGTCCATGGGCTTCTACGCCGTCCTGCTCTTCGCCGGACTCGTCGACATCCCCGACGAAGTCCTCGAGTCCGCCCGCCTCGACGGCGCCTCCGGCCCGCGCCTGATCCGCCACATCGTGCTGCCGATGTCGTTCCCGGTGCTCATGTCCTCCCTGATCTTCAGCATCAACGGCACCCTCAAGGCCTTCGACTCGATCATCGCCCTGACCAACGGCGGCCCGGGGAACAGCACTTCACCGCTGACGCTCTACATGTTCCAGACGTCGTTCACCTACAGCGACTACGGCTACGGCAGCACCATCGCCCTGCTGCTGACCATCGTCTGCCTGATGGTGACCCTGGTCGTCTTCCGCGCCTCCCGGCGCGACCTCACGAAGGACTGAGCCCATGGCCCTCGACACCACCCACCCCGCCGCGGCCACGGGCACCAGCAAGCTCCCCGCCGCCACCGCGCCCCGCCGCGCCGCCCGCCCACGCTCCACCCGCCTGTGGGTCAGGATCGTCATCACGCTGCTGCTGATCGTCGAGATCTACCCGCTGATCTGGATGTTCCTCACGTCGCTCAAGTCCAACAGCGACTACCTCAACCACTCCACCTGGAGCCTGCCCAGCACCTGGGAGTGGGGCAACTACGCCGACGCCTGGACCACCGGCAACATCGGCCTCTACGTCAAGAACAGCGTCCTGGCCGTCGTCCCCGCCCTCGCCCTCATGCTGCTGCTCGGCACCGCCGCCGGATTCGCCCTCCAGGTCATGGTCTGGAAGGGCCGCAGCCTCACCCTCCTTGTTTTCCTCGCGGGCATGATGGTGCCTCCGCAGATGATCCTGCTGCCGCTGTTCACCGTCTACTTCCAGACCGGCCTCTCCGGCACGCTGTGGCCGCTGATCCTCACCTACACCGGTACCGGGCTGCCGCTGACCGTCTTCATGATGGCCACCTACTACCGGTCCGTGCCCCGCGAACTCTTCGAGGCCGCCACCATCGACGGCGCGGGCATCCTGCGCGCGTTCTGGACCATCAGCATCCCCCTGGTCCGCAACGCCCTCCTCACCGTCGGCCTCGTCCAGTTCTTCTTCATCTGGAACGACCTCCTCATCGCGCTCACCTTCACCAACAACCAGGACCTGCGCACCATCCAGGTCGGCCTGCTCAACTTCAGCGGCGACTTCGGCGCCACCCAGTACGGCCCGCTGTTCGCCGCGATCTGCATCAACGTCTTCGGCACGCTCGTGATCTACCTCTTCCTCAACCAGAAGGTGATGAAGGGCCTCACGTCCGGCGCCGTCAAGGGCTGACCACCACCGCCCCTGGTGATCGACGCCCACCTCCTGAAAGGCCCCCCTTCCGTGACCTCCCAGCCCACCCCCGTCACGTTCGAGCACCTGCGTGACGGACTCGGGACCGGCGCCGCCGCCCCCCGCCTCTCCTGGCACCTGCCCGCCTCCGCCCCCGGCCAGGACGCCTACGAAGTCGAGACCGACCGCGCCGGCACCGTCCACCGCACCGGCCGCGTCGACACCGGCGACCACGTCCTCGTCCCCTGGCCCACCCCACCGCTCACCTCCCGCGAATCCGCCACCGTCCGCGTCCGCGCCTGGACCACCGGCCACGACACCCCCTCCCCGTGGAGCGCCCCCTCCACCGTCGAAGCCGGTCTCCTCACCCCCGCCGACTGGTCCGCCCGGCCCGTCGGCGCGAACTGGGCGGAAGACCCCGGCACCGACCGCCGCCCCGCCCGCGTCCGCAAGGACTTCACCCTCACCAAGCCCGTCGTCCGCGCCCGCCTGTACATCACCGCCCACGGCCTCTACGAGGCCGAGATCAACGGGCGGCGCGTCGGCGACGACACCCTCTCGCCCGGCTGGACCGTCTACGGCCGACGCCTGCGCTACTACACCTACGACGTCACCGACCATCTCGCCGACGGCGCCAACACCATCGGCGCCTGGCTCGGCGACGGCTGGTACCGGGGCCGCATCGGTTTCGACGGCGGCACCCGCGACATCTACGGCACCGACCAGTCCCTCATCGCCCAACTGGAGATCACCCACCCCGACTCCAGCACCACCACCATCGCCACCGACGCCACCTGGCAGGCCGCACCCAGCCCCATCATCACCACCGGCCTGTACGAGGGCGAGACCTTCGACGCCCGCCTGCACGACCCCGCCTGGTCCACCCCGCACCACACCGACACCGCCTGGCAGCCCGTCGCCGTCCACCACCGCGACCCGGCGACCCTGACCGCCCCGCACGCCTCACCCGTACGCTGTACGCAGGAAGTGGCGCCGGTCAGCATCACCCGTACCGCCGACGGACGCCATCTCCTCGACTTCGGCCAGAACCTCGTAGGCCGCCTGCGGATCACCTGCGACGGCCCCCGCGGGACCCGCATCACCCTGCGCCACGCCGAAGTCCTCCAGGACGGCGAACTCGCCACCCGCCCCCTGCGCGAAGCCGTCTCCGTCGACACCCTCGTCCTCGCCGGTACAGGACCTCTCACCTGGGAACCGCGGTTCACCCTGCACGGCTTCCGCTACGCCGAAGTCACCGGCTGGCCGGACGAGTTGAGGGCCCAGGACGTCACCGCGCGGGTCCACCACACGGACATGCGGCGCACCGGCTGGTTCGCGTGCGGCGACGACCTGATCAACCGCCTCCACGAGAACGTCGTCTGGAGCATGCGCGGCAACTTCGTCGACCTGCCCACCGACTGCCCCCAGCGCGACGAACGCCTCGGCTGGACCGGTGACATCCAGGTCTTCGCCCCCACGGCGAGCTTCCTGTACGACTGCGCCGGGATGCTCGACTCCTGGCTCACCGACGTCGCCCTCGAACAGCTCCCCGACGGCACCGTCCCCTGGTACGTCCCCGTCATCCCCGGCGGACCGCAGTGGACGCCCATCCAGCCCGGCGCCGCCTGGGGTGACGTCGCCACCCTCACCCCCTGGGTGCTCTACCAGCGCTTCGGCGACCGCGAACTCCTGCGCCGCCACTTCCCGATGGCCCGCGCCTGGGTCGACCTCCAGACCCGCCTCGCGGGACCGAGCAGGCTGTGGGACCACGGTCAGCAACTGGGGGACTGGCTCGACCCGGCCGCGCCCCCGGACGACCCTGCCGCTTCCCGCACCGACCGCTACCTCGTCGCCACCGCCTACTTCGCGCACTCCGCACGCCACCTCGCACGGGCCGCGACCGAGCTGGGGGAGACCGACACCGCCCGCACCTACGACCGGCTCGCCGACGAGGTGGCCCAGGCTTTCCGCGCCCGCTACCTCCTGCCCTCCGGCCGCATGACCAGCGACAGCGCCACCGCCTACGCCATCGCCCTCGTCTTCGACCTGCTCGAGACCGACGCACAGCGCCGACAAGCGGGCGACCGCCTGGCCGAACTCGTCGACGAGAACGACGCCAAGATCACGACCGGGTTCGTGGGCACCCCGCTGATCTGCGACGCGCTCACCGACACCGGCCACCTCGACACCGCGTACCGGCTGCTCACCCAGACCGAATGCCCCTCCTGGCTGTACACCGTGACCATGGGGGCCACCACCATCTGGGAGCGCTGGGACAGCATGCGCCCGGACGGCACCCTCAACCCCGGCGGCATGACCTCCTTCAACCACTACGCGCTCGGAGCCGTCGCCGACTGGCTGCACCGCGTGGTCGCCGGGCTCGCCCCGGCGGAACCCGGCTACCGCGCCATCGAGTTCCGCCCGCGCCCCGGCGCCGGACTGACCTGGGCCCAGGCCCGGCACACCACCCCCTACGGCGATGCCGCGATCGCCTGGGAGCTGTCCGCGGGCGTGCTCAGCGCCGAGGTGACCGTACCCGCGGGCTGCACCGGCACCGTCCACCTGCCGAACCGCCCGGCCGTCACCGTCGGACCGGGCGTGCACCACCTCACCGACCTGGCCGCGGACGAACAGGCGGCCTGAACTTCCCCGCCGCCCCAGCACCACAGCCGCCCCGCGGGGCGGCGGGGAACCGACGGCGGTGCCGGCGCGCCCTGACCCGCACCGGCACCGCCGTCCCTGCGTTCACGCCGACTTCAGCAGCGCGCCGTCTCCGCCCGTACGAGCACGGGAGCGCCGGTCAGCGCGTGGATGTCGTCGACGGTCACGCCCGGTGCCGTCTCGACCAGGGCCAGGCCGTCCTCGGTGACGTCGAGGACCCCGAGGTTCGTGATGACGCGGTCCACGCACCGTTCACCGGTCAGCGGCAGCGCGCACTCCTTGAGGATCTTCGCGCTGCCGTCCTTGGCGGTGTGTTCCATCAGGACGATGACCCGGCGCGCTCCGTGCACGAGGTCCATGGCCCCGCCCATGCCCTTGACCATCTTCCCGGGGATCATCCAGTTCGCGAGGTCCCCGGCGGCGGAGACCTGCATCGCGCCGAGGACCGCGAGGTCGATGTGGCCCCCGCGGATCATGCCGAAGGACGTGGCGGAGTCGAAGAAGCTCGCCCCGGGCAGCACGGTGACGGTCTCCTTGCCCGCGTTGATCAGGTCAGGGTCGACGGCGGCCTCGTCGGGGTAGGGGCCGGTGCCCAGGATGCCGTTCTCGGAGTGCAGCACGACGTGCACGCCCGGCGGAACGTGGTTGGGGACGAGCGTGGGCAGACCGATGCCCAGGTTCACGTAGGAGCCGTCCTCCAGCTCCTCCGCGGCGCGGGCGGCCATCTGCTCACGGGTCCATCCGGTGGGCGTGCTCATGCGCGTACGGTCCTCTTCTCGATGGTCTTGGCCGCTGCCTGGGCGGGGGTGAGGGCGACGACGCGCTGCACGAAGATGCCGGGTACGTGCACGGTCTCCGGGTCGATCTCGCCGGGCTCGCAGACCTCCTCGACCTCGGCGACGGTGACACGTCCCGCCATGGCGGCGAGCGGGTTGAAGTTCGCGGCGGCCCTGCGGAAGACGAGGTTGCCGTGCCGGTCGCCGCGCCAGGCCCGTACCAGTGCGAAGTCGGTGGTGATGCCGTGTTCCAGCACGTAGGCGGACCCGTTGAAGGCGCGGGTCTCCTTGGCCAGGGAGGCGGTGTGCACGGTGCCGTCGGGGTGGTGGCGCCAGGGCAGGCCGCCGCTCGCGACCTGGGTGCCCACCCCGGCCGGGGTGTAGAAGGCCGGGATGCCTGCGCCGCCCGCGCGCAGCCGCTCGGCGAGCGTGCCCTGCGGCACGAGCTCCACCTCCAGCTCACCGGCCAGGTACTGGCGGGCGAACTCCTTGTTCTCGCCGACGTAGCTGCCCGTCACGCGCGCGATGCGCCCGGACGCAAGGAGGACGCCCAGACCGTGTCCGTCGGTGCCGCAGTTGTTCGACACCACCCGCAGGCCGCGGGCGCCTTGTGCGTGCAGAGCGCCGATCAGGGTGTCGGGAACGCCGCTGAGGCCGAAGCCGCCGACCGCCAGGGAGGCGCCGTCGGGGATGTCGGCCACCGCGTCGGCGGCCGAGGCACTGACTTTGTCCATGAGTTGTCCTTTCAGCCGGGCCGTACGGCCGACCAGCCGCCGTCCACGACGAGATGGGCACCGGTGACGAACGAGGCCTCACCGGAAGCGAGGAAGACGGCCGCGTTGAGGACGTCGTCCGCGCGCCCCGCGCGTCCGATCGGCGGGGCTTCGGCCGGGGGACCGGCCCGGTCGGCGCCGTCCAGGTCGATACCGCCGGGGCTGACGCAGTTCACGCGGACCCCCAACGCGGCCCCCTCGGCCGCCAGTTGCCGCGACAGAGCGACGATCCCGCCCGCTGCCGCGGCCTGTGCTCCGAGACCGCGGCCGGGGCAGCCGGCGACAGCGGCGGTGGACGCCACCATGACGATGCAGCCCTCTCCGAGGGTCAGGTGCGGCCACACGGCCTTCGCGCACAGCCAGACGGCGTCCAGCCGCCCCCGCAGCGTGGCCGCGTAGTCGTCGAAGGGCTGCGCCTCGATGTGACGGTCACGGGGCGCGGGGCCCGGGGCGTGGGCCAGCAGCACGTCGATGGCGCCGAAGGCATCGACGGCCTCCCGCGCCCACGCCTGGACGCTGTCCGGGTCGGTGACGTCCAGCTTCTCCGGGTGGAGGGCGATCCCGCCGGCGCGGCCGATGAGGCGCTGGGTCTCCGACGCCCGGATGTGGTCCGTGTCGCCGCCCACGACCAGGGCACCCTCGGCGGCGAAACGCAGCGCGGCGGCCCGGCCGAGCCCGCTGCCCGAGCCGGGGACCAGCGCCACCTTCCCCTCCAGCCGTCTCACGGCGCCGCACCGGCCGCCCGGAGCGCGTCCGAGACGGACTTCACGCCGCCGTGAGCGGTGAGCCCGCCGTCCACGGGGATGTCGGCACCGGTGATGAACGCGGCGGCGTCCGAGAGCAGGAACGCGACGAGCGCGGCGACGTCGTCGACGCCGCCCGTGCGCCCCAGCGGGGTCTCGCGCAGGTTCGCCTCCCGGAACGCGGGGTCCGCGGAGGCGGTCATCTCGGTCTCGATGAAGCCGGGGTGGATGGTGTTCACCCTGATCCCGCGCGGGCCAAGTTCCAGCGCCGCCGTACGGGACAGGCCGCGCAGCGCCCACTTGCTGGAGGTGTACGCGGCCGGGTAGTGGGCGGTGAGCGCGGCCGATGAACCCACGTTGACGATGGAGGCGCCCGGAGGCATGAGCGGCGCGAGGTACTGCATGCCGAGCAGCGGTCCGGTGACGTTGACGCGGTGGACCCGCTCGAAGTCCTCCGGCCGAACCTCCGTAAGACGGGCGCGCCAGGTGATGCCGGCGTTGTTGACGAGCCCGTCGACGTGACCGTAGGCCCGCGCGAGTTCATCGCTCAGCTCCCGCCACGCCTGCTCGTCCGTGACGTCGAGCGGGCGGCACCCCTCGGCCTCCGCCACGTCGACGGCGATGACCCGCGCGCCGTGCGCCGTCACCGTCCGGGCCTGCGCCGCTCCCTGGCCGCGGGCGGCGCCGGTGACCACGACGACCCTGCCGAGCAGGGGCTTGGGGTGCGGGTCGCTCACGGACGCTCCCGGTCGCGGCGGCGGCCCGCGGGGAGGGGGACCGGCGCCACGCCCGGCACCACCGGGACGGAGAGGGTGCCGATGCCTTCCACGGTGAGGGTGACGGTGTCACCGGGCTTGAGCGGCGGCGGGGTCTGCTCGCCGCGCAGGCCCCACAGTTCGGCGAGGCAGCCGCCGTTGCCGCAGGTGCCCGAGCCCAGCAGGTCGCCGGGGACGACGCGGGTGCCGCGCGAGGCGTAGGCGACCATCTCCTCGAACGTCCAGCTCATGTTGGACAGCAGGTCCCGGCCGACGACCTCGCCGTTGATCTCGGCGGTCAGGGCCAGGCGCAGGAAACCCTCGCTGTCACGGTGGGGTTCCAGCTCGTCGGCGGTGACCAGGCACGGACCGATGCTGTTGGCGGTGTCCTTGCCCTTGCACGGGCCGAGCCCGACCTTCATCTCGGCGGACTGCAGGTCGCGGGCGGACCAGTCGTTGAGGATCGTGTAGCCGATGATGTGGTCGCGGGCCTGCTCGGGGGTGAGGTCGCTGCCCTCACGGCCGATGACGGCCGCCACCTCCAGTTCGAAGTCCAGGACGGACGAGCCCGGTGGCACGGGAACGGCGTCGTGCGGGCCGAACACCGCGTGGGGGTTGCTGAAGTAGAACGTCGGCGCTTCGTACCACTGCGCGGGTACCCCGCTGACGCCGTCGACCGACCGGCGTACGCCTTCGACGTGTTCCTCGAAGGTCACGAAGTCGCGCAGGGACGTCGGCCGCAGCGGCGGCAGCAGCCGGACGTCGGCCACGTTCGGGCCCGGGGGCACGTCCAGTGCCTGCGCGCCCAGGTCGAGCAGCGCGGGCAGACCTCCACCCGCCGCGACGACCTCGGTCAGGGACCGCACCCCGGGAAGCGGGAACAGAGTGCCGTCCGCTTCGAGTACGGCGACCCGTACGGACTCGTGGTGTTGATACGTGACAAAGCGCATGAGGGCAGCTCCCTTTGCATGGGTCCGGGGACGCGCCCGCCCTGATCAGGGCATGGACGGGCCGGCGCGCCCCCGGGGATCGGAGAGGTCAGACCGGCGGGGCGACGAACACGCCGCGGTCGACGTCGTTGAACGACTCCTTGGCGACGAGTTCGTTCATCGCGTTGGCCGTCCCCCACTGGTCGGTGACCTCGGGCTGGGAGAAGTCGTAGACGTGCGGGTGCCAGGTGTCCTCGTCGAGGAGCTCCAGCTCGGTGGTGTACTCCACGGTGTTGCCGTGCGGGTCGAGGAAGTACGTGAAGGTGTTGTCCCCCGCCATGTGGCGGCCGGGCCCCCAGACCTTGCGGAAGCCCGCGCGCATGACGCGCCCCGAGCCGCGCATGTACTCGTCCAGGCCGCGCATCTCGAAGGAGACGTGGTGCAGGGCGGTGTGCGGGCCCTGGGCGATGGCCATGGAGTGGTGCTGGTTGGAGATCCGCATGAAGTGCATGACCTCGCCCATGTGCGGCGAGGACAGGGTGTCCGACAGCGCGAATCCGAGGTGGCGCTCGTACCACTCCCGGGTCCGGTTCAGATCAGGGGAGTTGAGGACGACGTGGGAGAGCTTGACCGGGATGGCCTCCTTCTCCTCGATCTTGCGGTGCTGCCTGACACCGACCTCGGCGGAGACCTCGATGGTGCGGCCGTCGACGTCGAAGAACCGGAAGCCGTAGCCGCCGCCCGGAGTGTCGATCTTTCCGGGGCGACTGATCAACTGCACATCACCGGCGAGCAGTCGCTCCGCCAGTGTGTCCACATCGGCGGCCGAAGCCGCTCCGTAGGAGACGAGGTCGAGGCGCTTCTCCTCGGCCTTGCGCAACCGCACGACATACTGCTCGGGCGATCCCTCGGCGGCCAGGAAGGAGATACCGGAGTCCTCGGCGACCTTGGTCAGGCCCCACACTCCGGCGTAGAAGTCGAGCTGCTTGTCGTAGTCCGGCACGGCCAGATCGACATGGCGCAGATGGGTGAGCAGGCGAGCGCTCATGATGGTCCTCCTTCAGGAAAGAGCGAGCAGCGCGGAAGCGGTGGCACCACGGACGGCGTCGTACGCCGCGTCGTCCAGACGTGCGGCGCGCAGAGCCTCGACGGGGTCGGGGGAACCCATGTCGAAGGGGAAGTCGGAGCCGAGCAGCACCCGGTCCGCGCCCGCGACGCGCACGAGTTCGCGCAGGACGTGCGGGTCGTGGACGAGCGAGTCGAAGTACAGGCGCCTGAGGTAGCTGCTGGGCGGATGCGCGCAGCCGGCGCCCGCGTCGGGCCGGGTCCGCCAGGCGTGGTCGGCGCGGCCGATGTGGGTGGGCAGGTAGCCGCCGCCGTGCGCCGCGATGATCCGCAGGCCGGGGTGGCGGTCGAGGACACCGGAGAAGACGAGGTGGGACAGGGCGACCGCGTTCTCGGCGGGCTGACCCACCGAGTTGGACAGGTACCACTGGTCGAGGCGCTCGTCCAGCGTGCAGCCGAACGGATGCAGGAACAGCAGCGCCCCGGTCTGCTCAGCGCGCGTCCACAGGGGTTCAAGGGCGGGGTCGGACAGTTCGCGTCCGGGGGCGTGGCTGGAGATCTCCACGCCGAGCAGTCCGCTCTCCAGGGCGTGGTCGAGCGCCGCGACGGCGAGGCCCGGGTGTTGCAACGGCGCGAGGCCCAGGCCGCGCAGCCGCTGCGGGGCGGCGGCGCAGTGCGCGGCGACCGCCTCGTGCGCGAGGCGGAACACCTTCTCGGCGAGGTCCTCGTCGGCCCAGTAGTGGTAGTGCGAGGGGGAGGGGCTGACCAACTGGACGTCGACGCGCTGTTCGTCCATGGCCCGAAGGCGCGCCCGCACGTCGGTGAGGCGCGCGAAGCGTTCGCGGATCATCTCGCCGCTGACCTCAAGGGCGGCCGGTCCGTTGCGCCGCGCGTCCAGGGCCCGCGCCTCGTCGAGACCCGGCTGCCCGGCGACCAGCTGCTCCACCTCGGGCAGCAGCACATGGGCGTGCACATCGACGGTCCGGGTCAC
This sequence comes from Streptomyces sp. NPDC016845, assembly GCF_044332585.1. Lineage (NCBI taxonomy): Bacteria > Bacillati > Actinomycetota > Actinomycetes > Kitasatosporales > Streptomycetaceae > Streptomyces > Streptomyces sp. NPDC016845. Next base: position 55,612 of record NZ_JBIRPI010000014.1, on the reverse strand, counting down.
GGGCGCTCCTGGAGCTGGGTCATCGTGCGGATCATCAGGCCGGGGACGTCGGCGTCGCGGACCTGGTCGAGCTGCCACCGCCCCAGCTGCACGGACGCCTCGACGACCGCCCGCACCCGGGGGATGCGGCGCTCGTAATAACCGGTCAGCAGCGCGTCGTCCCAGGTGTGGGCGCCGGTAAGCAGTTCGGCGAGGACCGCGGCGTCCTCCAGGGACATCGCCGCGCCCTGGGCGAGGGTGGGCGGGCAGCAGTGCGCGGCGTCGCCGATGAGCACGACGCGGCCGCGGTGCCAGGAGCCCTCGACCAGCATCTGGTCGAACCAGGTGTAGTTGACCTGCGCCGGGTCGGTGATCGTCTTGGTGATCTCGGGCCAGTGGCCGCCGTAGGCCGAGGCCAGGCGGACCATCTCGTCGGCGTACGTCTCCGGCGGGATCGCCGCCCGGTCCCTGTTGGCCTCCACGACGTACGCGTACAGCGTGTCCTCGCTGGTAGGGCAGTAACCGGCGATGTAGGCGGGCCCGCCGTAGGCGAGGTCGGTGCGGGTCAGGCCCGCGGGGCGCGGCGCGGCCACCCGCCAGATCGCCATGCCCGTGGGTTCGGGCCGGTCGGTGATGCCGATCGCGGCGCGGGTGGCGGAGCCCATGCCGTCGGCGGCGACGACGAGGTCGTAGCGGGCCTCGTGGCCGTCGCTCAGGCGGACGGTGACGCCGTCGTCGTCCTGTCCGACGATGGTCGCGGTGATCCCCAGGCGGACGGTGGCGCCGCTCGCCCGGACCGCCTCGATGAGGATCTGCTGGAGCCGCGGGCGCTGCATTCCCACGGTCGCGGGCAGGTCGTCGCCGCCGGTGCGCAGGTCGTCCTGGACGTGCAGCACGGTGCCGTCTGGGGCGGTGATGCCCACCGAGCTGAACCCGTAGCCGGATTCCCGCACCTGTTCCCACACGCCCAGGTCGCGAAGCACCCGCAGGGCATTGCCCTGGAGGGTGATGCCCGATCCGGCGGTGGCGTTCCAGTCCTGCTTCGCCTCGACGAGGTCGACGGCGACGCCGGCCCGGCGCAACAGGACGGTCAGGGCGTTTCCGGCCGCGCCGCCTCCGATGACGAGGACGTGGCGAGAGGGGGCCATGAGGAACTCCTTTGTCCCGGTGGTCACTTGATGGCGAGCGGGTTGATCGGGGAACCGACCGCCCCGGTGATGGGCAGCGGGGACGCGGCGAGGAAGAACTCGTACGTACCGTCCTGCGCGCAGTCCTCGGCCAGGTCCTCCAGGTCCCACATCTCGCCGATGAGCAGGCCCATGTTGGGGATGACGACCTGGTGCAGGGGCTGGAAGGCGGCCTCGAACTCGTTGGGGCGGACCTCGAAGCCCCAGGTGTCCGTCGCGATTCCCGCGATCTCGCTGCCGTGCAGCCATGCGGCGGTGGTGAAGGACAGGCCGGGAGCGGGTCCGCCCGCGTACTCGCCCCAGCCGTCGCGCCGCACCCGGGCCAGCTGGCCGGTGCGCACCAGCACGATGTCGCCCCGCTCCACGCGGACGTCCTGGGCCCGTGCCGTCTCGTCGAGGTGCTCGGCGGTGATGGCGAACGCGTCGGGGAGTTCACCGCCGTCCCCCAGGGCGCGGCCCACGTCGAGGAGTACGCCGCGCCCGGCGATCTGTGCGGCCATGTGCTCGATGCCGGTGACGAGGTCGCCGTCGGAGGTGACCGTGGTCGCGGCGTCGCGCCCGTTCCACGCCTTGCCGTGGTCGAAGATGTGGCCGAGGCCGTCCCACTGGGTGGAGCACTGCAACGGCATGGCCACCACGTCGTCCGCGCCGCCGATCCCGTGCGGCAGGCCCTGGGTGCCGAACGCCGCGTCGGCGCCGGTGTCCAGCATGGTGTGCACCGGGTTGGTGCGCCTGCGCCAGCCCCGCTGCGGCCCGTTCATGTCGAAGGGCTGGGCCAGCGAGAAGCTGACGCCGCGGCGGACGAGCGCCGCGCCCTGGACCCGCTTGGCCTCGGTGAGGAAGTTCAGGGTGCCCAGACGGTCGTCGGCGCCCCAACGCCCCCAGTTCGAGAAGGCCTTGGCCGCTTCGGCGACGGCGCCCTCGACATCATTGCGGTCGAGTGTCACGCGGGCACCTCCGCCACACAGCGGGTGCGCTGGGCGCCGAGCCCGGTGATGGTCGCGTCCATCACGTCGCCGTCGCGCAGCAGGCGGCCCCAGTGCATGCCGTTGCCCGCCGGGCTGCCGGTCAGTACCAGATCGCCCGGGAGCAGCCGCACGGTCTGCGAGATGTACGAGATCAGGCGGGCGACCGGGAAGATCATGTCCTTGGTCGACTCGTCCTGCATCGTCTCGCCGTTCAGCTTCAGCGTGACCCGCAGGTCGTCCGGCGACGCGAAGGACCGCGCCGGTACGATCCACGGCCCGAGCGGGGTGAACCCGGGGCCGTTCTTGCTGCGCAGCCAGTCGGTGCCGATCTGCGGCATGTCGCGGCGGAAGACGGTGGCCCGGTCGGTGAGGTCGTTGGCGATCGTGTACCCGGCCACGTGATCGAGCGCCTGCTCGGCCGTGACCTGGAAGGCGGGCCGGCCGATGACGGCGGCCAGCTCCAGCTCCCAGTCCGGCTTCTTCGCCCAGGCGGGCAGCGTGACATCGTCGTACGGGCCAGTGATCGCGCTCGGCAGCCCGATGAAGACGTACGGCAGGTCCTCGGCGGCGCGCCGGTCCATGATCTCGGCGGCCTCGGCGCGGGCCTCCTCCTCGCTCAGCCCGTCCGAGCCGTCGCGGTGGGCGACATGCAGGTCGATGACGTGCTGACGGTAGTTGGCGCCGGACTGGAGCACCTGCCGGGGCGCGATCGGCGCGTGGACCCGGAACGCGTCCACGGACGGGCCGGCACCGGACGGGTCACTACCGGACGGGGCGTCGGCCAGCCCGGTGAAGGCGGCCGACAGGCGGGCCCAGTCCTCCATGACGTCGAGCATCGTGAGCCGGGGTGCGTCCAGGAAGCGGCGCAGGTCCACCACGGAGCCGTCGCGCCGGATCAGCGCCGGGAACGCGTCCTGGTCGGCGGTCGAGAGAGTGCCCAGCGCGTAGGGGCCGTTGAAGAGCGCGGAAGCGGCTTCAGGTTTCACGAGCATGTCCTCCTGATTGCGGTGTGACTAATCTGGCCCCCACACCCCTGATCAGGGAAATCGATTCTGTGGATACGCTTCATCCAGCAGACGGATAGTCCTCGGTCCGTGCCTCGAATTGGCCCGATGAGCCCGAATGAAGGTCCCGTGAACCTCTCCAGCCTCGACCTCAACCTCGTTGTCGCCCTGCGCGCCCTGCTCGAGGAGCGCAACGTCACCCGCGCCGGCCGACGCGTCGGCCTGTCCCAGCCCGCGATGAGCGCCGCCCTGTCGCGCCTGCGCCGCCACTTCGACGACGACCTGCTCGCCCGCACCGGGGGCCACTACGAACTGACCGCCCTGGGCCAGGTCCTCCTTGAACGCACCGCGACCGCCTGCGACCTCATGGAGCGCCTGTTCAGCAGTCAGGCCGACTTCGACCCGGCCACCGAGAGCCGCACCTTCACCCTGATGGCATCCGACTACGCCGTGGCGGTCTTCGGGGCAGGACTCGGCCGTCTCGTCCACGCGGAGGCACCCCACGTGCGGCTCCGCTTCACCCAGACACCCACGACCGTCGTGGAGGATCTCAGCGTCCTGCTCAGCACGACCGACGGCCTGCTCATGCCGCACGGCGTGATCGGCGACATGCCCCGCACCGACCTCTTCCACGACGAGTGGGTCTTCCTCGTGTCCGAGACCAACACCGGGGTCGGCGAGGAGCTCACCCGGGACCAGCTCGCCCGGCTGCCCTGGGTCACCTACCAGCGCACCTACGACGCACCCGCCGTACGGCAGCTCGGCATGCTCGGGATCGAACCCCGTGTCGAGGTCTCCGTCGACAGCTTCGCCATGCTGCCCTTCATGGTGGCGGGCACCGACCGGATCGCCCTGATCCAGCGGCGCCTGGCCCATCTCATGCACGACCTCTCCGCCGTGCGCCTCGTGCCGCCGCCCTATGAGGCGGTGCCTCTTCAGGAGGCGCTGTGGTGGCACCCCCTCCACACCCACGACTCCACCCACATCTGGCTGCGGCAGGCGGCTCAGCGGGTCGCCGCCGAGCTGGATTGACCGGGACCACACGGCCCTCGCGGTGCTTCCGCTCCGATCGGCGCCCGGAATTGAAATGCTTCAACGCCGCTGGACGCCGCCATCGCTGGTCAGAGGTGTGGAACGAAGTGCTCCGGGCCGGTGGGTTGACCCGGCGCGCAAGCTCCCATAATTTCCCCTGCGTTGACCGAGGCGTTTCCTCAGGAACTCCCGTCGGCACGGAAACAACGTCGTGGGGCGCGACATCCACCGTGCGCGAAGGCAGGCAGTGAAACGGCTCGGCAGCCTCTGAGCGCTGCTGGTCCAGCAGCCACCCACCCCGGCCATGCCCGGCGGTTTCACGACGCCCCGATCCGACGGCGCCGACGTGGCCGCCGCCCCTCATGGCCGCCACCCAGTTCGGAGAGCCGCCAGTGAACCGACGCACCTTCCTGTCCTGCGCCACCCTCACCGCGGTCGCGGTCGGCATGGCGCCCGTACTGACCGGCCGGGCGGGAGCGGCCACCACCGGCACCCCCGAGGATCCGGCCGAAGCCCCCCAGGACCGGGCCGGCGCGCTCCTGGCCAAGATGACCGCCACGCAGAAGGAAGCACTGATCCGCTGCGACTTCGCGTCCCTGGCGAGCCTGGGCATACCGGCCCTGACCATGGTGGACGCCTCCGCAGGTCTGCGCGGCGAAACGGGCGTCACCGCCTTCCCCGTCCCCCTCGCCCAGGCCGCGACCTTCGACACCACGCTCCTGCGGAACATCGGCGCGGCCATCGGAGCCGAGGGCCGCGCCAAGGGCTACAACAACCTCCTGGGCCCCACCGTCGACATCACGCGCACATGGCACTTCGGCCGCCAGGCCGAGGGCATGGGCGAGGACCCGCTCCTGGCCGGTCAGCTCGGCACCGCCGTCACCCTCGGCGTGCAGAGCCAGAACGTCGTCGCCACCGTGAAGCACTTCGCCGGCTACACCCAGGAGACCAACCGCTTCTTCACGGACACGAAGGTCACCGACCGCGCACTGCGCGAGATCTACACCGGCCCCTTCCGGCGCATCCTGAAGGCCGCCCCCATTACCTCGGTGATGATGGCCTACCCCAAGATCAACGGCACGTTCGCCGGCCAGAGCCCGGCCCTGTTCACCCTCCTCAAGACCGACCTGGGCCTCAAGGGCTACACCGTGCCCGACTTCTGGGCCGGAGACGACCAAGTCGCCGCCGCCAAGGCCGGGATGGACCTCGCCGGGCTCGGCCCGGCGGGCGTGAAGCTCACCGCCGGCCAGCTCACCGACGGGTCGGTGACCGGCGCCCGCCTCGACGACGCGGCCCGCCGCATCCTCACCGCGATGTACGCGAACGGCCTGTTCGACAACCCCCTGCCGATCCCGGCCGCCGACGTCAGCAGCAAGGCCCACAAAGACCTGGCACACGACGCGGCCGTCGGCGCCACCGTGCTGCTCACCAACGAGAACAAGGCCCTCCCGCTGCCCGCGTCCCTCAAGAAGATCGCGGTCATCGGCCCCAGCGGCACCGACACCTTCACCGGCATCGCAGGCTCCAGCTACGTGGACCCCGGTGCCTGGACGACCCCGCTCCAGGCCATCCGCGACCGGGCCGGTGCCACCACCACCGTCATCGCCTCGCAGGGGACGGTGGGCGACATCCCGCTCACGACGGTGCCCGCAACCGCCCTGCGCACCAGGGCCGGTGCCAACGGCCTCGACGTCACCTACTACGCGGGCAGCGACGCCACCGGCACGCCGATCGCCACCCGGACCGTCCAGACGGTCGACTTCACCGCCACTCCCCTCGACAGCCTGCCCGCCGTCTGGTCGGCGAAGTGGACCGGCACCCTCACCCCGACCACCACAGGACCGCACCGCTTCTCGCTGCTGCCCGCCGGGACGACCCGGCTCACGATCGACGCCAGGACCGTCGTCACCGGGACCCGGCACAGCAGGCGCTTCTTCCTCGGGCCCTTCGACTACCCCCTGCACGGCACTGCGGACCTGACCGCCGGCCGCCCCGTGACCGTAGAGATCACCTACACCAACGCCACCGCCGACACCGGCACCTGCGGTCTCACCCTCGGCTGGCAGCCCACCTCCCTCATCCCGGCGGCCGTGGACGCCGCACGCGGCGCGGACGCCGCCGTCGTCTTCGTCAACCGGGTCGCGGGCGAGGACATGGACCATGCCCAGCTCGACCTGCCCGGCGACCAGAACCAGCTGATCAGCCAGGTCGCCGCCGTCAATGCCCGCACCATCGTCGTCCTCAACACCGACGGGCCCGTCGCCATGCCGTGGGCCGGTGACGTCGCCGCCGTCGTGCAGGCCTGGTACGGCGGGCGCGGGACGGGCAGCGCGCTGGCCGCCGTCCTCTTCGGCGACAGCGACCCCGGCGGGCGACTGCCCGTCACCTTCCCCAAGGACGCCACCCAAGGACCCGGCACCACCCGGGCCACCTACCCCGGCACCGACGCCACCGTCACCTTCGCCGAGGGCACCGCCGTCGGCTACCGCTTCTACGACACCAAGGGCCAGACGCCCCGCTTCCCCTTCGGTCATGGCCTGTCCTACACCACCTTCGCCCACGGCTCCCTGGAAGCCGCGTGGGACAAGGCGGCCCGGAAGGCCACCGTGGCCCTGACCGTCACCAACACCGGGACCCGCACCGGCACCGACGTCGTCCAGCTGTACGCGACGCTGCCCGGCTCCGCCGGCGCGGAGCCGCGACGCCTGGTCGCCTTCAGAAAGGTGCCCCTGGCCGCCAGGGCCTCCACCCGCATCGAGTTCACCGTGCCCGCCGAGGAGCTGACGGTCTGGCAGTCCGGCAAGTGGAGCCTGGCCGCCGGGACATACACCCTCGCCACCGCCCGCTCCTCCCGCGCTGTCACCGCCCAGCGCGCGATCGCCGTCAGCTGACCGCACCGGCCTCCGGGGCGGCCCGCCCCGGCCGCCCCGGAGGCCGCCGTACCCGTCCACCACTTGACCCCCGCGGCCCCGGCCGTGCACTACCCGTGGGAGCGAAACCCTGTGTCGCGCACCAGACGCCTGACCCTGAGCGTGGCAGCGCTCACCCTTCTCCCGACCGTCACCGGATGCGCCTTCGGAAGCGGCGGCGGGACCCGGCTCACCGTGCTTGCGAACGTCACCGACAAGGTCGCCATGGCCTCCGTCCTCAAGGTGTTCCGCGCGGAACACCCCGACATCACCGTCACGGTCACCTACGCCGACACCAACCGGCTGCAGAAGAACCTGCCGCGCGACCTCGAAGCCGGAGAGGGCCCCGACGTCTTCACCGTCTGGCCCGGCAACGGCAACCCGGCCTCCGCCGTGGTCCTCTCCGGACAGCACTTCCTGACCGATCTCACCCTGCGCCGCTTCGCCTGGAACCTGCCGGAGGACGTCGCCTCCGTCGCCGGTGAGCGCGGCCGTGTCGACATCGTCCCGGCGAGCTACAGCGCCATCGGCGCCATCTACGCCGCCCAGACCCTCGACGAGATCGGCGGCGCCGTACCCACCACGTACACGCAGGTCCTGGCGCTCTGCGACAAGGCCCGAGAGCACGGGAAAGTCCTGTTCGCCCTGGGCAACGAAACGCCATGGGTGACCCAGCTCATCTCCTACTCCCTGGCCGCGGGGACCGTCTACGCCGGGCAGCCCACCTTCGCCGCGGACATGGAGCAACGCCGCACCAGCTTCGCCCGCTCGCCCTGGAAGGACGCGCTCGGCAAGTACCTGGAGATGAACGACCGCCGATGCTTCGGCACGGATCCCCTCGCCACCACCTACCAGGACAGCCTCGACCAGGTCGCCTCCCGGAAGGCCGTGGGGATCGTCCAGGTCGCCGCCACCATCGCCGAACTCAAGGCCGCCGCACCCGGACTCGACCTGACCCTGCACGCCCTGCCCGCCTCCGACGACCCTCAGCAGACACGTATGCCCGCCGCCGTCTCCGCTGCCTACGGAGTGAACGCGCACACCCCGCACCCACGCCAGGCAAAGACCTTCGCCGACTTCCTCGGCTCCGCCAAGGGCCAGAACCTCTACAACAGCAGGGGCACCACCCTGCCCGCCATCCCCAACTCCGCCTTCACCACCGACCCCGCGGTGGCCGAGGTGGCCCGGCGCCAGAAGAACGGGACCACCGTCCCCTTCATGGACCAGACATGGCCCAACTCCGAAGTCCAGCAGACGCACTTCCGCCAGATCAACGCCCTGTTCGCAGGCCGGACGACCGTCACCGACGCACTCAAGGCAATGGACCGCTCCTACCGGGACGGCCAGCTCGACTAGGACAGCCCTGCCCCGCGGGCGCGAGCGGTCCGGGGCGCCTCAGTCGCCACTCCCCAGGGACTCCTCCATGAAGGCGATGCGCCGCAGGCTGTCGACGGCCAGTTCGCGCTGGGCCGTGGGCAGCAGCCCCAGCAATTGCTCGTTGATCGCTTCGGCGGGCGGAATCAGGGCGGCGAGCAGTTCACCGCCCTGATCGGTGAGCTCCAGCAGGGTGCGCCTGCGGTCCTCGGCGTCGCGGACCTGGCTCACATGTCCCTGCGCGGTCAGGCGGCGCACCATCTGGTTGACCGTGGACCGGTCGAGGGAGGTCAGGCGGGCCAGCGTGCGCTGGTCGATCCCCGGCTCGTGCGACAGCGCGTTGAGCACGGCGAACTGCTGGGACGTGACCTCCCGCGACACGTGCTGCGACCACAGGGCCGTGTGCACCTGCTCGGCGCGTCGGATCAGGTGCCCGATGTAGTTCTGCAGGTCCAGTGCGCGTGCCACGGTCTCCGTCTTTCTCTGTGCCGACGTGTGCCGACGTGTGCCGACGTGGTGCCGCCCGGCGGCGGACATCCGCTGGGGAGTCCCGGGGTGTCCTGGAAAGTCTATGGGCGGCACCACGTCGCACGGGAGCAGGCTAGAGTCCGGGGCGCTCCGCGTAGGCCGTGGCCCCGGAGCCGTCGACGCCGACCTCCAGGCGGCCGACGCGCTCGATGTCGAGCACCACCCGGTCACCGTGGTGGAGCGGTCCCACGCCGGCGGGCGTTCCCGTGGCGATCACGTCGCCCGGGTGCAGCGTCATGACCGACGACGTGTACGCGATCAACTGGCGGACCCCGAAGATGAGATCGGCCGTGTCGGTGTGCTGGCGCGTCTCGCCCGCGACGTCGCAGCGCAGCTCCAAGGCGTCCGGATCGGGGATCTCGTCGGCGGTGACCACCCAGGGGCCGATGGGGGTGAACGTGTCGAACGACTTGCGGGTGGAACGGTCCTCCCCGGAGCGGACGGTGATGTCCAGCACGCAGGTGTACCCGAAGACGTGGTCCAGCGCGTTCTCGGCGCTCACCTTGGCCGCGGTGCGACCGATGACGACGCCCAGCTCGCCCTCCTGGTCGGTGCGCTTGTCGGTGTAGGGCAGCAGGATGTCCTGGCCGGGGCCGATCACCGACGAGTTGGCCTTGAGGAACACACCGAGGTCGGCGATCGAGGTCGTGTACTCCATCTCGGCCTTGTGGTCGAGGTAGTTGACCGGCGCGCCGATGATCTTGCCGGGGCGGGGGAGCGGTGCCTCGAGGGCCGCCTCGGCCAGCGGCACGCGCGCCCCGGAAGAGAGGTCGAACCGCGGCGCTTCGCCGCGCTCGGCGCGTTCGATGTACTGGTGCAGCGCACCGGACGGCGAGGAGGCGAACGGCGCGAGCTGGTCGGTCACGTCGACGAGAGCGTCGCCGTCGACGAGCCCGAGCCGCCCCTTGTCGAAAAGCGCGAGGCGCATCAGGGTCTCCTTGAGGAAGGGTGGGGAAGAGCGGTCGAGGAATGCGGGCAGGAAGGATCAGGCGCCCGGATCGGCGCTCCGGCTGCGGTAGAGACCGAGCGAGCGCATGACCGGCTCGTCGTTGTAGGAGAAGAGCACGGCGTCGTCGGAGCCGGACGTGTTCACATGCCGGTAGGAGGCCCAGCCGGGGATCGCGAAGGTGTCGTGCCGGGACCAGTCCAGGCGTACGCCGTCGACGATGGTGGCCCCCTCGCCGCGGACGACGCTGAAGATCTGGGAGGCGGTGTGCTGGTGCCCCGCCCCGTCGAACCCGGGGCGCAGCCTTTGCACGCGGCAGCCGATCGTCGGCATGACAGGGCCGCCGGTCCAGGGGTTGGTGTATTCCAGGACGATGCCGTCCACCGCGCTACCCTCGGCGCTGTCCGCGATCGCGTCCAGGGCGCGCTCGGTCTCGGTCCATGTGTAGCGCGTGACGGGGGAGTTGGGGCCCTCCTGGGTCAGCCATGCCGGGGTGAGCCGCCCGTGCAGGAACTGGCGGCTGCCCGCGTCGTCGGGCCGCGTGACCGGTTGCAGCCGCTGCGGGTACTTCTCGTAGAAACCCGCTTCGAGCGCGTTCACGAGCGGGTAGTCGAGAGCGTCGAGCCAGATCATCGGGTCGGTGCCCTCGTGGGTGTGGTCGTGCCAGTGCCAGCCCGGGGTCAGCAGCAGATCCCCGGGAGCCATGAAGACGCGCTCCCCGTCGACCGTGGTCCAGGCCCCGCTGCCCTCCAGGATGAAGCGGAAGGCGTTGGAGGTGTGGCGGTGGGCCTGCGCGGTCTCCCCGGGCAGGATGATCTGCAGCCCCGCGTACAGCGAGTTGACCGTGGCCGGCGGGTCGGTGAGACCGGGGTTGACGAGCATCAGGACGCGGCGCTCGGCTTCGTCCAGGGACAGCGTCCTGGAGAAGTGCAGCAACTGCGGGCGCAGGTCGCGCCAGCTCCACCGGTAGGGCACGGCCCGGCTCTTGGGCTCGGCGGGGAACAGGTTCCCGTAGAACCGCCACAGCGGGGCGGCGCCGAGGTTCTCCAGCGCCTTGTAGGCGGGGTCGTCGGTCATGAGTCCTCCTGTCGGGTGGTGTCGCGGGGTCGCGGAGTCGCGGAGTCGGGGTGTCGCGGGGTCGGGGGGCGTCACGGAGCGGGGACGGCGGCGTTGGCCGGAGTGGTCGCCGGAGTAGTCGCCGGAGCGGTGGCCGGAGTCCACACCCATGCGATGTCGTCGAAGTCCTCGGGCGAGCGGGCGGACAGCAGCAGATTGCGCAGAGTGGCCCCCATGCCCTCCAGATGGCAGATCTCGCCGAAGCGCCGGGCGTTGGTCTGGATGCGCGCGGCACGCTCTTCGCGGACGGCGGAGTACGCGGCGAACGCCTCGTCAAGGCCGGTGTCCCGGGCGAGCGCCCGGCCGAGCGCGACCGCGTCCTCCAGGGCCTGACAGGCGCCCTGGGCCAGGTACTGCAACATCGGGTGGGCGGCGTCCCCGAGCAGCACGATCCGCCCGTGGACCCAGTTGCTGACGGGCAGCCGGTCGAACAGCGGCCAGCGTCGTTCCCGGGAGATCAGGGGCAGGGCGTCGCGCACCGCCCGGCACGCGGTCGCGAAACGCTCCTCCAGCTCGGACTCGGTGCCCCAGTCGTCCGAGTCCGGTGTGTAGCGGTCGCTCTCGAACACGGCGACCTGGTTGTAGAGCTCGCCGCGGCGTACCGGGTACTGCACCAGATGCATACGGGGTCCGGCCCACACCATGACCGCTTCGGAGGCGGCGTGCTGGGACATCCGGCCGGTCATGCGTTCGGCCGGCAGGGCGCCTCGGAAGGCGACGTACCGGGAGCAGACGGGGTCGCCGTCGCCGACCAGGGCCTGGCGCAGGCGCGAGTGCAGGCCGTCGGCAGCGATCACGGCGTCTGCCGCCAGCACCTCATGGGACTCGGCGAAGTGCAGTTCGACTCCCGAGGAGTCCTGTTCGGCGCGGGTGACCGTGTGTCCGGTGCGCAGAGAGATGGCGGGGTGGTCCTCGCAGGCCGCCAGAAGAGCGGCGTGCAGGTCGGTCCGGTGCGTCACCAGATAGGGGTGCCGGAACCGCTCGGTGTAGGCGTCGCCGCGCAGATCGAGCGAGGTGACCTGATCCCCGGTCAGGGCGTCCATCATGACCAGGCGGGGTGGGGCGACGGCGTGGCGCCGGACGGCGTTCAGCACGCCGAGCTCCTCCAGCGCGAGCGAGGCGTTGGGGGCGAGCTGGAGGCCCGCGCCGATCTCGCCGAACCGGGCGGCCCGCTCCACGAGGGTCACCCGGTGTCCGGCGCGTGCCGCGGCCAGGGCGGCGGCGAGGCCGCCGATCCCGCCGCCGACGACGGCGAGGTGTGACGCGGAAGAAGTGGGCATTCGGCCTCCTTGAGCTGAGGGGAGGGAGGGAGGGCACGGAGGCGCGGGGAGAGAGCGTCCTCAGTCAACAGTCCGTACACCAACCATTGGTGTACTGACGATGTTAAGTCGGTGCGCCCACCAGGTCAACGGTCGTGCCATGAGGTGCCCCACCGTGCGGTTCGTCGCCTGATCCGGGGTGTCAGCGTTTGATGGTCACGCCTGCCGGCAGACTGATGCCGGCGTCCGAGGGTTCCGTTCCGGTGGCACGGGAGGCGGGACGCCACCGGTGGCAGCAGCGGATGCCGGGGGCGATCAGGTCAAGGCCGTCGAAGAAGCGGGCGACGTCGCTGGGGGAGCGAAACCGCGCCGGTGTCCCGGCCCGCGGGGAGAAGTCCAGGAGGCCGGCGTCCTCGACGGCGCTCAGCAACGTGTCGGGATCGGTGACGTCGGCTTCGACGCAGGCGGTACGGCCCTGCGTGACGCTGCGCGTGAGGCGTTCGGCGTATGCGGGGACGAGGGGGTCGTTGTCGGCGTACACGACGCGGGCGTCGAAGACGAGGGGCTGGGCGACCTTGTGCAGGTCGGGCTCGGTGGGGATGCGGGTGCCGATGCCGAGCCACTGGCGGATGCCGTGCTCCTGGGTCAGCAGACGAGTGGCCCGGTGCGTGAACGCCCGGTTCTCGCGGGCGGTGAGGGCCGTCCCGGGTGGGCCTCGGCGGCGGCCAGGGCCGCTGTCGCGTCGACGTCGAAATGATCCTTCCCGCCGAGGAAGGAGTCGTACGTGCGGACCGAGTGCACCCTGCTCGTGCCGAGGTCCCGGCCGCCGTGGCTGGTGCTCATGTCCGCCCTTTCACGCGTGTGCCCGCCGGCCCGCGCCCCGCAAGCGGGCCGGCGTCCCCGTCTCGTATGCGCCTCGCCGGCTCACCCGGTGATCAAGTGATCGGCCAGGCCCTCTTTGACCCCGCGCACGAACGCGGCGATCTCTTCCGGGGTGCAGATCAGCGCCGGTCCGGTCGGGTCGGTGGACTGCCGGACGGCCACGCGACCGTCGGCGAGTCTCTTCGTCTCGACGCACTGACCGCCGTTCGGCCCGCTCCAGGGCCGCATCCAGCCCTGCTCACCCAAGTCCTGAGCCGGCATCCCGTTGTAGACGCCGCTGTCGCCGACCGTCACGAGTACTCCTTGCGCATGCGTTGCAGAATCTTCCTGCTGTCCTCGGACGAGGTGAGCAGTGCCATCCGGGAATGGGCTTCGAGGTGCGCGACGACGTCCGGGCGCTGGTCCAGGTAGACGGCGGCCGACAGGAGTTCGCTGTACACGATGTCGGGCAGCTCGGGCTCCTCGAAGCGGAAATACGTGAACGGGGCGCACGCACCCACGTGCGCGCCCGCGGTGAAGGGCACGACGTCGACGCTGATGTGCGCGAGCGCGGAGACGTCCAGGAGCCGCTCGATCTGCTCCCGCATCACCTCCGGTCCACCGACCTCCCTATGCAGGACGGCTTCCTCCATGACCACCCACAAGGTCGGAGCGTCCTTCTGTTCCAGCAGGCTCTGGCGGCGCATCCGCAGCTCCACACGGCGTGCGACCTCCTCGTCGCTGCCGTTGGGAAGTCCGCCGCGCAACACGGCGCGGGCGTAGTCGGGCGTCTGCAGGAGGCCGCTCACATACTGGGGTTCGTACGTGCGCAGGGTTCTGGCCCCGGTCTCCAGGCTGACGTAAGCGGTGAACCAGCCGGGGACGGCGTCACGGTAGGAGTGCCACCAGCCGGGCTCGTTGGCCTGCTCGGCCAGATCGACGAACTCGTCGATCTCCGGGGGCTGCGCGCCATAGGTCTCCAGGAGCTTCTCCACGTACAGCGGCTTGAGGGCGACCTCGGCCTTCTCCAGCCGGCGGATCGTCAAGGTCTTCACGCGCAGCGCTCTCGCCGCGTCCTCCAGCGAGGCGCCGGCCGCGAGCCGCATGTCCCGCAGCCGACGTCCCAGGATCATGCGCAGGACGGTCGGTGCGCTGGTGCCGGTACGGGCCTCGCTCACGCCGCACCTCCTGAGGGCTCGTCAACCGAACCATTTTGACGCAGACTTGGTGAGGTATCCAGAGTGATAACCGCCCGTTGAAATTATCAGGGAGTCGGTTGCGGCATGTGGTGATCACGCGCATAGTCGGCATGTGAGCGCTCGTACGGCAGCCCTGACCCAGCATCCGCCACGCACCGGACGCGGACCGCGGATGCCGTCGGCAACGCCCCGCCCCACGGCGCCGGAGCGGGCACCTGCCCGCCACCGAACGAGCGACAGCACCGGCCGCCGCTTCGAGTCGGCCCGCGCAACGCCCTGGAAGGCGACACCTGTGACCCTGCCCCCGTCCTCAGGCCCGGCCGCCGCATCAGCCACGATCGTGCCGCACCGGGAACACTGGTTCTATCTGCCCGCCCGATGTGTCAGCGTCGGATCCGCCCGCGACACCGTGCGTGACCGGCTGCGCGCCTGGCGGATGCAGAGCGACACCTGCGGCGACGCCATGCTGCTGACCTCCGAGCTGACCACGAACGCGGTACTCCACACCCGCAGCGAACAGGTTCTGTGCGGGCTCACGCTGACCCGCGCCGAGCGGCGCCTGCGCATCGAACTCCACGACGAGAGCCGGGCCCCCGTCCGCCGCCCCCAACCTCACGCCGACCCCTTGGAGGAGAGCGGACGAGGCCTCTTCCTCGTCCAGCAACTCGCGGACCACTGGGGCTGTGTACGCTCACCTCGCACCGGCGGCAAGGTCGTTTGGGCAGAGCTGACAGCCTGCTCCTGATGGCGGGCATCGCCGTGACCTGTGAGTGCCGCGCAGGCGCACCCGGCTCACCAGCGGCGACGCGGGCGGAAGGCGGCCGCTTCCGATGTGGTGCGTACGGCGTTCGCCCTCTTCGGCACACCGTTCGCTCCCGAGGCCGGCGCCGTACGGTCCAGCCGCACCCCTTGTACGCGGCAGCGCTCCACTTTCCCCGAGACAACCATCCCAAGAAGGCTCCGATGAATCTCCGCCGCGACACCGTCTCACCCGTGGTGCTCTACATATGCGCCGACCGCGCTCTGGACGCACACCGGGAGGCCACACAGTGTGCGCGGGCGGAAGGCCAGGCGTTCGCACGGCAACGCCAGTTGACGATCGCCGAGGTCGTGACGGACCTCTACGGGGAGCCTGACCCCGTCCAGCGCCGAGGATGGCAGCACGTGCGGCACCTGGCGCAGGCGGGCCAGGTCACCGCGGTACTCGTTCGCTGGCCCAGCGCCATCGCCCCGGAATCCGCCTTCGAGCTGCGCCACCGTGAGACGGCTTGGCTCCAGGACCACGGCGTACGTGTTCGCTACACCTGGGAGCCCTTGTCGTCCAGGAGCGCCGACGCCCCGTGATCCTCCACCGGTCATCTCCCTCACGGTGCCGCTGTGACCACGACGCGCCCCGTCACAGCGAGATGGTCAGCCGCGCCGACCCGGTCCACGACCGCGGGTATCGCGGAATGCACGGCGATCAGCTGTGACACCGCGCGGCCCTCCCGGACAGGACCGGCGGTGTCGATCACCCCATGCCCGTGCACCGTGTCAGTGCTTGTGCGCGCACCCGAAGCGCAGGTCACGGCAGGGCCGGGCGCCAAGCCGTCGCTGGGGCCTTACCGGTCCGTTCAGCAGGTGACGACCTTGCCGTAGGAGCCTCGGCCCCAGTTCCACTCCCACTGCTCACCGGGCTGATAGGTGAGGCACGGGGAGTCGTTGCCCCAGTCGATGACAACCTTCAAGTGCATGGCCTCGCTGCAGTTGTTGGTGACCTTCACGTACTTCCTGTGCTTGACGACGTCCCGCTTGACGCAGGCCGGGGCCGTGCCCTGTGTGGCTGCCGCCGCGGGTTCCGCCGACGCCGCGGAGGCCGGCACGAGGCCGACGCCGAGGAGAGCCGATGCCGCGACGAGTCCGCCGGCGAGACGCTTCCGAAACTTCATATCTGGTGTCCTCCCGTGGGGCCAATGGGCCTTGAAGTGCGAGCCCTTGCTCCGCAGACCCTGCCGTTCCTTTCACCTCCAGGGCCACCTATATGACTGAAGTGCATCCTTTAGTGGCATATCCCCGCTCGCCGGGCCCGAGATCGCGGCACCGAAGCAGAGGCCCTCGTCCAGGACCGGCCGCGGCGTCGTCGCCCGGCCGCCCGGGTGCCTGCGCTGACGGAAGCCGGGGAGTAGGCTGAAACCTGGCCGCCCCGCGTATGACGCTGCTCATTCCAGCTTGATGACACTGACATTGGCTCCCGGTCGTGGCGGCACTGGTGGTGGATGCCGGAGATCGGAACACCACGCCGATGAACCACCTGCGTACCTGGACGCCCACGCGCGTCGCGAGTTCGTCGTGACGTTCCCATCGGAGGAAGCAGTCGAACTGGCCGCTCATCTGACGCGTCGCCACAAGGGCACAGACTCGATCGCGGCCGTCTGCCGGGCCGCGCTGCGTACCCCGTACTCGGTGGGTCTGGCCCTGGCTTCCGACGCCGCCCTGGCCGGCCGGGTCTCGCTCTGCTGGGACGGCCCCCTCGCCGACGACGGGGAGACACTGCAGGTCAACCTCGGTGAGGGACCCTGCGTCCAGGCGCTGCAGCGGCACGGGCCCGTCCACGCCGACGATCTCTCCCTCTCGCCGCCGACTCAGGCCTGGCCGCTGTTCGCGCACGAGGCCCGCTCCCGGGGCATTCGGGCCGCCTTCGCCCTGCCCGCACCCTTCCCCGCAACCACCGGACCGGGCCCAGGCGGCGTGGGGGGTCTGGTGCTGTCCCTCTACCGCGACCGGCCCGGCCCGCTGTCCCTGGCCGACCAGCACACCGCCACCACCCACCTGAGCGCCGCCTTGCTGCTTCTGCGCATGACCGTCGCCGCCACACCCGAGGACGAACACCCCTCGCTCATCCCGCTGTCGCAGTTGCATGCCGTCATCCACCAGGCCTCCGGCATGATCAGCTACCGCCACGGCATCCCGGTCGACCAGGCCCTGGACCGGCTGCGCGCGCATGCGCTCAGCCACGCCGTCGACCTCACGGACCTGGCCCACGCCGTGGTCCACGAGGGCCGGTCGATCCCCGAGTGACGCGCCGACACCATTCTGATGAGTGACGCATGTGCGAACGGGGCCGAAAGTCCGGGGCCGGAGCTGCTCATGACCGGCAGGTGAACTTCAACATCGTCGGGCACGCGCGAACAGGCGGGTATGCACCCCCGGAGCAAGCGCTTCTCGGCGCACTCGCTGGGTGGACCGGAAGACCGCTCCGAGGAAGTGACGCACCGTCTCCGGATCAGACGCGTCGAAACCCTCAGCCACGCTTGTCACTTCGCTGATGACCGGCCCGAAGAAGGCCCATCCGAGTTCAAGTGCCTTCTCCTCCACGTGGAACGTGGAACGGCACACGGCGCACGGCACACGGCACCGGTCGGGCGTGTCCCTGGTGCTGGCCGGTGGCTCGGCCACCGGCCTGGTCCGGTCCGCCAACGTCCCTGGCCCCGAGGGCGCTACCGGGTGTACGCCGTCGATCCGCTGGGAGGCGCCGACCGCACGCAACGCCCGAACGGCTGCTGGTTCGCCTGCACGGACGGCTCCGCCGTGCCCCGCCCGTGCCACAGCGGCCACCCCGTCTGCGGCCCTGGCAGGGCGGGCGCGATGCCGCCGTTGAGCCGGTCGCCGTCGAAGGCCACCACGGCGACGTCCACCGGTCCGACACGGTCAGGATCAAGACCACTGGGCGTGGGCAGGCCCCTCTTACCTCGCGCTCGCCGCACCTCTGGCCGCGTCCGTCGGCGCATCGCGCACCCGCGACGATGCCGTGGCCAGAGCTTGTCGTGGCTCACCGATTCGTGGTCGATTAGGGAGTGGGATGCGTTCTGTCAGAGGCAGCGGGTAGCGTTTACGCTGCGTGACCGCTGGGTGCGGTGGACGGACGGTGTGGGGGAGGGCGGCATGGCCCGTGGTGTGATCGGTGAGGTGGGGAGGATGGCCAGGGCGGGGACGCGCAGGCCGTGGCTCCCGCCGCTGGTCGAGCCGGATGCGGTGGCTTGGGTGGCAGGGCTGCTGGGGGACGGGTGGGCGGCGGTGTTCGTGCCGCAGGAGCCCAGTCGGCACGGCCGGTTGTTTCTCTGGCGGCCCACATCGGCGCGGCCCGGCGTCCTGGCGCAGGTGATGACTCCGCCGTCGGGCATCGAGGCGGGCGCGGTCGAACTGGTCCTGCCGCACGGCCGAGGGGCGCGGCGTCGGACGGTGGACGGATGGTCGGTCCCGCTGCCCGTCGCGTTGACCGCATTGGTCACGTCGTCCGACGTGGGCGAGGGAGGCCAGGACGTGCACCCCTCCGTGGCGGCGTGGCGCACGACCGCGCGCTACGCGCTCGGGATGATCGCCGAAGGGCGTCTGTACCCGGGGCTCAGCCCGCAGGGGTACGACGTGTGGCGCGTCGGCCCCTACGATGCCGGGCACCGCGGCTATCTGCGTGAACTCGCCGCCGCGTTCCCGCCCCACGCGCACTGTCTGTCCGAAGTGGGTCCGCCACCCGTGCGCATCGCCGAACCCGGCGCTTTCATAAAGGAGTTCAGCGACGCCGTCGCCGACACGATCGCCCGCACCCCGGCCGCCCCGCTGGCCGCGGGAGAGCTGCCCTACGCCTGGCGGGAGAGCCGGCCCGTGCCCGCGCTGCGCGAGTGGGCCGAGGAGACGGACGCCGCGTTCGACGCCGACATCACCGTCTCGCTGCGCGTGGACGCGCCCGAGGGCCGACGCAGGTCGTTCCGGGCGGTCCTGCAACTGCACACCGTCCGTGACCCGGCCCTCGTCGTCCCGGCCGCCCAGGTGTGGTCCGACCCCGGCGGCGCCGAGCGGCTCCTGGGGCCGCGCGCCGAGACCGAGACGCTGCTCGCCCTGCGCCGAGGTGCCCGCGTCTGGGAACCACTCGGGCGACTCCTCGCCGACGCCACGCCCGACCAACTGCGCTTGAGCGACGAGGAGGCCTTCGACCTGCTGGGCGACGCCACGACCGCGCTCGACGCCGCCGGCATCGCGGTGCACTGGCCGCGCGAACTCGTCAAGGCGCTGACCGCCCAGGCCGTCGTAGAACAGCGCACCGCGCCCGGTTCCAGCGCCCCCGGCCTCCTGGACGCCGACAGCCTCCTCGACTTCGAGTGGCGGATCTCGCTGGGCGGCGAGCCGCTCACCGAGGCCGAGATGGACACCCTCGCCGAGACGCGCCGCCCGCTGGTGCGGCTGCGCGACCAATGGGTCGTCGCCGACCCCAAGCTGGTCGCCCGCGCCAAGCGCCGCCGGATGGAACCGCTCACGCCGATGGAGGCGCTGACAGTCGCGCTGACCGGCGAGGCACAGGTCGACGAAGGCGAGAGGGTGCCGTGTGAGGCCACCGGCGCGCTCGCCGATCTCGCCCAGCGCATCCGCGACCCTGAAACCCGTCCACCGGCCCCGCAGCCCGAAGCTCTCGGCGCGACCCTGCGCGACTACCAGAAGCGCGGCTTGGCCTGGCTCGCCGAGATGTGCGACCTCGGCCTGGGAGGTTGCCTCGCCGACGACATGGGCCTGGGCAAGACGGTCACCCTGCTCGCCCTCCACCTGCACCGCCAGACCGACGCGGCGACGGCCGGGCCCACCCTCGTGGTCTGCCCGGCGTCCCTGCTCGGCAACTGGCAGCGGGAGGCGGACCGGTTCGCCCCCACCGTCCCCGTGCGCCGCTACCACGGCGGCGGGCGGCACCTCGACGACCTCGCCGGTGACGAACTCGTCCTGGTCACCTATGGCGTGCTGCGCCGCGACCGCGCCCGGCTCTCCGGCGTGAAATGGTCGTTGGTCGCCGCGGACGAGGCTCAGCACGTCAAGAACCCCTACGCGGCCACCGCCCGCGAACTGCGCGCCGTACCCGCCCGCGCGCGAGTGGCTCTCACCGGGACGCCCGTGGAGAACAACCTTTCCGAACTGTGGGCCCTGCTCGACTGGACCACCCCGGGCCTGCTCGGCAGCCTCACCGCCTTCCGAGACCAGTACGCACGCGCCATCGAATCCGGTGCGGACCCGCACGCGGCCGAGCGTCTCTCCCGCCTCGTACGCCCCTTCCTGCTGCGCCGCAAGAAGTCCGACCCCGGCATCGCCCCCGAACTGCCGGCCAAGACCGAGACCGAGCGCGTCGTCGCCCTCACCACCGAACAGGCGTCCCTGTACGAGGCCGTGGTGCGCGAGACGATGGAACGCATCCGAGAGAGTGACGGCATCGCGCGGCGTGGCCTCGTCCTCAAACTCCTCACCGCGCTCAAGCAGATCTGCAACCATCCGGCCCAGTACCTGCGCCAACAGGGTCCACTGCTCTCCAGGTCCGGCAAGCTGGACCTGCTCGACGAGCTGCTCGACACCATCACCGCCGAAGACGAGTCGGTTCTCGTCTTCACGCAGTACACCCAGATGGCGAAGCTGCTCGAACGCCATCTCGCCGAGCGGGGAACGCCCGCCCTGTACCTGCACGGCGCTACACCGGTCGCTCGGCGGGAGGAGATGGTGGCCGCGTTCCAGGACGGCCAGGCACCCGTGTTCCTGCTGTCGTTGAAGGCGGCCGGTACCGGCCTCAACCTCACCCGGGCCACCCACGTCATCCACTACGACCGCTGGTGGAACCCGGCCGTCGAGGACCAGGCCACCGACCGCGCCTACCGCATCGGCCAGGACCGCCCCGTCCAGGTCCACAAGTTCGTCGCCGAGGGCACCGTCGAGGACAAGGTGGCCGGCCTCCTGAAATCGAAGCGAGCCCTGGCGGACGCGGTCGTCGGCTCCGGTGAAGTGGCCCTGACCGAACTCGGCGACGACGACCTCGCCGAACTCGTCGCACTGGGCAGGCAGTCATGACCACACGGCACACCCCCCGCGCACGCCGTGGAAGGACCACGTCATGAGCCCAGCGGCCCGCCGTGCCCCGACCCGAGGCTCCCGCGCCTTCGCCGCCACGTGGTGGGGCCAGGCATGGGTGCGCGCCTTGGAGGACTCCACCCTCGACGCCGGTCGTCTCTCCCGCGGGCGTACCTACGCCCGCAAGGGCATGGTCGGTGACATCACCGTCGCTCCCGGAAAGATCAAGGCCCCCGTGCAGGGCAGCCTGCCCCGGCCCTACCGCGCGGCCGTCCACGTCCCCGTACTCACCTCCACACAGTGGGAGTCGCTGCTCGACACCGTCGCCGCCCGCGCGCGACACGTCGCGGCGCTGCTCGACGGGGAGATGCCCGAGGAACTCGTCGAGGACGCCCGCGGCGCCGATGTCCCGCTGCTGCCGCGCGCACACGAACTCGACCCGGAATGCTCCTGCCCGGACTGGGGCTACCCGTGCAAGCACGCCGCCGCACTCTGCTATGCCATCGCCGCCCGTGTCGACGAAGACCCCTTCACCCTGTTCGCCATGCGCGGCCGGACCCGCGAGCAGATCTTCACCGCCCTGCGCGAGCGGCGCACCGCCCACGCCGCCGAGAGCCCCGCCGTTCTCACACCGGCCGGCGTCGCGGCGGCAGCCGCCTACACCCGGTGGAAGGAGGCACAGCCACCCCTGCCCGCCCCACCGGCCCTGGGCGCTCTGCGCGGCACGGCGCCGCCCGTCGCACCGCCCCCGAACACCGGACTCGACCTGGACGACCTGTCAGCCCTCGCCGCCGACACCGCCCGCCGGGCCCGCCAGCTCCTGGCCGGCGACACCACGTCCGTCCACCTCGCCCAGCGGCACGACGCGGTCCGCCTCGCCGCGTCGCACGACACCGCGGGCTGGTCCGACGCCCTTCAACTCGGCACCGGCCTCGGCGCCTTGGAACTCGCCCGCCTCATTCGCGCCTGGCGCCACGGCGGCCCGGTCGGCGTCACCGTCGCCGAGCAGGACACGCTCGCCGCCCCTGCCGTCGTAGCGGCCGCCCGCACCGCCCTGAGCGCCGCGCTCGCCGACATGACCGACGAACCCGTCCCGATCAAGACGTGGCGCAGTCGCCTGACACTCGGCGCCACAGGCCTTCAGCTCAGGGCAGGGCCGGACGGCCGCTGGTACCCGTACGCCGAGGAGGACGGGCAGTGGTGGCCGTGCGCCGATCCGGATACGGACCCCGTCACCGCGCTGACCGGAGCGTGGACCGTGCGACGGGGGTGACATGCCTTCGCCTGCGTGACGGGGACCGGCCGGCTGTGGCCACCGGGGTGAGCCGACGGAGCAGAGCGAGGATCCGCACACTCTCTCCGGCGGCGGTCGCTCATCGGTGGTAGCCGCAGGGCGCGGCCGCCCTCGGGGTGACCCGGCCCGGCGCCTCCTCAGTTCCGCAGCAACTTCGCTCTGCGCAGGAGGCGTCGGTCATCGCCGGTATGCGGATGCTCCTCGACCACGCCGGCCTCGTCGCTGAACCGTCGGCCGCGCTGGGCATCGCGGCGATCCTCGAAGACCCTGACCGCCCTCTGCTACTGCGTCTTGCTGAGTACCGGTAGTCGGCATTACTGTATACCGGTATTCAGTACCACGCAGTACCGCCGCACGGGGGCGACCGAGGAGGGCTCGCATTGGACGATCTGACGGAGATGCTGAAGGGCACGCTCGAAGGGTGCGTGCTCGAACTCATCGGCAGTGAGGAGACCTACGGGTATGCCATCACTCGGCAGTTGAACGAGCTCGGCTTCACCGAGGTCGTGGAGGGGACGGTGTACACCATCCTGCTGCGACTGGAGCGGAACAAGCTCGTCCAGGTGACGAAGCGGCCGTCCGGGGTGGGTCCGCCGCGCAAGTTCTACGCGCTCAACGACGCCGGACGCGAGGAGCTCGCGAAGTTCTGGACGAAATGGCAGTACGTGTCATCACGCATCGACAGGCTCAAGGAGGGCGGGAAATGAACTTCTGGGAGACCATCACCGGCAGCGATCTCACCAGGGACTGGAAGGCGTTCGGAGTCCGGGTCGAGGCCCTGCCGGACGATTACCGCGCGGCGTGGGACCAGATCGTCGCCCACCTCTTTCCCTACGGGGACTTCACCGGCCGCAACCTGATGCCGATCCTCGACGCCGCCCTGGGGCTGCTCGAAGTGTCGGCAGCGGACGGGCAGAGCGTCCACGAGGTGCTCGGCGACGACATCCGGGGATTCTGCACGGCGCTGGCCGGCGGAGCAGGGGCCCGGACCTTTCGCGACCGGTGGCGTGAGCAGTTGAACAGGAACGTCGCGCGCAAACTGAGCCGGCTGGGAGGCTGACGTGGGCATCCAGGACATCATCGAAGGCAAGAAGCAGTGGCGGGAGCACGTCGCTCGGGTGAAGGCGCTCCCGCCGGACTACTGGATCGTCTACAAGGAGATGCAGAAGTACCTGTTCAAGGTCGGACCGGTCGGCCTGTCGGACGGACCTCTGCTGCCTGAGATCGTCGACTTCTTCGAAGAGGGCGCCGCCTCGGGCAAGGGCGTCCTGGAACTCATCGGCACGGACGTCGCCGCGTTCTGCGACGACCTGGTCAAGGACTCACGCACTTACGCGGATGTCTACCAGGAGTCGATCGGCGGGGCCCCCGGCACGGCCGAGAAGTAAGTAGTAACCCCGTCACGTCATGCCAGTGGGCGTGGGCGTAGTGGCCCGCGCGCGCCGTTCCTTCGCCCCGGGCGCCGCGCGAACAGACGCGCGAACAGACGCGGGGCCAGGCCGCCAGGCGCGGGGCCCGGCGGCCTCGTAACCGCCACAGAAGACCCTTTCAGCCTCCTGCCTTTGAAGGAAGCCAACATGCCCTCATCTGTCATGCCCACATCCATACGGAGGGGCGGCCGTCCGGCGTCCGCCGCTGTATCCGCCATAGGCCTGCGCAAGTCGTACGGCGACAAGACCGTCCTCGACGGCATCGATCTGCGCATTCCGGCCGGGTCGGTGTTCGCTCTGCTCGGTCCCAACGGCGCCGGCAAGACCACCGCCGTCAAGATCCTCTCCACGCTCATCAAGGCAGACGCCGGGGACCTGCACGTCGGCGGCCACGACCTGGCCGCCGATCCGCAGGCGGTGCGGGCCACGATCGGAGTGACCGGGCAGTTCTCCGCCGTGGACGGTCTGATCACCGGCGAGGAGAACATGCTTCTCATGGCCGACCTGCACCACCTGTCCAAAAAGGAGGGGCGCCGGGTCGCCGCCGAACTGCTCGAGCGTTTCGACCTCACCGAGGCGGCGGGAAAGCCCGCCTCCACCTACTCCGGGGGCATGAAGCGCCGTCTGGACATCGCCATGACCTTGATCGGCTCCCCGCGGATCATCTTCCTCGACGAGCCCACCACGGGTCTCGATCCCCGTTCCCGCCACACCATGTGGCAGATCATCCGCGGGCTGGTCTCCGGCGGTGTCACCGTCTTCCTCACCACTCAGTACCTGGAGGAGGCCGACGAACTCGCCGACCGCATCGCGGTGTTGCACGACGGCGGGATCGCTGCCGAAGGCTCCGCGGAAGAGCTCAAGCGGCTCGTCCCCGGAGGCCACGTACGCCTCCGCTTCGCCGATCCGGCCGCCTACCAGTCCGCCGCCCTCGCCCTGAGCGGGTCCGCCCGCGACGACGAGGCGCTGGCCCTGCAACTCCCCAGCGACGGCACCCAGCGTGCGCTGCGCTCCATCCTGGACCGCCTGGACGCCGTCGGTATCGAGGCCGACGAACTGACCGTCCACACCCCCGGACTCGATGATGTCTTCTTCGCCCTCACCGACAAGACCGACGTGCCCAACCAGTCCGATGAACATGCTGGGTTCGGTCCGTCCCACCAGTCCGGCCCGTCCCGCCAGGCCAAGGAGAACGCCCGATGAGCAGCCTCGCCCTCGCCGTCCGCGACTCGAACACGATGTTGAGGCGCAACCTGCTGCACGCGCGACGCTACCCGTCCGGCACCCTGAACCTGCTGCTCGCGCCGATCATGCTCCTGTTGCTCTTCGTCTATGTCTTCGGCGACGTGATGAGCGCCGGAATCGCCGGCCACGGGGCGGACCGCTCCGACTACATCGCCTACATCGTTCCCGGCATTCTGCTGATGACCGTCGGCTCCACTGTGATCGGGGCCGCGGTATACGTCTCCATGGATATGAACGAGGGCCTCGTCGCCCGCTTCAGGACGATGAACATCCACCGCAGCTCCATGATCATCGGGCACGTGGTCGGCAGTGTGCTGCAGTGTCTCGCCGGCGTGGTCCTCGTCGGGGCCGTCGCCGTGGCCATCGGTTTCCGCTCCACCGACGCCACGGCCCTGGAGTGGCTCGCGGCATTCGGGCTGATCGCACTGTTCGCCCTGGCGCTCACCTGGATCGCCGTCGGGATGGGTATGGCCAGCCCGAACGCCGAGGCAGCCGCCAACAGTGCCCAGCCGCTGATCCTGCTGCCGCTCATCTCCAGCGCCTTCATCCCGGCCGCGACGATGCCGGGCTGGTTCCAGCCGATCGCCGAGTACCAGCCCTTCACCCCTGCCATCGAGACCCTGCGCGGCCTGCTCCTCGGCACCGAGATCGGCAACAACGGCTGGATCGCCCTCGTCTGGTGTGTCGGCCTGACCGTGCTCGGGCACCGCTGGGCGACGGCGCGGTTCAACCGCGACCCGAAGTAGGCGCGCAGGCGGCGGAGGATGCGGTCGACGTCGTGACAGCGGTCGTCGACGACGTCACCGTGACTGCCTCGGCGCCCCCGGCCGCGTCCGCCGCCGACTCGCCGGCGGCACGACCGTAAGCAGTGGGACCGAGAACGACCGCCACGTTCGCCACCGCGCCGACCGGGGCGCGTCACCATCCTGTGGCTGTGTGCCGGCCCACCTCAGCGGGAGCGAGGCGGGCCGGTACTCGTGCGGGGTGGTCGTAGACGATCGCTGTGGGACGGCCAGGGGTGATGAGCAGGCTGCGCGTGGCCCGTGCTCCGTCCTCACCGGAGTAGTCGGTGTGCACCACGACGGGTTCGGACAGCTCGCGGCAGCTCGCCTCGAACGCGTCATCCCGCACAGTGGTGTGCGCAGGCCCCGTGAGTCCCGCCACCCGCGCGATGCTGCGATGTCCCGGAGTCGCCAGATAGGCGACGTTTTCCCGGATGCTTGCTCCGTCGTCGGACCAGACGGCGGGCACACTCCCGGGCGCGTGCGGCGGGCCGACGTCGTCGTGGCTGGTGACGGTCTGGAGCATGAGCGCGATGGAGCGCGGGGCGAGCTCGGATTCGATGCCGCCGATGCGTTCCATGAAGAACGGCTCGACGCTGAGGGTCCGTACGGGTCGGCCCACGGCCAGGCCCACGGCGCGAGCCCGTCGCGTCGGCCGCGCGCGCTGTTCACGAGCGGCTCTCGCCGGCAGGGAGGGGGACGCTGGTGTGAGTGGTGCCCGATGCGCCGATGGGTGCCCCGATGGTTTTCAAGGGTGCGGCGCTGAGGGCCAGGAGAGCCACGTCGTCCGCCGGGCCGTCGGGGAAGGTGGCGAGGAGCGCGGTGAGGTCGTCGATGATCGCGGCCGCGCCGGGCGCCGCGCTGGTGGCCGCGTGGTGGGTGAGGTGCGCGGCCAGGTTCTCCTCGTCGAACCGGGCGCCGTGGGAGGTACGTGACGCGATGAAGCCGTCGCTGTACAGGAGCAGTGCCTCGCCCGGTGCCAGGCGCAGCGTCCGGGAGACGAACGGCGCATCGGCGAGCACGCCGAGGAGCATGCCGCCGGTCAGCTCCACCGGAATCGCGCGGGGGCGCAACCCGTCGCGGGCCGGCCGCAGGTGGAACGCGGGAGGGTGGCCGCCCCCGGTCAGGGTGAGGGTGAAGCCGCCCGCGGGGTCGGGAACCAGGGTGCCGAGGACAAGGGTGCACAGGCGTTCGTCGGCGGTCCGGTCCGGCAGCAGGGCGGTGTTGAGTGTTTCGAGGACGGTGCGCGGGTCGGCCTCCAGCGGTGCCGTGGCGCGCAGGGTGTGGCGGATCAGGGAGGTGAGCGCGGCAGCCGTCGTGCCTCTGCCGCTCACGTCCCCCAGGCAGAACGCCCACCGGTCGGCGCCGAGAGGAAAGACGTCGTAGAAGTCGCCGCCGACATCGTGGACGGACGCGGTGGTGTAGTGGCAGGCCGCCTGCAGGCCCGGGACCTGGGGCAGCGTCGGAGGCAGCAGGGTGCTCCGCAGGGCCGCGGCGAACTCGGCCGCCCTGGCCCGGTCCTGCTCGGCCCGCTCCGTTGCCGCGTGGGCGGCCTCCAGCAGTTCGCGTTCCCTGCGCAGCATGCGCAGGGCGGAGAGCCGTAGCTCCAGCTGGTCCATGACCAGCGCCGCCAGGTCGGTCAGGGCGGCGGCCCGCGCGGGTGTGATCCGGCGGGGCCGGACGTCCAGGACGTCGACCGCACCGAGCCGGTGGCCGTCCGGTGTGGTGATGGGGGCGGCGGCGTAGAAGCGGACGCCGGCCGGTCCTGTCACCATCGGGTGCGCGCCGACGAGGGGGTCGTGGCGGGTGTCGCGGACGACCAGGGGGGTGTCACCCTCGATGACCGAGGCGCTCAGGCACGCGCCCCGGTCGGCCTGGGTGACGCCGTCGAGCCCGTACGCGGCCTTGAACCAGACCCGGTCGGTGTCGACGATCGTCACCGTCGCCATCGGTGCGCCGAAGAGGCGCGCGGCCAGCGCGGCGATCCGGTCGAACGCTCCGTCCGGCGGGGTGCCCAGGATGTCGTAGCGGCGCACCGCCTCGATCCGCCGCGCCTCCCGTTCCTGATCTCGCTCAGGCGATTCCATGCCTTCCGTCCTGTTCGTCGTCCGGCCTGCTCCCGCGCCTTGTCCGTCTTGTGCCGCTCACTCGGGCCGCTGTGTACGGGCGTTGTGCGCGAGGCCGTCCGCACGGTCCGCCGCGCGTCCTTGCACCAGGGCGCGGAGCACCAGGCGCGCAGCACCAGGGCGTGCAGTACCGCGGGACCGAGGAGGTTCGCGGATCTGTCCGGTCCGTCCGACGCCGCGGGAAGTTCTCCTACGGCGGTACGTCCCGCCGGTCACGGCGTCCGACGAAGAATCGGCGTACAGGTCCGCCGGACCCTGAGGGAGCGGTATCGGCCTGCCGGCGGTTGGGGCGGCGCAGGCGCACCGCGTCCAGGGCGGAGCGCTCGTGGCCCGGTCGGCGCGGGCGCAGGCGTCATCGTTCACCTGCCGACGTCAGGGGCGCGGGCCGCCACGCGGCGGGTGCGATCCCGGTGCGGCTCGCCGGTGTGCTGTTCAGCAGGAAGGCGCAGTCGGCGAGGGTGAGGATCTGCCGCAGCGAGGGCGGTGGGTGGTGCAGCCGCAGGGCGCCGCCCGCTCTGGTGGCCTGCTTGTGAGCGCGCAGGAAGGCGTTGAGACCGCTCATGTCGCAGAAGGTGACACCCGTCAGGTCGATGTCGATCGTGCATGTACCTCCGTACAGACACTCCCGCAGTGACCCGCTGACCAACGGCACTGTCTCGATGTCGATCTCACCGGCCAGGGTGATCAGTGCCCGGCTCCGCTCGTCGAGCCGGTGGACGTTCAGGTGGGGCACGGACATGGCGCCTCCCGTTCCGGGCGACGGCCGGGACGGTGGTCTGCGATGCAGGCTCAGAGCCCGGCAGGTGTGTGTGCTCAGCAGCAACGCGCCGTCGGGGTCTGGAACGTCGGCGTCCTGACATGAGGGTAGTCCCGGATGCGCCGCGGCGGGAGGCGGGAAGAGCCCGCGAGCCATGTGGACACCGCCGGTGTTCAGGTGTGGCGAGCGGTGACGCGGTCATGGCCCCCGGCCTCGGTTCGGAGAAGCGGCCGGGGTCAGGGGCCAGGGCATCGCTGATGAAGCGAACCGGGGGTCAGTCCGTCTCGCCGACGTGGGTGCGCCGTGCCTGTGAGCGGCTGTCGACGAGCCAGGACCTGGGTGCCGGGTCGGAGAGCCGGGTGTGCAGGGTGTCGACTGTCAGGTGGAGGCGGGTGCCGTCTCCTGCGCTGCCCGCGGGGTAGCTGCGGGGCTCGTCGCAGACGAAGAACCGGCTGAGGAGCAGCGCGACCTGCCGTGCCGATTCGGGGTCGGCGGCGACGATGCGGACCTCCGCGTGGCCGTCGGCCGGCTGGTTCTCGCAGTCCGGCCCGGTCCGGCCGGACTGCGTCGCTGGGTTTGCGGCCTGCGCGGTCATGTCCTTCGTCCCCTCGTGGCGGTGTTGATCCTGCGCCGGGAACGGAGGCGTCCGCGCCCACCGTCCCGGTGGTCGCGGACGGCGGGTGGTGAGGCGCTGCCCGGTTGCGGCCGCCTCGGGCTGTGAGTGCCACGGCGACCGGGAAGGAGACGACTGGACCGGTGCGGGGCCGGCCGATCGGCGTGGCGGTCCGGCTCGTCGGCGATGAGAGCGCTTCCTGTCCGGTCGGCTCCGAGGGCGCAGGCGGCGGCCATGAGCCGTGCGGCGGCTGCCGCGTCCGTCTCCGGGGGGATGATCAGCAGGTCCCAGCGGCCTATGTGGTAGGAGAGCAGCGAGAGTTGGTGCGGGTCCTGCTCGGCCCGGAGCCAACCCACCTTGACCACATGGCCGTTGACCGGAACCTTGCGTGGTGCGACCGGCCAGTACGTCGGGTTGACCGTGACGCGCGTGACGCGGCCCCACAGCGGTTCCAACACGTCGGTCAGGGCGGGAAGTTCACGAGTGAGGTCTCGGGAGCGCGGCCACCAGGCGCCGTCGAGCAGCCCGGAGGGCGCGTCCGGAGGCTTGAGGGACAGCCGCAACGGCGGGTGGTCGGAAGGTTCGGTGATCGGTATGGCCGGCGGGGGTCGTGCGGTGAGCACCGTCATGGTGTCGGCCCGTCTCCGGGCCTGTCGTGGCCGGCCCGGTGCTGTCGAACCGAGAGAGATACCGACATGGAAGCCGGTCAGGAGATGCTCTCGGTACTGCCGACCTTACTCCGGTGGCAGCACCGACCACGACTGACCTTCTGAGCGCGTTGTGGCAGGTCGGATCTCGACCGGCGTCAGAGTCCGAGTCCGAGTCCGAGACCGCGCAGGCGCTCGGTATCGGACGGCCCGCCCGCCGATGTGTGTCCGGTGGGCGGGCCCGACCGCTACTGCGCGTACGTCTCGAACTCGGCGACCTGCGGTGTCGCGCTCGCGCTGGTGATCTCGAAGGTCACCTTCTTCAGCGACGTCTTCGGGAAGGAGATCGCGCCTGCCCCGCTGCCGGAGGTCAGCACCGCGCCGGTGTCACCGTTGAGGACCCGCCAGGACTTGATGCGCCCCGTCGCGGAAGACGCCTCCCGTATGTTGATCTTCGAAACGGCGGTGGCGGAGCCCCACTTGATCGAGACGGAGCCCGTCGTGCCGCTCGGTGACCAGGAAGTGTTCAGGTCACCGTCCCGTACGTAGCCGTAGCTGCTCCCGCTCGCCTTGCTGGAGCCGTCGGAGCCGGCGCCGATGCTGAGGTTGGTGCCGGAGGGGTCGGTCGGCGTCGGAGTGGGGTCCGTGGGGGTGGGGTCGGTGGGGGTGGGGGTCGGGTCCGTGGGGGTCGGCGTCGGCGTCTGCGGCGAGCAGTTGCCGTCCGACACCTTCATGCCCTTGTTGGCGCCCGCCGTCTGCCCGACGACGGCCGGCACGCAGCTCGCGGCGTCGAGGCTGAAGGCGTAGGGGATGCTGACCGTGGTGTTGGAGACCGGATTGGGGCCCGCCGGCTTGTTCTCCGAACTGGGCGCCGACCACGTCACGTTGTCGAAGATGTTGCCGCTGACCTGCCAGTAGCCGGCCGCGTCGGTGTAGAAGGTGCCAAGAACGTCCTTCGAGTTCTTGAAGTAGTTGTTGTCCACCTTCGCGCGCGCCCCGGCACGGGAGTTGATGCCCGACTCGTTGAGGCTCACGTAGTAGTTGTTGTACATGTGCGCGGTGCCGCCGCGCAGCAGGGGAGTGCGGGAGTCGATGTTCTCGTACAGGTTGTGATGGAACGTGATGTTGCCGTTCGAAAGCTCGGTCTCGCTCGATCCGATGAGGCCGCCGCGGCCGGAGTTGCGCAGTGTGCTGTACGACAGGGTGACGTACTGGGTGTTGTCCTTCATGTCGAAGAGACCGTCGTAGCCGTCGGACTCGCCGCCCGACGCCTTGAGGTCGGCGTGGTCGACCCAGACGTTGCGGACATTGCTCTCCATGCCGATGGCGTCGCCGCCGTTGGACGTCGGAGAGCCGGACTTCTTGACGTTCTGGATGGTGACGTTCTGGATGATGATGTTGCTGGACTCCCTTATGTGGATGCCCAGTTGGTCGAAGACGGCGCCGCTGCCGACGCCGACGATCGACACGTTGCTGATCTGCTTGAGCTCGATCACACCGGCGGCGGTGTTGCAGCTGGAGCCCGACACCTTGCTGGTGTTGGCGTGGTTGATCGTGCCCTCGACCTCGATGATGACCGGAGTGCTGGCGCTGGCCCGGTTGCACAGGGCGGCGTGGATCTGGGTTCCGGTGGTGGCCTTCACCGTCGCCCCGCCCTTGCCGCCGGTGGTGCCGCCGTTCTGGGAGGCATAGCCGGTCGCGGTGCCGGTCACGGCGGCCGACGCGGTGGTCATCGACAGCGCCACTCCGGCCGTTCCCGCGAGGGCGAGCGCGCCGATTCCGGCGGTGAGCCGCAGGGCGACAGGTCGTCGAAGTCTCATGGTTGTCTCCTTTTCATGTGCTCTATCTGCTCTATCTGCTCTATGTGATCTGTGTGCCGCGCGTGCTTCACGTGCTTTGCATGCTTCGCGTGCTTCGTGCGTGCGTAGCAATGTGCATGTACATGTCAGATACGTTCGTGGAGTCGCCGACGGGGACACGGATGAGGGAGCGAGGAGTGCCTTCGGGGTCGTGCAGGGCCGGACGTCCGCGCCGCCGGACGTGGCGGCAGCGGCGGCCCTCCGTTACCGGAAGCCGTTGCTGATGAGGTTGTTGTGCACGGCGGTCATGGCGTACGTCCTTCGCGCAGGGCGCGCGGGAGCCCCGGAGGGCACCGCGCACCTATCAGGGAACGGCTCACGCGTAACTCGCGGCAGCGCACCGCGAAAACCGCCTCCACCGATACGTCCCAGCATCGGGAAAGCGCTTTCTGGCCGTGACAATAGGGCGACGACGGTTCGGCTGGCAAGGTTCCGCGCACGATGAGACGGAGGCGCTCCGCGCTCCGCCCGCCGACCGCTGTCAGCGGTTGATCACCTTCGCCATCTCGATCCAGGAGTCCGGTCCGAGGACCCCGTCGGGTGTCAGTCCCCGGCCGCGCTGCCATCGCGCCACGGCGTGGGCGAAGGTGGCGTCGGCCGGGGCCGATCCGGGTGACGCGATGAGCCGGGCGATGGCGTCGGCGTGCCCGTCCCAGCGCAGAGCCGAGGCATAGGAGGTGTTCAGGCGGATCGCCCGGACCACGGCGTCGGGGTCGAGCACGGCGGCCGAGTCGGTCGGTCCCGACTCTTGTTGGGAGGCCGGGGGCGCTCCGTCGCGGACCTTGAGGATGGCGAAGTACCGGCAGGTCTGCCCTGACTGCTGCGGCACCACGAAGCCCTGTGCGTCGAGCGCGATCGTCTTGGCCTTCACCGAATCGCTGACGTTGCCGCCGACGGCGGTGAGTTTGCGGCCGGGCCGGTCCACGGCCGTGACGACATCGCAGTGCGTCGACCACGCCGTGCCGTTGTCGATCGTCGCATAGGTGACGCCGCCGCATCCGCCGCCGCCGTCCCGGTCGGCGCAGACCAGGTCGCCGACCTCAGGAACGATCTTCTCGACCGGGTAGGCCCAGAAGGGATTGGCGGTGTTGCCCGTCTCGGCGTTGCGCTTGGCGGCGCTGACGTACTCGCGATGTGCCGTGCTGTAGGCGAAGGCGCTGCCCGCACCTGCTCGGCGCATCACCCAGCTGATGAGGACCGCGCTCCACGGATGGCCGCTCTGCCACGAACCACTCTGCAGGTCCGACGCGGTCACCGTGATCCCGACGCCGGTGCGGTAGTAGTCCTGGAGCGTCGCCGTCATCGTCGACTCGGTCTCCACGCGGGCCCCGTTTCCCCATCGGGTCCGCTCCTCCTCGGCGACCTGGGCGATCCTGGCCCGCAGCGGACCGACGCTCGGGGCACCGCCGGCGGGTACGCCGCCCGGGACGGGGACGTAGGGCGAACCGGACGCCGGGGGCGGGGCGCTCCCCAGCGCGCCGCGGTGCGCGTCGATCGCGGCGATGTCCCGTTTCGCCGCGTCGCCCGAGGCGTAGGACCAGCGGGCCCAGCTGCCGCGGACGTCGATGTGGGCGTAGGCGGCGCCGATCCCGACCGCGAGATCCCGGCCGCAGGCGTCGAGCGCGGCCTTGGCGAGGTCGAGTCCGGTCATGCCCGCGACGCTGATGTCGGCGGCCTGTCCGCTGCAGTGCCGGCTGAGGGTCGGGGTGGCGCCCCGGGCGCGGTACAGGGCCACATTGCGCGCCCAGGACCGGTACCCCGAGCTGATGGTGACGGGTCTACCCAGCCGGTCGCGGAGCGTTTGCAGGCAGCGCACCAGCGCGGGGGAGATCCTGGCGATGTCGGCGGCCGTTCCACCGCTGCTCACGAGTTCACCGACGGTGAAGTTCGGGGAGAGCCTCTGTGGCCGGACGGCGGGACCGGTGGCGTAGAGCGGGAGCCCGGTCGCGTACGGGTCCCAGTGTTCCGCCTCCTTGGCGATGGCGCCCGTGGTCGGCGTCAGGGCAAGGCCGGACGGGAACGCCTCGTCCTGGACCGGGTTTCTGGCGAGCTCCCACTCGGCCAGCTCCACCTCTCCGGACTCGGCCTCGCCGGCAATCTCCGGGGCGAAGGACCCGTCGCGCGCTTCGGCGGCGAACTCGGCCAGGGACATCTCGGGGCCCGACTCCTGCTTGTCGCTGCCCTGCTCGGCCGGCCGGAACACTTCCTGCGCGACCCAGTTCGGGGGCTGCTGCGCGACGGACGGCGGATCGGCGGAGAGGGACTCGGTCCAGTCCCAGGTCTGCGGGCGGGTCATCGTCGCCTCCCGGTCTCAAGCGGTGTCGGCCGGTTCAGAGCCGCACGGGTGCGGAGCCGTTCGAGCCGGCCTTGGCGGGGTCGGGTGCCGCGGGCAGATGGGCGCTCGGCAGCCGCACGGGCTGCGAGGACGACGGCGGCGGGCCATTGACCACCCGGACCCCCGGCTCCTTGATCGACGACCCCGTCGCGGACTGCCAGAGGTCGATGACGCGGTTCATCGTGTCGCGCACCACCGGTTGCGGAGAGCCGCTGCGGAACAGCAGCTCGGCATCGCCGGGCGTGTTGAACTTGCCTGCCTCGATGAACATCATCACCGGTGAGACGAGGTCGGCGAGTTCGAACAGTTCACGAGCGCGGCGCGGAGGTGTGATGCCCACCCGCTGCGCGATCCGGGAGAGGCGGTCCGCGGCGTTCCCGCCGGCACCCGCGCTCGCCTGGAGGTCCTGCACGACGTTGTTCTCGGTCTCGAGCAGCAGGTGGAACCAGCTCATGGTGACGACATGGCCGAACTCCTCGCGGGCGAGCATCCCGGCGCGGCGACGCATCCCCATCATCTCCGAGAGCGTCTGGCACAGGTAGGCGATGTACGAGGCGTCGGTGGGGTTGGCGCCGACCGCGTTGCTGTCGTTCACGAACGCGAGCCACACCTGTCGCAGCAACTCGATCCACACCTCGCCGAACCGGAGGTTCGCGGACGCTCCGACGTCCGACTTCCACGGCTGGCCAGGGGTTCCGGGCGGCGAGTGCGGCAGGTCCATCCCGAACATCCGCCAGTAGGCGTTGCGCCGGTTGACCAGGGGGTCCGGACGTAAGGCGCTGGTAGTACCGGTGACGGAGAACAGCGGGGGGTCGCGGAAGAACAGTTCCTCGGTGGCCCGGACCCAGCTGTAGGTCGTGTCATTGGCGGCTTCGAGCGTCTCGCCGACCACATAGCGGCGGACGACCTCCCGCAGGATCTCCGCGACACCGGTGCTCTCGACCAGAAAGGCGTAGATCAGGTGGTCCCACGGCAGTGCGGCGCCTGTGCCGATGCCCGGGGCGAAGGGCGGGGAGAACTGACCGGGGATCTGGATTCCGGAGCGCAGAGCGTCGAGCAGCCCTCCGTTCACCTCACCGGGCAGCTGGAGGCGGGCCACGACGTCCGGGGTGATGCCCGTCGGGGAGGTTTCGAAGCCGGGCCAGTCGGCTTGGCCGCCCTGGGCCCATGCCTCCTCCAGCCAGCGGCTGAGTTGCAACGGATGGATCCGGAAGAACTCGTCGGTGTCGAATCCCGAGTCGGCCAGCAGGCGGGCGAGGGTACGGAACATGGTGGTCTCCTCAGGGGGTGGGCCGGGACGGGGCCTTGGCCTTGGCGATCCTCGGGACACCCGTCAGGATCCGCCGCCCGGACTCGTCGAACACCCGCAGCCGTACGACGCTGTCGACCACGATGTGGTCGTGGCGGAGGTGCGTCGGGTCACCGGGAGACTTGCTGGCCTCGGCCACCTTCACGAGCCAGACCTTGTTGGACCTCCGGCCGAAGCGGTTGAAGCCGCCGATGCTGAACGCCTCGGCGGGAAGCGGCGCACCGAGCTCCACCAGCCCGTGCGACAGCACCGGGCGCACCATCCGTTCTGGCGGGTCCGAACTGCCGCGCCCGAGCCCGGTCAGCAGGTCCCGGAAGTCGCGCTCGATGTTCAGCTGCGCGGGGCTGAAGGCCTCCGGGTCACGTGCCTGGGAACCGTTGCGCAGGAACGTCGTCAGTGCCGTGATCGCGTCGGCGATGTCGGGCGGCGGGGATCCGCACGGCGATCCGGGCGGCGGGGATCCGGGCGACGAGGATTCAGTCAGCGAGCCGGACGGCGGGGATCCGGGCAGCGAGCCGGGCGGCGGGGATTCGGGCAGTGAGGATCCGGGCAGCGAGCCGGGCGGCGGGGATTCGGGCAGTGAGGATCCGGACGGCGATCCGGACGGCGAGGATCCGGGCGGCGAGGATCCGGGCAGCGACGGTCCGGGGGCCGGGGCCTTGCCGGGCGGGGGCGCCGGGTCCGGTCCCGGTTTCCGGCCCGGTCCCGTTCCAGGTGGCGGCGTCGGGGGGTGCGTCATGGCTGGTCTCCCTGGTCAGACTGGGACGGTCACACGGTCCGCGCCGAGACGGCGCAGCCACGTCTGGAGTTCACGGTCGGCGTTGTCATCGGGGCGTTGCGACCGGAGCACGGTCCAGGCCAGGATCCGCATGGATTCGAGCCGTTGCAGATAGCTCGAGGTGTACAGCGCCGCCCCGGCCCCGTCGGCGAACCTGCGCAGTTCGGCGGGCGCGACCCGGCGCGGGTCGGCCAGGGCCGAGAGGGGCCGCCCGCCGAAGGCCCGCATCGGCCGCTCCGTACACACCCGGACGATCTCCGGGAGAAGAGGCAGCGTCGCCCGCGCGACGAGCGCGGACTCCGGTGGCGCCGCATGCACGGGGTGGCGGTACAACCAGGTGCGCACGAGGTCGTCCCATGCCCCGGCGCCGTACCAGTACCGGCAGAGCGCGGCGTTGAACGCGATCCGCAGCATGCCCATCGGATGCGGATCGCCCGGTGGCATCCGGTACACGGCGGCGGTGGTGCCGTCCACGACGTCGGCCAGCGCCGGTACGGGCGCGTAGCCGGTCAGGACGAAGGCGACGACGTCGGCGGCGACTTCACCGGCCCAGCCGCTCCAGGCCTCCGCGGCGATCGGCGACGCGGGCGCGAGCGCGTCGTGCAGAGCGGTGGCGAGTTCGTCGGTCCACCTCGTCAGGTGTGCGATCTGGTGGCCGCCTTCGTGGATCAGGGACGTCGGCCGCGGCAGGTTGTGCCGGGTGATCTTGATCGCGGCGGCCGGTGAGAGCGATGCGTCCCACAGCCGTATCCCCGCGCGCAGAATCGATGCTCCGAGGCCCTTGTCGAGGTAGACCAGTACGGGTGGGACCGGGATGCCGAGCGGCCCGAGGATGCGGTCCATGGCGTCGACGGCCAGCAGATCCAGACCGCGCAGCAGCTCCGCCTGGCGTGGGCTGGTACGCGTACCGACGGCGTCTCCGAAGAAGTCGATCACGGTCTCGGCGCGGACGTAGGCCTGGCGCAGGGACAGCACCCTGTCCCGGAGCCGGGCGAGGTCCTCCCGCCCTGTGGCGCCCGGCAGTTGGGCCGTGAGCTGGTCGGCGCGGTCGACCACCGCCTGGGCCGACCTGGTCAGCCCGGCGCGGACGCCGGTGCCGAGGTAGGACTCGAGGCCGGCCCAGGCCTGTGGCGCGGCGATCATGTCGAGGTCGGTCAGTTCGAGGGCGGCGGCGCGCCAGTGCCGTAGCTCCGCCGCGAGCTGGGCGGTGAGGACGTCGACCCCCGGCTCAGCCACCGGTGCGCCAACCGGGAGTCACGGTCACGGCCGGCTCGGGCGGCGTGCCCCGAAGGCTCTCCCGCGTGACGCCTTCGAACACCAAGTTGATCGTGAGGCCCTGGGCCGGGTCGCGGACCGCTTCGGTGAGCTGCGCCGCCTGGCCCTGCAGCATCGCGGAGAGCCCGGTGTCGACGGCCGTCGCCAGTTGCTCCGCGGCCGCCTTCGCGGCCGCGGTGTCCGGCAGCAGGGACCGCTGCACGAGCCGGTCGGTCAGCCGGGGTATGAGGAAGCGCTGGTGCACCTGCTGTACCTTGCGCAGAGCGCCGGGCAGATCCGGGCCCTCGGCCCTGGTCAGCAGGGACAGCACTTCCTGGCCCTGCCGTTCACTCAGCCGCAGGGCGATCTTCAGCCGGGGCGGAGTGGCGGCGGAGTCCAGGTGCACACCGAGCCGTGCGCGTGGCCCGGCCGCACGCCCCGCCGCACGGCCTGCCGCGTGTCCTGTGGGCCGCAGCCGGACGAACCGGCGTCCGGGAGCGGCGCCAGGCCGGGCCGTCGGCCCGCCGCGCCCGGGTGCTGACGCGGGTGCGGGCCGGCCAAGTCCCGGCTCACCGAGCAGCAGTCCGGCGATCTCGGGGGTGAGCGGCGCGACTTCCTCCGCCGTGCCGTCCGCTTCCCCGGTGCTTCCGCGCAGGCTGTCGTCGTGGCGCAGGTGCCCGAGGTGGCCTCCGGGGAGCATCTCGTAGAGGTGGGCCTCGGCGGTGGTGGGCCATCGCTGGACGCCGCGGTCGAGGAGGTGCGACTCCAGCGTCCCGCCGTCGGGCCACGGCACCGCGCGCGCCACCTGCCTGCTGACCTGGATCTCGAACGGCCGCGTGTACTTGAGGAATCGGTACCGGGGGGCGGCCGACCGCGGCATCAGCACCCACACCCCGCTATCGTGGTCCGACTCCCGCTCGGGCAGGTCGGCGCGGAGCAGTCGGCCAGGCAGGTGGACAGCGGCGGCCTCGGCGAAGAACTGCTGCACGGCGGCGTCGAGCAGCAGCCGGTCGTCCTGCACCGCGGCGGGCAGCGCGAGCGCCCGCCGCGCCGTCGTCTCGACGGTTGCCGCGAGCGCCTCACCGGCAACGTCGGTCTCGGCCTCCGCCGGGACTTCGAGGCCGATGAGCTTCATGCCGACGTCGACGATCGGGCGGGCGATCTGCTTGGCGGGGCCGGGTCCGACCATGGTGCGCAGCAGGTCGGCGATGCGCTCGGCGATGAAGTCGACCACCCGCTGCCGACCGATGATCTTGAGGCCGAGTTTGATCAGCGGCAGCGCCGCCATCACGACGGGGAGGAACTGCTGGATCTCCGGCTTCGGATAGGAGCCTGCGGACAGTTCGGTGAGCCGTCGGCCCAGTTCGTGGCGGGCCGCGTCGAGCTCGCCGACCGGGTCGGGCGCTTCGGCCCCGGCGTCGGTCGCCGCCTCCGCGAGCACGCCGTCCGCCGCGATCTCGTCAGGGGCCAACAGCAGACCGATCATGTTGCGGTCGAACTCGCCGGCGAGCTGGGACGCGGCCGACGGTTCCGCGTCACCTGCGCCGCCCCCGGCGCCGACTCCACCTGTACCACGCGCGGCGTCAGAGACGCCCGCGCCGCTGGAACCACCAGCACTGCCGGCACCACCGGCAACACCGGCGCCACCCAGCTTCTTCGCGATCTGTTCCGCGATGGGGCGGACGGCCGCGGGCAGACGGTTCATCGCCGACTTGATCACCCGTGAGAGCAGCGGCCGGACGAGACCACCGAGCTTTTTGAGGAGCAACCCGACCGGCAGGATCTTCGAGACTGCCGCGATCCCCTTCTGCGCGATCTTGACGACACCCTTCACCAGGCCGCCCGCCTTCTTCAGCAGACCTCCCAGGAACTGCTCGAACACGACCTCGCGCGAGCCGACCGGCTCCGGAGCCATCGACTCCAGCACGGCGTCGAGATCCCGCGCCGACATCGCGGTGAGGTCCTCGTGCTCCAGCCGGGCGGCGACGCCGTCGAGCAACCGGTCGGACTGCTCGGCCAACGACTCGGCCCAGCTCAGCGAACCGGCCTGGGAGCCCTCCCCGGCCGACCACGCGGTCTCACTCCGCAGGTGTGCCGCGGCGGCGTCGTCCACGAGCTGGGCCACGGCGTCCTCGAACTCGTCGTCGGCGAGTTCGCCGAGCAGTTCGGCGAGCACGTCCTCGCCCGCGTCGGCCTCCTCTGTGTGCAGACCCGAGCCGAACGGCGAGTCGAGCACCACCCCGGTCACCGGCCGCGGACGTTCGTACGCCTCGGCAGAGTCCGCTGACAGACCGGCGAAACCCGCGAACGGGGACTGCAGCTCGGGCACGGTCTCGGGTGCGGACCTGGGTGCGGTCCTGGGTGCGGTCGGGCTCGTGGCCAACACGTCCATCGCCCTGCCTCCTTGCCCTCCGGTGCGGAGGTGGGCAACAGAATGCGGGGCGTCCGTAGCTCACCGCGTCAACCGGTCGTGTCCGGATCCGTAGGTTCCCGCGTCAATTCCCGGAGAACGTCGCCGAGGACGGCGGAGGCCTCCTCCACCGAGCCTGCCGCGATACGCCGCACGGGCACAGGCGAACCCGCCCCGGACCCCACCAGCAACACGGCGACCACCTGGTTGTCGTGCAGCCAGGCCCGTACGACCACGACGCGCCATGGCGGCGATTCCATGCCGTGAGTATGCGGTGGGGCCCGTCTCGCTTCCATCAACGCACAGGACGTTGACGATGGATTGACGCCCCCGCACACGGTGCGAGGATAGAGTCCGCGAACTACGCGGAGGAGGTGCACATGCCGCATCCTCTCAGCCCCGCTCCCGCTTCCGCACCATCCTCCGCTCCTGTGCTGGTACACCTCCTCAACGGGTTCCGTCTCGACATCGGACGGCACGAAGTCGTGCTGCCGGCCCACGCCCAGCGGGTGGTGGCGTTCCTGGCACTCACGCGCCCGTCCGGCGTGACGCAGCCCCGCACGGCGTTGGCCGAGCAACTCTGGTGCGACGGCCCCCGCCCCCGTGCCCAGGCGAGCCTGCGCACGGCGATCTGGCGGATCCGCCAGGCCGACGACCGGCTCGTACACGCCGACCGCGCCCACGTACACCTCGGCGCACTCGTCGAAGTCGACCTGGAGCGCAGCCTGGGCCAGGCCGGAAGGCTGCTCGACAAGGACGGCGATCTCGCGCCGGACGACGCGGCGACCACCGGCCTGGTCGCAGATCTCCTGCCGGGCTGGGAGGAGGAATGGCTGATCGTGGAACGAGAGCGCATCCGCCAGATCCGGATCCACGCCCTCGTGGCCCTGTCCCACCGGCTGCGCCGACTCGGCCGGTTCGTACCGGCCCTCGACGCCGCCTACACCGCGATCATCGCGGAACCACTGCAGGAATCAGCCCGCGCCGCGTTGGTCGAAGTGCACTTGGCCGAAGGCAATGTCGTGGAGGCGCGCAGACAGGTCGACCAGTACACGCGGCTCCTCTGGGACGAGATGCGGCTGACCCCCTCCAGCGCGCTGATGGGCCGGGCGCAGTGGCCGGGGGATGGAGCCGTGGCCGCGAAGTAACCGCTTGGCCGGCGCCGGACCGGGCACACAAGTGGCCGGTGATCTGTTCCGGTCCGCTCCTCTCCCAGCAGCCTTGCGCAGCCGTTCGAGCTTCCCGTGAACGTCACCCGCACGGAGCCGGCCGGATGCCGCGGGTCGGCCCGGTGAGGCGGCTGCGCCGCCGGATCCTGCCCCGCCTCGCGTACACCGAGCCCGACAGCCTCCTCGATCCTGCCAGGGCGTGGGAGCTGTTCGGCCCCGACCTGTGGCCAAGGGCGCTTTCGCCGGTCGTCCGGCAGGCGACGGCGCCCCCACCCGGGGACAGGCTCAGTCCTGCTGCTCGACGATGTTCTTCAGCACGCTCGTCGCTCCCATGCCGTTGGGCCAGCCGGAGTAGAACGCCAAGTGCAGCAGGGCCTCCTGCAGCTCCTCGTCGGTGACCCCGTTCTGGCGGGCGAAGGCGAGGTGGAACCGCAGCTGGTCCATCTTCCCGAGGGCGGTCAGCGCCGAGATGGTGACGAGGCTGCGGTCGCGCTTGGACAGGCCCTCGCGCTCCCAGACCTCGTCGAAGAGGACTCTGTCGGTGTAATGGACCATCCCCGGGGCGAAGTCGCCGAAGGCGTTCTTCCCGCCGGTCCAGCCCGTGCTCGTGTTCTCCGGCATGATCTCTCCCTACCTGCGACGACGTCCGTCACTCGATCTTCTCTGTGCGATGGCAATGACATCGCCGGACATGCCGAGCGCGGGAGTCCCCGGTGAAGGACGTACTGGCAGGGCATCCCTCACAGCAGCTTTGCGCTTTAGCGTGGAAGACATGGACGCCAGGAACGAAGCACGGGAGTTCCTCATGTCCCGTCGAGCGAAGGTCACCCCCGAGCAGGCTGGGCTGACGGTCTCCGGGCACCGGAGGGTGGCGGGCCTGCGCCGCGGCGAGGT
The DNA here is from genome assembly GCF_044332585.1 of Streptomyces sp. NPDC016845. Lineage (NCBI taxonomy): Bacteria > Bacillati > Actinomycetota > Actinomycetes > Kitasatosporales > Streptomycetaceae > Streptomyces > Streptomyces sp. NPDC016845. Next base: position 13,499 of record NZ_JBIRPI010000014.1, on the reverse strand, counting down.
GGCGATGCTCGCGGACGTGAGCCCGGAGTACTACGCCAAGATCGAGCGCGGCCACCTGACCGGCGTCTCCGACGCCGTCCTCGAGTCGGTCGCCAGGGCGTTGCAGCTGGACGACGCCGAGCGCGAGCACCTCTTCGACCTCGCCCGGGCCGCCAATGGCGCGGCCCGGCCCGTGCGCGGGCGCAGGCCGAAGAAGTGGGTGCCCAGGGACAGCCTGCTCCGTGCGCTGGAGGCCATCGACCGGGGGCCCGCGTTCGTGCGCAACGGCCGGATGGACGTCCTCGCCACGAACGCACTCGGGCGCGCCTTCTACGACGAGGTCTTCGACGGCCCCGGGCAAGGGAACCTGGCGCGCTACTGCTTCCTCGACGAACGGGCCAGGGCGTTCTACCCCGACTGGGAGGGGGCCGCGGACGTCACCGTGTCGATCCTGCGCACCGAAGCCGGCCGGGATCCCCGGGACAAGCAGTTGCACGACCTGATCGGCGAGATGTCCACCCGCAGCGACGCGTTCCGCACCCGGTGGGGCGCACACAACGTGCGCCGCCACGGATCGGGCACCAAGCAGTTCCACCACCACGAGGTCGGCGACCTCACCTTGACCTACGAGGGGATGGAGCTGACCGCCGAACCCGGGCTGTCCTTCCTCATCTACACCGCCGAACCCGGCTCGCCCAGCGAGGAGCGTCTGCGGCTGCTCGCGAGCCTCACCGCGACGTCCACGGCGGGGCCACCCCGCCTCGGGCACCCGACCACGATCCAAGAGAGATGACCATGCACTCCAGAACACTCGGACGCGGCCTGGAGGTCTCCGCGATCGGGCTCGGCGCGATGGGCATGTCCCAGAGCTACGGCCCCAACCCCGGCAGCCGCGAAGACATGGTCACGGTGCTGCGCTCCGCGGTCGACAAGGGCGTGACCTTCTTCGACACCGCAGAGGTCTACGGGCCCTACGTGAACGAGGAGCTGGTCGGCGAGGCGCTGGAGCCGGTCCGCGACCAGGTCGTGATCGCCACCAAGTTCGGATGGGACATCCAGGACGGCCGGAGCGTCGGCCTCGACAGCCGCCCCGAACAGATCCGCCGCGTCGCGGGGGAGTCCCTGAGGCGGCTCCGCACCGACACGATCGACGTGTTCTACCAGCACCGCGTCGACCCCGACGTGCCGATCGAGGACGTCGCGGGAACTGTCGGCGAGCTGATCGCCGAGGGGAAGGTCAGGCACTTCGGGCTCTCCGAGCCCTCGGCCGCCACCATCCGCGCCGCGCACGCCGTCCACCCCGTGACCGCGGTCCAGAGCGAGTACTCGCTGTGGACACGGGACCCCGAGGCCGAAGTGCTGCCCACGCTCGCCGAACTCGGCATCGGGTTCGTGCCGTTCAGCCCTCTCGGCAAGGGCTTCCTCACCGGCACCGTCGACACGTCCACGACCTTCACCGACGAGGACATCCGCCACCGGGTCCCGCGCTTCACGGCGAAGAACCTGGCCGCGAACCAGGCGCTCGTCGACCACGTACGGCGGCTCGCCGAAGTGAAGGGCGCGACGCCTGGCCAGATCGCCCTGGCCTGGCTGCTCGCGCAGCAGCCGTGGATCGTGCCGATCCCGGGCACCCGCCGCACCGCACGCATCCAGGAGAACAACGCCGCGACGGCACTCGCGCTGTCCGCGGACGAGGTCGCCGACCTCGACGGCCTCGCCCGGCGGGCCGGCGTCAGCGGCGATCGCTACAACGCCGAGCACATGACCTACGTCAACGGCTAAGAACGGCCCACCCGCGCCCGGCTCGAAACAGAGAGAAAGAACGAAATGCCTGCCAACGAGTTCGACCAGATCTTTCCGCTCGGGGAGAAGAACGACGCCTTCGCGCAGTACTTCACCGGCCAGAGCTACCTGGCTCCGCTCGCCTCGGGGAGCGTTCCGGTCAGCAATGTCTCCTTCGAGCCGGGCTGCCGCAACAACTGGCACATCCACCACGGCACGGGAGGCGGCGGTGACCAGATCCTGCTGTGCACGGCGGGCAGCGGCTGGTACCAGGCCGATGGCGAGGCCCCCGTCGGCATGGAGCCGGGAACGGTGATCCGCGTCCCGGCGGGCACGAAGCACTGGCACGGCGCGAAGGCCGACTCGTGGTTCTCCCACGTCGCCCTCATCACCCCTGGCGAAGACGTCAGCAACGAATGGCTCGAGCCCGTCACCGACGAGGCGTACGGCGAGCTGCCGAGGAACGGAGCGAACGCATGACCATCCTGGACGAGACCTACACGCTGTCCAACGGCGTCGAGATCCCCAAACTGGGGCTCGGCACCTGGTTCATCGACGACGACAAGGCGGCCGAGGCGGTCCGCGCCGCCGTGAAGACCGGCTACCGCAACATCGACACCGCCCAGGCGTACGGCAATGAGCGCGGCGTCGGGGAGGGCGTGCGCAGCGCCGGTGTGCCCCGCGACGAGTTGTTCGTCTCGACCAAACTCGCCGCGGAGATCAAGGACCACGGCCGGGCGGTCGACGCGATCGACGGGTCACTGGAAACACTCGGCGTCGAGTACATCGACCTGATGCTCATCCACAGCCCGCAGCCGTGGAACGACTTCCGCGGCGGCGACTACGCCGAGGGCAACCGCGAAGCATGGCGCGCGCTCGAAGAGGCGCATCGGGCCGGCAAGGTCCGCTCCATCGGAGTCTCGAACTTCACGGAGCGGGACTTGGAGAACGTCTTGCAGGGCGCGACCGTCGTGCCGCACGTGAACCAGCTGCTCGTCCATGCCGGCAACACCCCCTCGGAGCTTCTGAGTTACTGCGAGGGCAAGCAGATCCTCGTCGAGGCGTACTCGCCGATCGCGCACGGAGCGATCCTGCGCAACGCCGAGGTCCAGGCGATGGCCGAGAGGTACGGCGTGTCCGTCCCGCAGCTGTGCATCCGCTACACCCTGCAGTTGGGCACGGTGTCGCTGCCCAAGACAGCGAACCCCGAGCACATGCGCTCCAACGCCGAGGTCGACTTCGAGATCTCGGGCGATGACATGGAGGCCCTGCGCGGTCTGCGCGATGTGGACTACGGCGAGCACGGCGCGTTCCCTGTCTACAGCGGCAAGTGACGTCGAAATAGCGCTGGTTGGAGGCGGTGGCGCCCGCCATGACAGCCCTCGGGACCCGCCCCCGGCGCCGGAACCGCTTCAGAGCCCCGCAGCTTGCTGCGGGGCTCCTTTCGCAGTGGTGCCCGCAAGCGATCAGCGGACTGGGGGCGGCAGTGCGCTGCTGGGCAAGGCACGGTGCGCTGAGCTGAAATCGCACGGGCACGGACCGTCCTAGCGTGAGCCGCGAAGCAGTCGCCGCACGAACCCTCGTGCGGTTCGCCGAAGCCCGCTCGGTCCGAGCGCGCGGCCTCGACGTTCATCCGATGCTGTACGCCCTTGCAGGAGGTTGTCGAAAGGTGTCCACGATGCCGGTCGGCGGGTTGACTCCCCGCGCCAGCGACGACGCGGCGGACCTGGTCGTCCGCAACGCAAAGATCCATACCGGCGATCCTCGCCTCCCGCAGGCCGAGGCGCTCGCCATCCGCGACGGTGTCATCACCGCCGTCGGCGGCGACAAGGACGTGGCCGATCAGGTCGGTCCCGCCACACGGGTCGTCGACGCGCTCGGGCGCAGAATGATCCCCGGTCTCAACGACGCGCACCTGCACGTGATCCGCGGCGGCCTCAACTACGTACTGGAGCTGCGCTGGGACGGTGTGCGGACCCTGCGGCAGGGCCTGGCCATGCTGAGGGAGCAGGCGGCCCGCACACCCAAGGGGCAGTGGGTGCGGGTGGTCGGCGGCTGGTCGGCCGAGCAGTTCGCCGAGCGGCGCCTGCCCACCGTCGCCGAGCTGAACGCCGCCGCACCGGACACCCCGGTGTTCGTCCTGCACCTCTACCAGGCCGCGATCCTCAACCGTGCGGCGCTCAAGGCGGTCGGCTACGACAAGGACACCCCCGACCCCCGCGGCGGGCAGATCATGCGTGGCCGCACCGGTGAACCCACGGGCATGCTGCTGGCGGCACCCAGCGCCCTGATTCTCTACTCCACGCTGGCCAAGGCGCCGGTGCTCGACGAGGAGCACCGCGAGACCTCCACCCGTCACTTCCTGCGGGAGCTCAACCGGTTCGGCCTCACGTCGGCGATCGACGCGGCAGGCGGCTTCCAGAACTTCCCCGACAACTACGAGACGGTCACCGAACTGGCCAGGCGGGGCGAACTGTCCCTGCGCATCGCCTACCACCTCTTCCCCCAGACCGCGGGCCAGGAGATCGAGGACCTCACCCGCTGGATCGGCATGGTCCGTCCCGAGGACGGGGACGAGTGGCTGCGCCTCAACGGCGCCGGCGAGAACCTCACCTGGGCGGCGGCGGACTTCGAGAACTTCGCCGAACCGCGCCCCGAACACGCCCCCGACTACGAGGTGGAGTTCGAGAGCGCCGTGCGCCTCCTCATGGAGAACGGCTGGGGCTTCCGTCTGCACGCCACCTACGACGAGACCATCCGCCGCGACCTGGCGGTGTTCGAGAAGCTCGCCGCGGAAGGGCTCTTCCCCGGCGGCAACGGCTGGCTGTTCGACCACGCGGAGACCGTCTCCGCCGACAGCCTCGACCGCATCGCCGCCCTCGGCGGCGCCATGTCGGTGCAGAACCGGCTGTCCTTCCAGGGCGAGGCGTTCGTACGCCGCTACGGGATCGGAGCCGCCGCCGACGCACCGCCCGTCCGCGCGATGCTGGGCCGGGGCCTGACCGTGGGGGCCGGCACCGACGCCACCCGGGTCTCCTCCTACAACCCGTGGGTCGCGCTGCACTGGCTGGTCACCGGCCGTACCGTCGGCGACCTCACCCTGCACCCGCCGCACAACCGCGTCGACCGGGAAACGGCCCTGGAGATGTTCACCACGGCCGGTGCCGCGCTCACCGGCGAGCAGGACCGCAAGGGCGTCCTGCGCCCGGGTTTCTACGGGGATCTCACCGTGCTGTCCCAGGACTACTTCACCGTCCCGGACCCGGAGATCGCGGACATCGAGGCCCTGGTGACCGTCGTCGGCGGCCGCATCGTCTACGCCGCCGGGGAGTACGAGGGCATCGACGAGGAGATGCCCGCGGTGACCCCCGCGTGGAGCCCGGTGGCCCACTTCGGCGGCTACCAGGCGACCCCGGCACACGCCAGGCCGGGAGTGCGCCAGGCCGAACTGCTCGGTGAAGCCGTCGCCGAATCGGAGCTGCACCGCCAGTGGCGCGCCCGCCGTGGCCTGGCCTCAGAGACCGACAGCCCCGTCCTCGATCCCTGCTTCTCCCTCTGAGCCGGACTGCCCCGCGCCTCTCGGCTCCCTTCCCTCCGGTTCCTTCCTTCCTCCCGGTCGCGCGACCGCTCGTCCGCGACCGTCGCAACCCATCACAGAAAAGGCATCCTCATGGTCAACATCGCCGAAGTCACCGCCGCCCCCAGCCCGGACCTGCTGACCCCCGACAACTGCGCGGTGCTGTTCGTGGACCACCAGCCGCAGATGTTCTTCGGCACCGGCAGCGGCGACCGCACCGCGATCATCAACGCGACGGTCGGCCTGGCGAAGGCCGCCAAGGTCTTCGACGTACCGACCGTCCTGAGCACCGTCGCCGCGGAGTCGTTCTCGGGACCGCTCATGCCGCAGCTCGCGGACGTCTTCCCCGGGCAGAAGATCGTCGACCGCAGCACGATGAACGCCTGGGAGGACGAGGCCTTCGTCGAGGCCGTCAAGGCCACCGGCCGCGAGAAGCTCGTCATCGCCGGGCTGTGGACCGAGGTCTGTGTCGTCCTGCCCGCGCTCTCCGCGCTCGCCCAGGGCTACGAGGTGTACGTCGTCACCGACGCCTCCGGCGGAGTCAGCCCGCAGGCCCACGAGCACGCCGTCCAGCGGATGGTCCAGGCCGGCGTGGTGCCCGTCACCTGGGTGCAGGTCCTCCTCGAACTCCAGCGTGACTGGGCCCGCACCGACACCTACCTGCCCGTCATGGACGTCGTGAAGCAGAACGGTGGCACCTACGGTCTCGGGGTCGTCTACGCGCAGGCCGTCATCGGCGAGCACGCCGCCGGCTGACCGGCTCCCCACGACCGACAAAAGCACGTCAGGAACAGCAGGACAGCAGGAACAGGCGGACAGACGCGATGGACAGCGGATTGCTGGTGCTCCGGCTGGTGGTGGGACTCCTCATCGCCGGACACGGAGTGCAGAAGGTCAGTTTCCGGCTGGGCGGCGGCGGACTGGCCGGAGGGACCGAGGAGTTCCGCCGGGACGGGTTCCGCGGCGGCCGGCTCACCGCCCTCGCCGCGGGCGGCAGCCAGATCGGTGCCGGCCTGTTCCTGGCGGCCGGTCTCCTCACCCCTCTGGCCTCGATGGCCGCCATGGGCGTGATGACGGTGGCCGGCACCGTCAAGTGGCGCAAGGGCCTGTGGGTCCAGAACGACGGCTACGAGTACCCGTTGGTCCTCGTCACCGTCGCCGCGGCCCTCGCCCTCACGGGCCCAGGGCGCTGGTCACTCGACCACGCCCTGGGACCGGTCTCCTGGCCGCTGTGGGTCGCCCTCGCCGCCCTGGCCGCCGGCCCGGGCACCGGACTGATCACTCGCATCGCGCTGCGGCACCAGCCCGGCGACAGCACGCAGGAAAGGACGCGGCATGCGCAGATCGCTGACTGACGCCGCCCACACACTCGTTCCGCCCAAGGGGGACCGGCATGGCCCGCTGCCCCCCTTGCTTCTGGTACTGACGGTGGTGACCGGTCTGATCGACGCCGTGAGCTATCTGGCGCTCGGCCGGGTGTTCGTCGCCAACATGACAGGCAACGTGGTCTTCCTGGCATTCGCGCTGGCCGGCGCGCCAGGACTGTCCGTCCTCGCCTCCCTGGCCTCGATGGCCTCGTTCCTCGCCGGAGCGCTGGCGGGAGGACGTCTCACCACGCGACTGGCGTCCCACCGCGGCCGACTGCTCGCCGCGACCACGGCCGTTCAGGTCCTCCTCGTCGCCGGAACGGTCATCGCCGTCGCCGTCGCACATGGCGAGGTCACCACCCCGGTCCGCTACACCCTCATCGTGCTGCTCGGCATCGCCATGGGAATGCAGAACGCGGTGGCGCGGCGGCTCGGGGTCCCGGACCTGACCACGACCGTCCTGACGCTCACCCTGACCGGACTGGCCGCGGACTCCTCCCCGGCGGGCGGGGCGGCCCCCCGTCCCGGCCGACGCGTCCTCTCCGTCGTCGCCATGTTCCTCGGAGCCCTCGTGGGCGCCCTGCTCCTGCTCGACGCCGCGCTCCTTCTCGTCCTGGCTCTGGCGCTGTTGCTGCTCACCGCGGTATCGCTGTCCGCCTACCGCCTGTCCGCCCACCACCTGTCGGCCTCCGCGCCCGAGTGGACCAGGCCGACGTCGTGAAACTCGCCGACAGCCCGGCGTGGGCACCGCTCGCGGCGCGTGTCTTCCGGGCCCTGTGGATCGCCCAGCTGGTCTCCAACACCGGGAGCTGGATGCAGACGGTCGGCGCGCAGTGGCTGCTCGTCGGGCACAGCGCGGCCACCGTGACCCTCGTGCAGACCGCATCCAGCCTGCCCGTGGTGCTGCTCGCCCTGCCCTCCGGCGTCCTGGCCGACCGCTTCGACCGGCGCAAGATGCTCCTGGCCTCCCAGGCCGCCATGTTCGCCGTCGCCACCGTGCTGACCCTGTCGGCGTTCAGGGGCGCCCTCACCCCCGGCCTCCTGCTCGCCCTCACCTTCCTGCTGGGCTGCGGAACCGCCCTGATGGGCCCGGCCTGGCAGGCCGTCCAACCGGAACTGGTGGAGCGCGCCCAGCTCGGCCAGGCGGCCGCGCTGGGCGCGGTGAACATGAACCTGGCGCGGGCCGTGGGCCCGGCCCTGGGCGGTGCGGTGGTGGCCGCGGCGGGGCCCGGCTGGGTCTTCGCCTTCAACGCCCTGTCGTATCTGGCCGTCATGGCGGTCCTGCTGCGGTGGCGGCGGGCCGAGCCCGTGCGGAATCCCGCGTACGGCGAAGGGCTTCTGGCGGCCGCGCAGGCGGGGCGCCGCTACGTCTGGCACGCTCCCGGAGTCCGCCGCGTTCTGCTGCGCACCGCCCTGTTCATCCCTGGCGGCGCCGCCATGTGGTCCCTGCTCCCGCTCGTGGCGAGCCGCTCCTTGGGGCTCGGGTCGGGCGGATACGGGCTTCTGCTCGGCGTGGTCGGTGCCGGTGCGGTGGGCGGCGCCTTCGCCCTGCCCGCCGTCCGGCGAAGGCTCACTGTCAACGGCATCCTCGCCGTGGGCACGGCGGTCTTCGCCGGTGTGCTGGCGGTGCTGGCCACGACCCGGCAGCCCTGGCTCGCGGCGGTCGCGCTGCCGGCGGCGGGGCTGGGGTGGATCAGCGTGCTGTCCACGCTCAACGCCGCTGTCCAGCAACGGCTGCCCGGCTGGGTCCGGGCCCGCGGACTCGCCGCCTACCTCGTCGTCTTCCAGGGAGGACAGGCGCTGACAGCGCCGCTCTGGGGCCTGCTGGCCCAGTGGATCGGGCTCGACGGCGCCCTTCTGACCGGCGGCGTCGTGCTGCTGGCCGGAGCGGCGAGCTTGCGCCGGTGGCCGCTGAGGGGGACGGACGGTATCGACCCGACCGTGTCCGACCACTGGCCGGTGCCACCCCTGCGGTTCGAACCAGGCCCGGCCGACGGCCCCGTACTCGTCTCCGTCACCTACCGCGTCGCACCCGCGAACGCCGCCGCCTTCACCGACCGCATGACCCTTGTGGCCCGCTCACGTCGCCGGACCGGAGCCCTGTCCTGGGGGCTCTACCAGGACGGCAAGGACCCGGAGCGTTTCATCGAGAACTATCTGGTCGCCTCCTGGGCCGAGCACCTCGCCCAGCACCACACGCGGCTCACGGCCATGGACCGCCGCCAGGAGGAGCACGCCCGCGCCCTGCTGATTTCGCGCACCGCGCCCGAGGTGACGCACGCCTTCGACACCGGCGCCGGACCGGTGGCGTCAAGACAGCGACGGACCAGTGCCGGAGATGACGAGACGCCTCTCAGCTCAGCGCTCCTCTGACAGGAACTTGTCCACCACGGCGTTGAACGCCGGCGGGTTCTCCAGGAAGGGGTAGTGCGACGAGGCGACGTCGGTGGGGAATATGTGCAGCTGGGCGTGGGGAATCCGGCGGGCGACATAGCGCTGGGAGTCGGGGCTCACATGGCTGCCGTCGCAGCCGATCACCAGCGTCGGCACGTCCACCCGGGGCAGCACGTCGCGCCAGTCCTGCGCACAGTGGTCGAACAGCAGCGGCACCCCGGCGTACGCGGGCGTCGACCTGATCTCCCGGGCGACGAAAGCCAGGATCCCGGGGTCGGTGGCACCGGAGAACATGGAGCGCACGAAGTCCTGGCGGGCCCGCTCGCCGTCCGGTCCGGACAGTGCGGCGCCGAGCTCCAGCAGCGCCGGAACGTCGAAGATGGCCCCGGACTCCCGCTGTTCCTCCGGCGTCATCCACGGGACGGCCGCGACGGCCGCGGGCTGGTCGACGGCGACGAACCGGCGGATCCGGCCGGTGCCCCACTGGTCCATGAAGCTCCACCACACGGACACCCCCATCGACCAGCCGAGAGCGTCGACACGGTCCAGACCGAGATGGTCGAGGAGTTCGAGCACGTCACGGGCGAGCCGGGCGATGCGGTAACCGTGCCGGGGCTTGCCCGACGCGCCGTGACCGCGCAGATCGACGGTGATGACGCGGCGCGTGGGAGCCAGACCGCTCACCTGGTGCCGGAACATCTCCTGGGTCTGCCCCCACCCGTGGAGCATGACCAGCGGAACCCCGTCGCCCTCACTGTCGCGATATGCGAGCCGCGTACCGTCGCTCGTCGTCAACTCGCCCACGATGCCCCTGTTCTGCCCTGTGCCGGGTCAGCCGACCGGCGCGCGAAGATCTTTGTACAGAACGCGACGAAGGCCGGGCAAATTTCCTGTTCTGTCAGTGCCCCCTTCTTTTCTCTCAGTGCACAAGGCCGACGGTCGGACGAGAGCGGGAGCGGCTCCGTGGGCGGCGACGTGCCAGGCCCGGAGCAGTCCCCTGCCGTGGCACCACGTCGCGAACTGGACAGAAGGGGACGACCCGCATGTCCGACCTCACACTGTTGAAAATTTGATCTGCTCGTTTCACGCCTTGTAGAAAGAAGGCCGCAGAGGGGGCGGTCATGGACGAACAGACGCGCCGGGCACACGTGGGCAGCGATGCGCTGCAAGGACTCGTGGAGGAGCTCGCTACGAGACTTCGCCGTTCCGTCGTCGTGGACGACCCCCTCGTCCGGTTCATCTGCTCCAGCAGACACTTCGAGGACGCCGACCCGGTCCGCATCCGCAGCCTGCTCCAGGGCCGGGCCGACAGCGAGATCATCCGCTACGTCCTCGACCAGGGCGTCGGCCAGTGGACCCGGCCGGGCTACATCCAGGGCCGCGACGACCTCGGTTTGCTGACGCGCTACTGCGTGCCGCTGCGTGAACGCGGACACCTCCTCGGCCTGCTCATGGTCGTCGCGCCCGACGGACATCTGACGCCGGAGGAGACCGACACCATCACCCGCGCGGCCGCGGACGTCGCGGCCCAGATGTACGCGGACCGGGCGGCCGCCGATTCCGACGGCGCGCTGGAGCGAGAACTGCTGGCGTCCCTGCTGGGCACGAGCTCCACCGCCCGTGACGCCGCCCGGCAGCGCATCGTCGACGGCGGACTGCTCCCCGACGCCCCGCACGTGGTGGTGACCGTCGTCCAGGTGACCCCCTCCCACGAGCCGACGGGCCAGATCGAGGTGGCTCTGCGCGGTGCGCTGGAAAGCCTCACACGCACGCGCAACGCGCACGGCCTCCTGGCCGTCGACGCCGACCACGCCGTTCTGCTCCAGGTCAGCGAACGCGTGATACCCGAGCGTGAGCTGACGGAGCAGTCCACCCGGGCCGTCGAAGCCCTCAGTACCTACCTGGACGCATCGGCGGAGCCCGTACTCGGCGTCGGCGGCAGCCAGACTTCCCTCGCCGACGCATGGACCTCCTACAAGCAGGCGCTGGTGGCCGCTCGCGCCGCCCGTCGCATGCCACGCCTCAAGCGCGTCGGAACCTGGGAGGAGCTCGGCGAGTACGCCGTACTCCTGCAACTGCCCGACCACGCCCTGAACGAGTCCCTCCTGCCGAAGCCACTGCGCATGCTGCTCGACGCACCTGGCGGTCAGCGGCTCGAGGAGACCCTGCGCTCCTTCCTGGAACACGCCGGATCGATCCCCAGGACCGCGGAGGCACTGCAGATCCACCGCACCTCCCTGTACTACCGGCTGCGGCAGGTCCAAGAGGCCACCGGCCTGGACCTGGACGACGGCGGCGACCGCCTGATCCTGCATCTGGGCCTGCGGATCAGGGACCTGCTGGTCACCTCCGAGGGCGCCGGCGTGATCTGAGCCGCCGTCCGCCACTACAGAGTGATGAAGATTCTCCCGGCCGATCCCTACGGAGCGCGGTAGTGGCGAAAGGCCGTGTCGAACCAGAATGAGTCAGGCAGGAGCCGCCCCCTTGCGGAGGGGCGTGCGGCAGCCGCACCTCAGAACTGACGAACACGGCACGACTGGAGCCCACTGTGACCACGCCGGTCATATCGCATGCACAGAGACGGACAGAAGAAGCATCCGGAGAACGAACTGCCGGAACGGACCGGGGAGATGATTCCGGTCATTGCAGAACCCTTCCCTGGCTCGCCCGGGAAGAAGACGGGGACAGCCTTTACCTGGGGCTCCGTGAGCCCAGCTCTGCGAACCCGTCGGAATCCCGCGGCCTGATTCTCCAAGATGCTCTTACGCCTGGGAGTCTCCGAGGTGACGATCGCTTCGTGTTCTTTCGAGTCCCCTGCTTCTACCTGGGGATCACCGGGGAGGAAGCCCGCCGTCTGGCGGGCACCGAAGTCGGCGGAGACGGCGGTGTCGGAGCACTGGTCTCACGCTTCCTCAGCGCTCTGATCGGCGAGGACGAGCTGTGCAACTCGGCGAGCGGCAGGAGGCTCTCCCTCAACGCGGTGGACCTCGTCTCCCTCCTCGTGGCCGAGCTTCTGGGGTCCTACCCCGCCGAACCACCGTCAGGCGGGCACGAGATGCTCGCACGTATACGGAACCACATCGAAGAGAATCTGATGGACCCCGACATGTCGCCGCAGTCCATCGCGCGCGCCCATCACATCTCCGTCCGCTATCTGCACAAACTCTTCCACAACGACGGCACAACGGTCGGTTCGTGGGTACGGCAGCGCAGGCTCGAATCCTGCCGCATGGATCTGGGACGGCCGTCGAACCGCCGGCGCACCGTGGCCGCGGTGGCACAGAACTGGGGATTCGCCAGTCCTTCGCATTTCAGCCGGCTGTTCCGCCGCGCGTACGGCGTATCGCCCACCGAATGGCAGATGTCGACCTTCACCCGGACTTAGACGCATTTCCTTCTTCAGGCCGCTCCGCTCATGAGGACCCATTCATGCCTGCTCCTGTGCCCACCATCGTGCTCGTGCACGGCGCGTTCTCCGACACCTCCGGCTGGCTCGGAGTCATCGACGAACTCCAGCGTCAGGGCCTCACGGTCATCGCGGTGGCGACCCCGCTGCGCGGCCTGGCGTCGGACGCCGCGTACGTCGCCTCGGTGACCGGACGTATCGACGGACCCGTCATCATGGTCGGCCACTCCTACGGTGGCGCGCTGATCACTGTCGCAGGCGTCACGGACAACGTCGTCGCTCTCGTCTACGTCGCCGCCCACATCCTGGAGAGGGGCGAGAGCCCGGCCGAGCTGGAAGGCCGCTTTCCCCCTCCCGCCCTGGCCGGGCACCTCAGGCGGGGAACCTGCACAGCCTCAGCCGGTGGGCTCGTCGACGAGGTCAGTATCGACCCGGAGGCCTTCCCCACGGTGTATGCCGCCGACGTCTCCGCCTCGGTCGCCCGGGTGCTCGCCGCCGCTCAACGGCCCCTGGTCGTGGCCGCGTTCGAGGAGAAGGCCACTGCCGCCGCCTGGCACACCAAGCCCGTATGGGCCCTGGTCGCCGGCGCCGACCGGGCCATCAACCCCGATGTCGAACGCTTCGGCGCCGAACGCGCCGGAGCCGTCGTCGTCGAACTCGACGGCGCTTCCCACGCCGTCGCCGTGTCCCGCCCCAAGGATGTGGCGGACCTCATCCTCGACGCTGTCCGCGCCACCGGCTGACCGATCCCGCCCGCCCACGGGTGGACGGCGTGGAAAGCGCCGTCCACCGACAGGCCGTAGAGGATGCGCTACTCGGCCCGCAGGGCGGCGAGGCGCTCCTCGAAGGGGGTCACCGCGAAGCCGTCGGCCGGGTCCACCGAGGTGATCGCGCCCGTGAGGGAGCGGGGTGCGATGGCGGCGGCGGTGTCCACGTCCGGGGCCGCGTCGGCGGCGGCCGGGGCCATGAACCGGGCCAGTTCGGCGCCCGCGCG
>NZ_JBIRPI010000013.1:0-206468 GCF_044332585.1 Streptomyces sp. NPDC016845 | reverse complement strand
TGATCCACCTCCGCTTCGTCGACGAGCGCACCCAGCAGGAGATCGGCGAGGAGCTCGGCTGCTCGCAGATGCACGTCTCCCGGCTGATCTCCCGCGTCGTGAAGAAGCTCCGCGAGGGCCTGCTCGCGGCCGAGTGACCGGCTTGTGAACGCGCGGCCCGTACGGCGATGAATCCCGCCGTGCGGGCCGGTCTGCATCTCCGACAGTGCCGCCGCCGCACCCGAGGAGAGCACCATGACCGTCACCTACACGTACGACGTCTTCGCCAGCCTCGACGGCTTCGCCGCCGCCGGCGGGAACTGGACGGGATACTGGGGCAAACAAGGCCCCGAGCTGCTCGAACACCGCCTCGGCCTGTACGAGGAGGACCAGCGCATGGTCTTCGGGGCGCGCACGTACCGGCTGTTCACGCAGATGCTCGCCGCGAGCACCGAGGACTCCGACGTCCGCGACCCCTGGGTCACACGTATGCGGGACCTGCCCGCGACCATCGTGTCGAGCACCCTCGACGCGGCGCCCGACTGGCCGGACGCCACCGTCGCACGCGGCGACGCCGTGGACGTCATCGGCCGGCTCAAGGAGAAGTCCGAGGTCCCGCTGCGCTCCCACGGCAGCCTCTCGCTCAACCGGGCGCTGATGGCCGCAGGGCTCGTCGACCGGGTCCAGGTGACCCTCTTCCCGGTGATCACCGGGCGGACCGGCCTCGAACCCGTCTTCCAGGGAGCGGCCGACTTCGACCTCGAACTGATCGAGCGCCGCACCCTGGACCGCGACATCCAGGAGCTGGTCTACCGGCCGACCCTGCACCCGTAGCCGTAGCCGTAGCCGTAGCCGTAGCCGTAGCCGTAGCCGTAGCCGTAGCCGTAGCCGTAGCCGTAGCCGTAGCCGTAGCCGTACAGCGGAGTGACCGGTTCTACTTGTCGTACGCCTTCGTGTAGAGGTCGCCCGTGTAGTAGTCGGCGGGGTCGGGGTTCTTGTCGAGCTGCTTGTTGCGGACGAAGAAGTCACCCAGCTTCTTCAGCCACTCGTCCACCTCACCGCTCCTGGTCTTGTCGGCCAGTTCCTCGGTGGAGAGGGTCTGGACGTGCGAGGCGTCGGCCTTGGTCTGCGCCTCGGTGACCTCCAGCATCCTGGCGGTCAGCGTGATGGTCTCGTCAGGATGCTGTGCGCGCCAGTCGTTGGCCTGCTGCAACACCTTGATGACCTTGCTGTTCTTCGACTCGGGCACTTTGTTGCCCGCGACGAACGCGGTGGGGAAGGAGTCCCCGGTCTCCTTGGTGTCGGCTATCTCCGTCAGGCCCGGGACCTTCTTCTTGATGGTGTCGATGGCGGGGTAGAAGAAGCCCGCGCCGTCGATCTTCCCGGAGGAGAAGGCGGAGACGATGGTGGACGGGTCCATGTTGACCTTGTCGATGTCCTTCGTCGTCATTCCGGCCTCCGCCAGGGCGATGTTGAGGACCATGTCGCCCGAGGTGCCCTCGGGCACGCCGACGCGCTTGCCCTTCAGGTCCTTCATCGACTTGATGCCGGGCTGGCCGATCACCCGGTCCGCGTAGGTCAGGGTGTCGATGGCGATGACCTTCGACTTGCCGGAGGCGGGCAGCCACATGGCGCCGGGGCCGATGTAGCCGTAGTCGAGGTCGCCCGCGCTGAGTGCCTGGATCTGCACGGGGCCGTTGTTGAACGTCGTCACCTCGGCGGTCAGGCCCGCCTTCTTCCACAGGCCCTGCTTCTCGGCGATGGCCAGGAGGCTGGCTCCGTTGTAGTCGCCGATGTAGCCGAACCGGACCGTGGCGTCGTCCCCGGAGGCGTCGCCGGAGCAGGCGCCGAGGGTGAGCGAGAGCGCGAACGCGACGGGCAGCGCGACGAGGGCGCGGCGGGCCGTGCTTCTGGGCATGCGGGAGTGTCCTCTCGGGGTGGTGCGCGAACTCGGGAAGTGAGGGGAGGGCGGGGCGTGTCAGGCGGCGCTGGGCGGTGCTTCCTGGTGGTACACGGACGTCCACACCTCGTTGCGGATGCGCCGGAACTCGGGCGAGAGCCGGATCTCCTCGGTACGGGGATAGGGCAGGTCCACGTCGATGACCCGGTGGATCCGGCCGGGCCTCGCGGCCATGACGACGACGCGGCTGGCGAGGTAGACGGCCTCGTCCACGTCGTGGGTGATGAAGAGGACGGTGCGCTTCTCCTGGCTCCAGGTGGCGAGGAGCTGGTCCTGGAGCTGTACGCGGGTCAACGCGTCGAGCGCCCCGAACGGCTCGTCCATCAGGAGGACCTGGGGGTCGACGGCGTACGCGCGGGCGATGGCGCAGCGCTGTTTCATGCCTCCGGACAGCGTCTTGGGCAGCGCGTCGGCGAACTCGCCGAGGCCGACGAGCGCGATGGCCTGCTCGGCCCGGCGGCGCCGTTCGCCGGCGGGAAGCGAGGCGAGCTTGAGCCCGAACTCCACGTTCTGCCGGACGGTGAGCCAGGGGAAGAGGGCGTACTGCTGGAAGATGACGCCGCGGTCGGGGCCCGGCCCGGTCACCGGTGTGCCGTCGACCAGGACGGTGCCCGAGTCGGGTTCCTGGAGCCCGGCGGCCATGCTCATCAGCGTCGACTTGCCGCAGCCCGAGGGGCCGACGACGGTGACGAACTCCTGGTCCGCGATGTCCAGGCGCACCCCGTCGAGCGCGGTGAACGTCGCGCCCTTGAGCGGGAAGGTCTTCACCACGTCCCGGAAGCTGATCTTGCTGTTCATCGTCGCTCCTGCCAGCCGGTGAGGCGTCGCTCGGCCAGCAGCAACAGCCGGTCCATGACGAGCCCGAGGATGCCGATCGTGATCAGGGACACGAAGATCGTGTCCATTTCGAACCAGGTGGACGCCTTCTGCATGCGGTAGCCGAGGCCCTCCTGCGCGCCGATGAGTTCGGCGGCGACCACCGTGGCCCAGGACGCGCCGAGGCCGATCCGCATGCCGACGAGGATGAACGGGGTGGAGGCCGGGACGACGACCTTGGCGAAGATGGTGCGGTCCGAGGCGCCGAGCACCCGGGCCGCGTTGATGAGCGTCCTGTCGACGTCGATGACGCCCTGGAAGGAGGAGAGGACGCACGCCATGAACGACGCCAGGAAGATCACCGCGATCTTCGGCACCTCGCCGATGCCGAGGAGCACGACCGCGAGCGGGATGAGCGCGAGCGGCGGGATCGTGCGGAAGAACTGGATGTACGGCTCGACCAGGGCGCGCACGGTCGGGTACCAGCCCATGAGGAAGCCGACCGGCACGGCGACGACCACGCCGAGCGCGTAGCCGAACAGGACCCGGCGCAGGCTGGCGAGCGTGTCGGACACGAGAGTGCCGTCGGCGATCATGTCGCCGGCCTTCTCCGCGACCGCCGCCGGCGCGGGCAGGTTCTCGACCCAGCCCAGGGCGGCCACGACGCCCCACACGGCGATGCCCGCCGCCACCGCGACGACGTTGAGCACCAGGGGCCTGCGCCGGGAGCGGCGCGGCTGCCGCCTTCGTGCGTCGGTGGCGGTCTTGTCGACCGGAGCGATCACAGCCATGGGTACCTCGCCGGTGACTTCACGCGTTCTCCTCGGATGCGGGCCGCGGGTAGTGGGAGAGCAGGGGGGATTCGTGGAGGACGAGGGCGATGCCGCCCAGCGCGCTGCCGGTGTCGCCGAGCGTCGCGCGCCGCACGTCCACATGGCGGCGGGCCAGCGGCATCAGCCGCTCGCGCAGGGCGCGCTGGACGGGTTCCAGGAGGGCGGGTCCGGCCTCCGCCAGTTCGCCGCCGACGACGATGACACCCGGGCCGACGGCGTGGCACACCGCGGCAAGGACGCCGCCGATGTCGTGGCCCACACGTGTGAGCACGTCGAGCGCGCACCGTTCACCGGACGCGGCGGCGGCCAGGAATTCGGCGAGATCGTCGGCCCGGCCCCCGGCCTCGCGATACCGGAAGAGGACCGCGTCCAGTGACGCCCGCGTCTCCAGACAGCCGGTGCCGCCGCAGTCGCACGGCCGCCCGGCCGGATCGACGGTGATGTGTCCGAACTCCCCGGACAGACCGTAGCGGCCGCGGTGCAGGGCGCCGCCCACGACGAGGCCGCCGCCGACGCCGTGCGACAGACGCAGGTAGAGCACGTCGCTGCTGTCCTTCGCCGCGCCCCACACCGCTTCGGCGAGCGCCGCGAGCCGGGTGTTGTTGTCGAGGACGACCGGCACGCCGAACCGCTTGCGCAGCAGGTCGGGCAGGCCGTCGATGCCCTGGGAGCGGGCGTTCTCGCTGCCCGGGTCGGTGAGCGGCCCGACCACGCCGACGCCGATCGCGGAGAGCGCGTCGAGGTGGACGGCGCCCGATGTGGCGAGCAGCCGGTCCGCGATGTCGATCCGCTCGGGCCAGGACAGGTCCGCCGCGTGTGCCTCGCTCGCCGAACCGATCACTTCGTGGGCGAAGTTGACCGCCGCGACGTGCACGGCGCGGCGCGCGAAGTCGATGCCCACCGCCGCACCGGCGGCGGGGTTGAGGCTGAGCTTCTCCACCGGCCGCCCGCGCTTGCGCACCTCGGCCTGCGGTGTGCCCGCGACGACCGAGCCGCTGCCGGTCAGCCCGGCGACGATGTCGTGCAGCGTGGTCCGGGACAGGCCGCTGCGGGTGCCCAACTCGGCGCGGCTCAGCGGTCCGTGCCTGCGCAGCAGCTCCAGGACCGCTTGCTCGTGGCCGCGTCGCAGACGTGTCAGCGGGCCGTCGTGTTCGTGCATGGAGGACAGCATGTGAGCGGGACCTATTTTCGTCAATGACTCGAAACAAATTGTTCATATGAACGCGATGTCACAAGTGGCCGTTGGCCCTCACCGAGTTGACCTGCGGCCCCGTACGGTGGGTGAGCGCCCGACGTCCGCCCCTGCGGCCGGTTCCGCTCGATTTATGTACGCACTCTTGACTTAAATCATCGCGGCGCCGGAGCATGCCCGGACCGACTGACCCGAAAGGCCCCCGTGCGCCACAACATGCTTTTCCTGATGACCGATCAGCACCGCGTCGACACCTTGGGCGCGTACGGCAACCCCCACACACGGACCCCGCATCTCGACCGGCTCGCGGCCCAGGGCACACGTTTCGACAGCTTCTACACACCCACCGCGATCTGCACCCCGGCCCGCGCCAGCCTGCTCACCGGCGCGGCCCCGTTCCGCCACAAACTGCTCGCCAACTACGAGCGCAACGTGGGCTATCTGGAGGACCTCTCCGACGGCCAGTTCACCTTCTCCGAGCAACTGCGCTCGGAGGGCTACAACCTGGGCCTGCTCGGCAAGTGGCACGGCGGCGTCCGGCGCACCGCCGCCGACTACGGCTTCGAGGGCCCGGACCTGGCCGGCTGGCACAACCCCGTCGACCACCCCGACTACCTCGCCCACCTGGACGAGAACGGCCTGCCGCCGTACCGCATCACCGACCCGGTGCGCGGCACGACCCCCAACGGCAGCCCGGGAAATCTCCTCGCCGCCCGTCTCCACCAGCCGGTCGAAGCGACCTTCGAGTACTACCTGGCGACCCGCACGATCGAGATGCTGCACCGCTTCGCGGCCCAGGAGGACGGGGGAGGGGGCCCACCGTTCTTCCTGGCCACCCACTTCTTCGGCCCGCACCTGCCGTACATCCTCCCCGAGGCGTACTACGACATGTACGACCCGGCGCTGGTCGAACTGCCCGCCTCCATGAGCGAGACCTTCGCGGCGAAACCGCCCGTCCAGGAGAACTACAGCAAGCTGTGGGCCTTCGACACCATGTCCCTGGAGGAGTCCCGCAAGCTGATCGCCGTCTACTGGGGCTACGTCACCCTCGTCGACGAGCAGATCGGCCGCATCCTCGACGCCGTGGAGGAGTTGGGCCTCGACGAGCGGACGGCGGTCTTCTTCACCGCCGACCACGGCGAGTTCACCGGCGCCCACCGCCTGCACGACAAGGGCCCGGCGATGTACGAGGACATCTACCGCATCCCCGGCCTCCTCAAGGTCCCCGGCGCCCCGCAGGGGCAGGTGCGCGACGAGTTCGTCTCGCTCACCGACTGCACCGCCACCATTCTGGACCTTGCGGGAAGCGAGACCGCCCCGGCGGTGGACAGCCGCAGCCTGCTGCCCCTCGCACGCGGCGAACACCCCGAATGGGACGAGCACCACCTCGCCGAGTTCCACGGCCACCACTTCCCCTACCCGCAGCGGATGCTGCGCACCAGACGCCACAAGCTGGTGATCAACCCGGAGTCCCGCAACGAGCTGTACGACCTCGACGCCGACCCCGACGAACTGCACAACCGCTACGACCACCCCGAAATGCTCGCCGTCCGCACCGAGTTGACGCGGCGCCTGTACGACCTGCTCCGCGCGCGCGGCGACAACTTCTACCACTGGATGACACCCATGTACGACGTGGAGACGGACTACGACACGACGCTCTCCGCGTTCGAGACGAGCAAGTCGAGCGACACAAGCAAGTCGCGCGACACAAGCAAGTCGAGCGACACGAGCAAGTCCAGCGACACAACCAAGTCGAGCTGTACTACCAAGGAGAACTGACGAGATGACCTCACCCGGTGACGCACTTCCCCTCGGCCGACGCGCGCTCATGGCAGGCGTGGCGGGTTCCGTGGGCGCGGTGGCCCTGTCCACGGGCACGGCCCAGGCACAACCCGGCGCCCCTGAAGCGGCCAAGCGGCGCTACCCGGAGAACTGGCCCGCCCAGGAACCGTACGGCCGCGCGGACGCCCGCGAGGAGCTGTGGCCGCGCGACGACAACTCCTTCGTCCTCCCGCTCGAACTGCGCCCGCGCGACGAGGAGCTGGGCCGGGTCTGGATGCGGGACACGTATGTCAACTGCTTCGAGGTCGACGGCCGCCCCCTCTACGTCGCCACCGGCACCACCCGTGTGCCCGGCCTCACCGCCGCCGGCCCCTGGAACGACGGCATCTTCGTGTGGACGGCCCGTTCCCTGCACGGCCCGTGGAAGCTGGCCGACACCACGAAGATCCGGCCGGACGCCGAGCGCGGAAAGGTGTGGTCGCCCGAGTTCGTCGGGGAGAACCGGCCCGGCCGCACGGTCGTCGCCCCGTGGCAGGAGTACTGGTACGACGACGGCCAGTTCGGCAAGCGCGGCAACGCGTGGGCGCCCGAGCTGCACTACTTCCGCGGCAAGTGGTACCTCGTGGCGTGCATGGGCGACCACTCCGTAAAGGTCGGCTCGTTCGTGCTCGTGAGCGAGGGCGGCGTCGAGGGCCCGTACCGCCTCATCGAGGGCAACTACGACAAGCCCTTCGGCGAGTCCTTCATCGGCGGACCGTCGTGGATCAAGCCGGGCGCGTACTTCCACATCGACGGCAGCATCTACACCGAGGGCAAGGACGCCTGGCTGGTGCTGCACAACCACCTGTACGCCAAGTTCCGCCCGGACATGGAGGACATCGAACCGGCGACGAACCTGCCCCTCTTCCAGCAGAAGCCGTACACACCCGAGCCGTACCTCGAAGGTGCGTACGTGTTCAGACATGGCGGCAAGTACTACCTGCTGCACGCCGCGTGGGACCGCACGTCGATCGACGCCTACGGCAGCCCCCGCTACGCCTACGAGGCCGGGGCCGCCGGGCGGACCCAGTACCAGTACGACGTGATCGTCGCCGTGGCGGACCGCTTCGAGGGCCCGTACTCCGAGCGCTGGACGGCGGGCGTCGGAGCCGGGCACAACAACTTCTTCGAGGACCGGGACGGGGAGCTGTGGGCGACCTTCTTCCGTAACCCGGCCGCCGGGTACTGGGCCGATCCCTCCCGGGTCGACGACGCGGCGGTACCCGGCGTCGTACGCGTGGAGTGGACCGGCCCGAAGGGGAACCGCCTGTACGTCAAACGGTGACCCTTCACCGCCCCGGCGTGATCGTCACAGCTCCCTGAGCGTGGGCGCGGGGGCTCCCTCGGAGGTCTCCACCGTCACGGCGCCGTCGCCGCTGTCCGCGTTCCGTCGTACGCGGTACGCGGCGGCCCGGCGGCCGTGGTGGTCGGGGACCGTCACCGTCACGTCCTGCGCGTCCGGGGCGACGAGCAGCGTCAGGCCCTCGGTCCAGTCGCCGTCGGGGCGCTGCTCGTCCGCGCCGAGCGGCAGCACCGCGCCGGGGCGCACGTACAGCGGCAGGCTGTCGTAGCCGTGGGTCTCGCGGCGCCAGGCCGGGCCCTGCACCTGTTCGCCGGTGAGCAGGTGCGTCCAGGTTCCCTCCGGCAGGTAGAACTCGACGGAGCCGTCCGTCGAGAAGACCGGGGCGACGAGGAGGTCCGGGCCGAGCATGTACTGGCGGTCCAGGGCGCGGCTGGTCGGGTCGGCGGGGAACTCCAGGAGCATCGGCCGCATCAGCGGCACCCCCGTCGCGTGGGCGTCGGCCGCGACCCCGTAGAGGTAGGGCATGAGGCGGTGCTTGAGCTTGGTGAAGGTGCGGGCCACGTCGACCGCCTCGTCGCCGAACTCCCACGGCACCCGGTACGAGCTGGAGCCGTGCAGACGGCTGTGCGAGGAGAGCAGGCCGAAGGCGAGCCAGCGCTTGAAGACCGCCGGGTCGGGGGTGCCCTCGAAGCCGCCGATGTCGTGCGACCAGAACCCGAAGCCGGACAGGGAGAGGGAGAGCCCGCCGCGCAGCGACTCGGACATGGCGCCGAACGAGGAGAAGCAGTCGCCGCCCCAGTGCACCGGGAACTGCTGGCCGCCCGCCGTCGCCGAACGGGCGAAGAGGACCGCCTCGCCGGCACCGCGCTCCTTCTCCAGGAGTTCGAAGACGACCTGGTTGTACAGGTGCGTGTAGTAGTTGTGCATGCGCTCCGGGTCGGAGCCGTCGTGCCAGACCACGTCGGTGGGGATGCGCTCGCCGAAGTCGGTCTTGAAGCAGTCCACGCCCTGGTCGAGCAGGACCTTCAGCTTGGCCTGGAACCAGGCGCAGGCGTCGGGGTCGGTGAAGTCGACGAGCCCCATGCCCGCCTGCCACAGGTCCCACTGCCAGATGTCGCCGTCGGCCGTCTTCACCAGGTAGCCGCGGGCGGCGGCCTCGTCGAAGAGGGCGGACTTCTGGGCGATGTACGGGTTGATCCAGGCCGAGATCCGCAGGCCGCGCTCCTTGAGCCGGGCCAGCATGCCCTCCGGGTCCGGGAAGACGTCCGGGTCCCAGGTGAAGTCCGACCACTGGTACTCGCGCATCCAGAAGCAGTCGAAGTGGAAGACGCTGAGCGGGATGTCCCGCTCGGCCATGCCGTCGACGAACGACGTGACCGTCTCCTCGTCGTACTGCGTGGTGAACGAGGTGGTCAGCCACAGGCCGAACGACCAGGCGGGCGGGAGCGCCGGGCGGCCGGTCAGCGCGGTGTAGCGGCGCAGTACGTCCTTCGGGGTCGGGCCCGCGACGACGTAGTACTCCAGGGTCTGGTCCTCGACGCTGAACTGCATCTGGCCGACGGCCTCGGAGCCGATCTCGTAGCTGACCCGGCCCGGGTGGTTCACGAAGACGCCGTACGCGCCGGCGGGGGAGAGGTGCAGGCTGAACGGCACGTTCTTGTACGCCTGCTCGCTGCTGGTGCCGCCGTCGGCCTGCCACATGTCGACGGTCTGGCCGTTCTTGACGAACGGGGTGAAGCGTTCGCCGAGGCCGTAGACCTGCTCACCGACGCCGAGCGTGAGCTGGGCGCCCATGTGGTGCCCGCCGTCGGCGGTGGTGAAGAAGGCGGTGCCCTTGCGGCCCGCGGTGGTCACCTCGCGCCCGTCGGTGCCGCGGAAGGACAGTGTCCAGGGCTCGGCCGTGTCGAGGCGCACCGACAAGGCGCCGCTCGTCAGAGCGACAACGTTGCCATCCCGTGTGACGTCCCCGGTCGGGGTGTCCGCGCCGAGCAGGGCGAAGTCGGGTCCCGGGTGCCGTCTGCCCGCGTGGTGGGTCGTGCGGACGCCGATCACCCCCTCTGCGGGGGAGAAGCACTCGGTGGTCAGGAGCGGGGTGTTGAGCGTGTCGCCGCGGCGCTCGACGCGCTTGACGGACGCGTAGGCGGTGAAGCGGCCGTTGTCCGTACGGACGTCGCGGACCTCGGTGGCGTACGAGGCGTCGACCCCGTCGCGCATCAGCCAGAAGCCGTCGGTGAACTTCATGATCTTCCCTGGGGGCGGAGGGCGGTTCAGACCAGCATTCGACCGCACGGATGGCGAAAGATCAAGGCGTGTGGGGAAAAATTGTCGAAGCGCTTCGACAGTTGTTTTTCCAGGGCGAAAACCATGCGGACAGGGCACGGATCGGAAGCCGGGGTCTAGCGCTTCGACGCCTCATGGCGTATTAGTCAATGCAGAAAACAAACGCCGGGTGGCCGGGCCGTGCGCCCTCTTTCCAGGGTGCGTGGACCCTCGGCGGAACACCGGAGTTCCGCCCGGGGCCGGTCATCCCTCCCACGCAAGGGCAACCACCGTGACAGCAGTTCCCCCGCCGGACGTGCCGCGCGCCAGGCGCCGTCGCCCCGGCCGCCGGGCCCGACGAGCCGCGGCCCCGCTCACCGTTGTCTCCGTACTCGTCGCCGGTGCGGCGCTGGCCGGCTGCGGCGCGCAGCGCGACGACGACGTCTACACCGTCCTCAACTCCTCGACCGACGACTCGTACCACGGCTGGGACGCCGCCACGCTCGCCCGCTGCAGCGAACAGCTCGGCATCCGCATCGAGCAGCAGAGCGTCCCCGCCGCGCAGGTCATGACGAAGTCGCTGCGCATGGCGTCGTCGAAGTCGCTCCCGGACGTCATCCAGTTCGACGCCTCGGAGATGCCGACCTTCGCGGAGGCGGGCGGCCTGGTCGACCTGCGCTCCCTCGGCCTGTCCACGAAGGACATTCCCGAGGGCATCGTCGACTTCGGCTCGTACAAGGGGACGTACTACGGTGCCGCGCGCACGGTGAACACCCTCGCCCTGTTCTACAACAAGGACATCCTCGACAAGGCGGGCCTCGATGTGCCCACCACCTGGGACGAGATGCGGGAGACCGCGAAGAAGCTCACCCAGGGCAAGCAGTACGGCATCGCGCTGAGCGCGGGCGGCGCGGAGGACGGCGTCTTCCAGTTCACCCCGTTCATGTGGTCCAACGGCGGCGACGAGACGAACCTCGCGACGCCCGAGGTCGCCGGGGCGCTCGACTACTGGAAGGGCCTCCTCAAGGACGGCTCGTTGTCCAAGTCGACCGTGAACTGGACGCAGGCCGACGTCAACGACCAGTTCATGGCGGGCAACGCAGCCATGATGATCAACGGTCCGTGGCAGGTCGAGACCCTCAACACCAAGAAGAGCCTGCACTGGGAGATCGCCCAGATCCCCGTGCCGAAGGCGGGCGACGACTCGGTCGGTCCGCTCGGCGGCGCCGTCCTGACCGTCCCGAAGACCGGTGACACCGCGCGCCAGAAGACCGCCGCGAAGATCATCAGCTGTATGGCGAGCGAGAAGGAACAGATCTCCTACGCCCGCAACAGCTGGATGGTGCCGGCCAACGAGAAGGCCGCCGCGCTCTGGCGCAAGGAAGTGCCCGAACTCGACGCCCTCGCCGACCAGGTGGCCACCGCCCGCTCCCGCACCACGAAGGTCGGCGCGCGCTGGTCGTCCGTGTCACTGGCGCTGCAGAGCGCCTTCCAGTCGGCGCTGACCGGGCAGTCCAGCGAGGCCGCGCTGAAGAAGGCGCAGAGCCGCGCCACGAGCGGGAACTGAGGGGACGCACGCGATCATGTCGACCACCACCACGGCGCCCGTCGCCCGCCCGGCCGCGGCCACGCCCGCCAAGCCGCGTGACACGCGGCGCCGCCGCAAGCTCTCGCAGTGGGGCTTCATCGTCCCCGCCGTCCTCTTCATGCTGCTGTTCTTCGGCTACCCGCTCGTCCGCAACGTCGTGATGAGCTTCCAGGACTTCTCCCCGTCCACGTTCTTCGACGGCAAGTCCCCCTTCAACGGCACCGACAACTGGAGCAAGGTCTTCCAGGACGACCTCTTCGGCAAGGCGCTGTGGCACACCATCGTCTTCACGATCGGCTCGCTGATCGGCCAGTTCGGCATCGGCCTCGCGCTCGCCGTGTTCTTCACGAAGCGCTTCCCGCTCAACGGCGTCCTGCGCTCGCTGATCCTGCTGCCCTGGCTCGTGCCGATGGTCGTCTCGGGCATCGTGTGGCGCCGCATCCTCGACCAGGACACCGGTGTCCTCAACTCCTTCCTCGACACCCTCGGCCTCGGCGGCTCCACCCCGTGGCTGACCAGCCCGAGCATGGCCCTGTTCTCCGTGATCATGGTGAACATCTGGATCGGCATCCCGTTCAACATGGTGATCCTCTACGGCGGACTCCAGGAGATCCCGAAGGAGCTGTACGAGGCCGCGTCCCTGGACGGTGCCTCCGCCTGGCGCACCTTCCGCTCCATCACGCTGCCGCTGCTCAAGCCGGTGATCACGGTCGTCCTCGTGCTCGGCTTCATGTCGACGGTGAAGATCCTCGACCTGATCCTCGCCCTGACCGACGGCGGCCCCGCCGACTCCACCCAGACCCTGGGCACGCTCACCTACCAGAACTCCTTCGTCCAGCTCGACTTCGGCGCGGGCGCCGTCGTCGGCAACGTGCTCATCCTTGTCTCCGCCGTCTTCGCGGTGTTCTACCTGCGGGCCAACCGCACCGAGGGGAAGTGACCGGCATGGCGACCGTCTCCGCTGCCACCAGCGCGACCACCGGGCCGAAGCGCCGCTGGGGCGCCACCGTCGCCGGTGTCGTCATCCTCGGCGTGATGCTCTTCCCGCTGTACTGGATGATCAACACGGCCCTCCAGCCCGAGTCCGGGCTGCTCGAAGTCGCGCCCGTCCCGCACTCCCTCGACCTGTCCGGCTTCACCTCCGCCATCAGCGAGCAGGGCGGCCACCTGCTCACCTCGCTCGCCGTCGCCCTCGGCGCCGTCGTCATCTGCCTCGCGATCGCCGCGCCCGCCGCGTACGGGCTCGCCCAGTTCCGGCTGCGCGCGACCCGCGCCATCGTCTTCGGCACGCTCATCACGCAGATGGTGCCGGGCATCGTCATCGCCAACGCCCTCTACAGCGCGTACGTCGATCTCGGCCTGGTCAACTCCTACTTCGGCCTGATGCTCGCCGACGCCTCGCTCGGCATCCCCTTCGCGATCGTCCTGATGCGCTCGTTCATGGTGGCCATCCCCAAGGAGGTCATCGAGGCGGCCGAGGTCGACGGCGCGGGCAAGCTGCGCACGTTCGTCCGGGTCGTGCTGCCGATGAGCCGCAACTCGCTGATCACCGCGGGCCTGTTCTCCTTCCTGTACGCGTGGAGCGACTTCATGTTCGCGCTCACGCTCAACACCACCGACGACGTCAAGCCCGTCACGCTCGGCATCTACCAGTACATCGGCGCCCACGTCGGAGACTGGGGCTCGGTCATGGCCGCGTCCGTCCTGTCCGCGATCCCCGCGGCCGTGCTGCTCGTCCTCGCCCAGAAGTACATCGCCGCCGGCATCACCGGCGGATCCGTCAAGTAAGGCCTGTTTCATGAGCGACCTGCCCGTTTTCCCCGAAGGCTTCGTGTTCGGGGCGGCCACCGCCTCGTACCAGATCGAGGGCGCCGTCACCGAGGACGGCCGCGGCCCGTCCATCTGGGACACCTACAGCCACACGCCCGGCCGCACCGACGGCGGCGACACCGGTGACGTGGCCTGCGACCACTACCACCGCTACCCCGAGGACGTGGCGCTCCTGCGCGACCTCGGCGTGGACTCGTACCGCTTCTCCATCGCCTGGCCGCGCATCCAGCCGACGGGGCAGGGGCCCGCGAACCAGAAGGGCCTCGACTTCTACTCGCGCCTGGTCGACGAGTTGTTGGAGGCGGGCATCGAACCCGCCGCCACGCTCTACCACTGGGATCTGCCGCAGGCCCTCGAAGACAAGGGCGGCTGGCGGGTCCGTGAGACCGCCGAGCGGTTCGGCGAGTACGCGGCGATCGTGGCCGAGCACCTCGGCGACCGCGTGCCGCGCTGGATCACGCTGAACGAGCCGTGGTGCAGCGCGTTCCTCGGCTACTCGGTCGGCCGCCACGCGCCCGGCGCGCAGGAGGGTACGGGCGCGCTCGCCGCCGCCCACCACCTGCTCGTCGGCCACGGCCTGGCGATGAAGGCGCTGCGGGCAGCCGGTGTGCGGGAGGCGGGCATCACGCTCAACCTCGACCGCAACGTCCCCGCCACCGACTCGGCCGCCGACCGCGCCGCCGTGCTCCGCGCCGACACCCAGCACAACCTCGTCTGGACCGAGCCGATCCTCGCGGGCCGCTACCCGGCCTCCGACGAGGACACCTGGGGCGAGCTGATCACCCGCCAGGAGTTCCGCCGCGACGGCGACCTCGAACTCATCGGCCAGCCGCTCGACTTCCTCGGCGTCAACTACTACCGCCCCATCGTCGTCACCGACGCCCCGCACCGCGAGGCGGACCCGGCCGCACGCGTCGCCACCGACAACCGCTACGCGGAGGTCAGCTACCCGGATGTCCGGCGCACGGCGATGAACTGGCCGGTCGTCCCCTCGTCCTTCACGGACCTGCTGACCGACCTCAAGGCCACGTACGGGGACGCCCTGCCGCCGATCCACATCACGGAGAACGGCTCGGCCGAGCACGACGTGGTCGCCGAGGACGGCGCGATCCACGACACGGACCGCGTCACCTACCTCCACGACCACCTCGCGGCGCTGCGCACGGCCATGGACAAGGGTGTCGACGTACGCGGCTACTACGTCTGGTCGCTCCTGGACAACTTCGAGTGGGCGCTGGGTTACGCCAAGCGGTTCGGCATCATCCGCGTCGACTACACCACGCAGGAGCGCACCCCGAAGGACAGCTACCGCTGGTACCAGCAGCTGATCGCGGCGCACCGCTCAGCGGGCTAGCCGCTCAACGGGCTAGCCGCTCAGCGGCGGCGTGCCACCAGCCGGGCGGCGAGGGACCATCGACCTCGGCGCCCGGCTGGTCGGGGCGGAGCCCGAGCCGCCGCAGCGCGTCGGCGCGGACGTGCGCGGCGAACCAGCCGCGCCACTGCCCGTCGCGGCCGGGGCCACAGGCCAGGTCGATCAACACCTCGGACATCGGCCGGGCCGGACCGGCAGGTTCTCGTAGGCGGCGACGGTGATCCAGTCCGTGCTCGGCGCGTCCATGGCGCCCATGATGGCCGAGCCGGGCCCGCCCGTGCTCGCACCGTCACTCCGTCAGACGCGCTACGGACTCGCCGCCGAAGGGATGACGGTCGGTTGCCGGAGGGCGGGTGACCGATATGAATGGAGGTTCCCGACATCTAGGAGGATGTTCCATGTCGTCTCGGCTCCGCCCTGTCCTGGGCACGACCATCGGTGTCTCGCTTCTGCTGGCCGCCCCGGCGGCGACGGCCGCCGAACCGTCCGAGTACGTCAAGGTCGACCCGGTCGGAAAGATCGCCGAGGACGGCACCGTGACCCTGTCGGGCACCTACCGCTGCGTGAAGAGCACCTCCGTGACCTTCGTGTCCTCCTCCGTCAAGCAGGGCACCGGCAACACGCGCTACGGCATCGGCGGGTCCACGGCCCTGTGCGACGGCGCCGAGCACACCTGGAAGAACAGCGGAAAGGCCCACACGCTCACGGGCACGGACAAGATCCAGCCGGGCGTCGCGCACATCGAGGCCACCGTGATGGAGATGCGCATGCACGGACTGGTGCCGCTGCCGCACTTCCACGCCGTGCAGCAGCAGGACGTGACACTGCAGCGCTGAGAGCCTGTCCTCGCGCATTTCCGGCCCGCCATGACCGAGCCCCGGCTCACCGAACGGGTGGTGGACCGGGGCGAGGTGTTCCGAGGCTTTCCGCTGGTGGTTCTGGAAGAGAAGTGAGGGGTGTGCTCAGCGGCGGCCCTTGAGCTGTTCGACGCCTGCCACGCCGACCGCGGCGAGACCGACCTGGATGGCCAGTTCGATCCAGTCGACGCCGTCCGTGTCCGCGACCCCGAAGGCGCCGGCGAGGGCCGTGCCGACGAGCGCGGCGATGATGCCGACCGCGATCGTCCAGAGGACTCCGATGTGCTGACGGCCGGGCAGCACGAGGCGACCCAGCAGCCCGATCACGATGCCGATCACGATCGCGGTGATGATTCCGGAGATCTCCACAGCGCCCGCCTCCCTTCGGCTTCCCTGCGAAGCCGTCCGCGTACGAGTGCCCCGGCGCGGCGGGGCCACTCCGCTGCGCGGCTCAGCGCCTCGCCCCGACACCTCCTGCGCCGGCACCCGGGGTGGGCCGTCACCGCCGCCCACCTCGCCGGTCCGGCCGACGCGCCTCCGCTCGCGGCGTGCCCCTCGCACCCCTGTCTCGTTGGTCTGTGTGTCTGACACCTGTTCGATGAAGAGGAAGGCGACGCATTGACGCGTACGAGCAAGCAGCTCAAGAGGAGCGGCAAGAAGAGCAAGAAGAAGGGCCGCAGGCACCGGACGGTCAACCGGACGCCCCGCCCGGTGGGTTCGTCCGGCCCGGCGGGCCAGTCCCACGCGGCACCGCCGACCCCCACTAAGTCGTCCCCCACTCCGGACAGCGAGCGCAGACAGGCCCCGGCCGTCCCGGCCCCCGCCACCGAGGCACAGCACGACGGTGAGCGGGGCAGGGGCGACGCCGAGGTGGTCGCCAAGCTGAACCGGACCACCCACACCACCTGGTCGTGGCTGCAGCAGGCGGCGCCGGAGCGCGCCTGGACGGTCGAAGAGGTGAGCGAAGCGGTCGGCTTCACCCCGCGCACCGTCTCCCGCCACCTCCAGACCCTGGCCACCCACGGTCTGGCGGGCCAGGACGCCGACGGGGCGTGGAGGACCACGACCCCGGTCGCCGTTCCTTAGCGGCCCCGAGGACGCGTGCTCGGTGGGGCCGGGCCAGACGCCACACGGGGTCCGCCCCGGCCTCACCACCGCACGACGACATCCGATTCCGGCCGGCGGGGCACAGCCGTACCGGTCGGACTCGCCGTACGCGACCAGCTGACCCGACGCACAAATTTGGCCAACTGGTCCACCGCGTCGGCATCGCGCCCGGCCCCGGCCGGGAGGAACTGGCGCGCCGCGCCTTCCGTACCGTGTGCCGACTGGTGGCACGGCCCGCGCGGGGCTGCGTCTGGCGAGGGTCGACGCCGGCTTCGCCTTCGCGCAGGACGGCACGGCCGAGGACGCCTCCGGTGCCCGGCGCCTCCTCGGCCGGACCACCGAGCGGTACTGGCTGAGCGCGAGCGTCTGATCAGGTGGTGGTGGCGCGACGGTTCCCGTCGGCGTCGCACGGGATCTCGCCGGCGGAGCTGTGCGCGAGGAAGTCACGTTCGGCCTGCCGCTCCGTCTCCGTGATCGCGGTCGAGTCCACCGAGGTGATGCCGCCGAAGGGCCGGTCCACGTCCCGGATGATGCACAGGGCCGTCGTGAGGAGCGCCGTGATGACGGCGAGCGTGATCAGCTGGCCCCGGTTGTTCTTGCGGGGCAGGCAGACGCCGAGCGCCATGACGGTGACGATCAGCGTCACGAGGAGGAACCAGAAGATGGCGCTCGGAATGCTGGCCGTCGCCTGGGTGAGCCGTTCGTCGCGCTCCTCGGAGCGCTTGTTGTCGGCGGCCGTCAGCATGCCGAACACCGGCTTGCCCTCCAGCTTGCCGAAGGTGCGCCGCAGGTCCGTCGACCAGACGCTCGGCGCCGCCGAACCGTGCCCGTCGCTCATCGCCGGCCACTCCTGGCGGCTGACGGCGCGCGCGTAGCAGACCGCGTCGGCCTGCACCTTCGACCGCTGTTCCGCGGGCGCGTACTCCGCGCTCTCGACGAGCTGGTCCACCGCGCGGGCCTCACCGCGCGAGGCGACCTCGGCCTTTCCGTACGATCCGGAGGCCGTGACCAGGACGAACGCGAGCAGCAGCACGGTCAGCGTCAGCATGGGGCCGACGAGGTCCTTGACGGCCATGCCTTCGTCGTCGGCGACGCTGAGCAGCCGGGGCCGCAGCCAGCGGTTGGCGGCGAGCCCCGCGAGCAGCGCGAGTACGGCGACGACGATGACGACGACCACGGGACACCTCCGGTGCGGGGACGCCCCGGAACCCGGGGCGGGCGTGATGAAGGTTCCCCTGGCACATGCGGCCGCCACGGCGTGCGCGTCCCGTGCCTTCGAACGGGTTACGCCGCTTGCGCCACCGGCACCGGTGGCCCCGCCGACTGCCTGCGGCAAACATGGGTACCGGGAGTGTTTCCACACATACCGACAACACGTACCGACAACACATACCGGCACCACGTATCGACAGCACATGTCGATCACGCATGTCGACCACGCACAACGACCGCACATGACGTCAGTCCGGAGTGAGACATGGGCAGCAACGACCAGAGCGAGACGGCCACGATGAAGGCCGTCACCTACGACAAGTACGGGGGCAACGGCGTCCTGTCCCTGACCGAGCGGCCTGTGCCGAAGGTGGGGCCGGGCGAGGTCCTCGTACGGGTGCGGTACGCGTCCGTGAACCCGGTGGACTGGAAGGTGATGTCCGGCGGCCTCGACGCGATGATGGACACGTACTTCCCCGTGATCCCGGGCTGGGACGTGTCCGGTGTCGTGGAACGTGTGGGCATCGACACCCCGGAGTTCACGGCGGGCGACGAGGTGTACGCGTACGCCCGTAAGGACTATGTGCACGCGGGCACGTTCGCCGAGTACGTGACGGTCCCCGTACGGGCCGTGGTCGCGAAGCCGCGCTCGCTGAGCTGGGGCGAGGCGGCCGGGGTGCCGCTGGCGGGGCTGACCGCGTACCAGTCGCTGACCCGGCTCGGCACGGGCGGCGGTGACACGGTGCTCATCCACAACGCGGCGGGCGGTGTCGGCACGTTCGGCGTGCAGATCGCCAAGGCGCTCGGCGCGCGCGTCATCGCCACGGCGTCGGAGGGCAACCACGACCGGCTGCGTGAGCTCGGCGCCGAGCCGGTCGCTTACGGGGACGGCGAGGTCGACCGGATCAGGGAGCTCGCGCCCGACGGCGTCGATGTGGTCGTCGACTACATCGGCGGTGTCCTGGACACCACGCGCGCGGTCCTGCGCGAGGGCGGCCGGCACGCCTCGATCGCCGATCCCGATGTCCTCGAGGCGGGCGGCCAGTGGCTGTGGGCCCGCCCGGACGCGGAGGGTCTGCGCGCCTTGGCCGACCTCGCTGACCAGGGAAAACTCCGGGTCCCCGTGGCCGAGACGTTCCCCCTGGAGCGCGTCGCGGACGCCTTCGAACTCAGCCAGGGAGGACACGTCCACGGCAAGATCCTGATCCGGGTCTCGGACGAGTAGGACCCGCTACGAGCCGACGGGGCCGTGAGAGCCGCTACCCCGCCTCGCGGCCCGTGGCGGAGCCGAACCCCAGCCACGTGTGCCGGTTGCCCCACCAGCACCAGCCGACCTTCGGGGCGCCGCGCCGCTCGCGGCCGTCCCGCCCCGTGCCGTTGCTGATCCAGATCGCCGGGGTACGGGCGTCCGGGGCCCCGTCGGCCTTGCGCAGCCGGGAGCCGATGGTCATGAAGCACCGGTTCCGCTCGAGGGCCGCGGGCTGCTGGAGCACCCAGTGGATGCCCTCGGTGAGCAGCAGCGGTGTGCGGTTCTCCTCGGCGAGGGCGGGCAGCGCCTCCTCCGGGCTCCAGTTGGCCATGCGGTCACCCCGGTCGACGCCGGTGACGAGGTAGAGAGGCGCGTCGGGCACCTCGACGCCGCTGGGGACGAACGCGTCGACATCGGCCATGTCGACGACGACGAATCCGGGCTTGCCGTCGCGGCGGAGCAGCGGCGCGAGCGCGGAGGCGGGGGCGCGGTCCGGACGCACGGCGAGCAGAACGTCACCGTCCGCCGCCCCCTCGCTCCCGGCGGGAGCCAGGGCGGAGGCGAACGCGCGCAGTTCGTCGGCGGACATCCCCGCGGTCTCATGCACCCGGAGCTCGATCAGACGCTCCGCCTGGGCGGCGAGCGGCGGAAGCGACGGAAGAGGGGGAACGGTGACGGCGGGCGGGACGGACGAGGTTTCGGGCAAGGCACTCCCTCGGTTCACGGTACGGAGCAGCGTGGGCAGCGGTGGGCAGCGGTGGGCAGCGGTCCTGAGAGGCTGTCCTCGACCCCCAACGGGCCGGACCGCCCCGGCGTTCCCGGTTCCGCTTACCGCGCGGGGGACTTCGCCCTGGCGGCCGGGTAGCGGTACGGGGGCGACGAGGCCGGGATGTCGCGCAGGGGGAGTTGGTCGCGGACGGCGCTGCGGGACAAGGCGGTCTCGACGCAGCGGCTGGGGTTGGCGAGGGTGAGGCTGCCACCCGCTTGGTGGATGGCGTCGCGCATGCCCAGGAGCGTGTAGAAGGTGGCGTTGTCGCACCGGGTGACCGCGGACAGGTCCATGATCAGGTGGCGGCTGCCCTCGGCCAGCACCTCCGACGTCGCGTCGCAGAGCGTGGGGATGCTGCTGGTGTCCAGCTCACCTGTCAGGGCGAACGCCATGAAGAAGCCGGGTGTGTCGGGGGTGCGCCGCACCGCCATGCGCGGGCTCAGGCCGCACCGCCCGCCCGGATCGGCGACCACTCCGCCTCACGCCCGCGCGAGCGCGCGTCGGGGTGGGGCGGCGGCGGCGAAGTCGTGCGCCGGCGCACTCTGTTCGAGATCGGTCTCGGATGTACGCATGAGGCCCCCAGGGGTGCAGCACGTCCATCGTCCCACCGCTCGGAACCGGCCATCCACCCGATGAAGCCCCATCACTCTCCCTGGCACCGCCGTGTCCGAATCGTTATCCCGCCGCGGTTCCCGAAGCAGCCCGGCGGAGCCATTCCCGTCGACGTGCCTGGGGCCCGGGTCCGCGGGATACCGTGCGGGAGAGGTTGGGACCACAGCCTCGGTTTCCCGGGACTGCCAGGCAGTTCCGGGAAACCACGGACCGGCGCCGCGCCGGGTGCGCCCGCCCCGTTCGTGTTCAACGATGGGTGCGGAGCGCGGGCGTCCGGGCAGGCGGCGGCTTCGCCGGAGGGCCCCGTACTCGTACGACGCGTCGGCGGCACGGTCCGGACGGTCCGTGCGCGCGCCAGGCGGCCCAGGGCCTGCGCGACCGCGAGCTGCCCGCCGCCGTCCAGCGCTGCCACCCGGCACACTGCGGCAGCCCCGTTGGGGCCGACGGGAAGCTCAAGGAGTCCTCGACCCTGATCCTCGTCAGCTGAGGACACGGCGGCACGCGGAGGGATACGGCAGGTGAGCACGGGTACACCGGAAGACCTGGTGACGTTCGGACACAGCACGGCGGGCCCCGACGCCCCTGTCGAGCTCCTGCGGAGCGCGGCGGTGCGCTCGGTGGCCGACGTGCGCATCGGTCCCGGCAGCCGCCGCACCCCGCACCTGGCCCCCGACCGCCTCGCCGAACGGCTGCCCGAGGCGGATGTCGACCACCGCTGGGAGAAGGCCCTGGATGGTTTTGGCGAGGCGCCGCCCGACTCCCCGGACGCCATCTGGCGCAACGAGTCCTTCCGGGGTTACGCCGCCTGCACCGGCGACCCCGGCTTCGTGGCCGCCATGGACCGGCTCCTCGCGGACGCCGCCCGTACGCGGGCGGCCGTGATGTGCAGCGAGGCGGTCTGGTGGCGCTGCGACCGGCGGCCGACCGCCGACTTCGCCGTGGTGGCCCGCGAGGTGCCCGTCCACCACCTGACGCATGACGGCCGCCTGGTGCCGCATCCACCGACGCCGGGCATGCGTCCGCGCCGGGACGGTCTGCGGGTCTACGACGACGTGGAAGCAGCCGGGGAAAGACACATGACGAAGAAGGAGCCCCCATGCGCGCGGTGACCGTCCGGCCGAACCATCCGGACTCGCTGGAAGTCGGTGACGTACCCGAACCGGACCCGGGCGACGACGAGCTGCTGGTCGACGGGCTCGCCGTCGGCGTGTGCGGCACCGACAAGGAGATCGTCGCGGGCGACTACGGCTGGGCGCCCGACGGCCACGACCGGCTCGTCATCGGCCACGAGTCCCTCGGCCGGGTGCGCCGGGCCCCGCGGGGGAGCGGGTTCAGCGCCGGTGACCTGGTGGTGGGGGTGGTGCGGCGGCCCGACCCGGAGCCGTGCCCGGCGTGTGCGCACGGCGAGTTCGACATGTGCCGCAACGGCGACTACACCGAGCGCGGCATCAAGGAGCGGGACGGATACGCCTCCCAGGTCTGGACGGTCGAGCGCGACTACGCCGTGAAGCTCGATCCCGGGCTCGACCGCGTAGGGGTGCTGATGGAGCCCACGACCGTGGTCGCCAAGGCGTGGGAGCAGGTGGAGCGGGTCGGGGCGCGCGCCTGGTTCGACCCCCGGCGCGTACTCGTGACCGGCGCGGGCCCGATCGGGCTCCTCGCCGCGCTGCTCGGTGTGGAGCGCGGCCTCGACGTGCACGTGCTCGACCAGGTCGACAGCGGCCCCAAGCCCGCCCTGGTCGGCGACCTCGGGGCGAAGTACCACAGCGACGGCATCGAGCGGGCCGTGGAAGCGGTCAGGCCCGACGTCATCATCGAGGCCACCGGCGCCAGCCACATCGTCTTCGAGGCCATCGCGGGCACCGCCGCCTTCGGCGTCGTCTGCCTCACCGGGGTCTCCCCGAAGGGCCGACGGATCACCGTGGACGCGGGCGCACTCAACCGCGAACTCGTCCTGGAGAACGACGCGGTCGTCGGCTCGGTCAACGCCAACCTGCGCCACTACCGGCAGGCCGCCGACGCCCTCGCCCGCGCCGACCGCGGCTGGCTGGAACGCATGATCACCCGGCGGGTTCCCCTGGACCGCGCCGCTGAGGCTTTCACGGCACAGGACGACGACATCAAGGTCGTCATCGCCCTGGACACCCTTGACGAGAACGCGTAGCGACGCGAAGGAGCACAGACGATGGACCACCACATCATCGCCGAGCGGACCGAACCGGGCGGCGAGAGCCTCAAGGAATGGCACATGGTCCGCGGGGGAGAGCCGACCGCGATGTGCGGCCGGAAGATCGATCTCGCGGAGACGCGACTGCCCGCCGAGGCGTGGGGCACGGAGGAGGCGAAGCCGTTCTGTCACTCGTGCGGCGCGCTGTTCCTGCGTGAGTCCCCGTGAACGGCGCGAATCCCGTGAACAGCGGACGGTATGAAACGTCCCGCGCGGGCTACTGATGCGTCATGGCACATCATGATCTCGCCGTGATCGGTACAGGCTCCGGGAACGCCGTCGTCGACGACCGCTTCGCGCATCTGGACGTGGCGATCGTCTCCGAGGGCCCCTTCGGAGGCACCTGTCTCAACGCGGGCTGCATCCCCAGCAAGATGCTGTCCGTCACGGCCGACGTCGCCGACGCGGTCCGGGACAGCGAGCGGCACAACGTGACGGCCCCGCTCCAGGACCTCTCCTGGCCGCAGGTGCAGGAGCGGGTGTTCGGCAGGCTCGACGCGCACGCCGTGGAGAGCGAGCAGGGCAGGCGCGACACGTCGTGGGTGACGGTGTACCGGGGGCGGGCGCGCTTCACCGGCGACCGCGAACTCCTCGTCACCACCGAGTCCGGCGAGGAACGGGTGTCCGCCGACCGGTTCCTGGTGGCGGGCGGCGGCCGTCCGGTCGTGCCGCCGCCGATCGAGGACTCCGGTCTGCCCTACGAGACCTCCGACACCGTGATGCGGATGCCGTCCGTACCGGGACGCCTCGTCGTGGTGGGCGGCGGATACATCGCGGCCGAGCTGGCACACGTGTTTCACACGGCGGGTGCGGGGATCACGGTCGTGGAGAAGAGCGGCCGGCTGCTCTCGGGCGCACAGGACGAAGAGGTCTCCCAGGCGTACACGGACCACGCGCGGACCCGCTGGGACCTGCGGTTCGGGCGTGAGGTGACCGGGTTGGAAGGCGCCCCGGGCGATCTCACCGTCGTCCTCGACGACGGCACGCGCCTTCCCGCCGACACCCTGCTCGTCGCGGTGGGACGCCGCCCCAACACGGACTCGCTCCATGTCGACGAGGCGGGTATCGCCTGCGACGACAAGGGTTTCATCAAGGTCGACACCCAACTGCGCACCAGCGTCGACGGGGTGTGGGCGCTCGGTGACATCACCGACGGCGGCCCTCCGCTCAAACATGTCGCCAACCGCCAGGCGGAGGTGGTCGCACACAACCTCCTCCACCCGGACCGGCCGCGCGAGATGTCCTACGAAGTGGTCCCCTCCGCCGTCTTCGCGCATCCGCAGATCGGACAGGCCGGCGTCACGGAGCAGGACGCCAGGGAGCAACGCCTCGACTATGTCGTGGGCCGCTGCGCCTACGAGGACGTCGCCTACGGGTGGGCCCTGGAGGACACCCAGGGTTTCTGCAAGGTCCTCGTCGACCGGGACACGGGGCTCATCCTCGGCGCACACGTGCTCGGCCCGCAGGCGGCCACACTCGTCCAGCCGCTCAACCTCGCCATGTTCCACGGCATCTCCGCCCACGACCTGGCCGAGGGCCCGCTGTGGATCCACCCGGCGCTGACGGAGGTCGTCGAGAACGCGCTGCGCGACGCCCTCGACCGCCTGGGGTAGGGGAGCTACTCGGCGACCGCTCCGGGTGTGTCGCGGATACCCATGCGCAGGTGCTCGACGTGGTAGAGCGCCTGGTCGAGAAGTTCGGCGACGTGGTTGTCGTAGAGGGCGTAGATGATCGAGCGCCCGTGCCGTTCGCCGGTGACGAGGCCGAGGTTGCGCAGCAGGCGCAGTTGGTGGGAGCAGGCGGACGCCTCCATGTCGACGGCCTCCGCCAGCTCACCGACCGAGCAGGACCCTTCCTGGAGGCGGGCCAGGATCCGCAGCCGTGAGGGGGTGGCGAGGGCCTGGAGGGTGGCGGCGACGTCAGCCGTGCCGACGGCGTCGAGGCGCTCGCGCGTGGTGGCGCTGCTTGCGGTGTCCGTTCCGTGGCCCATGGAGGCATCATACCGGCCACATGTGAAGACCTGTTCAGGTATTCCTGTATGGTGTGCGCGTCGGCCGGCCCCCACCCGGCCTCCCCACGGTCCCCACCCGCGAAGGGTTGCCCCGCCATGCCTTCAGTCCTCGATCAGCGGCCCGCACCGGCCGCCGCGGGGCCACGCCCCACGACACCGCGCCGGCGCACCCGCGCCCTGGCGCTGCCCGAGGCGCGGTGGGCCCTCGCCGCCCTGGCCCTGTTCCTGCTCGCCCTCCCCCTCGACCTGCTCGGCGCCCCCGCCTGGACGTGGGGCCCGCTGTACGCGGCCGTCTACGTCACCGGTGGCTGGGAGCCCGGCTGGGAAGGGCTGAAGGCGCTCAGGGACAAGACCCTGGACGTCGATCTGCTGATGGTCGTCGCGGCGCTCGGTGCCGCCGCGATCGGCCAGCTCCTCGACGGCGCCCTCCTCATCGTCATCTTCGCCACCTCCGGCGCCCTGGAGGCGCTGGCGACCGCCCGTACCGCCGACTCGGTGCGCGGCCTGCTCGACCTCGCCCCGACCACCGCCACCCGCCTGCTGTCCGGCGGCGCCGAGGAGAACGTGCCCGCCGACGCGCTGGCCGTCGGCGACACGGTCCTGGTGCGGCCCGGCGAGCGGATCGGCGCGGACGGCCGCGTCCTCGACGGCACCAGCGACGTGGACCAGGCCACCATCACCGGCGAGCCGCTCCCGGTCGCCAAGGGGGCGGGCGACGAGGTCTTCGCGGGCACCGTCAACGGCACCGGCGCCCTGCGCGTCCGCGTCGAGCGCGACCCCGCGGACTCGGTGATCGCCCGCATCGTGAGGATGGTCGAGGAGGCCTCCGGGACGAAGGCGCCCACCCAGCTGCTCATCGAGAAGGTCGAGCAGCGCTACTCGCTCGGAATGGTCCTGGCCACCCTCGCCGTCTTCGGCATCCCGCTGGCCGTCGGCGCCGATCTTCAGTCGGCCCTGCTCCGCGCCATGACCTTCATGATCGTCGCTTCGCCGTGCGCGGTGGTCCTCTCCACCATGCCGCCGCTGCTCTCCGCCATCGCCAACGCGGGCCGCCACGGTGTCCTCGCCAAGTCGGCCGTGGTGATGGAGCGCCTCGGCGCGATCGACACCGTCGCCCTCGACAAGACCGGCACCCTCACCGAAGGCACCCCGCACGTCACCGACGTCCGCCCGCTGCCCGGACCGGGGCTGACCGAGGACGGCCTGCTCGCGCTCGCCGCCGCGGCCGAGCACCCCAGCGAGCATCCGCTGGCGCGCGCCGTCGTGCGGGCCGCCCGCGAGCGCGGACTGACGCTCGGCGAGGCGGACGGCTTCAGCTCCGTACCCGGCAAGGGTGTCACCGCCGTCATCGACGGACGCACGGTCGAAGTGGGCTCCCCGGCACGCCTCGCCCCGGCCCTCACCGACGCCGTCGAGTCCCTCGAGGAAGCGGGCCGTACGGTGATCCTCGTGACCCGCGACGGAGAACCCGCCGGGCTCCTGGGCATCGCCGACCGGCTGCGCCCCGAAGCCGCCGCCACCGTCGCCGCGCTCACCGCGCTGACCGGGCGGGCACCCGCCCTGCTGACCGGCGACAACGAACGCGCCGCGCGCCACCTCGCCGCCGAGGTCGGCATCACCGACGTACGGGCCGGGCTGCTGCCTCAGGACAAGGTCGCGGCGGTCCGCGCGTGGGAGGCCGAGGGGCGCCGGGTGCTCGTGGTCGGCGACGGGGTCAACGACGCCCCGGCCCTCGCGGCGGCGTACACCGGGATCGCGATGGGCAAGGCCGGCTCCGACCTCGCTCTGGAGACCGCCGACGCCGTTGTCGTACGCGACGAACTGGCCACCGTCCCCGCCGTCGTCACCCTCGCCCGCAAGGCCCGCCGCCTGGTCGTGCAGAACCTCGTCGTCGCGGGGGTGTTCATCACCGTCCTGGTCGTCTGGGACCTGGTCGGCACGCTGCCGCTGCCGCTCGGCGTCGCCGGACACGAGGGCTCCACCGTCCTCGTCGGCCTCAACGGGCTCCGCCTGCTGCGCGACTCCGCCTGGCCCGGGTCGCGGGGCGGACGGGCGTGACGCGTCATGCTGGACGCATGATGATTCAGCCCGCTCTCGTTTTCGACGGTGACTGTGGTTTCTGCACCACGTCGGTGAAGTTCGCCGAGCGGTGGGTCCGGCCACGCTGCGAGATCGTCCCGTGGCAGTTCGCGGACCTGGACGCGCTCGGCACCACCCAGGAGCGCGCCGAGTACGAGGCGCTCTGGGTGACCCCCGCGGGCACGGTCTACGGCGGCTCCCGGGCCGTGGCCAAGGCGCTCCTGAGCGCGGGC
Organism: Streptomyces sp. NPDC016845; assembly: GCF_044332585.1. NCBI lineage: Bacteria > Bacillati > Actinomycetota > Actinomycetes > Kitasatosporales > Streptomycetaceae > Streptomyces > Streptomyces sp. NPDC016845. The sequence continues at coordinate 179,156 of NZ_JBIRPI010000013.1, read as the reverse complement.
GGGGCCTGGCCGGTCCTCGGCGCGCTCCTCACACTGCCCCCGGTGAGCTGGGCCGCGCACGGCGTCTACCGGCTGATCGCGGAGAACCGGCACCGGCTGCCCGGAGGGACGGCGGCCTGCGCCGTGGCAGGCCGCCGTCCCTCGGAGCGGCTGTAGCCCCGGGGCTGCCGTGGACCGGTCACGCCTCGGCCCCGTACGTGCCGTACTCCGGGCGCCCGGTCGAGGCGTACGTGTGGATCGCGAGGCCGCCCGGGGTCGTCGTGCTGCTCAGGAGCCGCAGGCCGGCCGGGGCCCCGCCATCGGGGAAGAGGCGGCGGCCGGTGCCGACGACGACCGGGGCGATCACGAGGCGCAGTTCGTCGACGAGGCCCGCGGCCAGCAGGGACTGCGCCAGGCGGCCGCTGCCGTGGATCTGCAGTTCGCGGCCGGGGCGCCGCTTCACCTCGGCGACCTGGGCGGGGACGGCGTCGGCCAGGATCGTCGTCGGATTCCAGCCGGCCCGGGTGAGGCTGCGGGACGCGACGTATTTGGGCAGGCCGTTCAGGTACTGGGCGCAGGGGTGCTCCGTCATCTCGGGCCAGTCCCGGGCGAAGCTCTCGTAGGTGCGGCGCCCGAACAGGAGAGCGTCGGCCCGGCCGAGCCAGTCCACCGCCTGCTGTTCGAACGCGGCGTCCAGATGCGGCACGAACCAGCCGCCCCGGGTGAACCCGTCACTGGTGTCCTCGTCCGGGGACCCCGGGCCCTGGCAGACGCCGTCGAGGGACAGGAATTGCTGCACCACCAGTTTCATCGCGCGCCGCTCTCTCTCAGGAAGGGGACAGCTCCGCCCCACCTTGCAGACAGCGCGCCGCGCGGAAACTCATCGGTGTCTTCTGCCTCGGCTCAGGCCGCAAGGAGGGAATCGTCCTCGGGGCGGGCGCCGGGAAGGCGGTGGCGGGCGGCGATGAGGGCCGCGTCGATGTCGGCGGTGCCGGTCGCGATGCACAGGGTGTACGCCACGTCGTCCATGCGCTGCTGCACCCCTTCGCTGCCCTCGGCGGCGTTGAGGGCCTGCAGCGTCTCGTACTGCTGGACGAGGTCGTTGAGTACGGCGGGGTGAGCCATCAGCATGGCGGGGGTCTCCTTCGGGTGCGGAGCGCGGGGGCGCGCCGGGCGGTTCGACGCCCCAGTGCCCCCGCCCGCCCCCCTCACACCCGCATGTGCCGACTCGGATGCCGTCGCACTCACAGGAGTTGCAGCCCGAACCCGCGGCACTCCGGCTTGAAGTCCTTCGGCCCGTCGGCCAGGGCGTTCATGGTGATCTGCAGGGTCGGATCGTCGTTGAAGAGGCCCATGTGCCCGGCGCGGTCGGTCGGGCAGGCATCCTGCAGGACCACGTTGTCGACGTCCTCGCCCTTCAGCGCCTGACTGGTGTACGGCGTCACGACGGTGTCGTACTTCGTCATCACGACCGTGTAGCGCGGACCGGCCGGGACGGTGTCGCCGTCCGCCCACATCTCACGGGTGTACGTGGAGGTGTTCGTCTGCTCGACGACGCCCGGGAACCGCGCCACGTTCGACAGGTGTGTCACGAACCCCATGAGGTTCAGCTTCTCGCCCAGGTCGACGATGCCGTTGAGGTTCGTGCCGTGCGAACTCGGCGCCCAGCCCACGTACTTGTCGACCTTGCGCGCGCCGTCCATCTTCTTCATCCACCACATCGGCACGCTCCCGCCGAGCGAGTGCCCGACGATGTTCACCTTCCCCGCACCCGTCGACGCGAGGACCCTGTCCACGAACGCGTCGAGCTGCGCCGCCGACTCCCGGTTCGGCCCGAGCCCCCCGACGCGGTTCAAGGACACCGGGGTGAAGCCGTAGTTCATCGCGTAGACGCAGTATCCGGCGTTCTTCAGCCGGGGCGCCGCCTTCACGAAGTTCGCGCCGAAGTTGAAGAACGTGCCCGGCAGCAGGACGACCGGCTCGGGGTGCTCGGCGCTCGGCCGGCACGACCAGTCGTTGGCGCCGGGCACGGCGTCCGGCGAACTCACGTAGTTCCACAGGGCCTCGGCCACACCCCCTTCGCGCAGCGGGGCGGACTCCCGGGCCTGCGCCGGGGCGGCCGACGCGACGGTGAGGACGGTGGCGGCACAGACGGCCGCCGAGGTCAGCCCCGCGCGGAGCGTGCGCGCGGACGACATGGTCACTGGCATGGGGTCTCCCGAGTGCGTGGTGGGGTGGCGTGTCCCAGAAGACTGAGGGACCAGCCGCCCCACGGACCCCGGCTGTCGTCCAGACATCAAGGGCACCGTTTGTGAGCCGTCACAAAGGAGGATCCGCTCCGAGACCTCCCTCACACCAGCCGCCACGCCCTTGACGCCCCGCACGGGGCCAGCGACTTTTGCTACCGCCACGCATGGAACGATCTCGGACCGGACGGGAGGAGGGCGGCCGTATGGAGCGGGAGAACGGCACACCGCTGCCCCTCGCCTTCGACGGTGTCGTCCTCCACCAGCGCCTCAGCGACGCCCTCCCCGTCCTCGCGGGGCGCGTGCTCGAGCGGCTCGTCGACCATGTACCGGTCTACGACACGATGCCCGCCGAGCAGCTCAGAGGGGAGATCCGCCGCGTCGTCGAACAGGGCATCGGCTCCTTCGCCGCCATGCTGCGCACCGGGCGGCTCCCCACGGAGAACGACCTCCTGGCACTACGGCAGTCGGCCGCCAAACGGGCGGAGGAGGGGGTGCCCGTCGAGGCCGTCGTGCGCGCCTACCACGTCGGCGCGCAGGAGTGTCTGCGGCAGATGCTCGGCCACGCCACGGCCGGCGACCTGGAACACGTACAGGCCGTCACCGTCCTCGTGCTGCAGTTCCTGGAGCGGATGACGGTCACCGTGGTGGCCGGTTTCTTCGCCGAGCGCCAAGCCGTCCTCGGCGAGGAGCAGTCGGCACGGCAGGCGCTCCTCACCGCGCTGGTGGAGGGCGCGGACGCGGCGGTCACCGCCGCCCACTGGGGCCTCGACGTGCCTCCCTGCTACCTCGTCCTGGACCTCGCCCTCGGCGCGCACCCGGACGAGGCGCTCGACGGGGTCAGCCCGGTCATCGCGGGGAAACGCAAACTGCGCCGCATACGTGTGGAACTCGACCGGCACGTCGACGGCACCGTCCTGTCCGCCCTGTCCGGTGACGGCGGCCTCGCGCTCGTCCCGTGCCGCACGGCACCCGACCAGGTCACCGAGCAGGACTGGGCGCGGGTCGCCGCCGCCCTCACCCATATGCGGCGGGTCGCGGGTGTCGACGTCACGGCGGGCGCGGCGGCCGCCGCGCCCGACGACGTCCCCGACGCCGTGGCCCTCGCCCAGGAGGTGCGCCGGGTGGCGGCCGCCTCGGAGCGGCCACCGGGCCTGTACCGGCTCCCGGACGTGCTGCTCGAGTACCAGCTGATGCGTCCGGGACCGGCGCGGGACGAACTGGCGCGGCTCGTGCGGCCCCTGACGGCCCGCCCCGAACTCCTCGACACGGTGCGCGCGTATCTACGGTGCGGGCTCAGCCGGCGCTCCGCCGCACGGGAGTTGTGCGTGCATCCCAACACCGTCGACTACCGGTTGCGCCGCGCCGCCGAGATCACCGGGCTCGACGTGACGAGCGGCCCGGACGCGCTGCGGGTCCGGGCCGCTGTCAGCGCCCTCGACGCGGCGGAGGGCGCTATCGGGACGTCACCGTCGGCAGCGAGATGAAGTCGGCGAGCGCCTGCTGACCGGCCACGTTGACATGGACCCCGTCCCCGGTGTCGTAGGCGGGATCGATGCTGTTCGGCTTCACCGGGTCCTTGAGCACCTGGTCGAAGTCGAGGACTCCGTCGCAGGTGCCGGAGCAGTTCCCGTACTTCTTCACGAAGCCGCCGACCGTCTGCCGGTCCCGGTTGTTGGCGTCGGTGTAGCCGGGGCGCGGGGTGATGGGGGTGACGTAGACCTTGATCCCGGCTTCGTGCAGCCGGGCGAAGGTCGCGCGGTAGCTGCTGATGATCTGGCCGGCGTCGCACCCGGCCGCCAGGTCGTTGGTCCCGTAGTAGAAGAGCACGGCCTTGACGCCGTGCAGCGACAGGACATCGCGGTCGAGGCGGGCCAGGGAGTCCAGGCCGCGGACATCGGCGCCCATGCCGGGACAGTCGGCGTAGCTGGTGGTGCCGCTCACGCCCGCGTTGGCGACGGTGAACTGGCGGCCGGCGGGCAGTTCGGCGCGGATGCGGCGCGCGAGGTCGTCGGTCCAGCGCCGGTTGTTGCCCAGCTCGGTGCAGCCCGGGCCGCAGTTGGTGGATCCCGTGCCGTCCACGACGGAGCTGCCGTAGGCGACGAGCGTGCCCTTGAGGCCGCTGTTGCGTACGTCGACCGCGCTGACCAGGTAGGTCGACTCGGTCGTCTGCGTGTAGGCGCCGCCGCCCGTGTCACCGGTCCGGTCGCCGGAGCCCGGCGCGGAGAGGTAGTTGGTGCGGAAGGCGGAGCCGTGGCGGCCCGCGTCCGCCTGCCCGGACACCGACAGGGACACCGCCACATCGCCCTGGGCCCGGGCCCGCATCGGGACCGGATCGCTCCACACCTCGGCCCCGGCCGGCACCACGACCGCTCCGCGCCCCTTGAACGTGACCGTGCGGGCCGGTCCTCGCAGCGCCGCGCTCTTGCCGTCGCTGTCCGCGACGGTGGCCGCGCCGATGGACAGCGGGCTCTTGGAGAAAGTGTTCTGCACGCGTATCCGCAGCGCGTCCCCGCCCTGGCTCAGGTGACTGATCATCCGGACGGACTGATCGCGCAGCGGCGTGGGCGCGAGGCTGTGCTGGGAGTTGGCCCACGAGGTGTGCCAGGAGCCCTTGGACGCGGGCCGCTCGGCGGCGGTGTCCGGTGCCTCGGCTGACGCGACGGTCGCGGTGCAGGTCAGCGCGGCGGCGAGCAGTAAGGCCGATGCGGCTCGGAACATGAGCGCTCCTTCGACGTGATGGGGGAGGGGAAGGCCCGGCTCACGGGGAGCCGTGGGCGGCATGAAAACACACGGGTCCCTGGTACGAGTAGGGCGCGTGTGTCGTCCTGCCGCCGTCGGGGCCGGTGCAGAGGTGACATCGGCTCCGTCGCGACACCCGCTGTAGGCGGACCGGCAAACATGCGGGGTGACCTTGGTGGTGGCGGCCGTTCAGGGCCGCCCAGCGCTGCTGGGCGACACGGACCGCGTAGCGCCGGGCGGTGCTGTCGCCCCCGCCGTTGTACGGGTTGGTCGCGTCCTGTTCACCGTGGACGGAGAGGACCGGGACCGCGCGCGAAGGTGTGCACGACGACGGGTCGGGACGGGTCCCGTCGGCGGGGTCGGGGCGGCCCGCCCTGACACCTGCCCGGACGGCGGAAGGCGCGGCGGGCGTGGCGGACGCCCTGGGTGCGAGGCAGGTGGCGGGCGCGGCTCGAGTACGCCGTCCGGCCCGCCGCCGCGCCCCACGCGCCATCCGAGGAGCGCCCGTGCGACAACTGGGCCGAGCACCCCTTCGACTTCAACGCGCACGTCGAGGCGGGGGAGGACCCCGAGCCGCGCTACCCCTTCGACCTCCTGAAGCCAGCGGCCGCGAAGTGGATCTCGGGCACCGTCACCCTCCGCGGTGACCCTCGCCGTGCACGGCGAGCAAGGGGTGTCCGCCCGCACTACGCTCTCCGCCATGCACCACGACGTCTTCTCTTCGGCGCCGACGTGACGGAGACCCTCTTCGCCGTCATGCTCCGCAAGGAGGCGGCCTCCCACCCGGCCCAGGCACCCAGCCTGATACCGCGCGGATCGACCGCACCGCCGACCGGCTAGGGCCGACCCGCTACGTCCGGCCGCAGGACCACCGGCAGCTCCATGTGCCCGTTGGAGATGAACGACCCCGCCGAACGCAACGTCCCGGCGGGGACCGCGAGGGCGAGGTCCGGGTAGCGGGTGAACAGGCCGCGCAGCGCCGTCTCGGCCTCCATGCGGGCCAGTGCCGCGCCGAGACACACGTGCACACCATGGCCGAAGGCGAGATGGGCCTTGCCGACCCGGGCCACGTCGAAGGTGTCGGCGTCGGTGCCGTGGAGCGCGGGGTGGCGGCCGGCCGCGGCGTAGGACGCGAGGATCGCCTCGCCCTGCCGGATCACCAGGCCCTCCGCCACCTCGATGTCCTCGACCGCGTACCGCATGGGCAGGTGCGCGACGGGCGCCTCGTAGCGCAGCGTCTCCTCGACGACCTCCGGCCACATCTTCTCGCCGTCCCGCACGAGGGCCAGCTGGTCCGGGTGGGCCAGGAGCGCGGCGATGGCCTGGTCGAGGAGGTTGACGGTGGTCTCGTAGCCCGCGCTGATCACGAGGAGCAGCGTGTCGAGGAGTTCCTGTTCGGTGAGTGCGGATCCGTCGTCGTCGCGGGTGGCGATGAGTACGGAGGTCATGTCGTCGCCGGGCCGTGCGCGCTTCGCCGCGACCAGGCCGGCCATGATCGCGTACAGCTCCTCGGCGTTCGCCGCGGCCTCCTCGGCGTCGAGCCGGGTGTCGAAGACGTTGTCCACGGTGCGGCGGAAGCCGCGCTGCGCGTGTTCGGGCAGGCCCATGAGTTCGCTGATGACCCGGATCGGCAGCGGATACGCGAACCGCTCGCGCAGATCGGTGACCGCACCGGCGGGGGCGGCGGCGAGCTCGTCGAGCAACGTGTGCGTGATCTCTTCGATGCGCGGCTGGAGCGCCGTCATGCGGCGCGCGGCGAAGGCCGGGCTGACCAGCCGCCGCAGGCGCCGGTGGTCGCCGCCGAACGCGGTGAACATGTTGTCCACGGCCACCCACAGGGCGAGGGGCCAGCTGCCGACGATCTTGTCGGGGAACATCGGCCAGTGCCGCCGGGGGTCCTTGGAGACCCGCGCGTCGGTGAGCAGCTGCTTGAGCAGGGCGGGATCGGTCACCGCCCATGCCTCGACGCCCAGGACGTCGACGCGGGTGGCCGGGCCGCGCGAGCGCAGCTCGGCATCCTCCGCGTGCCGGTCGGTCCCGGCGGCGTCCAGGACAAGGATCTGCGGCTGGTGCATGCGAGGCTCTCCTCAGAACGCGGCTGAGTGGCGGACGTGCACAGCGGGCCGGTCGCGGCCGGCGCACACCTCGGAGGAACAACTCGGAGGAATAACGCGGAAGAACAACTCGGAGGAGCAACTCGGGCGCAATCCACAGTAGTTGGCCGTCGCGAGCCGGTGAAGGGCGCTTCGCGGTGTGGGGCGGGAGGGACGAGGACGCGTGCGGCCGCGCCGACGAGGCCTGGCCCGACCCGACCTGGCCCGACCCGACCCGACCCGACCCGAAGCGACCCGACGCGATCGGGCACAAATTGTCGGGTCCGGGCAGGCGGCCGCTGCCTAGCGTGGTGAACGCCGAAAGGAAGGAGGCCGGGAGTGCTGGAGCGGCTCAACCAGGCCCTGGAGTACATAGAGCACCGCCTCGATCAGCGGATCGACGCGGCGGAGCTGGCGCGGATCGCGGCCACGTCGGAGTACCACCTGCGCCGGATGTTCTCCGCCCTCGCGGGGATGCCGCTGTCGGAGTACATCCGGCGCAGGCGCCTCACCGTGGCGGGCGCGGAGGTGCTCGCCGGACGGGGATCGCTCCTGGAGACCGGGGTGCGCTACGGCTACGGGTCGGGCGAGGCGTTCGCCCGCGCGTTCCGTGCCATGCACGGGGTCGGCCCCGGCGAGGCCCGGCGCGACGGCGCGGCGCTCGTGTCACAGCCCCGGCTGACTTTCCGTCTCACCGTCGAAGGGAGCAGCAGCATGCGCTATCGCGTAGTGGACAGGCCGGACTTCTCCGTGGTCGGTCCGATGACCCGGGTGCCACTCGTGCACTCGGGGCCCAACCAGGCGATCATCGACTTCGTCCGCGGGATCGACCCGCGGGTCCTGGAGCGCCTGGAGAAACTGTCGGACCAGGAGCCGCGCGGCATCGTCGCGGTCTGTGACGATCTGGACCCCAGCCGCGCCGAGGGCACGGAGCTCGACTACTACCAGGGGGTCGTCACCTCGGCGGCCGCCCCGGAGGACACCGCCGTACTGGCGGTGCCGGCCGGAACGTGGGCCGTCTTCACGACGTCGGGCCCGGCCCCGCAGGCCATCCAGGAGCTGTGGCGGGACGTGTTCACGGAGTGGTTCCCGTCGAACCCGTACCGCAGCAGGCCCGGCCCGGAGATCCTGCGGACCGACATGTCGGCGGACAGGTCGCGTGCCGACGCCGAGCTGTGGCTTCCGGTGGAACGGGAGCAGCTCTGACGGCGTCGGCCGATGTGTCGGCCGACGCGGTGACGGTCGCCGCGCCGGATGCGGTGCGGTGACCGGCCGCGGTGACCGCACCGCGACGGCCCGGTCGGCGGAGGGCCGGTCAGTCCGTGGAGAGGGCCTCGACCAGACGGCCCGCCTGCGGCTCCTTCAGGGCCCGCGCCGCGTCCGCGAGGGCGACCATGCCGACGAGGTCGGTACCGTCGATCACCGGAAGACGCCGCACCTTGTGCCGGGTCATGGTCGCGAAGATCTCGTCGGCGCCGTCGTCCGCGCCGATCGTCACCGCCTCGCCCTGCGCCAGGGTGCCGGCCTCCACCTCCGCCGGGTCGAGCCCCTCGCCGAGGACCTTCACCACGATGTCGCGGTCGGTCAGGACGCCGACGAGCCGGTTGTTCTCCCCACAGATGGGCAGGGCGCCCACCCCGTACTCCTTGAGCTTGTGCGCCGCGTCGCGGACGCTCTCGTGCGCCCCCACACACTGCGCTCCGCCGGTCATGATGTCGCGCGCCGTAGTCATGATGTACAGCCGTCCCTTCGTCACGTTCGCGGATGTCGTGGGTCTGCGGGTGACCGTGTGGGCGACGGCTGAAACAAGGGGATTCCAAGGGACGGCGGCAAGGGTGGGCCGACAGGTGTCACACGCGCCAGGTCGAGCACTCGGTGCGTATGACGCACTGGAAGATCGCCATAGAGACGGAGAACGAGGGCGGCCTGGTCACGGCCGTCGAGCCGGACGCCGTCGCCCACGCCTTCGATGTCGACGGGGGCGAGATCCCGCACCGGGTCTCGTCGCCGTACGCCCTCAAGCAGAACGTCGACTGGGAGATGCCGCTGCAGCGCGGCAAACGCTGTCCCGTCTGCGCGGACACGGTTCCGCCGAGCAGGGATTCCTGACCGGGCTGACGTGGAGAGCGGCCGAACGGCCTGAACGGCCGCCGCCACGATCGTCGGATCCGACGGTTCGGGGCGAGCGGCCGCTCAGGAAGGGCTACCTTCGACGCCGACTGTGTCAGTCGTCGTCGTGACCGTTGTCGAAGTCGTAGCCGTGCTCCCAGTGGTACCCGCCGGCGTTCTCGAAGCCGGCCGCCGCCATGCCCATGTTGGTGACGCCGAGCGGGCCACCGACGTTGGACGCCCACTGGCCGGCCGAGTGGCCCTCGTTGTAGTAGACAGCGTCGCCGCGCGAGCCGCCGTCGTCGTCCGAGTCGGCCATGGCCGGTCCGGCCGCCAGGAACCCGGCGAAGGTGGCGACGGCGAGGGCGGTTGCAATGCGATTCAGCACAATTTTCTCCTTGTGTGCGAGTGGAGTGGATCCCTTACACAAAAAGCCGTCCTGAGCTGCGCCGCATCTTCTCTGGACCAGTTGGCTGACCCTGCGGCCACGGCTTGCGCGGGTGCTGGTGGTGCAGGATGGCGCCATGACGACGACGGAAGACGCGGGCGAGATCGTGCTGAGCAAGCCGGAGCTCCGCGCGGTCACCGGGTTCGCCGCGGTGTGCGCCGAAGCGGTGCTCGACGTGTTCGAGGCGGACCGGCCGGACGACGCCCGCCCTCGCGAAGCGATCGACGCCGCGCGGGAGTTCGCCCGGGGCGGCGAGCGCGGAAAGGCGTTGCGCGACACCGCGTCGGCCGCTCTGAAGGCGGCGAAGAGCGCGGAGAGGCCGGCCGCCCGTGAGGCCGCGTGGGCGGCGATGTCCGCGGCGGGCTCCGCCTATCTGCATCCGCTGGCCAAGGCCACCCAGGTCAGGCACATCCTCGGAGCCGGTGCCTACGCGGCCAGGGCCGCCGAACTCCGCGCGGGCGACGATCACGGCGTCGGCGCCGACCACGTCGAGCGGGCGGTACGGCGTGCGACGACCGTCGTCATCGACGTACTCACGCGCTATCCGGCGGCTCCCGGCGGAGGCGGACGCGTGGGGGAGCTGGTCCGGGCGCTGGATGCCGGTCTCCGCTCACGCGACTTCGGCGAGCAGGTCATGCGAGCGCGCGCCGGTACCGCACTTCCGTCAGCGTGATCCCGTCGTAGACGTCGTCCTGCGCGCCGCCGTCGGCCCGGTAACCGGCCCGCTCGTAGAAGCGCCGCGCTCGTAGGTTGTCGCGGAGCACCCACAACGCCGACACGTCGAAACCCAGCGCCTTCATGTGTCCGTGCGCCTCGTTCAGGAGGCTGGTTCCGGTGCCCTGCCCGAGCAACTCCGGTGCGACGTACAGGGCGTAGACCTCGCCGTCCCGCCCCGCCGCGCCGGGCACCGCGCCTCGGTACGGTCCGAAGCGGACCCAGCCCACCGGTCCGCCGTCGCCGAGCGCGACAAGGTCTTCCGAGTCCGGCCGGGGCCGGGCGAACATCTGCCGTCGCCGCACGGCATCGGCCTCGACCGTCATCGCGTCCAGGTACGTCCCGGGGACGAGGCCGGCGTACGCCGTCTGCCAGCCACGGACCCGGATCGCCGAGACGGCCGCGATGTCGGCTTCTCTCATCTTTCGCACCCGCGTCATCGCGCCAAGGTACGGCCGTGAGGTGCCGCGAGGCGAGCACTTAAGTGTCGCCGGCGTCCGGACCCAGGAAGTGAGGTCACTCGAAGAACTTGAGGCTCCATCCTGTGTCGGTCTCGGCGCCCGGCACGTTGGCGCGCTTGTAGGTGGTGTCGCCCCACCAGACGAACGAGCCGCTGTACCAATGCCGGTTCTCCCAGGAGTACGGGGTCCCCTTGGGGACCGCGTGGAACATCGAGGGGAACTTCTGCCCGGCCGGCGGGCTCGTGCCGATGTCGCCGTCGAGGAGGACGAAGCTGTGGTGGCCCGGGCCGTCGACGTACAGCGTCGGGTCCCAGCCGGTCATCATCGTCTCGCGGTGCGAACCGAACAGGCAGCCGTTCGACTTGTACCAGTCCCATACGTACGTCGGGTCGCCGCCCGCCCGCAGCCGCAGGTCGGCCAGGCAGTACTGGTCGCTCCAGCTGCCGTTGGCGGAGTAGACGATGTGCAGCTGCCCGTTCGGGTCCTTGATGGCCTCGGGGGCCTCGTTGATGTACGGGTTGCCGACGACGCGCTCCCAGCCCTCACGCGGCTGCGAGATGATCGACCGGCCGCCGGTCGGGGTGGTCGGGTCGCTCATCCTGGCGATGTACAGGTTCTGCTCGACGTTGGTGTCACCGGCCCAGCCCGACCAGACGAACCAGCGCCGGCCCTGGAACGTGAACAGGGTGCCGTCGATCGCCCACTTGTCGTCCGGCAGCGCCAGCTTCTTCGCGGCCGAGTATCCGCTGTCCGGCGAGGCCGAGCTGATCACGTACATGCGGCGGGCGCCGGCGCGCTCGGCCGCGAAGTAGATGTAGTACCGGCCGCCGTCCCGCACGATCTCCGGCGCCCAGACACCCCCGAGCCCGCCCGTGTCCGACCAGACCTTCTTGGCCGGGGCGGACGCGAGGCCGTCGAGCGACGACGCCTGCCGTACGACGATCCCGCCGTCGGCCGACTGAACGGCGGTGTAGGTGCTGCCGACGCGCAACACGCTGGGATCGGCGGCCCGCAGCCCGGTCGCGCCCTGCACTGCCCCGGCCCGCTCGGGCGCCGCTCCTTGCGCGGTGTCGGGCACCGACAGGGACAGCGGGACGGCGAGCGCACCCGCCAGTACGAGAGCGGCGACAGCGGAGGAGCGTCTGAGGATTCCCATGGGCTTCTTCCCTTGTGGGGGCGCGTGTGGGGGACGCGCGTCGGGACGTGGGCGGGGATCGATTACATCGTTGGAAGAGCGCCCCCACAGGCTCCCGAAGCACATGAGCCATGTCAACGGCGGCGCTGTCCCGGACCTGCACATCGATCTTGGGGCCGTAGAACGCGGCTTCGCCCTCCGCCGCCCCGTACGGGAGCCCGGAGCGGTCGAGTACGTCGGTGAGCAGCGCGGTCGAGCGCTGACACTTCTCCGGGCGGCGACGTACTTCCCGCCGGGGCCCGGGAGGGAGAGGCGGTAGCGGGCCGGGACGATGCCGAGCGCCTCGTACGCCCGGCGGATCAGTCCGAGCGCGGCCCGCGCCTCCTCTGCGGCCTGGTCGAGGGTGCAGAAGACATGGGCGTCGTTGAGCTGGAAACGGCCCGTCTTGCTCGCGGTCGGCTCCGCTGATTGGCTGGCCCGCACGACCTGCAGGCCGCCGGCCTTGACTCTCACACCGTGTCAGACGGTCAGCTCGGAGACCTCATGTTCACCATCGGAGATTTCGCCCGCCACGGCCGTGTGTCCGTACGGATGCTGCGGCACTACGACGCCACCGGCCTGCTGCGGCCGGCCCGCGTCGACGCGGTCAGCGGCTACCGCCACTACACCGCCGCCCAGCTCGCCCGCCTCAACCGGATCATCGCGCTCAAGGACCTCGGGTTCACCCTTCAGCAGGTCCGGGACATCGTGGACGAGAAGGTCGGCGTCGAGGAGCTGCGGGGCATGCTGCGGTTGCGGCAGGCCGAGCTGGAGACGGCGGTGGCCGCCGCGGAGGCGCGGCTCGTCCAGGTCGAGGCGAGGCTCCGAGCGATCGAGAGCGAGGGGCACATGCCCACCAACGACGTTGTCCTCAAGAGCGTTCCACGGGTCCGGGTGGCGGAGCTGACCGCGACCGCCGCGGGCTACGAGCCGGCCGACATCGGCCCGGTCATCGGCCCGCTCTACGACGAGCTGTTCCGGCACCTGAAGGAGGCCGGGATCGCCCCCGCGGGGCCGGGGATCGCCTACTACGAGGACGCCCCGGAGGGCGGTGGCCGCATCAGCGTCCACGCCGCCGTCCAGGTCTCCGCGCCGCTCCAGGACGGCGTTTTCCGCGTCCACGACCTGCCGTCCCTCGACCGGACGGCGACGATCGTGCACCGCGGCTCGATGGAGACCGTGCTGCCCACCGCCCAGACCCTGGCCCACTGGATCGACGCCCACGGGTACCGGTCGACCGGGTACCCGCGCGAGATCAGCCTGGAGTGCCCGGAGAACCGCGACGACTGGGTGACGGAGCTGCAATCGCCGGTGACACCGATGAGCTGACCCTGAGCCGCTCCAACGCGGCGCGCAGATCGCCGGGGTCGCGGTAGAGCAGGCCGCTCATGCCGAGCGCTGCCGCGGCCTCGACGTTCTCGGACCGGTCGTCCACGAACAGGCACCGGTCCGCGGCGACCCCGGCGCGACGGGCCGCGATCTCGTAGATCTCCGGGTCCGGCTTGGCCACCCGTACCCGTGCGCTGCTGACGACGTGGTCCGCCAAGTCCGTGAGCCCCAGCGTCTCCAGGTCGTCCTCGAGGTCCAGGGTCGCGTTGGTGACCAGCACCAGCGGCACAAGCGCCCTCGCCGCGAGCAGCAGCTCGACCACGACCTCGTCGGCCCGGAACGGCGCACGGGCCAGCGCCGTCGCCAGCTCACGCGCCCGCGCGCGAGGCACCCGCCCCACGAGACCGGCCGTGACCGACTCCACCCACTCCTCCGTGGTGATCGCGCCGAGCAGCAACGGCAGATCCGTCTCGGGCGCGTAGGCCACGCTCTCGGTCGTCCCGACCGGCAGCCCGGCCGCCCGCTCCAGATCCGCGAGCTCCGTCGTGTCGTAGAAGCGGATCACGTTGTCGAGATCGCAGAGCACCGCGTCGAAGGGTCTGCGGGGAGCTTCGATGGTTGTCACGCTCATGATCTAACACGGACCCGCCCCGGCCCCTGTACTGCGCGTCGCGGGGCCGCCGTTCGCGGCTGTCCGGGACGGCAGTCGGCGCAACGCAGGCGCACAGGCATGACGTCCCAGCTGCCGGCGGTATGCACCGACGCGAACCCGCGCTGCTCGCCGACCCCGAGGGCAACGAGTTCTGGCTGGTGACAGCCGTATGACCGGCCGGTCATACGTCGCCGACGGCGGGGCGGCAGCGCCGTAGTTCGCGGACGGGCGCACCCGTCACGAGTTCCTCCGCGACGAGCCGTCCGACGGTCGGCGCCAAGGTGACGGCGGAGTGCATGACGGCGACGTAGACGGACCGGTCCGGCGTGACGTGTCCGATGACGGGCCCGTGCGGCGGGACCGGCCGCCCACGTGTGCGGCAACTCAGCAGGCGGCACTCCTCGGCGCCCCGGAAGAACGTCCGCAGGCGGTGGAGCGCGTCCCGCGCGGCCGACTCGGACCCGATCGTTCCGCCGCCGCCCAGGCCCTGTGCCAGCGGCATCCACAGCTCACCGTCCCGGACCTCCCGGACCTCGAACTCCGGTGTGGCCACGATGGACTTGACCAGTCCGGGCGGGGCGCCGACCCGTACGAGGGTGGCGGGGGAGGAGGTCACAGCCAGCCCCGGCGCGACGGGTGCGCAGAGACGCGGAACATCGGTTCCGGCGGCGAGGACGACGGTCGCGGCGGTGTGGTGACCCGCCGACGACACCACGCCCCTCACACGTGTGCCGGACAGGTGCAGTGCGGTCACCGCCGTGTCGTGGAGCACGGTCGCGCCGTACGCACCGGCCGCGGTCACGAGTGCGCGGGTCAGCGCCGTCGGGTCGACGCCCACGTCGCCCGGTGTGTGGATCGCCTGCTCGGGAGGGTTTTGGAGGTGGGGTTCGAGCGCCGCGATGTCGCTCCGCCCGACACGGAAACGGCCCGGCGCGAGCCGTGGAGCCGCACCCGGCACTGCGTCGTCCGCGTCCCAGGTCAGCGAACCGGTCCGGCGAACGGTCACGTCCGGCAGTTCCGCCTCCAGACGGCTGTGGTCCGCCAGAACGTACTCGCGCAGTTCCCGCGCCCCGCCGGGCCGGTCGCCGCCCGCCCCGCTGATCCAGGCGAAGGAGTCCCCGGTGACGTCGGCGGCCGGTGCGGGCCCGCGCTCGATCAGGGTGACCGGGACGCCTCGACGCGCCAGGTGGTACGCGACGGAGGCACCGACGATCCCCGCACCCACGACGACAACGGCTGACATACGGTCCTTCCGGTCGCGCTGGAGAGCCGGTCTTCGAGGGTACGGGCTAAGGTCTCCGCCCGGCCGGCCCGCGCTGACCCGGGGCCGACACCTCCCTGCCCCACGCCTCCAGCAGCTCCCGCTCGCGCGCGCCGCTGAGGCCCGCGCGGCGGGGGCGGTCCAGACCCTGCTCGCGCTCCCAGCGCAGTGTGTCCGCCAGCATCTCGGGCCGGGGACGGTGCCGGAGGCCGGCCGCGCGGGCGGCGGCGCCGGTGCGGGCGCTGAAACCGGCCCAGTCGGGGTCGGCCATCCACATCGCCAGCGACTCCGGGCCCATGAACTGCGCGACCTTCCGCCCGAGCAGCCAGTCGGCGTCCGGTTCCACGACGGGGCCGGTGTGGCCGCCGATCTCCAGCGACAGCGCGACCCACTCCGCGAAGGGCATGACCGGGCCGACCGCGTCGTACGTACCGGTCGTTCCCTTCTCCGCACAGTCGAGCAGCCACGCGGCGAGGTCCCGGGCGTCGACGGCCTGGGTGAGGATGCCGTCCGGAGCCGGTACGAGCAGGGGTGCCAGCGGCTCGCGCGCCGCGCGCCCGACCCAGTACCCGGTACGGCAGCTGTGGTCGCCGGGGCCGCCGATCAGTCCGGCGCGCGCGAGGAGGAGCCGGTCACCGACCGCCGACACGGACGCCAGCTCGCAGGCGACCTTGGCCTCGCCGTACTCTTCGCGGTCGACCTCGTCCCGCTCGGCCGCCGGAAGCAGCGGCGTCGACTCGTCCGCGTCGGGACGCGCGTGCGTGGCGTAGGCGCTGACCGAGGAGACGTACGACCAGTGCGCCGCCCGGTGACCGAGCGCCGCCAAGGCCTCGCGGACGAACCCGGGCTGCCACGACACCTCGACCACGGCGTCCCAGTCCCGGTCCGCGATCCCCTCGTACGCGGACGGGTCGCGCCGGTCGGCGACGGCGAGCGCCGCACCCTCCGCCACGTCGCCGCTCTCCCCGCGGGCCAGGCAGGTCACCCGGTGCCCGCGCGCCAGTGCCTGCCGTGCGATCTCGCGGCCCACCCACGCTGTTCCGCCCAGAACCAGAATCTCCATCGGGCGACCCAAGCACGGGGTCCGCGCCCGTGGACGATCGCTTCGCCGTGGGCGTAGCGGAGTTGACGCGCCGTGCTCGCCCGGTTCGGCCGGGCAGCGAAGGGCGATGGGACATTTGTCCGGTCGTGCGCACGACACCTGTCCCGCGTATGACGGGACTCGTCGCTCTGCCGCGCGGGCAGCCGCCCTTCGTAGACTCGCTCCATGGTCACATCGCACAAACCAGGACGAGGCGACGCCTGGGAGGGTGTCGTCGAGGACAAGTCGCGGGGCATGCTCGACGGTTCGAACATGTACCACTTCGTCGAGGTTCGCCGGACCGATGGCGAGTCTTCCAGAATTCGCGTCGACCGGCGGCTCTGGAAGTCGCTCGCCGTCGGCGACCGACTGGTGAAGGAGGCGGGCAGCGATCCGGTGAAGGGCTGAACGCGTATGGCACCGACGGCGCATCACGAGCCTGCGGGGACGTCGATGACGCCGGAGCGTGCAGGCGTCCCGGCGCCACCGACAGCGGTGGAGGCAGCGAGCAGGGGCAGGGCCCACCGCCTCGAATACCCCTTCTCCTCCCGCGGCGGGTTCGGATGCACCGTCCGCCCCACGAAGTCGCGCGCCGCCGACTCGGCCCGTCCCGAACGGAGTTCACCCGTCGCGCCGCGGCTGCCGTGGAGGAGCCGACCACGATCGGACCGTTTGCGCGTGCGCGGTGCACGTGTCGCGATCAAGCTCGGAGCATGCGTAACCGTATCCGTACCTCGTTCGCTCTGTGTCTGGCAGCCGGCGCGCTGGTGGTCACCACCGCTTGCGGTGGCGACGGTGACAAGACCGACCCCGATCCCATGCGGGACGACCAGTGGGCCCTCGACGCGGTCG
This sequence comes from Streptomyces sp. NPDC016845, assembly GCF_044332585.1. Lineage (NCBI taxonomy): Bacteria > Bacillati > Actinomycetota > Actinomycetes > Kitasatosporales > Streptomycetaceae > Streptomyces > Streptomyces sp. NPDC016845. Next base: position 162,015 of record NZ_JBIRPI010000013.1, on the reverse strand, counting down.
GGTTGCCGCAGGCGTGGAAGACCGCGAAGGGCGACGACACGGTGATCGCGGTCGTCGACTCGGGGGCCGATCCGGACCACCCCGACCTGCAGGGGCGGCTCGTCGGCGGGCACGACTTCGTCGACGACGACGACGAACCCAAGGACATGAACGGCCACGGCACACATGTGTCCGGCATCGCCGCCGCGCACACCGACAACGGGGTCGGCGTCGCGGGCGGCGCGCCCAGCGCGAAGATCATGCCCGTGCGGGTGCTCGGCGCCGACGGCTCGGGCAGCAACGCGAACATCACCAAGGGCATCGTGTGGGCGGCCGATCACGGCGCCGACGTCATCAACCTCTCCCTCGGCGAGGGCCCGCTGATGTCGAACCTGCTCCAGGGCGGCATCCTCAACCAGGCCATCCAGCACGCCCACGACAAGGGCGCCGTGGTCGTCGCGGCGGCGGGCAACGACGGCGCGGACACCCAGCCGTACAAGGTGGGCACACCTGTCCTCGTCGTGGGCGCGAGCGACCAGGACGGCAAGGCGGCCTCCTTCTCCAACTTCGGCGCGCAGCAGGCGGTTTCGGCGCCCGGCGTCGACATCCTGTCCACGCTGCCCACGTACCGTACGAAGGAGTCCCTGACGAACACCTCGGGGTACGGGAAGCTGTCCGGTACGTCGATGGCGTCGCCGTACGTCTCCGCGCTCGCGGCGCTCCTGCACCAGGAGGGCCTGAAGCCGGACGCCGTCATGGCCACGATCCGCGCCACCGCCACGAACCCGGGACACGAGGACAAGCTGGGCCTTGGCGTCGTGGACGCCGACGCGGCGGTGAAGAAGGCGAGCGGCTGACCGGAGCCCCGCACGGGCATGGAACCCCGTACGCTCCGGGGCGCTCGCGGCGCGTAGGGTCCCGGCATGAGCAGACGGTGGTGGGGGCTGGGCGCCGGGGCGACGACGGTCGCGGCAGGTCTGGGGGTCAGGGCGTGGACCGGCGGGGCCTTCGCGAAGTACGCGGGGGACGCGCTGTACACGGTGGCGGTATGTGCGGTGGTGGTCGTGGTGGCGCCCCGGTTGCGGCCCGTCGTGGTCGCGGGTGTCGCGCTGGGGTTCAGCTGGGCCGTGGAGCTGCTGCAGATCGTCGGGGTCCCGGCGGTTCTGCGACCGCTGCTCGGGGCGACGTTCAACGCGCCGGACCTGTTCTGGTACGTCGTGGGGGCGGGGGTGGGGTGGTGTCTCGCGGTGCCGGGACGGCGCCGCGAAACCGCTCATCCGGCGGAGCCGTGCGAGGGCGTGGCACGGGCGTAGCGGGCGGCGAGTTGCGCGAACGCCGTCCGCAGCTCGGGCGGTCCGACCACCTCGAACTCGGCGTCGAAGTAGCTGATGGCGGCGGCGAGTCCGGTCCATGACCAGGAGCCGAGGGTGAGTCGGCAGCGGTGGGGGCCGAGCTCCTCGACGATGCCGTCCTGGACGAAGGGCGCGGCCTCGGCGGCGGGGAGGTGGAGGACGACCTCGCCCTGGCAGGGCCACTCGGTGGCAGTGCCGTCGTTGCCGCGGAACCGGCTGATGACGAAGGCGGAGACGCTGTCGGCGGGGAGTGCGCGTGGGGTGAAGCGTGGACCGGTGGGTGTACGCGGCTGGATGCGGTCGACGCGGAAGACGCGCCAGTCCTCCCGGTCGAGGTCCCAGGCCACCAGGTACCAGCGGTGGGACCAGGTGACCAGGTGGTGGGGGTGGACGCGGCGCGGCTCCGCGGCCGGTCCCGTGGCGGCGTAGTCGAAGCGCAGCTCCTCGCGGGCGTGAATGACGCGGCTCAGCTCCACCAGGGTCCGGCTGTCGGTCCGCCGGAGACCAGAGAGGCCGGGTGTGCCGGGTGTGCCGGGCGGCCGGACCGCCGTGACGTGCAGTGAGTCGATGCGGTGGCGCAGTCGGGGCGGCATCACCTGGCGGAGGGTGGCCAGGGCGCGGGCCGCGTCCTCGGCGACCGTGGCATCCGCGGCCGCGGTCCGCAACGCGACGGCCAGGGCCACCGCCTGACCGTCGTCGAACAACATGGGCGGCATATGTGTGCCGGCGTCCAGCCGGTAGCCGCCGGACGGGCCCTTCACGGTCGTGATCCGGTAGCCGAGTCCGCGCAGGCGGTCGATGTCACGGCGCACAGTGCGCGGGGTGACGCCGAGCCGCTCGGCGAGGTGTTCGCCGGACCAGTCCCGGTCTGTCTGCAACAGGGAGAGCAGGGCGAGCAGCCGGGAGGACGTCTTCTGCATACGCGCCTCTCTTCAGCACGGGCGTAGTCAAGGGAGCAGGCCTGGGAGTAGCGGACACAACCTGTCCTTTACCTCCGCCATAGTGGCACACGAGCCGCCCACACCGAAGGCAAGGAGCCCGCCATGTCCGTCACCACCACCACACACCTCAACTTCCGTGGCCACGCGCGCGAGGCGCTGGACTTCTACCGGTCCGTCTTCGGCGGCCGCACCGTCGCGGTCACCTACAAGGACGCGGGCGCCGTCGGCGACGAGAGCGAGGCCGACTGGATCATGTGGGGCGAGGTGGCCGGCGACAACGGCTTCCACGTCATGGCCTACGACGTGCCCTCGCACCTGCCCTGGGACCGGGGCGAGAACCCGTTCTTCGTCTCCGTCCGAGGCGACGGCAGCGACGAGATCACCGCCTTGTGGGGCAGGCTGGCCGAGGGCTCGGCCGTCGTGCGTCCGCTGGAGCCCGCGCAGTGGGCGCCGCTGTACGGCATGCTGACCGACCGCTTCGGCGTCACGTGGGTCCTCGACGTCACCGCTCCCTACAACGGCTGAACCCGGTCACCCGGTCACCCGGTCACCCGGTCACATCCGTACACACCGTCCGTAGGTACACACCTCGACACACACGTGTGAGGACCTGAGAACCCCATGACCGTGCTCGACAGCCGCGCGCTCAACCGCGCCGCCCTCGCCCGCCAACACCTGCTCACACGCGGCGACACCTCCGTGTCCGGGGCCGTGGCCCACCTGTGCGGTCTGCAGGCGCAGGAGCCCCAGGAGCCGTTCGTCGGGCTGTGGTCGAGGCTCGCCGGCTTCCAGCCCGGTCACCTGGACTCCGCGCTGACCGGCCGCACCGTGGTCCGCACCCACCTCATGCGCCGCACCGTCCACCTCGTGACGGCCGAGGACGCGCTCGCGTGGCGGGCCCGCCACGACGCCATGCTGCGCCAGCGCGTCCTCGGCACCTACCGCCGCGAACTGGACGGCGTCGACCTGGAGGAGGCCGCCGCGGCGGGCCGCGCGGTCATGGCCGACGGACAGCCCCGCACCATGAGCGAGCTGGTGCAGGCCGTCCGCGACCGCTGGCCCGGCCCGCCCCGCCGGGCCCTGGGCGAACTGCTCGTCGCCGCCCTCGTGCCCATGGCCCAGCTCCCGCCCCGCGGCCTGTGGCAGCGGACCGCCGGCGTACGCAACCTGCCGCTGGCCACCTGGCTGGGACGGGACACCGACCCCCTGCCCGCCGACGACGGCACCGACCCGGTCGGACAGCAGCTCGTGCGCCGCTACCTCGCCGCCTACGGCCCGGCCTCCAGTGCGGACCTGCGGGCCTGGTGCGGCCTGGCCGGTCTCCCCGCCGCCGTCAAGGCCGTACGGGAGGAGCTCGTGGTCTTCCGCGACGAACGCGGCCGCGAACTCCTCGACCTGCCCGACGCGCCGCGGCCCGACCCGGACACCCCGGCGCCGGTCAGGTTCCTGCCGGCGTTCGACAACGCCGTACTCGGCTACCGCGACCGGAGCCGGCTCATCGACGACGCCCATCTGGGCCTTTCCGTCGCCGGTGAGCGCATGGTCCTCGTCGACGGCCGTGTCGCGGCGACCTGGACAGTGCGCGACCGCCGCCCGGAGGTCAGCCCGCTGCGCCCCTTGACCGCCGCCGAGCGGAAGGCCGTCGACGCCGAGGCCCAGGACCTGGCCGGCTTCCTCGACGAGCAGGTCGTCATACCGCCCGTTTCACCCGTACGGTCCTGACCGGCCCGGACGTTGCCTTTTTACAGTGGCATATGCCGCACGTTCCCAGGGCACCGTCCCGTCAACGGACAGGGAATCGTATGACCATCCCCCCGCCGTCACAGCGCACGGCAACCGACCATCACGTGGCACCGCTCCGCCAGATCGCTTGTCACCTGCAACGCACCCGCCCCGCCCTCGCCACCCGCATCGTCGAGTGCGCGATCGCCGCGCCGCCCGGATCGCCGCCCCTGACCGACGCCATGGACGGCATGTGGCTGTGGCTCGACGTCCTGGCCGGCACACTTCCGCCGGCCGAGGCCGACCACCGCTTCCGCATGCTGGGCCAGGCGTACGCACATAGGGACACCCGTCCCGAGGACGCCATCGTGTTGCAGCACACGTGTGTCGCCGTGCTGCGCCAAGTCGTCGCCGAGCAGACACATGTCGTGCGGCCCGCCCAGGACGCGGCCGCCGTCATGCGGGCCTTCGACGCGGTGACCCACCACTACTCGGGACCGGCCTTCACCGCGATCGCCGAGGCCTACCGCGCCGTACGGGCCCGTACGGCGCACCCACCGGGGGAGGGCGGGGACGCGACCGCGCCCGTCGTCCGAGCGCTGATGAAAGCCGCGGGTGACACGGGACTGCAGCGGCTGCCCGACTGGGTCGAAACCCCCTTGCGCTGGTGCCTGGTCAGCCGGCTCGACTCCGCCGCACAGGCCGAGGAGGCGGGCCAGGAGCTGCGGACCGCCAACCCCGGCACCCTGGCCGCGGCGATCGACCGGACGCTCGTCGCCTACCAGCACGAGCGGCCCGCGCTCCCCGACGGATTCCCGCCCAGCGGTCTCGCCGCCGTGGAGACCTCGCCGGAGCAGGCCGCCCGTTACGCCGGCATCTGCGCCGGCCTCGCACGCGACTACGGGCACCCGCTCGTCGACACCCGGCAGATCCGGCCGCTCATCCCGGCGCTCGACCAAAGCCCGCCCGTGCGCGAGGAGTTCCTCACCACCTGCCTCGGGCCGCTCCACACCGACGACCAGAACGCCCACCTCGTCCAGACCCTGCGCGCCTATCTCACCCACGGACTGCGCTCCGCGCCGGCCGCCCGCAGCCTCTTCGTCCACCGCCACACCATGACCTACCGGCTGCGCTGCATCAGGGAGCTGACCGGCCTCGACCTCGACCGGCCGCTCCACCGGCTGCAGGCCGAGGTCGCCCTGTTCCTCCTGGCGGAGGACGAGCGCCGCGGGCACGCTCAGCGCGCCGAGATCTGAGGGCGGTCCGGCGGCGCTTCCGGGAGAGGGCCCGGGCGCGCGGTGCGCACGCCGCGGCCGGAGGAGTTCGCCGCCCCGGTCCTCTACGCGGTCACCCGGCCCACCTTACGGCCGGACAGCGGCGCGGACCACACGCTCTCCCACGACATCCTCGTGGTGACCGCCGGTGCCGTGACCCGCACGTTTCCCGTGCCCGGGCTCAGCGAGGAGGCGTACGGGCTGAAGCACGTGGAGGAGGCCGTCGCCGTCCGCGACGGGCCGCTGACGTCGTTCGACCGTGCGGCTTCGCTGCCGCCGGGCTCTGCTGGCCGTGCGGGCGACGGCCGTGCTGTCCGGGCGGGACATTGTCTCGCTGGCCTCGGTGCAGCGGCCGAGGGAGGCGTTCGCGTCGCACGGGGAACCGCGCCCCGGTGACTCCGCCCAGGTGGGCTGACCAGCGGCGCGGGGCGGTCGGCCGGTGTGTGACCGCCCCCGCCGGGCGCACCTACTTGCTGAGCCAGAGGTCGGGGCCGAACACCTCGTAGTGGATGGCCGCGGGGCCGGTCCCGTGGGCGAGCAGATCGCCGTGGACCGCCTGCATGAACGGCAGCGGACCGCACAGGAACGCGGTGGTGTCCCGCGGCAGCGACAGGCCGGTGACGTCGGCCCAGCCCTCGCGTACGTGCACGACGCTGGGCCGCGGCTCGCCCGGTTCACCGGCGACGGTCTCGTCCCACTCTCCGGCACCGTCCTCGTACCACAGGTGCAACGAAGCGTGTGACAGTCGGCTTACCAGCTCGGTCAGTTCGAGGCGGTGGGCGTGCCGGGTGGGGGAGCGGTCGGCGTGGACGACGACTACCGGGCGGTCCGGCGAGACGGTGGCCACATGGTCGAGCATGGACAGCATGGGTGTGATGCCGATGCCCGCGGAGGCGAGCAGCAGCGGGGTGTCACCGTCGGGGAGCACGAGGTCACCGAAGGGCAGTGAGACCTGAAGGACCTGGCCCGCCCGCGCGTGGGTGTGCAGCCAGGTCGACACCTCGCCCTCGGGGAGTCGGCCGTCGGCCGAGCGCTCCCGCTTCACGGTGATGCGCCAGGTCTTGCGGCCGGGGGCCGTGGAGAGGCTGTACTGGCGTATCTGCCGTGCACCGTCCGGGAGTTCGATCTGGACGCTGATGTACTGGCCGGGCCGGAACTGCTCGGTGGGGAGTCCGTCGGGTCGGCGAAGGACGAAGGACGCGGTGTCGGCCGTCTCCTCGGTGCGCTCGGCGATCTCCATGTCCCGCCACACGACCCCGTTCTCGACACCTGCCTCGGCGTACAGCCGGGCCTCCGTGGCGACGAGCGCGTTGGCCATCAGCCAGTACACCTCGTCCCAGGCGGCGGCCACGGCCGGGGTGACGGCGTCGCCGAGTACCTCCTTGACCGCGGCGAGCAGATGACGGCCCACGAGGGTGTACTGGTCGGACGTGATCCCTAACGAGGCGTGTCTGTTGGCGATGCGGCCGAGTACGGCGTCGGGGCGCTCGTCGGGATGGTCCACGAGCGCGGTGGCGAACGCCGCCACCGCGCCCGCGAGCGCCTCGCGCTGGGCCCCGTTGGCCTGGTTGGCGCGGTTGAAGAGGCCGCGCAGCAGCTCCGGGCGCTCCTGGAACATGCGCGTGTAGAAGAGTTCGGTGATGGCACCGAGGGAGGCTCCGACCGCCGGAAGTGTGGCCCGGACGACCGGTGCCGACTGTGAGGAGAGCAAGGTGACCCCTATCGCTTCATGCGACATGCGTACCTCTTACGCACCACAACACTTTAGGGAGCAGGGGTCAACCGTGTGCTCACTGAGCGTGCTAAGGATGTGTTTCCGGCCGCTGACACAACGTCACTCGAAGTCACACCCCGGATTGGGCGCGTCCCGCGCGAACGGGGCGTCGTGCGGCAGCACGTAGAGAACGTCGAGGACGACGTCGGTGGTGCCACGGTTCTGGCCGAGATGCACATGGTCCGCGCCGGACGGCTCCGTGAGTGAACTCCCCCTTCCGTAGACGCCGTCCGAGGCGCAGCCGGCGTCGAAGTGGCTGAGAGTGCCCTGTCTGACGAAGCCGTACAGGGTGCCGTCGTGGTAGTGCCAGCCGGTGCCCTGCCCGGGCGGCACTGTTATCTCGCGCAGAATGTAGTCCCGGTCGCCCACGGTGGTACGGGCGATGAGTCTCGCCGTGACACCGGGGCCGCCCGGGGTCGCCTCGGCGGTGGTGACGGTGGTGGCGGGAAGAGTGAGGGCGGCGCACGCGGCGCCGATCGCTCCCAGACGTGACAGATGGCGCATGACAGTCCTTTCCGTGACAGTTCTTGGAGGGGAAAACAGTGTGGGACAGTGTGTTGTGCGGGTGTGGTCGCTGTCTACGGAGCCGAACGGTTCCAGCGGCGCAGTTTGTCGGGGTTGACCACGACCCACACCTGGACGACGTGGCGGCCGGCGATGTCGAGGCTGATCACCGCCGCGACCCTTTGGCCGTACCGGACGACAAGGCCCGTACGGCCGTTCACGGCGTGTGCGTCCACGGTCGTGCGCGCGCCCGGGAGGAGCAGGGTCAGGTCGGGATCCGGCTCGGAACCGGGGTCGGGATCGGGGTCTGCGCGGCGCCGTCGCCGTCCCGGCCGGGTCAGCCGGGTCAGCCGGGTCAGGCAGATAGCGCCCACGGCCCAGGACAGCCACGCCCGCGGTGCGTCGATCGCCTCCCGCTCCGGCCGCGGCAACGCGTACCACCGCCGGTAGGTCTCGTCCACGGCACCGTCGGCCTCGCCGGCGCTGCCCAGCATCCAGTACGCCACGTCGAACAGGTGGCGGCGCTTGTCGACCAGCTCTCCGATCGGCACCGCCTCGTCGGCGAACTCCATGCGCCGGCCCCCCTCTTCCGCCCGTCGTTGCCGCACGGCGGTTCGACAGACGAGACCGGACAGGGGCGCCGCCTGTGACACCCACTGGACAACGGGCCCGGCGTTGTCACGAAACGGCGGGTCGATCGGTCTCCACAAGAGAGACCGTGACCGCACAGGAGGAAGCTCATGGACCGCCACGAGACGGATCGGTACAGCGACCGGTACGAGACGGATCGGTACGGGACGGACTGGCGTGGGTCGGCCGCGTGCCGGGGCATGGACCCCGACCTCTTCTTCCCGATCGGCAACAGCACCGGCTTCGCCGTCCTCGTACAGATCGACGAGGCCAAGGAGGTGTGCCGCACCTGTCCCGTGGCACGGCAGTGCCTGCGGTGGGCCATGGACGCCGGTGCCGTGGACGGCATCTGGGGCGGCACCACGGAGGAGGAACGGCGCGCTGTGCGACGGCGCGGGGCGCTCGGCCGGCCGGGGCCGGAGACAACGGCCGCGTGAGAACACGTGTGAGGTCCCGTCCGTCCGGACGGGACCTCACACGTGTTCTCACGCGGCCATGGGTCATTCCTCGTCGGCGCCACGCAGCTGCCGTTGCTGCTGCCCGGCCCAGTCGGCGAACCGCGTGGCGCCGACGTGGGCGTCGGGACCGGGCAGGAGCGTGCTCTCCTGCAGCTCGACGCCGAAGTACGTGGCGTCCGGGTCGGTCACCACGGTGCGCGGGTCGTTCTTCGCGGCCAGGGTGTCGCGGATCAGCTTGTCGAGCCGGAAGGTGTCGGGGCCTGTGACCTCGACCACGCCCTTGACCGGGGTGCCGACGGCGGTGCGGCCGACGGCGGCGGCCACGTCGTCCGAGTACACGGGCCGGATCCCGACCGGCGCCAGACGGACGGTGTCCCCGTCGGTGGCCTCGGCGGCGATGCCGTTCATGAACTCGAAGAACTGCGTGGCGTGCACGAGGGACCAGGGGATCCCGGACGTCTTGATCAGCTCCTCCTGCGCCTGCTTGGCACGGAAGTAGCCGCTGCCCTGGAGGCGGTCGGTGCCGACCACTGACAGGGCCACGTGGTGGGTGACACCGGCTACGGCCTCGGCCCGCAGGAGGTTGGTCGTCGAGGTGCGGAAGAACTCCATCACCGCGTCGTCCGCGAACGAGGGCGAGTTGGAGACGTCGACGACGACCTGGGCACCTTCGAGGACCTCGGCGAGGCCCTCACCGGTCAGCGTGTCGACGCCGGTGTTGGGCGCGGCCGGGACCGCCTCGTGGCCGTGCTCCGTGAGCTTGGCGACCAGCTTCGACCCGATGAGTCCGGTTCCGCCGATGACGACGATCTTCATGATTGTTTCCTTTCGAGGAGGAACGTTCGAGGAGGAACGAGGGAGCGGGAGGAGAACTACTCGGCCAGCTTTCCGTCGGTGGAGACGTCCTCCATGAGGGAGGCGATTGCGTCCGGGACCGGCGGCAGCGGCTCGTGAGTGATGCCGACTGCCAGGACGTCGACGCCGGCCTCGGCCGGCTCGATCGCCGCCCGCAGCCCTGCGCCGCCGGTCCGGATCACCAACACCATGGTGGACAAACGCTGTTCGATGACAACCACGACTGTTCCGATCGTTTGCTTCTTCATCGACATTGACCGGGGCCCCGGGCGGTTTGTGACACCTGACTGACCGGGCGGAGCGCCGATGCGTGACAGCACGTGTGCGCGGAGGCGGGCGCGAGGACGAGTCGGTGTCACACCTTTGACGTCGGCGCGGTCATACATCCGGCCGACGAATAAGGAGGAGAGGATGACCTACGTCATCGCGCAGCCCTGTGTGGCCGTCAAGGACCGGGCCTGTGTGACGGAGTGCCCGGTGGACTGCATCTACGAGGGGGAGCGCACCCTCTGCATCAACCCCTGAGGGCCCGTCCGAGGACCGAGCCCGGCCGGAGGCCCGTCCGTGCGAGGCGGCTCCGCCGGTGACGGTCACGGTGGTCGCGTATAGGGGTGCCCGTGCGGTCCTTGCGCGTGGACAGGTCGGGCAGCGGGATCCGCTCGGTCACAGGATGGATCCGGCGTGGTCGTGGCGTGGCGTGGTCGTGCGGTACGTGCCGTACGTGCCCTGCGTGGGGTCGGTGGACATCCGGGCTCCGGACGGGCCGGGTGCGTTGCGACCGGTTGACCGGCGAGTACCCGCTCGTGTGACATCCGCCCCCGCGCGGCCCGGCGGGGTTCAGGCCGCCAGGGACGCCACGTACGGTGCCAGCTTGGCCGGGTTCATCATCCACATGAGGCGTTCGATGCCGTCCGCGGAGACGTCCACGGACAGCAGGGCCACGGCGGCGCCCGAGGCGGAGACGAGGACGGCCGGCCGACCGTTGGCCTCGGTCCACCGCACCTGCGCCTGCGGCCAGAAACGCGGCGCGAACGCCACGAGGTACCGGGACACGTGGATGCGGCCGACGACCGGGATCTTCGAGGCGCCGCGCGTCCCGCCGCCGTCGGAGTAGCTGACGACATCGGTGGCGAGGACCTCTTCGAGCCCCGCCAGGTTCCCGGTGCGCGCGGCGTCCAGGAACACTTCGAGGAGGCGCCGGTGGTGGGCGGCGCTCACACGTTCCTTGCGCTGCGCGGTGAGGTGTCTGCGGGCGCGGCTCACGAGCTGACGTGTGTTGGCCTCGGTGGTCTCCAGGATCTCCGCGATCCTGCGGTAGGGGTACTCGAACGCCTCGCGCAGCACATAGGCGGCCCGCTCGACCGGGTTGAGCTTCTCCAGCAGCAGGAGGACCGCCAGGTCCAGAGCCTCGGCCCGCTCCGCCCCGACCTGCGGATCCACCGCGGTGTTGACCGGTTCGGGCAGCCACGGGCCGACGTAGGTCTCACGCCGTACGCGGGCGGACTGGGCGAAGTTGATCGCGAGGCGGGTGGTGATCGTGGTCAGGTACGCGGAGGGTTCGATGACATCCGCACGGTCGACCTTCCGCCAGCGCAGCCACACGTCCTGGACGATGTCCTCGGCCTCGGCGGCGCTGCCGAGCACGCGGTAGACGATTCCGAACAACTGGGGGCGGACGGCGAGGAAATCCGCCGTCGCCTGGTCGACAAGGTCTCCATCGCCACCACCACGCATGGTCGCCCCTTCCGGCGTGATCGCCCCCATGCTACAAACCGGCGCCGGGGGCGGCGGCCCCGGCCGTTCCTGCCTCGTGTCACACATCGGCGCAGTGCCCGGTCAACCCGGTGAAGGCAGCGACACGAACCGTCGAACGGGCGGCGAGACGCGAAGGAGCACGACAGTGCCGGACAACCACGCAGGACACACGCACACGGCGCCCGCGGCGGGTGTGCGACAGGCCGAGGAGCTCGAACTCGCCCGGCTCCTCGTCCTGGAGAGACTCACCCCCACCGAGCGCGCCGTCTACATCCTGCGCGAAGCCTTTGAGTACACGTATGCCGACATCGCCGACATGCTGCAACTCAGCGTCGTCAACACTCGCAAGATCGCCAGCCGGGCACGCAAACATCTCCTGGCGCAACAGCGGGGGAACGTGGACGCCCTGGGACACCGACACCTCCTGGAGGTGTTCGTGGCTGCGGCCCAGACGGGGGACGTGGCTTCGGTGGAGTCGCTGCTGGTGCCGGAGGGTGCGGCGAACTGAGTCGAGCGGACCCGGGCCGCTTCGAGGGCGGCCCCGTGGTCGCCCACCACGGGCTGCGCGCCGCGATGTTCCCCGTGCTGCTGCTGCTCCTCTTGCTGCTCGCCGCCGCGCTGTCCCCGGCCACGGCCGTGGCGGCGGTCAAGGCACCGGCAGCCGCACCGCGAACACCGTCGACCCGGGCCGGCTCGTGAGGGTCAGCGTGCCGCCGTGGGCGTGGGTGAGGGAGCGGGCGACCGAGAGGCCGAGCCCGCTGCCGCCGCGCTCACGGGTGCGGGCCTTGTCGACGCGGTAGAAGCGGTCGAAGACCTTCGCCCGGTCGGCGGGCGGGATGCCGGGCCCCGCGTCCTCGATCCGCACCACCGCCGTGGACCGCTCCCGTACGACCTCCACGGACACACGTGTGCCGGCGGGTGTGTGCACGGCCGCGTTGGCGAGCAGGTTGTCGAGCACTTGGCGGACGCGGTCCGCGTCGACACGCAGCCGCAGCGGGGCCGTGCGCGGCGGAACCGTCACCGTGAGCGGCCGGCCGGGATGCCCGGCCCGGAACGCGGCTGCCGCCTCCTCGACGAGCTCCACGAGGTCCGCGTCCCGCAGCCGGAGCGGCGCGTCCATGTCGGCCTCGTCGAGACGCGCGAGCAGCAGCAGATCGTCGAGGAGCACCCCCATGCGGGCGGCCTCGGCGCGCAGCCGCGCCAGGTGTCTGTCGCGCTCCTCGGGCGCGTTGGCCGCGGCGTACTGGAAGAGGTCCGCGTAACCCCGTACGGACATCAGCGGGGTCCGCAGTTCGTGCGAGGCGTCGGCGACGAAGCGGCGCAGACGCTGTTCGGCCTCCGCACGGACCGCGAGGGAGTCGTCGATGTGCTCCAGCATCGTGTTGAACGCGGCGCGCAACTCCTCGACCTCGGGGCCGCCGCCCCGCTTGTCGGCGCGGATCGACAGCCGGGCCGCGGACTCGGTCAGGTCGTGCGAGGCGATACCGTGCGCGGTGTGCGCCATGTCGCTGAGCGGGTTCAGCCCCCGGCGCAGCATGCGGCGGCCGAACTCCACGAGCGCGGCGAGCGCCAGCGCGAAGGCGACGACCTGGACCCCGATCAGCCGCCGCAACGTGTCGTCGATGTCATGCGTCGGCGCCGCGCTGACCAGGACCACGCCGGGCTCCACGGCGCAGGCCCGCAGCCGGTACTCGCCGTTGCCGTCGAGGTGCGCGGTGCGCAGCACCTCCGTGCGGTCGGAGATCTGCCGCTCGGCGAGGGAGGTGAGCGGCGCGATGTCGTGGGGCAGGTCGCCGCGCTCCTCGGGGGAGCGCAGCTCGGCGGTGCGGCCCGACACGTCGTAGACGGCGTAGTACCAGCGGTAGTACTTCTTGCCCTGGAGCGTGCCGTTCGCCGCGATGCTCTTGGACTGAGCGACCTGGGCGAGCCCGAGCTGGTCGTCGAGCTGATGCGTCAGATAGTCCCGCATGTACGTGGTCAGGGCGGTGCCGACGACGGCGAACACGAGCAGGGCGAGGGCGCCGAGGCCGAGCGCGAGCCGGGTGCCGAGCCGCAGCCGGCGATACGCGTGGCGCACCCTGTCGAGCAGGCCTCGCACGTGCCGTTCGCGTCTCACTCGCTCGCCTGCCGTATGACATAGCCGAAGCCGCGCACCGTCTGGATCAGCGGCGCCCCGCTGTCGTCGTCGTCCAGCTTGCGGCGCAGGCGGCTGACGACCAGCTCCACGACGTTCGAGCGCCCGCCGAAGCCGTACTCCCACACATGGTCGAGGATCTGCGCCTTCGTCATGACGGTCGGCGACTTGCGCATCAGGAAACGCAGTACTTCGTACTCGGTGGGGGTGAGGGTGAGGGACCGCTCGCCGTGGCGCACCTCGTGGGTGTCCTCGTCCATCGACAGCTGGCCGATCCGCAGCACGGACCGCTGGAAGTTCGGCCCGGCGCTGCGCCGCAGGACGGTGCGCAGGCGCGCCATCAGCTCCTCCACCGCGAACGGTTTGACCAGGTAGTCGTCGCCGCCCCTGGTCAGCCCCGCGACCCGGTCGGCGACGCCGTCCCGCGCGGTGAGGAAGACGACCGGCACCATCGTGCCCGCGGCGCGCAACCGGTCCAGGACGCCGAAACCGTCCACCCCCGGCAGCATCAGGTCGAGCACCACGATGTCCGGGCGGAACTCGCCGGCCAGCGTCAGCGCCTCCTCGCCGGAGTTCGCGGTGACGGCGTCCCAGCCCTCGTAGCGGGCGACGGTCGCGACGAGATCGGCGATCGGGGGGTCGTCGTCGACGACCAGGAGGCGCACTTTTTCCACCCGTTCATAGTGCGTCATACCGCAGGTCGGACCGTATGCCCCGGCTCACACAGCGGACTCATTGATATGGAGTTGTCAGCAGTCCGACAGGTTCCCGACAGCTTCCCCGGGCCAAGCTCGAAAACGCCCCGGCCGACAAAGCCCGCCGTCCCCCACCAACGACCCCGCCGTCCCCCACCAACGACCCCGCCGTCCCCCACCGAGGAGCTGCCGTCCCGTGACGACCGTCCAGTCACTCTCCGCGCCGCCCACGGCGATACGCCCCAGAGTGGTGGCCCGCACGGGCCTTTACGCGGTGCTCGCCGCCAACGCCGCCGTCGTCGCCTGGTTCTTCGCCCAGGCGGGCTTCGCCTCCAACGCGCTCATCGTCATCGGCCGCCTCACCGGCCTCTACAGCGCGCTGATCATGGCGTTCCAGCTGGTCCTCGTGGCCCGGCTGCCCTGGCTCGACCGCCGCATCGGCATGGACCGCCTCACCGGCTGGCACCGCTGGACCGGCTTCGCCCTGCTGTGGTCGCTGCTCGCCCACGTCGTCTTCATCAGCTTCGGTTACGCCGACGGCGCCGGCGTCGGCCCCGTCACCGAACTCGTGGACCTCGCCGAGACGACGGAAGGCGTCCTGCGCGCGGTCGTCGCCCTCGGCCTCATCCTCGTCATCGGCGCGGTCTCCGCCCGCTGGGCCCGCCGCCGTCTCGCCTACGAGACCTGGCACTTCATCCACCTGTACACCTATGTCGCCGTGGTGCTCGCCTTCACCCACCAGGTCGCGGTCGGTACGACCTTCACCTCGTCGTCCGCCGCGACCGCGTACTGGTACGCGCTGTGGGGTGTGGCCCTCGGCGCGGTCCTCGTCGGCCGCGTCGTCCTGCCGCTGTGGCGCAACCAGCGCCACCAGTTCCGGGTCTCGGCCGTCGTCCCCGAGTCGGACAACGTCGTCTCCGTCCACGTCACCGGCCGCGACCTCGACCAACTGCCCGCCCAGGCCGGGCAGTTCTTCCTGTGGCGGTTCCTGACCAGGGGCCGCTGGTGGCAGGCCAACCCGTTCTCGCTCTCCGCCGCCCCCGACGGCCGCGGCCTGCGCCTGACCGCCAAGGCGGTGGGCGAGGGCAGCGCGAACCTGCGACACCTGAAGCCCGGCACACGTGTCTTCGCCGAAGGGCCCTACGGTGCCTTCACCGCCCTGCACCGGACGCGGAGCGAGTCGCTGCTCATCGCGGGCGGCGTCGGCGTCACCCCGATCCGCGCGCTCCTGGAGGACCTCGACGGCCACACCGTCGTCATCTACCGGGTCGCCGCCGAGCGCGACGCCGTCCTCCACGACGAGCTGCGCGACCTCGCCCTCGCCAAGGGCGCCGAGCTGCACCTGGTAACGGGCCCGCCCGTGCCCGACCGCCTCGCGCCGCGCGAACTGGCCCGCCTCGTACCGGACCTCGCCGACCGGGACGTCTTCCTGTGCGGGCCGCCGCCGATGATGCACGCCGTGCTGCGCACACTCGGCGATCTCGGCGTGCCCAAGCAGCAGATCCACTTCGAGCGCTTCAGCCTGGCCGGCTGACGAGGACGAGGAAGAGGACGAGGAAGAGGACGAGGAAGAGGACGAGGAAGCAGACGTGAAACGAAATATCCCCCGCGCCATACCCGTCGTCGCCTTCAGCATCGTCGGTCTGGTAGCCGTCTGGCGCTACGAGCCCTCCGTCGGCGGCGGGGCGGCGACGGTCGCGGAGCCCGCCGCCCCGGCACCCTCGGCGTCGTCCTCACAAGGGACTTCGCAAGGGACTTCGCAAGGGACTTCGCAAGGGACCTCACAGGGGACGTCGGAGGGGACGTCGCAGGGATCCTCACAGACCGTCGTCACCGGGTCGGCCATCACCACCGAAAAGGGCTCGGTCCAGGTTCAGGTCACCTTCGACGGCGACAAGATCGCCGCCGTGAAGCTGCTCCAGCAGCCCAACCATCCCCAGACGACCGCCGCCGTGCCGAAGCTGGTCGCCCAGACCCTCGAGGTGCAGAGCGCCGACGTCGACACGGTCACCGGCGCGACGATCACCAGCGACGCCTACGCGGAGTCCCTGCAGGCGGCGCTCGACGCGAAGGGCGCCTGACGTGCGACGCGTCGAGCACGTCATGGGCTTCCCGGTCTCGCTGCGGATCGACGACGCGGACGTACCGGAGGAGACCGCGGACGCCGTGGAGGCCGGTGGTGCCAGGGAGGCCACGGAGGCCGCGGACGCCGTCTTCGCGTGGCTGCGGGAGGTCGACGAACGGTTCAGCCCCTTCAAGCCCGGCAGCGAGGTGTCGCGCCACGGCCGCGGCGAACTGGCACCCCACGAGCTGAGCGAGGACCTCACGGAGGTGCTCGACCTGTGCGAGCGCTACCGGACCGCCACGGGCGGCGCGTTCGACGCCCGTCTGCCGGGGCGCGGCTTCGACCCGTGCGCGGTGGTCAAGGGCTGGTCGGTGCAGCGCGCCGCACAGTCGTTGCGCGCGGCGGGTGTGCGGCGGTTCTGCCTCAACGCCGGGGGCGACGTCGTCGTCTCCGGCGGGCCCTGGCGTGCGGGCGTACGCCACCCGGAACAGGCCGGCGAACTGTGCGCCGTACTCGACCTGTCCGACAACGCGGTCGCGACCTCCGCCCGCTACGAGCGCGGTGACCACATCATCGACGGCCGCACCGGCCGCCCGGCCGTGGGCCTGCTGAGCATGACGGTCGTGGCCCCCACCCTGACCGAGGCGGACGCGGTCGCCACCGCGGCGTTCGCGCTGGGCGCCGAGGGTGTCGAATGGGCGGCGGCCCTGCCGGGGTGCGAGGTGTTCGCCGTGGACGCCGCGGGAGGGGTGCTGCGGACGGCCGGCTTCCCGCTTCACGCAAGAAGCTGACAGGGCGACGCAATTCCAAGTTCTCTCCGCTGGAAATCTCTTACGGACACCTTGTGGCGGTGCGCCAAGGCGCCCTACTGTCACGGCACTTGCGCAGCGCGTCCGTACGAGAGCCCCGCGAGCTCTGGGAGCCCCGAGAGCTCTGAGAGCACCGAGAGCTCTCAAGAGCGTCGAGAGAAACGAGAACCGGATGTCGTGGTACTTCCCCCGCGCGGCCGTGGCCCTGACGGCCACCACGGCCGCGCTCGCCCTCGCCATGGCCCAGCCGGCTCTCGCCACCGGCCGCACCACCCCGGCGCCCACCCCCGTGACCCGCGCCGCGCTCGCCCCCGCCCTGGTGGAAGGGCGCGGCGCCGACGTCCCCTTCGTCGAGCAGGAGGCGGAGAGCGCCCGTACGAACGGCACCGTCATCGGCCCGGACCGCACCGCGTACACGCTGCCCTCGGAGGCCTCGGGCCGCACCGCGGTGAAGCTGAGACCGGGCCAGTACGTCGAGTTCACCCTGGCGCGCGCCGCCAACGCGCTCACCGTGCGCTACAGCATCCCCGACAGCCCCGGCGGCGGAGGCATCACGGCCCCGCTGGGCCTGACGGTCGACGGCAGACGTCAGGCGCCGGTGACGCTGACCTCGCAGTACGCGTGGCTCTACAACCAGTACCCCTTCAGCAACGACCCGCAGGGCGACCTCCTGCACCCCGACTGGTGGATCACCGAGTGCGGCTGCGTACCGTCGGCGACGACGCCCGCCCCGGTCGTCGACAAGCCGTTCCGCCCGAGCCACTTCTACGACGAGAAACGTGTGAAGCTGAGCCGGACCTACCGGGCCGGTGACACCGTGCGCCTGAGCGCACCCGTCGGTACCAAGGCCGCGTGGACGGTCATCGACCTGCTCGACTCGGAGCTGGTCGGGGCCCCGCACCTCGAGACGCGCGCCGCCAACGTCCTTGTGTACGGCGCCGACCCGACCGGCCGTCGCGACTCCGCCGTCGCGATCGAGCGGGCCATCGCCGAGGCGAAGCGCCGGCACCTGAAGGTGTATCTGCCACCGGGCACGTATCAGGTCAACCGGCGCATCGTCGTCGACGACGTGACGATCGTCGGCGCGGGCAACTGGTACACGACCGTCAAGGGCCACCAGGTCACCCTCGACGCACCCGCGCCGGACGGATCGGTGCACACAGGTGTCGGTTTCTACGGCAAGAGCGCCGCCGACGGAGGCAGTCGCAACGTCCGCCTGTCCGGCTTCGCCATCGAGGGCGACGTGCGCGAACGCATCGACACCGACCAGGTCAACGCCGTCGGCGGCGCGATGAGCGACTCCACGATCGACGGTCTCTACCTGCATCACACCAAGGTCGGCCTCTGGTTCGACGGCCCCATGAGCAACGTGCGGGTGACACGGAACATCATCGCCGACCAGATCGCCGACGGCCTCAACTTCCACACCGGTGTGACCGACTCCCTGGTCGCGCACAACTTCCTGCGCAACACCGGCGACGACGCGCTCGCCATGTGGTCCGAGAAACAGCAGAACACGCGCAACACGTTCGTCCGCAACACGATCCAGACCCCGGTCCTCGCCAACGGCATCGCGCTGTACGGCGGCGCCGACAACACGGTCTCCGGCAACCTGATCGCCGACCCGGTCCGCGAGGGCAGCGCCCTGCACATCGGGGCGCGGTTCGGCGCGGAGCCGTTCACCGGGCAGCTCCGGATCACCGACAACACCACCGTGCGCGCGGGGACGTACGAGCTGAACTGGAAGATCGGGCTCGGCGCGATCTGGTTCTACGCTCTGGACAAGGACATCGGCGCCGACGTCCGGGTCACCGGTGACCGCTACCTCGACAACACTTACAACGCCATCATGCTGGTATCCGACTACGCGGTGAAGGACCAGTACTCGATCGACAACGTCCACTTCGAGGACGTCAGGGTCGACGGCACCGGTACCTCCGTGCTCAGCGCCCGCGCGGCGGGTTCGGCCTCGTTCGAGAACGTCGATGCGCGTAATGTCGGGGCCGTGGGCGTCAACAACTGCGGGGCGTTCAACTTCCCGGCGACCGGCTCCGAGTTCACCGTCGAGGACCGCGGCGGCAACGACGGCGGCGGTACGGCCGGCCCCTGGCTCGCCGCCTGGGAGCTGCCGAACACGATCACCTGCGACGACCGCCCGCCGGTGGTCCCGCCGCCCGCGCCCGGCACATGGTGAGCCCATAGGTGTGTGTCCGCATCGCCCGGTAGGGTGAGCCGACTTGGTCACATGTCGGACACATGAATAAGCGGCGAAAAATTGAGATCAACGGTTACGCGTGAGCTTTCGCGAAGACGCGGCAGCGGCGGGGCCGACGCACGGCGTCGGCTCCGTACCCTGCTGTGGAGCACGGCGGGGGTCGTGACGCTCGGTTTCCTCATCATCCTGGAGATCGTCGCGCGCCGCTACGGCGAGTCCGGCCCCTTCACCCTCGGGGCACGGGAGTTGATCTTCGCCCCCGCCTCGGGGCCCCTCCTCTACGTCAGCATGGCGCTGATGATGGTCGTCCTGACCTGGCGGCAGCGCTTCGTCGCCTTCGGTGCCGCGGTCGGCATCGACATCGTCTTCTGGCTCGTACGGTGGGGCGTCGACGCCAAAATGATGTTCGGCAACGGGGCGCTCATCGTCACCCTCGCCTTCGGCGTCATCGCCCTGACCCGCCGCAAGGGCGACGAACGCACCCTGCTGCTCAAGGGCGTCGGCCTCGCCCTGCTCCTCCTCGCGGGCCGCAAGACCGGCGACACCTGGCTGATGATCACGTGGAAGACCCGGCCCACGGTGCTCGACCCGTACGTGGCCGTCGCCGACCACGCGCTCGGCGAACCCTCCTGGCTGGTCGGCCGCCTCGTCGAGGCCACGGGCTCCGTCGGCGCGCACGTCCTCGACTGGGTCTACGTCCAGCTCGCGGCCTGCGCGGTCGTCGTCGCCCTGTACCAACTGCGTCATGTGGCGGCAGCGCGCCGCTTCCCGCGCCACCACCTGCTGCGCACCTTCCTCGTCATAGGCCTGCTCGGCCCCGGCATCTACATGATCTTCCCGGTCGTCGGGCCGGTCTACGCCTACGGCACCGAGGGCGGCATCTGGGCGGCGGCCAATCTGTGGCCGCACACGCTCCCGGCGGTCACCGCGCCGCACCCCATACCGTTCGACGACATCACCCCGCGCAACTGCATGCCCAGCCTGCACACCGCCTGGTCCACCGCGATCTTCCTCCACTCCCGCAGGGGCCCGTTGCTGCTGCGGTGCGTCGGAGCGTTCTGGCTGGTCGCCACGCTCGCCGCGACGCTCGGGTTCGGCTACCACTACGGCGCGGACATCCTGGCCGGAGTCGTCTTCACGCTCACCATCGAGACGGCCCTGCGCACCTTCGACCGCGCCCGCAGACGCGACGGGACCGTGCTGGTGGCCTATGGCGCCACGGTCTTCACGGCGCTGCTCCTCGCCTATCGCTACCTGCCGATGACGATGGCCGGACACCCTTGTCTCTTCGGGCCGCTGATGATCCTGTCGATGCTCTCGGTCATCCTCGGCTACATGTGGCTCACCCGCCGCTGGAGACAGGAGGACGCGCAGACCGCGAAGGACGCGAAGGACGCGGAGAACGCGGAGAACGCGGAGAACGCGGAGAACGCGGAGAACGCGGAGAACGCGGAGAACGCGGAGAACGCTGAGGACATGAAGGCCGCTCCGCTGACGGCCCGCCTGCCCCCACCGCGCAACGCGCCGAGTCCGAGCCCCGCCCCCGACCCGCTCCAGGACACGGCCCCGGACGACCCGACGGGCCCGAGGCAACCAGCCGGGCTGGTCTAGGCGCGTCGTACGGCCCCGGCGACGAGGTCATGGATCAGGAACTCGCCGGGGCGCCGGTTCTCCTTGAGCCGGTCCAGGTCGCCGGGGCCGAACCAGCCGTACGCCGTGTGCTTGCCCCGCTCCAGGACGGGGCGGGCCGGATCCCCGTAGATCTCGACAAGGAAGTCGGCCTCGTGCCGCAGCCCGGCACCGTCGTCCCCGAGCCAGGTACTCGTGCCGAGGAGACGGCACACACGGCGCAACCGCCAGCCGGTCTCCTCCGCGATCTCGCGGGCGAGCGCCTGCAGCAGCGTCTCGCCGGCCTCGACGTGGCCGCCCACGATGTCCCAGGTGTCGGGGAAGAGGCGGCGGTGCGGGCCGCGCTTCTGGGCGAACGCTCTGCCCTCTTCGTCCAGGATGACGGCGCCGACCGTCCACACCTCTCCCGGGGCGGGGACAGGTGTCTCGACGGCGGCATCCACGGTGAAGGACCGGTCGTGTGCGGGCATGGTCGACACCTTAGGCCGGGGCCGGGGGCTTTCTGAACTCGGGTCGAACAGCGGAAGATGACCAGGTCACGTCGGGTCGGAGAACCGCGGAACACCTGATCCGAGGCGCAACGGTCCGGGCGTCACGGCTGTCCCACGAGGTGCCCCGCATCACCGTGCACCGTGAGAAAGCCGAAAAGCCCGTGACCCAAGCACTCCTGCTGCCCGGACAGCGCCCGCCGAGACCGGGACCGGCGAGCCACCCGCCGGGCGCGGGCGCGGGCCGGCGCGCGGACATCCAAGGGCTGCGGGCCGTCGCCGTCACGCTGGTCGTGCTGTCGCACGCCGGGGTGCGCCGGTTCAGCGGCGGCTACGTGGGCGTCGACGTCTTCTTCGTCATCTCCGGCTTCCTCATCACCTCCCTGCTCGCCCGCGAACTGCACCGCACAGGCCGCATCTCCGTACCCCGCTTCTACGCCCGCCGTGCCCTGCGCCTGCTCCCCGCCGCGACACTCGTCGCGGTGGTGACGCTGGCCGGGGCGTACCTCTTCCTCTCGAAGGCGCGCTTCGCGGCGTACGTGGGCGACGCGACGGCCGGCGCCCTGTACGCGGTCAACATCCGGCTCGCCGTGTCCGGGACCGACTACCTCCGGGCGACCGACCCGCCCTCGCCCTTCCAGCATTTCTGGTCCCTCGCCGTCGAGGAGCAGTTCTACGTGGTGTGGCCACTGGTCCTCGTGGCGGCGTACCTGCTCGCGAGGCGGCGCCGCCGAGCCGGTCGGACGGCCCTGTCGTCGACGACGGTGGTGACGGCCGGCCTCGCCGCGCTCCTCCTCGCGCTCTCGTTCGCCCTGAGCGTCCGCACGACACCCGGCTCCCCGTCCTGGGCCTACTTCGGCTCGCACACGCGCGCGTGGGAGCCGGCCGCCGGAGCGCTGCTCGCCCTCTGCGCCCACCGCCTGCGCTCCATGCCGCCGCTCCTCGCGGGGGCGCTGTCCTGGACCGGACTCGCGGCCATCGTCGGCGCGGCGCTCACCTTCGACGACGCCACACCGTTCCCGGGGTACGCGGCCCTCGCCCCCGTCGCGGGCACGGCGCTCCTCCTCGCGGGCGGCTGCGCCCCGAGCCCGTACGGCGCCGAACTCCTGCTGCGACGGGGGCCATTGACCTGGGTCGGTGGCCTCTCCTACGGCTGGTACCTGTGGCACTGGCCGCTGCTCGTGATCCTGCCCTTCGCCCTGGACCGGCCGACGGCGGGCGTGCGCGCCCGGCTCGCCATGGCGGCCTGCGCCCTGCTCCTCGCCTGGCTGACACTGCGGTGGGTCGAGAACCCCGTACGGTTCGGCGCCGTGTTCCGTGACCGTGCGAGCCGGGCGCTCGGCCTCGGCGCCGCACTCACGACCGGGACCGTCGCCTTCGCACTGCTCGCCGCGCTCTTCCCGCCGGCGATCGACTCGGGCCGCCCCGCGCCCCGACTGGCCGAGGCCCTCGACCGGGCGCCGGACGCGCGGGCACGCCTGTCCCAGTTGCTCGCCGCCGACAACGACGTCATACCGAGCAACCTCTCGCCCGGCCTCACCGGGATCAAGGCGGTGCGTTCCGCGGTGTACCGGGACGGCTGCCACGTCGGCCCGGGCTCGGTCAGCGTGCCGTCCTGCGTCTACGGCGACGCCGCCTCCGCCACCACGGTGGTGCTCTTCGGGGACTCGCACGCGGCCCAGTGGTTCCCGGCGCTCGAACGCCTCGCGCGCGAACGCCACTGGCGCCTGATCTCCCTGACGAAGGCCTCGTGCAAGGTCGCCGACGTCACCACGGTCAGCGACGGCAAGCCGTACACCGCGTGCGACACCTGGCGCGCGAAGGCGCTCGCCCGCATCGCGCGGCTGCGGCCCGCCCTTGTCATCGCCTCCTCCTCCGCGGCGGGTGACCTCGCGCATCCGGAGGCCGGGGGAGCGGCTCGGCAGTGGACGGCCGGTTTCACCCGCACGTACCGGGCGCTCCGCGCGAGCGGGGCCGAGGTGGCGGCGCTCCTCGACACCCCCTGGCCCGGCGCGGACGCGGTCGACTGCGCGGGGACGCACCCGCTGGACCTGCGACGGTGCGCGGTGAGCCCGGGGCGCGCGGCGAAGGACCCGCACCGGGCCGCGGCCGTCCGCGCCGCGGCGACCGTGACCGGCGCCGATGCTGTCGATCCCGGCCGCTGGCTGTGCGCGCCCCGGGTGTGCCCGGTCCTGGTGGCCGACACGCTCGTCTACCGCGACGACGGCCACATGGCGGAGGCCTACGCGCGAGCCCTGGCCCCGGTCCTCGGCGCCGAACTCACCCGCACCATGCGGTAGCGGCCCGTCTCAGCCGAGCCGTTCGACCGCGTCGAGCACCTGCCGCGCACCGTCCTCCTCCGCGAGGCGCCCGGCGACGTCCCGGGCGCGGCCGCGCAGGGCGGGTTCCCGCACTGCTTTGGCGATCGCGTCGCCCAGCCGGCTCGCGCTGAGCCGCTGGTGGCGCACCGGCCGCGGGGCCACCCCGAGGGCGTGCAGCCGGGCGGCCCAGAAGTGCTGGTCGAGCTGGACGGGGACGGGCACGGCGGGGACACCGGCGCGCAGAGCGGCGGCGGTGGTCCCCGCACCGGCGTGGTGGACGGCGGCGGCGGTCCGGGGGAGCAGCCAGGCGTGCGGTACTTCCCGCACCGTGATCACGTCGTCGCTCTCGACGTGCAGGCCGCTCCAGCCCGCCTGGACGACGCCGCGCACCTTCGCCCGCCGCATGGCCGCGCCGATCAGGCCGCTCAACCGATCCGCGTCGGCGGTGACGAAGCTGCCGAACCCGGCGAAGACGGGCGGCGGGCCCGAGGTGAGGAAGTCGACGAGCCGCGGTTCGGGCCGCCAGTCCGGCGGGACCGCGGGCCACCAGTACCCGCAGACGCTGTGCCCTTCGGGCCAGTCGTGCGGGCGCGGCACGACGTGCGCGCTGAAGCCGTGCAGCACCTGGCGCCCCGGCGGCTGCCGCACCGGTCGCCCGAACTGCCGTACGGGCAGGCCGAGTTCGCGGCGCAGATCGCGTACGGCCGGGGCGAAGATCCGGTCGGTCCCGGTCCGCAGGGCGTGGCCGCCGAGCAGGTTGCCGTACGGGCCGAGGGAGCGGGTGCCGGTGAGGACGGGGGCGAAGGCCGTGGTGGGCCGGATCGGCTGCAGGTAGACACCCAGGGCAGGGATGCGCAGGGCCTCGCCGAGCGCCGCGCACAGGGGGTCGGTGACGGTGGAGCTGAGCAGCACGTCGGCGCCCTCCCGCACGGCGTCGCGGACCCCGGCGGCCAGGCTCGGCATGAACGCCCGCGCCATCCGGATCAGCCGCGTCAGCTGCACGGCGGGGGTGACCGCCCGGGCCACCCCCTGACCGCCCGCGGACGCCAGTTCGCTGCGCGGGTCCACGGGCAGGGCTCGGAAGCCGAGCCCGTGCGCGGCCACCGCGGACCGGAACCGTTCATGCGTCGCGAGCGCCACCTCGTGGCCCGCGGCGCGCAGCCGCACCCCCATACCGGTATAGGGGGCGACGTCGCCCCAGCTCCCCGCCGTCACGATCAGTACGCGCATGGGAGCAGCATGTCAGCCCCGCGGGCCCGTTCCGGTGTGCGCGGCCGGACGCCGCCGTCGTCGGGCGGGCGGCGGCGTCGAAGTCGGGTGCGGCGCCGGGCGCGTCGCCGGTGCGGGCCGGCCGGCGGGAACACCCGAGAATGCCGTTGCGTCATGTCGCGGTAGCCGTGCGCCGTACGCCGCGTGAACGGGGAGCGGCCCTATTGACGCGCGTAGCGCGGGCGCGGCAGTCTCAGGGGTTCCGCACCTCGCCCCACGCCCCGGGAGGCACTGTGTTTGGACGGCATCTTCGCGCCCTGCTCACGCTTGTCATGCTCGCCTCATTGACGGTCCTCGGTACCGCCGCCACGACGGGCACCGCCCACGCCGACGGCTGTTACACCTGGAACCGCGCCCTCAGCCAGGGCGCAAGCGGCGAAGACGTGCGCCAGTTGCAGATCAGAGTCGCCGGATACCCCGGATACGGCGAAGTCGTCGCCGTCGACGGCCAGTTCGGCCCCGCCACCAAGGCCGCGGTCACCCGCTTCCAGCAGGCGTACGGCCTGTCGGCGGACGGGGTCGCGGGCACGAACACCTTCAACAAGCTCTACGCGCTCCAGGACAACGACTGCACCCCGGTCCACTTCGCCTACGCCGAGATGAACCGCTGCAACTCCGACTGGTCCGGCGGCGCCGTCTCCGCCGCCTCCGCGAAGGCCAACGCGCTGCAGCAGATGTGGAAACTGGAGGCCCTGCGCCACGCCCTCGGCGACCGCCCGCTGACCACCAGCAGCGGCTTCCGCTCCACCGCTTGCAACAACGCGGTCGGCGGAGCCGCCAACAGCAACCACCTCTACGGCCGCGGCATCGACCTCGTCGGCTCCCCGTCGTTCTGCGAGATCGTCAAGCAGGCCCGCAGCCACGGCTTCAACGAGATCCTCGGCCCGGGCTACCCCGGCCACAGCGACCACGCCCACCTCGGCACCCAGAGCTCGCGCTATTGGTCGGCGTCCAACTGCGGTATCTGAGAACGCACTTCGGGACGGCGCCTCGCTCACGTCCGGCCACGGTGAGCCGCGCCGTGCGGACCCACCGGTCGCGGGGGTCGGGCTCGACGGTGACTAGGCCGTCGCTCTCCAGCGCGCGCGGCAGTCGGCTCACGTAGCCGGAGCCGAGGCCCAGGCGGTCCCGCAGGCTGCGTACGTCGACGACGGGAGCGACGTTCTCGCCGCCGAGTTCCCGGAGCAGGCGGGCCTGTCCGTAGGGGCGTACGCCGCCGAGGTACTGGTCGTGCGGTACTCCGACGCGTTCGGCGACGGTCCGGTCGAAGCGTCGTACCTGACCCATCTGCTCGCTGTCCGTTCCCTGACTGGAGTCAGGGAACGGACATCCTCGCACCGCTCGACGCCCGCCGGCGCTCCCGGCTGACCTCTGCCATGGCGGAGGTGGAGCGCCTGCTGACCGCCTTCAACAACAAGCCGTACGCCCACCCCTGGTTCGAGAAGGACCTCGGGGCGGCGGACGCTACAGCGCGTCCCCGAACGCCTCGGCCAGAGCGCGCCACTGCGCTCGGGGCAGCCCGGGACCGTCCTCGTCGGACGTGAGCACCTGCAGCGCGACATGGCCGGCACCGGCGTCGAAGTACTCCTGCGCCCGCGCCCGCACCCGGTCGGCGTCGCCCAGCGCGAAGAGAGCGTCGAGCAGCCGGACGCTGCCGCCGTCCTCGAAGTCGCTCTCGGAGAACCCGAGGCGCAGCAGATTGTCCGTGTAGTTGGGCAGCCGCAGATACATGCTCAGCATGGTGCGCGCGGTGGTCCGGGCCCGGTCGAGATCGGTGTCCACCACCACGGACAGCTCGGGGGCGAGCAGCGCGTCCGGCCCGAGCTCCTCGCGCGCCTGCGCCGTGTGCTCGGCCGTGACCAGATACGGGTGGGCGCCCACGGCGCGGTCGGCGGCGAGCCGCAGCATCTTGGGGCCCAGCGCCGCAAGGACGCGGCGGGAGCCCGGCACGGGCGGCACGGCGGCGTCGAGCGCGTCGAGGTACTCCACCATCGTGCTGTAGGGCTTGGTGTACCCCTTCACCACCGGGCCGTGGCTGACGCCGAGGCCGAGGACGAAACGCTCGCGGTCCTCCGCGGGCACCGCCGCGATCCGTGCCGCGACCTCCTGCGCCGTGTGGTCCCAGATGCTCAGGATGCCGGTGGCCACGGTGACCGTGCGGGTGGCGGCGAGCGCGGCCGCGGCGTCGTCGGGGGAGGGGCTCCCGCCGAGCCAGACCGTGCCGTAGCCCAGCGCCTCGAGTTCGGCGAGCGCTTCCGCGATGCCTGTGCGTTCTTCCGGGGTGCCCGCCCGCTGCGCGCTGAGAGCGCTGCTCCAGATGCCGATCCGCCCGAATGCCGTGTGCGCGTGTGAGGTCATGGTGTGATCAACCTTGCCCCGCCCCGGCTATTCCCGCCACCCGGAGGACTTCCGGCATGTGAGGGCCTGTGTGGCGGGGGCGGGCGGCGACCCCTGGACACCACCCGACAGGTGCCGCCCGCCCGAACCACTGGCAGACCCGCGAACGGGGGGCGTGACGCAGGCCTGCTCACCACCCGGGTGCCCCTTGCGCAGCGGTACACACGTCCCGCTTCTGACGAGGTGTCGTGTGACCGTCGTACCGTCCGGTCGTTTGAAGGGTGACCGCACCACCCACCCTTTGACGCGGGAGCTCCGACGATGCCGACCCTTCGCCCCGGCCGACCGATCCTTCGTACGCGGATAGCCGCCGAGCGGGCGGAATCCGCTCTCGTCGGGCAGTACACCGGCCTCGTACGCCTGGCCTATCTGACGTTCCCGGCCGCCCTGTCGCGTCACCGCCGGGTGCTCGTGGCCCACGCGGCGGCCCAACGGGCCCTGCCCGGCGCACGGAAGGCTCGGGTGCCGGGTCCTCGCACGTCGGGCGACGGACCCGAGGCCGCCGCGGACGCGCTACGGGTACGGGTGCTGCGGGCCGCTCTCACCGCCGCGCACCGGCCGACGGGGTGGCCCGGCGTACTGCCACCGCCGCGCGCCCTGCTGCCGCGCCTGCCCGTGGTGTGGGGGCTGCGGCTGTTCCCGCGGGCCGGGGGCGGAGAGGAGATCGCGCTCGGCCGGGCCCTCGCCGACGCCTCCGCACCCGCCAGGGCGGCGTTCGTGCTGCGCGCGATGGACGGCTTCTCCGACGAGCACACCGAGGCGCTTCTCGGCGCCGCCGGGGTCCCGGAACCGGGCGCGGCGGTGCGGGAGGCCGCAAGCCTGGACGCGCAGGCGGGCCCGGCCGCGGGCGCGCTGCTGCGCTCGCACGAGTTCGACGCCTGCCTGGTGCAGACCCGGCCGACGGACCTGGTGCGCCGCGCCCGCCGCAGAAAGGCGGCCTGGGGGATCGGCGTCGTGGCCGCCGCCCTCGCGGCCGCGGCGCTCACCGTCCCCGGCGACGCCCCCGTACCGCACGCACCGGGCCGGTCCTCGGCGGCGGCGCGCGGTGCACTGGATCCGGACCGGCTGGCGCGGATTGGGGCGGACACGTGGGCGGACACCTCGCGGGTCGACTTCACGGCGTGGCCCGTACGAGGCGACAGGGCGGACGACCGGCCCCTGCTGGAACGGGCGCTGAGCGCATGGGACACGCCCGCCGTCTCCGACGCGGACGCCGTACGGGTCACGGCGACGCCGTACACCCCGGTCGACGCCCCGCCGCGCGCACCGCAGTTGCTGTTCGCGGGCGACGTCGACGGGGACACCGTGGTCCTCCTCGGCGACGGCGACCGGCTCGCCCGCTACACCGACGCGCGGGGCGACGCGCGGGCGTCCCTCGCCCTGGCCCGCGTCGACGACGCCGACGTGACGACGGCCGCCGCGGTGGTCCTGACCCGCGCCGACGGATCCGCCCGCTACCTCACGGCGCCCTGGATCACCCGGGCGGCGACGCGCGACCTGCTGCGCCCCGACACCCCGGCCGAGAAGCTGCCCGTGTCGAAGGACGGCGTGACCGACGCCGTGCCCGTCGCCGCCGCGGGGGAGTGCGACCGCCGCCCGGTGCTCCAACTCCGTTCCTCCGCACGAATCGTTGAGCATCACACCTTCCTCGTCACCGACCTCGGCGGGCTCTCACCCACCCACCTCACCTACACGCCGCTGCCGGGCCACGGCACCCCGCCGCCGCGCCAGCCCCGCGAGGCCACCAGCGGCAAGGCCCTCCTCGCGTGGGCACGCACCGCCTGCCGGCTCGCGCCGTGGGACGGCGGCACCGTGCGCGCCGTGAACGCCTGGGACTTCGCCGAGCAGCAACTCCCCGACGGCGGCGGACGCGCGGTGTGGAGCTGCGCCCGCGCCTCCACCTGGCGCGGTCCGGGGGACGTCGCCCTGCTGCTGCGCCGACCCTCCTCGTCGGTCACCGAGCCCGCCGAACTCACCGGCCGGGCCCGGAACACGGCCGCGTGCAGCCGGTTTGGACAGCATGTGGTGGCGTCGACCCGCTGGAAGTCGCCGAAGGACCACTGGTACGTACTGGCCGCGGGCAGCCGCGCGGTGACCCGGATCGAGACGAGCGGAGCCGTCGACACCGCGCGCTCCGCCCGCACGCTGGCCGTACGGGCGCCCGAGCGGGGTGCGGTGCGGGTGACGGCGCGGCTGGACGACGGTGAACGGCTGACCGAGGTCGGCAAGGGCTGAGACGACGACAGGGGCCGCCCCTGTGGATGTCGATGAGCCGGGACGCGGGTGAGCGGGGTGTGACCTGACCGGAACGGGGCACTTCACGGGCCGGGCGCATGCCCTGCCGCTCGTGAAAGAAACGTAACCTTTGTGTGTTTGTAGGGGGGAGTTAAGAGCACATGGTGGCCAGGAGGTAATAACAATGGTTCCCCTGCTTCTGGTTCTTCTTCTGGCTCTGATCCTCTTCGGCGCGGGTTTCGCCCTGAAGGCGCTGTGGTGGATCGCGATCATCGTGCTCGTGGTGTGGCTGCTCGGCTTCGTGGTCCGGCCTGCGGCGAGTGGCGGCCGCAAGGGTCGCTGGTACCGATGGTGACCTACGTGTGAACACCTGAAAGAGGGTGAGCCCCAGCCGGCCCGGCTGGGGCTCACCCTTTCCGCTGTCCTCCAGAGTCTTCCAGCTGTCGAATTCCGCGGTCAGGAACGAGGTGGCGGCGCCAGTTCGGCGGTGATCGTCTTTCCGCCGGCACCGTGCCGCTCGACGGTGACCGAACGGGCCAGGCTCCGCACCATGAGCCAGCCGAAACCGCCGGGCACGGTGGGATCGTGGGGGAGCAGCAGCGGCTCTCGGTCGCTGCGGTCGCTGACCTGCACCACCAGCACATGTGCGTGGACGCAGGCGCTGAAGCGGGTGAGGCCGCCGCCGTGGCGCAGCGCGTTGGCCGCGAGCTCGCTGGCGATCAGCAGCGCGTCCTCGTGCAGCCGGCGCGTCTGGTGACGGGGGAGGCCCTCGCACAGGGGGAGCACGGCCGTACTGGTCTCGGCCCGCGCTTGTGAACAGGTCATGCGCTCCGTGAACGGCATGGCGGGAGCGCTCATGGCGGCAACCTCCTTCGTGCGTACATGCTTGCTCGACTTACTGCGTACTCGCTTGCCCGCCGACCGCGGGGGCACACGCCGACCGTCGGTGCGGGCGGGTCGTGTGCGCTTGCCGTACCTGTTCTGTGACGCCATCGGCACGCGTCGGCGACGTGCGCGGCGCTAGCGTCGGCCCATGATCGTATGGCTCAACGGGACGCACGGAGCGGGCAAGACGACCACGAGCGCGCTCGTGCAGCGGTTGCTGCCGGACTCGCGGGTGTTCGACGCCGAGAAGGTCGGCGAGACGCTCATGGACATCCGGCCGGGGCTGCCCGAGACGGACAACTTCCAGCACTGGCCGCCGTGGCGGACGCTGGTCGTCGAGACCGCGCGCCACGTCCTCGACTACACCGGCGGCACACTGGTGATGCCCATGACCGTCCTCGTCGAGGAGTACTGGCGCGAGATCGGCGCGGGCCTCGCCCGCCACGGCATCCCCGTACGGCACTTCGTCCTCCACGCGGACCAGGACACCCTGCGCGGGCGCATCGAGGGGGACACGGTCATGGGCCCCTCACCGTTCCGCCTGAAATACCTCGAGCCTTACGCCGAGGCGTCCCGCACATGGCTGCACGCCGAGGCGGAGGTCATCGACACGACGCACATCACTCCGGCGCAGGCGGCGGCGCGGATCGCGGAGTCGGTCAGGCGCTGAGGCGACGACGGACCGGGTTCGCCAGCAGTGACAGCTTGGCCCACTGCCGCCGCACCGCATGCGGTTGCCCGACGTCGTGGTAGGCGCGCGACTGCGTACGGATGCGCACCTCTTCGAGCTGTCCCCAGTCGTGCGTACCCGTGGCGGACTCCATGGGTGGCGATCACTCCGCCGCTCTGAGGTTCTTTCGCTGACTGGCGTTGAAGCGGGCCTTCTTCTGACGGTTGCCGCAGGTGTTCATGTCGCACCATCTGCGGGTGCGGCTCTGGCTGGTGTCGAAGAAGGCGGCCTGGCAGGTCGGTGAGGCGCACAGGGCCAGCTTTCCGTCCCGTTCGCCCGAGAGGATGTCGATCGCGTCGGCGGCGATCACGCTGAGGGCGTCCTCCACGCGGGATTCCGAGCCGAGCCGCCAGCGCCGCTCGCGCCCGGGCGTCAGAGTGGCCGCGGCCCGGCCTTGCGCGCTGCAGTCGTTGATGACCTGGACCGCGGATGCGGGGAGAGCGTCCTGGAGCGCGGCCGCGGTCGCGGCGGCGTGGATCGACTCCCTCAGCTCCCGGGCGCGATCCAGCTGCGCCGCGGTGCAGGAGTCCACGGCGAGGCCGTACACCGCCAGCCAGTCGACAAGCCGTCGCGGGACGGGGATGCGCTCCACGGACACGCCGTGACGCTCCGTCAGCGTCGCCGTGAAGCTGGTCGCCAGCACCTTGCCGAGACGGAACTCGGGGAACTCAGCACGCATGGAACCACCTTAGACGGTTGCGGTACGGCCGCGCCGCTTGCTAGAACCGTCTTAGCCGGTTCCACGATGGCCAGGAGGTCCCATGCCCCGCCCGACGACCAGCGACGTTCAAGCTTTCGAAGCCCACGCGACCGACGCCGACCTCGACGACCTGCGCGCCCGCCTGGCCGCGGCGCGCCTGCCGGAGCCCGCGACGGTCCATGGCGCCGCGCCCGGTCCTGGCCGGTGGGGCCAGGGTGTTCCGCTCACCGACCTCGTCGATGTCCTCACCTACTGGCGTACCGAGTACGACTGGCGGTCGTTCGAGACACGGCTCGACCGGATCGGCCAGTTCCGTACGACCATCGACGGCCTGGGGATCCACTTCCTGCACCGCCGGTCCGCCCGCGCGGACGCCACTCCGCTGCTTCTGACGCACGGCTGGCCGGGCAGCATCGCCGAGTTCGTCGACGTAGTGGACGACGTGGCGGATCCGGAGCGTGCGGACGCGCCGGCGTTCCACGTCGTGGTCCCGTCGCTGCCCGGCTTCGGGTTCAGCGACAAGCCGGCCGCCACCGGATGGGGGACCGAGAAGATCGCCGCCGCATGGGTGGAGCTGATGGGAAGGCTCGGCTACGACAAGTTCCTCGCGCACGGCGGTGACTGGGGAGGGAACATCACCACGGTCCTGGGCGGCAGGCACCCGGCGCACGTGCTCGGCATCCACTCGACGTTCGCGGAGGCGCCGCCCGGACTCTCGACGGACGGGCTGACGGCGGCCGAACGCACCTGGACCGAGGAGACCCGCCACTTCTGGCGCCACAGCGCGGCATACGCGAAGCAGCAGGCGACAAAGCCACAGACCATCGGCTACTCGCTCGTCGACTCACCGGTCGGGCTGCTCGCCTGGATCCTCGACAAGTTCGCCGAGTGGTCGGACACCGAGGACAGCCCGTTCGAGACGATCTCCCTGGACCGCGTCCTCGACGACGTCACCCTGTACTGGCTGACGCGTACCGGCGCGTCCGCCGCCCGCATCTACTACGAGAGCCACAACTCCCTGGACCCCGACCTCCGCGTCGACGTCCCGTCGGCCATCACCATGTACCCCCGCGACATCGAGAAGTGCCCGCGCCCGTGGGCGCGGGAGCGTTACCGGCGGCTCGTCCGATGGACGGAACCCGAGAGCGGGGGACACTTTCCGTCCCTGGAGGTCCCCGAGTTCTTCGTCAACGATCTGCGGGAGGGGTTGGCGGCGGTACTCGCGGCCCAGCGGTGACGGTGGCGGCGGCAAGGGCGACCCCCGCACCCGCGACGACATCACCTGCGGCATCCACGGCCCATGCGGCGTGCACGGCGTACCCGTGGGCCGCGGCGACGAGGAACAGGGCTCCGGCGCCGCTGACACCCCACGCGATCCGGGCCATGTCCGTCCCACCTCCCCCGTCGCGACCGACCGGCGGAGTCCAGCCATGGGCGCCCGTGCCGAGAGTCCGCGGGAGCAGCGGTTCGTCCCGGATCTGTCACACCCTTCAGAGTCGCCCGCGGCCTGCGCATAGGGTGGTGCCGGTAAGTCCGTCACCATGGAAGGTCTGTGATGCCCGAGCTGCCCTCGGACCCCGCCGTCGCACAGTTCGGCCCCCAGGGGCTGCGCCGTATCAGCGTGCCCGCCTCGTACGGGACCGTGCCCGCCTCGGCCCGTACCCACCTCGCGCAGGTCGGTGTGCCGCTGCACGTCGGCCCGTACTTCATCGCGGCGGACGACACCGACGGGATCACCCTCGGGATGTTCACCGGCCACCGCGGGGTCACGCTGCAGGGCGACTGGGCGGAGTGGGTGCGCATCGGCACCGACCGCCTGGCGCATCTGTGCGTCCGCACCGACGGTTCCGTGCAGGCCCTGTTCCTCGGCCGCGGTGAGCCCGCCTTGTTCGTGAACTCCGACATCGCCGCCTTCACGCACTGCGCCGCGGTCCTGGACCGCGCCCTCCCGGTGATCGCCGCGTCCGACGGGCTGCAGTCCGCCGCGGAGGCGTTCGCCGCGATGGTCCAGGAGATCCGGCAGATCGACCCGGAGGCCGTGGCCGACCGGGAGAACTGGTGGCCGCGGGTGCTCGACGACGTGCGGCACGCCCTCAACTTCCCCTTCTCGTCGGCGTTCGAGTTCGTGAACAAGGAGGGCGCGAAGCAGATCGTCACCGCCCAGGCCGGTCCCGGCCGACTGCACCCCGAGGAGCAGCTGTGGCAGCAGCTCTCCTCCGCCGGTGTGGAGCCCGAGCAGGTCCTCCGCGTCTACTGCGAGCTCGAACCGTGCATGATGCCCGGCCACTACTGCGCGGCCTGGCTGGAGGCGGTGCTCCCGGACGCCGAGTTCACGCACAGCTTCGACTACGGGGACACCGCGGACTCCCGCGAGGAGGGGCTCAAGGAGCTCATCACGCACGCCGCCCAGCAGGACCAGCGGTGACGCGTCCCGGGACAGCCGAAGGAACCATGGAGGTGGACGCATGAGCGCCGAACCCGCCCTGCCGTGGTCCCGGCCCGCCTCCGGGCGCGAGCCCGCCGCGGCCGCCCTGCTCGCCTGGCTCGGCGACCCGGACGCCCCGGGCCTCGCCGTGGTCACCGGCTCCGAGAACTGCGGGAAGTCGCAGCTGCTCGCCTGGCTGATCGGGCACGGCACCCGGCCCGGCACCGTCAGCGAGCGCCGCGTCCACGGCTTCGTACCGCTGCCCGGCCAGACGGTGACCACCACCGCCTGGATGCTCGGCGAACAGTTGTCGATCGCCGCCGGTTCCCCGGGCGCGCTCCTCGCCGGGCTCGCCGCCGATCCGCGCCGTACCGTCATCGCACTGCCCGAGCTGCACGCGGCCGAGCAGCCCGGCGCACTCGCCGAACTGGCCTTGGAACTGGCGGCGTTGGACCACGTCCGCGTGCTCGTCGAGGTCCGCTCCGATACGTCCTGGGAGCGGGAGCTCACCGCCGGGCCGTGCGCGCGGATGGACCTGGACGAGCCCCAGTGGACCGACGAGGGGCGCCGCGCGTCCTGGGAGGCCGACCACCCGGACCGGCCCGCGCAGCAGGACCCCGAGCCGGCGGAGCCGCTCGACCTGGACGACCCGGCGTCGGTCTGCGCCGCCGACCCCTGGGCCGTGACCACCGCTTATGAGCGCTCCGAGGAGAGCCACGGCGGGCTGCGCGCCGCCTGGCTGCGGGCCGGAGCCTCCCTGACCCGCGAGCAGCCGCCCGCCGAGCGGGCCCTGGTCCTGCTCGCCGCGCTCGGCGACGCGGGGGACCCGCGCCTGCCCGCCGCGCTCAGCTCCCTGGCGCAGGACGCGCCCTGGTCGGTCGTCTGGCAGCGGGTGCGCGGCGACGTGACCCCGCCGTGGCCCGGCCCCGTCCGCTCCGTGGCGGTCGGCGGCGGTCCCCTGGCCGGACAGCTGGTCGTCGCCGACCACCAGGGCACCGTCCGCGTCCTCGACGCGGAGAGCGCCGCCGCCGTCGGCCGTCTCCCGCACTCCGCGCCCGGCGCCCGCGCCGTCGCGGAGCACGGCGACGGTCAGGTCACCGTCCTCGACGAGCACGGCCGACTGCACACCCAGCGCGCCGCCGAGGCCGCGAAACAGGGCGGGATCGCCGCCCTCCTGGAGGACGGCCCCTCCCCGCAGGACCAACTCCTCGACGCCGTACGGGACTACACGGAGCGTCAGCGGGAGTCGGTCACCGCCCTGACCGGTGGCGCCGGGGGCCGCGTGGTGCTCGGTGACGCCGCCGGGACCGTGCATGTGGTGGCCGTCGGCGCCGAGCCGCGCACCGCCGCTCTGCACCGGGGGCGCGTCACCGCGGTCGCCGGGACAGACCTGCCCGTCTCCGCCGAGGGCGACACCGTCCTCCTGCTGTACACGGGCGGCGCCGACGGCACCGTACGCGCGTGGGCTCCGCACACGGACCCCATGCCGGAGCCGCTGGCCTCCCGCGACTGCGCCGTCGTGGCGGTGGCGGTGACGACGGTGGACGGCGGGCCGGTCCTCGCGATCGCCTGGGCCGACGGCCTCGTGGAGCACCGGGTCCTGGAGGACGACCGGCTGCGCACCTTCCGCCCCGGCAGCCAGGCCAACGCCCTCGCCTTCGCGGCGGAGGGGGACCTGATGGTGGGGACGGACGAGGCGCTCGTGCGGTTGCGGCAGCGCTGACAACTCCGCTGACTTTGCCGTCAGATGGGACTCTCGTCACAGAACTGTTGTGCGGCGGGGCTCCCTTGTGCACCTGACAACCTGCACCGATAGCCTGGTGGTGCAGGTGTTGCAGCAGGTGATGGGGAGCGCGCGTATGGGTCTGGTACTGCCGAGCATCATCGACGAGGCGCTCGACCTCATCGGGGTCAGCTGGCCCAATGTCGACGAGGACGACTACTTCGAGATGGCGACGTCCATGCGGGACTTCGCCGACCAGTTCGAGGGCCACGGCGGTGATGCGGACAAGGCGGTGAACCGCATCCTGTCCTCGTCCGAGGGCTGGGCCGTCGAGTCCATGCAGAAGCACTGGTCGCATGTGAAGACCGGGCACCTGGACAAGATCCCCGAGGTGGCGCGGCTGTTCGCGACGGCCTGTGACGGTGTCGGGGAGATCATCCGTGGTCTGAAGGTGAAGGCGGGCGTGGAGCTCGGCATCCTCGCCGGCACCATCGTCGCCGAACTCGCCGCCGCCCCCTTCACCCTGGGCCTCTCCGCCGCGGTGGCCGCCGGTGAGATCGCGCTGATGCGCACCATCGTGAAGCGGCTCATCGACGAGGCGGTCGAGCAGATCGTCGACGCGCTGATCACGAAGGTCACCGAGCCCGTCACCGGCAAACTCGCCGAACTCGTCTCGGACATGACGCTCGATCTGGCCGAGGGCGCCTTCAACCCCGGTGACAAGCCGGGCGGCATGCACCTGGCGTCCGCGGGCGACGAGGCCGGTGGCTCCGGGTCCGGTGGCGCGGGCAAGAGGACGGTCATCGACCACCTCGAGTTCGAGGACGGCGCGGGCAAGGTCTCCCGGCACGGCAGCGACATGGGCAGCCAGTCGAACGTCCACCTCGCCAGCGGGCGCAGCTCCTTCGGGAAGACCAAGGGCAAGGACTCGATGACCGAGCCCTTCGACGCCATTCTCGAGGGCGCGATCGACGGCCTGGAGAAGGCGTCGCTGAAGGTGACCAAACACGTCACCGACACCGTCCCGGACCGGGTGAAGGCCGCCTCCAAGCACCAGAAGCGCAAGGACCGCGACATCGGCGACGAGGCCGACAGGGTCGACGTCAAGCGGGTCAAGCGCGACGGTGACACGCCCATGTACCTGCTCAGCGACGACGGCTCGATCCGCCAGCTCCACCACGACGGCACGACCAGCCCGGTCCGCTCCAACGACACCTCCGGCGTCAACGACGTACTCGGCGACAAGGCCTGGTACCCGTGGAACAACAAGGGCAAGGGCAACAAGCAGCGCACGAACAGGAACAAGGACAACAAGGACAAGAAGGTCACCTCGACGAAGGTGGCGCCCGGCTCCACCGAGCTGGCCCGCGCCTCCCAGCTCGGCCGGTACGCCAACCGCAAGGACCCCAACGTCGAGTACGTCGCCGGCGGCAACTACGCCTCGGCCATGTACGACGACGGGAAGGGGAAGAAGTTCATCCTCGTCGGCGCCAGCGGCAGGTCGCACTCGGAACGCTCCATCGGGCACCCGCTCGTGAAGAAGGAGCACGAGAAACATGTGGGAGAGCTCTACACGGAGCGCGAGCCGTGCCAGAAGAACCCCAAGTGCGACAAGTATCTGGCGCAGGAGTTCCCCGAGGACCTCAAGGTCACCCACAGTCAGAAGTACGACCAGAACGAGAAGGACGACACCGGCAAGGACCTGAGCGGTCACAAGAGGGACCGCGAGCACAAGGCCTATGTCAAGTGGCTGCACCAGCAGTGGGACACGCACGGTGTCGGCGGCGGACGCACTGATACGGTGATGGACCTTTCGCCCAAGGACAACAAGTTCGTCCCCTGATCCCCCGCCGAGTCCGGAGTTCCCGCAGTGCTTTTCGACGTCACCCGCAGCGAACTCGCCGAGATCTTCGGCGAGGACCGCCTCGCGACCCTGCCCGCCACCGCCTTCCCGCCCGCGGCCGCGGACACCGAGGGGGCCCGTCTCCTGCAGACCGTCGGCGCCCCCACCGGGACGCTCCTGCTGCGCGAGCCCGAGGACGCATCCGGCACGCTGCCCCTCGTCCAGGACGTCGTCGAGCTCGACGACTTCGAGGACGTGCCGGAGGGCGCGGGGGAGTGGCCCGTCATCGGCTGGCTGCTCAACGCCCACCTCGCCCTCGACCCCGTCTCGGGCACGGTGTACGCCGTCGACGCCGACGAGGAGACCGTGCAGGAACTGCACACGGACGTCTCCTCGCTCGTCCAGGTCACCGCCCGGTTCCAGCGGCTCCTCGCGGAGTTCGCCTTCAGCGGCGACGAGGACGAGGAGGACGCCGACTTCGAGCGCCTCGAGGGCGAGGTGGAGCGGATCACCGAGGAGACCACCGACGTCGACCCGCTCCCGTTCCAGGACGACGAGACGGTCTGGTCGGTGGTGGGCGAGGAGATCGCCGCGGGCCAGCGGTTCGTGCAGGGCAGCCCGGGGGCGCGCTCGCTGTACGGGTGATCGCCCTTTCTCAGAGGGCGGTGGCGAACCAGAGGGTCGCCGCCGTGAGGACGATCAGTCCGATGTTGAGCGCGATCCGCCGGTCCTCACCGGTCAGGTGTACGGCGATCGCGCCCGCCTGGAGGACGACGAGTCCGGCGGCCGCGGCCACCGCGAGCGCGGGCAGGATGCCCGTCAGCGGCGGCAGGACCAGGCCGACGGCGCCGAGTATCTCGACGGCGCCGAGGGCTCTCAGCGCGGGCAGCGGTGTGCGGTCGACCCAGGCCATCATCGGCCGGAGCCGACCGCGGCTGCGGATCACTTTCAGGGCGCCCGCGTAGAGGTAGAAGAGGGCCAGCAGCCCCGCGAGGATCCAGTAGGCGATGTTCATGGTTTCCGTTCAGGTTCCCGTGCAGGTCTTCTTTCAGGTGTGATCGGTGGCGGGCTCGGTCGCGTAGCGGCTCATGGCGTCGACGTTGTCCCGCGGAGTCAGCGGCCGGCCGTCGGCCAGCACCTGCTGAAGGTCCCGGAAGTACTGCACGTACAGGTCCGGGGTGAAGGTGCTCAGCATGACCGCGGGCCGGTCCGTCGGGTTGGCGAACGTGTGCGGGGCGCCGGGCGGCACCATCACGAGCGTGCCCGCGGTGGCGTCGTGGTCCTCGTCGCCGACGGTGAACCGTACGGTGCCGGAGAGGATGTAGAAGCCCTCGTCGTGCCGGGCGTGGCGGTGCTGCGGAGGCCCCTCGGTGTGCGGGGCGAGGACGGACTCGGCGATGGCGAGCCGGTGCCCGGTGCGGCTGCCGTCCTCCAGGATCCGCATGCGGGTGGCGCCCAGGACGAGGGTCTCGCCCTCGCCGGGCCGGACCACGGACACGCCGTCCGGCCTCCCGTGACCCGCTTGCCGCGCGCCGCTCTTCGCTTCTTCTTCTGTCATGCCCACGAGTTCAGCTCGGGGTCACCGCAACTGTCCAAGACCGGTCTGGCCACCCCGATACCGCGTGGGTATCGTTGCAGCGTGGAGCTACGGACCCTGCGCTACTTCCTGGCCGTCGCCGAAGAACTCCACTTCGGGCGGGCCGCCAACCGGCTGCACATGAGCCAGCCGCCGCTGAGCCGGGCGATCAAACAGCTGGAGGCGGAGGTCGGGGCCCCGCTCTTCGTCCGTTCCCCTACGGGCGCCACGCTCACCTCGGTGGGCACCGTCCTCCTGCACGAGGCGCGGGCTTTGCTCGACCACGCCGAACGCGTCCGGACCCGGGTGAGTGCGGCGGCCGGCGCCTCGACCCTCACCGTCGGCATCCTCGGCGACACCACGGACCCGGGGGTGGCCAGGCTGGCCGCCGCCTTCCGGCGGATCCACCCCGGCGTCGACATCCGTATCCGCGACGCCGAACTGACGGACCCGACCTGCGGACTGCGCGCCCACCTGGTCGACGTCGCCCTGACACGGGCCCCCTTCGACGAGACCGCCCTGACGGTACGGGCCCTGCGGGACGACCCTGTCGGCGTGGTCCTGCGCGCCGACGACCCACTGGCCCGCCGCGCCACACTGCACCTGGCCGAACTGCGCGAACGCCGCTGGTTCCAGTTCCCGAAGGACACCGACCCCGTCTGGCAGTCGTACTGGAACGCCGGCCGCCCGCGCGAGGGCCCCGTCGTGCGCGCCGTGCAGGAATGCCTCCAGGCGGTGCTCTGGAACGGCACGATCGGCCTGGCCCCGCTCGGCCACGAGCTGCCCGCGGAGTTCGCCCTCGTACCACTGGTGGACATGGAGCCGAGCCGGGTGGTGGCGGCGTGGAACGAGAACGACCACAACCCCCTCATTCGCTCGTTCGTGGAGACGGCCGTCGCGGCGTATTAGGGCGGGGGCGGCGAACCGGCAGGCGCGGACGGCCGGTTGTCAGTGGCGCCTTCTACATTGACGTCATGGAGACCGACGAGCAGAGCCTGGCAGCGGCCTGGCAGCGGACGACCGCACGGCACGCCCTTCTCACCGATGTCGCGCTGCCGCCCCTGGCGGAGTCGGACGACGAGCTGGACGAATGGGCCGAGAGCGCCGAGGAGACGGGGGACGACCGCCTGTTCCTGATGCTGGACGAGGAAGGGACGGTGCACGGCCGCCTCGGCGCCTACCACGAGCGTTTCGCCACCCGCGACCTCGACGAGGTGGTGTACCTGATCGCCGAGGCCGCGATGCGGCAGCGTGCGGACGGCCTCGCGGAAGCGGCGGACCTGCTGGACCGGATCGATCCGGCGTGGGGCAGACGGTTCCGCGGTCGCGGCCCGGAGGAGACCGGGACGGCCGGGGTGTGCGGGCGCGATCCGCTGGAAGGACTGGCCTGGGCGGCCACGCCCTGGCGCGAGCAGGACCCGTACACGCACCTCGCCTTCTTCCGCGCGGCGCCCGGACAGCGTGTGGACGCCGAGAAGCTGGCCCTGGTGTACGGGGCGGACCCCGCGCAGGTCGCGGGCGGCACCCGGCTGCGGGACCTCAAGGCCGCCGACGACGGCCGGACCTACTGGGACCGCCAGTGGAAGAGCTGCTGCTTCGGCGAGGCGGGCGGATGGACCTACCTGCTCCACCACGACACGCCCCCGGGCGGCTTCGCCGACCAGGAGGCGTACGCGGCGCTCGGGATCAGGGAACAGGTGTGGCTGTCCGCCACCATGGCGAAGGCCATCTACACCTTCGACTACATACGGGACGGTCACCGCGTCGGCGACGGTGACGGGGGGACGCTCGAGCTGAGTCCGTACGAGCGCGGGTACGCGCTCCACCCACGCGGCGGTGAACTGGAGTTCCTGAACCGCGCCGTGCGCCGCGCCGAGCTGGACCACCCCGAACTCACCGACGACTTCCAGCTGTACTTCCACGCCCTGGAGGACGCCCTCGGCCTGCGGCTGCCGCGCCAGGAGTTCGCGGAGGGGGAGGTGCGGGCCGCGTACTGGGCCGGGGGCGTCGCGGAGCAGTGAGGCGTGGATCAGTGAGGTGCGACGCCCGACAGCTCGTTGCTGCTCTTCGGCAGGGTGACCGACGCGAGCTTCTCGCCGGAGTCCAGGTCGATCGCGTGCACCTTCTTCGTGCTCGGCTCCGAGACGTACGCGGTGTGGTCGCGGACGAAGAGGTTGGGCCGGGTCTGCTGCCAGTCCAGCGGCTCCTGCCAGGCACCCACCGCCGGGATCTTCTTCACCTTCTTGCCGCTCGCCGGGTCGATGACGTGGATGGCGCCGTCCGTGCCGAGGACGAGCGCCTCGCCCTGCGGGCCGCGCGCCAGTGACCGGAACGAGTAGCTGGCGCCCAGATCGACAAGGCGCAGCGTGCCCTTCTCGGTGTCGATCAGGGAGACCCGGGTCGGCCGTTCCAGCTCCGCATCCGGGTCGGTCTTGTAGTCGCCGAGCAGGACGGGGGAGATGTCGCTGCCGGCCTGGTTGCCTATGCGGCCGTAA
The DNA here is from genome assembly GCF_044332585.1 of Streptomyces sp. NPDC016845. Lineage (NCBI taxonomy): Bacteria > Bacillati > Actinomycetota > Actinomycetes > Kitasatosporales > Streptomycetaceae > Streptomyces > Streptomyces sp. NPDC016845. Next base: position 120,137 of record NZ_JBIRPI010000013.1, on the reverse strand, counting down.
GCGTCGGGGGCGTCGACCTTGGTGAACTCGCCGTCCTTGTAGACGAGGACGCCGTCCTCGCAGCCGACGGCGACGGCCTCGCCCTCGGCCGCGGCCTCGCCGTGGACGCCGGGGCACGTCTCGTTTCGGGCGATCTCCTTGTCGTTCTTGTCCAGGACGAGGGCGCCGGTGCGCTTCTCCTCCGTACCGAGGGTGGTGAGGAGTTCGCCGTTCTTCAGCTCGATGGCGACGCCGTGATGCGCCTCGGCGGAGGTGTACGTACGCCCTTCGGGCTTCTTGCCCGAAGGGAGATCCGCGGGGTCGAAGACGTTCACCTGGCCGGTGCCGTCCGTGAAGAGCACCGTCTTGCCCGCGTGACGCACGACGTGGCCGGGCTTGGCGCCCTTGTACTCGATGTCCGTGAGCTTCTGGCCCGCGGCGTCCAGGACGCGGAAGCCGCTGTCGGTGGAGACGATCACATGGTCCGCGTCGCCGGCGGGGTTGACGCGGTTGTACCCGGCGAGCTCGATCGTGCTGGTCCGCTTCAGGGTCTTGCCGTCCAGGATGTACAGGCCGCCGTCGAACGTGGCGACCACCGGGTCCGACACCTCGGCCGCGGGTGCGGCACGACCCGCACTCCTCTTCGCGGAGCCGGGGGAGCCGGGGGAGTCGGGCGAGTCGGCGGAGCCCTGCGCTCCGCAAGCGGTGAGCGCGGTGGCGACGGCCAGGGTGAGCGCCGTGGCGGTGACCGCCGTGCCGGTGCGGTTCCGTCGGCGTATGGAGGTGTTCATAGGTGTGTTCGTTCCTTTCCGGGCCGCGTGGTCGCGGCACGTCACGTGTGAAGGGGGGCGAGCAGGTTCAGGTGAGGCCGTCGGTCATCGCCTTGGTGTTGGCGCGCATCATCCGCAGATAGGTGTCCGCACCCTCGCCCTTCGCGGTCAGCGATTCGGAGTACAGCTCGACGACCCGCACCCGGCCGCCGAGTTCGGCGCGGAGCACCTCGGCGAGCCGTTTGGGCTGGGAGGAGTCCGCGAACACGGTCCGCACACCCGCCTTCTCCATCGCCCGGGTGAGGGAGAGCAGGTCGGACGAGCTGGGCGAGGCGAGGGTGGTGCCGTTGGGCACGACGGCGCCGATCACGCGGAGGCCGAAGCGGTCGGCGAGGTAACCGAAGACGTGGTGGTTGGTGACCAGGGCGCGGTGCTCCTGCGGTACGGCGTCGAAGGAACGCTCCATCCAGTCGGTGAGCTTCGCGAGGCTGTCGTCGTAGCGCTCGGCGTTGGCACGGATCGCGGCGCGGTCGACGCCGTCGACATGCTCGATGATCCGGTCGGCGATCAGTGCGGTCGCCTCGCGTACGCGGCCGGGGTCCGTCCAGAAGTGCGGGTCGGGCTGTCCCGCGTCGTCCTGCGGTCCCCCGTCCGCGCTCGTGCGGAACATGAGCGGGTCGACCGCCTCGCCCACCGCCAAGGTGGCCACACCCGACTGGCGGGCGGTGTCCACGTGCCGCTGTACGTTCTCCTCCAGGCCGAGCCCGTTGTGCACGACGAGGTCGGCGTGTTCCAACTCGGCGGCCTGGACGGCCGAGAGACCGAAGGAGTGCGGGTCCGCGTTGGGTTTCATCAGAACGGTGACGTCGGCCTCGGCCCCGGCTATCCGCCGGGTGATGTCCCCGAGGATGTTGGTCGTGACGACGATCCGCGGGTGATGCCCGCCGCCGGTGCCGCACGCCGTGGCGGACACGGCGACGACGGCCAGGGTGAGCAGGCCGAGCGCCAGGGCGCGCAGCCGTGCCGCCCCCCACCCGGACGCGCTTCCTCGCCTCCGCGCGGCTCATCGGCCGGTCTCCGCCATGAGGACCGGATCGATGTCCAGGTCGAAGGAGCGCGCGACGCGCAGCGCGTCGTTGTAGTCCACTTCGTGCACGCGCCGCCCGTCGGGGTCGTTGACGTACGCGCGACTGCGGTCGACCTCGATCACCGGTCGTTCGGTGCCGGTACGGGCCTGACGGCCGGGTGTGACCAGTTGTTTCGTGCGGGCGGTCCGCTCGCCGGTGGTGATGTCGTAGCCGTGCAGGGCTCCGTCACCCTCCAGGACGAGCAACGGGGCCCCTTCACCCGCGGTGTTGGCGGCGACGACCGTGCCGGTCCGCACCCGGGTCCAGCTCCGCTCGCCGACATCGAGGACCCAGACCGCGCGGGGCCCGGCCGTCGCCGTGAGGGTGTCGCTGCCGGAACGGTGCCGGAAGGCGGTGGCCCGCTCCGCGGCCGGGACCTTCCCGGGGTACGGGATCATCTCGGCGGTGAAGGCCCCGCCCTTCTCCCGGACGAGCAGGGCTCCTTCCGCGCAGCCGAACACGACCCCGCGCCGGGTGAGGGCGTCGCCCTGCGGCTGGGAACACGTATGAGCGCCGTCAGGTGTGGCGAGACGTTCGCCGTCGCGGTCGAGGAGGACGAGTCCGGCCGTGTCTTTGTCTTTGTCCTTGCCTTTGTCCTTGTCGTCGTCCTTGTCTTCGTCGGTACGTGTGAGGGCGACGAGGTGTTCGGAGTACGGCACGACGGCGCCCTGATAGCGGCCCGGCAGCGTCCGGGTGGAGGTGATCGAGCCCTGGTCCAGCGCGGTGCGGTCGTAGAGAACGGCGCGTCCGTCCTTGCCGGTGGCCGCCGTCACGGCGGCGTCGCTGCGCACCTCCGCGGCGTCCCTGCCGGGGAGTTCGCCGATGTCACGTATCGCGGCACGGTAGTAGTGCACGTGGTCCCCGTGGTCGACCAGCCAGGAGCCGCTGTCGAGCACGTGTGTCGTCCGGGACGTGTACAGGTAGCCGAAGCGTCCGTCCGTGCCGAGCCGCAGCGCCCCTTCGGTCCGCCCGGTACGGGTCACCTTGCCGGTGATGAGATCGAGGACCCGGGTCTCGCCGCTGCCGGGTTCGTTCAGTACGAGTCGGGCTTGCTGCTCAGCGGCTTCCTTCGCGCCTTCCACGTATCCGTGCGGGCGGGGTGTCGCGGTACCGGCGGCCGGCCGGGAGTCGTCGCCGTCCCCGGTACCGCAACCGGTGACGAGCAGAGCGGTGAGGGCGAGGGCGAGAGCGGTCGAGGTCTGTAGGGCGCGCGTACGCGCGGTGTGCTTGCTTCGGACGGTCAAGAAGATCGCCTCGGATTTCGTTCGGTCACAGTCGGGTGCGGGGCGGCGTCGGCGGTCGGGCGTGGACGGCGGTGCCGTAGGCCCGATGCGACGTGGGAGAGGAAGAAGAGGCTCACGGCGAGCGCCGAGACCGTTGCCCCGGCGGCGGTGCCCAGGTGCCAGGACAGGAGCAGGCCGCCGAACGTGGCGGCGACCCCGGTCAGCGCCGCGAGCCCCATGACGCCCTGCACGCTGCGCGCCCAGGGCAGGGCGGCGGCGGGCGGGGCGATGAGCAGGCCGAGGACCAGCAGCGTTCCGACGATGTGGAACGAGGCGACGATCGCCAGGCCCAGCAGACCGAGCAGCACGGCGTGGGCGAGGCGCGGTCGCAGCCCGAGCGTGCGGGCCTTGCGCGGGTCGAACGCCAGGGCCAGGAAGGCCCGGTGGCCGAGGACCGACACCACCAGGGCCACGAGGAGCGCCCCCGCGAGCAGCAACAGATCCTGCTCGCGGACGGCGAGCACGTCACCGAAGAGGAATCCGGTCAGGTCGACGGCGAACGACTGCGACCGCGACACGATGATCACGCCGAGCGAGAGCATGCCGACGAACAGCAGCCCGATCCCGGTGTCCTGGGACAGTCTCGGCGCCCGCCCGAGCGCCGAGACCCCGGCCGTCATGACGGCAGCGCTCGCCACCGCTCCGATCAGCAGGTTCCCGCCGAACAGCGCGGCCAGCGCCACACCTGGCAGCAGCCCGTGGGACATGGCGTCCCCGAGGAAGGCCATGCCTCTGAGCACCACCCAGGTGCCGGCCAGTGCGCAGATCGCGGACACGAGGATCCCGCCCCACAGGGCGCGCTGCACAAATGTCACTTCGAATGGGGTCGTCAACCAGTCCACGGCGAGGACACTACAATGAAAATCATGTTCAAAAAACCCACTGCCCCGCCCGCGCCACCCTCCTCCCGCCCGGACCCCGCCCTCCGTGTCCACGTGACCGGCCTGTGTACGGGCTACCCGGGCCGTCCGGTGCTCCAGCAACTCAGCGCGGACATACCGAAGTTCGCGATGACCGCTCTCGTCGGCCCGAACGGCAGCGGCAAATCGACGCTGCTCGGAGTTCTGGCCGGTGTGATCCGTCCGACATCCGGAACGGTCCGCCACGAAGGCGGACGGCCGCCCGGCTTCGTACCGCAACGCGCGGCCGTCGCCGACGCCTTGCCCCTGACCGTGCGGCAGACGGTCGAGATGGGGCGCTGGGCCGAGCGCGGCCCCTGGCGCCGGCTGACCCGTCGGGACCGCGCCATGGTGGACGCCGCCCTCGACCGACTGGGCATCGGCGACCTGGCCGCACGCCAGCTGGGCGAAGTCTCCGGCGGCCAGCGCCAACGCGCCCTCATCGCCCAGGGCTTGGCACAGGAATCGGACCTGCTGCTCCTGGACGAACCGACGACGGGCCTGGACCCTCAGGCCAGAGAGCTGATCGGGACACTCCTCGCGCATCTCGTGACCGACGGCGTGACCATCGTCCAAGCCACCCACGACCTGACAGCCGCCCGCCTCGCGGACACCTGTCTCCTCCTCCACGACGGCCACCTCGCGGGCGCGGGCCGCCCCGAGGACGTCCTCACGGACACGGCGCTGGCCCTCGTCCGGCAGCCGGTCCGAACGGGGTCATGAGCCCGACACGTTTGCCGAACCGGCAACGTCGCTCCTGAAATCCGCCGTCGTCACCCCATGATCGGCACACAGCCGGGCCCCGCCCCCACGTGAGCCGAGGAGTGACCATGTCGCCGCGCATGCCGTCCGCCGATCTCCACCACCGCACCGTCGAGGGCCCCGCAGGGCGTCTGCACCTGGTGGAGCAGGGCAGCGGACCGCTGGTCCTGCTCGTGCACGGATTCCCCGAGTCCTGGTACTCCTGGCGTCACCAGCTCCCGGCCCTCGCCGCGGCGGGGTACCGGGCCGTGGCGATCGACGTGCGGGGTTACGGCCGTTCCTCCAGGCCGGAGGCGACGCACGCGTACCGCATGCTCGACCTGGCGCAGGACAACGTCGCCGTGGTGCGCGCACTCGGTGCGGAGTCCGCGGTGATCGTCGGGCACGACTGGGGAGCGAACATCGCGGCGACCTCCGCGCTGCTCCATCCCGAGGTCTTCAGCGCCGTGGGCCTGCTGAGCGTCCCCTACGCGCCTCCCGGCGGCCCGCGTCCCACGGAGGTCTTCGCGCAGATGGGAGGGGGCCAGGAGTTCTACGTCTCGTACTTCCAGGAGCCGGGCCGGGCGGAGGCGGAGATGGAGCCCGACGTGCGGGGCTGGCTCGCCGGTTTCTACGCGGCGCTGTCGGCCGACACCATGCCGGGCCCGGGCGAGCCCGATCCGCACTTCGTGGACCGCGACGGCGGGCGGCTGCGCGACCGCTTCCCGAGCGGTCGGCTGCCCGCGTGGCTGAGCGAGGAGGATCTCGACACCTACGCGGGGGAGTTCGAGCGCACCGGCATGACCGGGGCGCTCAACCGCTACCGCGCCATGGACCGCGACTGGGAGGACCTCGCCCAGTACGCCGGCGCCCCGGTCGAGCAGCCGTCCCTCTTCGTCGGCGGCGCCCTCGACGCCTCCACGACCTGGATGGCCGACGCGATCGACGCCTACCCCGCCACCCTCCCCGGCCTCGTCTCCTCCCGCATCCTGGACGGGTGCGGCCACTGGATCCAGCAGGAACGCCCCGACGAGGTCAACCGGCTGCTCACCGACTGGCTCGGCTCGCTGTAAGGCTCCGGTCCAGCAAGGGCAGCAGGCGTTCCCAGTGCCGTTGCAGCCCGGAGGCGCTGAACGCGTCCGTGTCGGACATCGTGAAGCCATGGACGGTGCCGGGGTAGATCTCGGAGGTGTGCTCCACACCTGCCGCGTCCAACGCCCGGTCGAGCTCGGTGAGCGCCTCAGGTGTCAGGTCGCTCTCGGCGTGACCGAAGTGGACCCGGGCCGTGAGCAGGGAGAGAAGCCCGGGCCCGTCGGCGGCCACGGGCGCGTGGAACGCGGCGACGGCGGCCACCCGGTCGGCATGGGCCGCGGCGGTCCGCACCGCCAGGAGTCCGCCGAAGCAGTAACCGGTCACCGCGACCGGGCCCGCGCCCACCTCCGGCTGGGCGGTCAGGAAGTCGAGGTAGGCGCCGGCGTCGCTCAGGGTGCGTTCGCGGGTGTGTGCCTCGATCAAGGGCATCAGCCGGGCCATGACGTGCGGGCGGGCGTCCTCCCCGATGTACGCGGGGAGTTCGGCGACCGGGGCCGGACCGTGCCGGTGGAAGACGTTGGGCACGAGTACGTAGTACCCGTGTCCGGCCAGTTCACCGGCCATGTCGCGCAGGACGGGCCGGATGCCGAAGCCGTCCGGGTACATCAGCACGCCGGGGTGGCGCCCGCCCCCGTCGGGGAACGCGGCGAACGCGTGGGCCCGGCCGTCGGCGGTGGGGATGTGCAGCGTCTTGAAGGGCATCGGTTCTCCTGTTGCGGTCGATGTGTGCATACGTGTCGTACGGCCTGTACGAGTCATACGTGTCATCGACGCGGAGGCGGATCCCGTGCGGCGGCGCTCAGCGGAGCACCGGGTCGCCGATCCGTGAGTGGCGCGAGGCCGTCCCGGTTTTCATGCCGCACAACATAGTCCACGGAAACGGATAGGGCACAGGTGAGAGTGCGGGCACGTGTGCGTCCTCAAGTAACGTGCACCCGCAGGTACTTGACCGATCGTTCTCGATAGCTCTAGGGTCCTCGTCATGGCCAGGACCAAGGAATTCGATCCGGACGCCGCGCTGCAGTCGGCCCTCGAGCTGTTCTGGCGCCGCGGCTACGAAGCGACGTCGGTGGCCGACCTCGTCGAGCACCTCGGTATCGGCCGCGCCAGCCTGTACGCGACCTTCGGGACCAAGCGCGAGCTGTACCTGAAGGCGCTGGACCGGTACGCCGAGTCGCGCGACCCGCTCCTGCTCGCCGAACTGTCCCAGCCGGGCCCGGCGCTGCCCGCGGTGCGAGCGGTGGTGCGGCGTTTCGCGGCGGAGGCGGCCTCCCCTGACAAGCGGCTGAACGGCTGCTTCATCACCAACACCGCGGCCGAACTCGCCCCGCACGACCCCGCGGCCGCGCGCAAGGTCGAGCTCAGCTGGGAGCACATCGAGACGCCGCTGCACTCCGCACTCGTACGGGCGCAGGCGCAAGGGGAGTTGGCGGAGAAGCGCGATCCGCGTGCGCTGGCGCGCATGCTGCTCGTCCTGTTGCAGGGCGTACGCGTCGTCGGCAAGGCGTCCGACGACCCCGCCCGGGTGCGGGACGCGGCCGAGCAGGCGCTGTCGCTCCTCGACTGAGGCACCCGTGTGGAACGAGCCGCCCGGCCCCTTTTCGCGTGCCCGAATAATGGATCGAACGGTCAAAAAAGCAGGGGGAGACATGACCACCGGAGACGTGACCGGTGCCGAGAACACGGAGGCCACCGCCGCGCATCGGCGATCCGCCTTCGTTCTCCTCGGCAGCGTCCAGGCCACACTCATCTTCACGCTCGCCGCGATCGTCGTACCCCTCCCGCACATCGGACGCGAACTCGGCGCGCAGCGAGGGGACTTGCTGCTCCTCAGCGCCGCCTACGGGCTGCCCTTCGCGGGACTGCTGCTCCTCGGCGGCCGCCTCGCCGACCGGTACGGCGGGCGGCGCACCCTCACCGCCGGACTCGCCCTCTTCGCCGCCGCCTCGGCCGCCGCCCCGCTCGCCTCCGGCCTCGGCGCCCTGCTCACCGCACGCTTCGCACAGGGCGCGGGCGCCGCCCTGGTCGCCCCGGCCGCCATGGCCGTACTGCGCGCCGTCCACGTTTCTCCCGCCGCGTACGGCAGGGCGATGGCCACGTGGGGCGGGCTCTCGGTGCTCGGGGCGACCGCGGGCAACCTGCTGTCCGGGGTGATCACGGCCGCGCTGTCCTGGCGCTGGACCTTCGCCGTACCGCTCGTGGTGGCGCTCGCGGCCCTCGCGCTCGCACCCCGGCTGTTGCCGGACACCGCGCCGGACCGCGGCCGGACGCTCGACCTGCCGGGCGCGCTGCTCGCCACCGCCGGCATCACCCTCGCCAGCTACGGGCTCGTCGTCACCGACGACCGGCCGTGGACGTCGGCGAATGTGCTCGCGCCGCTGCTCGGCGGGGCCGCGCTGCTCGTCGCGTTCTGGTCGGTCGAGCAACGCGCCCGCGACCCGCTCCTTCCGCCCCGCTTCCTGCTCGTACGGCGGCGGGTCCTCGCGCTCGCGGCCATCGCGCTCAGCGCCTGCGCGACCGCGCTCACCTTCGTGGTGCTCTCCCTGCACCTGCAAGAGGCGCGCAACTGGTCGGAGTTGCGCGTCTCCGCCGCCTTCGTCCCCTTCGCCGTCGCGCTGCTCGCCTCAGGCCGGGCGGCAGCGCCGCTCATCGGCCGGTACGGGGCGACAGCCGTCACGGCCGCCGGGCTGGGCGCGGGCGCGGCGGGGCTCGTCCTCCTCGCGTGCACCGGGCTCGACGCGCAGGCGCCGTACGCGTACGCGCTGCTGCCCGGCCTGGTGCTGCTGCCGGCCGGGGCCGCCGCCTCCTTCGCGGGGGCCGCGGTGCTGGCGAGCGAGGGTGTGCCGCGGCGGGAGTCGGGGCTCGCGGGCGGTGTGCTGAACACGGCGATGGAATGCGGGCCGACCGTCCTCTTCGCCGTACTGCTCTCGCTCGGCGGCGACGCGTCGTCCCTCGCCGCGACGGGAGCGGCCCTCGCCGCCGCGGCCGTCGTGATCCACCGTGCCGGCCGGTAAGCCCTCGACCCTCATATGCGCACGCGAACAACGAACAAGTCACCTTTTCAAGTAGGCACAACTTACGTACAGGAGTCATGGTCATGAATCGCTTTGTCGGCAAGAGCGTCCTCGTCACCGGTGCCGGGTCCGGACTCGGCCGGGCGATCGCGCTCGCCTTCGCCGCCGAGGGCGCGAACGTGGTCGCCGCGGGACGCACCGCGTCCTCCCTCGACGAGACGGTCGGACTCATCGAGGCGGACGGCGGTACTGCCGTCGCCGTCACCGCCGATGTCACCGACTCCGGTCGGCTGCGTCACCTTGTCGGCCGGAGCGTCGAGCGCTTCGGCGGTCTCGACATCGCGGTGAACAACGCGGGCATCCTGCGCGGCTCGGGGCTCGTCGGCGACGTGAGCGAGGAGGACTGGGAGGCGGTGCTGCGGACCAACGTCACCGGCGTGTGGCTGGCCATGAAGCACGAGATCGCGCACATGAAGGACAACGGCGGTGGCGTCGTCGTCAACATCGCCTCCAACCTGGGCGCACACCGGCGCATCCCGAACGCCGCCGCGTACATCACCTCGAAGGCTGCGGTCTCCGCGCTGACCCGGGCCGCCGCGCTCGACCACATCCACCAGGGCATCCGGATCAACGCGGTCAGCCCGGGGGCCTCCGCCGCGCCCATGTCGCTGCGGCCCGGCGAGAGCGAGGCCGACCGCGCGGAGCGGATGAAGACCGAGACTCCGCTCGGCCGCGTCGCGGAGGCCGAGGAAGTGGCGGCCGCGGTGCTCTACCTCGCCTCGCCCGCGGCCGGCGCGGTGGTCGGCACGGATCTGGTCGTCGACAGCGGGGCCTCGGCCTGAACGAGAAGCGCGGCGGCCGGTCGTGCCGCCGAGCGCGTCCGGGGAGGACGGACGCGCGCGGCGGCACAACACCTAGGGTGACGGCATGGACCTCGCTGACGACCTGATCACCGACCCGTACGGCGCCTACGCGACGTTGCGGACCTCGTCGCCGGTGCACCGGATCAAGGGCACCGACGGGCAGCCGGCCTGGATCGTCACCCGCTACGAGGACGTGCGGGCCGGCCTCGCGGACCCGAGGCTGTCACTGGACAAGAAGAACGCGCTCCCGGGCAACTACCACGGCCTGCGCCTGCCGCCCGCCCTCGACGCGAACCTGCTGAACATGGACCCGCCCGACCACACACGTATCCGGCGGCTGGTCGGCAAGGCGTTCACCCCGGGCCGGGTCCAGCGGCTGCGCGCGCCCGTCCGCGCGATGGCGGACGGGCTCCTCGACACTCTCGGGCAGCAAGGCAGCGCCGACCTGATGGCCGCCTACGCGGCACCGCTGCCGGTCTCCGTGATCTGCGAGCTGCTCGGCGTTCCGCAGGACAGGCGGGGTGATTTCCGCGGGTGGGCGCAGGTGCTGCTCGCCCCGGACCCGGACCGGCCGGAGGCCGGCAGGCAGGCGATCGGCGCCATGCTGGCGTTCTTCGTGGAGCTCATCGAGCACAAACGGCACAGCCCGCAGGACGACCTGCTGTCCGGTCTGATCGCGGCCCACGACGCGGAGGACGGCCGGCTGTCCGAGGACGAGCTGCTGAGCCTGGCCTTCCTCGTCCTGGTCGCGGGGTTCGAGAACACGGTGCAGCTCATCGGCAACGCGGTCGGGGCGCTTCTCCGACACCCCGAACAGCTGGCCGCGCTGCGCAAGGACCCGACGAGAATCCCGGCGGCCGTGGAAGAGGCGGCCCGCTACGAAGGGCCCGCCCTCCTCGCGCTTCGCCGCTTCCCCACGCAGGACATGGTGATCGGGGACGTGATGGTGAAGGCGGGCGAGACCGTGCTGCTGTCGCTGTCGGCCGCCAACCGCGACCCGGACCGGTTCCCCGACCCCGACCGCCTGGACGTCGGACGCGACACGGCCGGGCACCTCGCCCTCGGGCACGGCATCCACTACTGCCTCGGCGCGCCGCTGGCCCGCGCCGAGACGGAGATCGCGCTCCGCGCCCTGCTCGACCGTTTCCCGCGCCTCGAACTCGACGCGGACACCGAGGACGCCGCCCCCTGGCGGCGCTCGCTCCGCGCCCGCGGTCTGGACCGGCTGACGGTGCGGTACCAGGCCGGCCCTTCGCCCTTCATTCGTTCGGGTGAGAACGTACGGGGCTGAGAACGTACGGGGCTGAGAACGTACGCCGCTGAGACCGTACGCGTACGCGTCGGAAGCCGTACGCGACTGAGGCCGCGGCCCGCCCGAATTCCCCCGGGGCGGGCCGCGGCGGTCCAGTGGTTACCTCTGTTCGGTGTTGATGCAGCTGGCCCAGCCGTTGCCGATCGCGAGGCTGCTGTTCTCCCAGGTGCTGCGGTAGAAGTTCTTCGTCCCACCGTCGGTGTGGTCGTAGGTGAAGCGGGCCATGCCGCCCTCGCCGTCCCAGGTCACGTACGCCTTGTAGTTGTGGCGCTGGCAGTCGTTGGGGAAGGGCCAGTCCGGGTCGGCGTGGGCGGGGGTCACCGCCATGAGGAGGGCCCCCACGGTCGCGGTGAGGGCGGTGGCTGCGTTCCTGAGTGGCTTGCGCATGAGTGCTCCTTGGTCGTGCCTGGTCGTTCTCGGGTGGGTTTCGTCCGGCCGTCCGGTGCCTCACGAGGAGGGCTGCCGTGGCGGGGTGATCGCAGTTTGTGGTGGTCCGGAACCGCTGTGCAAGGTCGTCCCGGTTGCTTCCCGGATGTCGGGATCCCTATCGTTCCGACCTGCTGGGACACCGCGATCCCGGGACGGGGGACGGCCCGCTGAAGCACCGTCACGGACACGGAGAGGTCCACACCGATGGCCGACGGACAGGGTGAGGGGACGGTCGCTCCGGCGCAGCGGTTGGGCGCGGCGCTGCGGGCCCTGCAGCAGCGCTCCGGGCGGACCTTGCGGTCCCTGGAGGCCGAGGTGCTGATCAGTGACTCGTCGCTCTCGCGCTATCTGCGCGGCAGCACGGTCCCGCCGTGGTCCACCGTCAGGGACCTGTGCCGGGCGCTGGGCGCCGACCCGGTCGCCTACCGGACGCTGTGGGAGGCCGCCGACCGGAGTCAGAGCGCGGCAGGACCGGAAGCGCCGCAGATCACCGCCGTCGTGCCGGTACGGGTGCGGGCACCGGGCGAGCAGGAGCCGAAGCCCGAGCCGACGCCGACGCCCGTACGTGCCGCCCGCTGGGCGCGGTTGCGCGAACGCTGGACGGTCACCGTCGCCGGCGTGCTGGCGGGCGGGCTGCTCGGCGCGCTCCTCACCCTGTTCCTCGCCATGCCCGACCGGGGCCCGGCGCAGCACTCCGCCGGGCCCGCGGCGGCCGTCGGGCCCGCGGACCGGCCCGGCCGGTCAGAGGCGGTGCGGCCCTTCATCAACCGGGCCACCGGGCACTGCCTGGACCACAGCCTCGACCACGGACTGCGCACCTACCCGTGCAACGGGCTGAGCTACCAGAGGTGGACGGTCCGCGCCCTGCCCCACGGCGCCTTCCAGGTCCGCAACCACGCCACCGGGTCCTGCCTGAACAGCGGGGCGAGCGCGCTGCGCGTCGGCGGCTGCGCCACCACCCCGTCCGGAACGTGGTCGGTCAGGGCATGGCCCGACGAGTCGGTCGGCCTGGCCAGTACGGCGACGGGAGCCTGCGTCGAGGACGGCACCGACGGACTGCGGCCCGCCCGGTGCGGGCGGACGGACCGTCAGAGGTGGGGATAGCCGTGGGCGCGGGTGTACGGGTCAGCCGCCGATGTCCGAGTTCTGTGCGGCGGTGACGATCGCCGCCGCGTCCTCGGGCAGCAGATACCCGGCGTCGACGGACGCCTGAGCTGCCGCGCGGACCTTGGCCACGTAGCCGGCGTGCGTCGGGTAGAGGCGGCTGAGCACGGGCTCGGAGGTGGCCGGGAAGCGCGGGTCGGACGGGTCGCCCTCGTCGTGCGTGTCCCAGGCGTCGGCGTCGCCGTTCCAGGGGTCGCGGGCGCCGTACAAGCCGCAGAAGACGCCGCTGTCCGTGGTGTCGCGGGAACCGGTGAGCGTCCGGGTCGGCACGGTGACGTCCGGGAGCCGGACACCGCCGGTGGCCAGGCCGGTCGCCGGGTCACGCAGGACGGTGCCCAGGTACTGGCCGCTCGGCGGTCGCGGGCCGCCGCGCGCCCAGCCGGCCAGATGGCGCAGGGCCGCGTTCATCGACCAGTGGCCGGGCCCGTCGTTGAACGGGGCCGAACCGGCGGCGCAGTCGGGCGACGGCGCCGCCTCACCCGCCGACTTCCGCACGGTCGCGTTGCCGACGTCGTAGGCCCACTGGTCGCCGTGCGCGGTGCCGGCCAGCTCCCAGTGCACGACGCTGTCGGTGTCGGGCTGCCGGGCGGCCGCGGCGCCGGGCACGTCGGTCTCGGTGAGTACGACGAACGTCGGCTCGGACAGATCGGTCCTGATCCGCGACGGGTTCGGCATCAGGAGGGTGTCGGCGAGCACACCGCTGATCGGGGAGGCGATCGCGCTGTTGCTGTGCACCATGAAGCCGTCGTAGACCCCGGCCACCGGATGTACGGCGTTGACGTACGTCGTCATGAAGCCCGCCGACTGGGATTCGCCGTCGGCGAGGAGCGTCCTGACCGGGAGGCCGCCGAGCGGGTCCGGGCCGTCGGGGGACCGCAGCGCCTGCCCGGCCTGGGAGAAGATGTCGTAGGCGAAGGCGTCGCCGGGGTGGACGAGGCTGCCGTAGCGGGCCGGGTCCCAGCCCTTGAGGCCCTTGATCTGGCCGAGGCCGCCGTTGACGCCGACGGCCTGCGCCGAGACGCCGACCCAGGCGTAGCCCTGGCGCAGCAGCTCCTCGCGCTGGAACCAGTAGTCGGGGGAGAGGTCGAGCTGGCCGCTGACGTTGAGCCATTCCACGACCACCGTGCCGTTGAACTTCGCCGGGTCGGCGGGGCGGCGCACCAGGAGGCGGCTCTTGTAGTCGGCGGTGCCGGACGCGCGGACCTTCCACCGGCCGTCCGAACCCCACAGGCCGGACTTGGCGTACGAGGTGGCCGTGCCGGAGAGGAAGTACTCCCGCTCGGTGTAGCCGAACGAGCCGAGGTCCTCCGCGGCGGCGAGGAACGGGAAGCCGTGGCTGCCCTCGGGCGGCAGTGTGACGGCCGGGCCCGCGACCGCGGCGGAAGCGGTCGAGGGGGTGGTGAGGAGGGCGCCGCAGAGCAGCGCCCCCAACGCGGTTGCGGTGACGGACCGCCGGGACGACCGGGCGAATGTGCGCACGAGGTGCCTCCGTGAATACGGGTCCCCAAAGGGCTGCGACCGCAGTGTCGAGGGGGTTGTGGCGCACCGGCATCGGCGATTCCACCGGTGTCCGGCGGCGGCTCGGGGCCGGGTCAGGAACGGTCGCTGTCCTGGCGCAGGTAGGTGTTGAGCCGTTCGATGGCCGAGGGGTTGCGCGGGCTCTCGACGAGGTCGGCGTAGTCCAGGGTGTGGATCCGCCGGTTCTTGATCGCGGAGACGTTCCGCAGCGGCGGGTACGAGAGCAGGAACTCCTTCTTCTGCGCGGCGCTCGTCGAGCCGTAGTCGTTGATGAGGATGACGTCGGGGTTCCGCTTCACGACGGTCTCCCAGCCGACCGTCGTCCACGAGTCCTCGAGGTCGTGCAGCAGGTTGACGCCGCCTGCCTCGCTGATGATCTGCTCCGGCGCGGCGTAGCGGCCCGAGGTGAACGGCTGGTCCTGGCCACTGTCATAGAGGAAGACCGAGGGCTTGGCCGTGTCGTCCGCGCCCTTGGGGGACTTCGCCCGCACGGCGGCGACCCGCGCCTTGTACTGCGCGACCAGTTTCCGGGCGCGCTCCTCGACGCCGAAGATACGGCCGAGATTGTCGAGGTCCGTGTAGAGCGCGTCGAGCGGCGGCATGATGCCCCGCGAGGTGCCGGTGACGGCGTTGCGGCAGGACTCGGTGAGCAGATACGTGTCCACACCTGCCTTGTGCAGCTCGTCGGGTGTCAGTGTGTTCTCGTTGAACCCGTAGTTCCAGCCCGCGAAGACCAGGTCGGCGCGTGCGTCGAGGGCGATCTCCTTGGTGACGCGGTCCTTGCCGAGCCACTTCACCTTGTCGTACGCGGCCTTGTACGGGAGGTCGTCGGTGTCGCCCTTGTCGGCGGGCATGACGTATCCGGCCATGCGGTCCTCCAGGCCGAGCGCGAACATCAGCTCGGTGATGCCGACGTCGTTGGTCACCACCCGCTCGGGGCGCTTGTCGTACGTGACCTTCCTCCCGCAGTTGGTGACGGTCACCGCCTGCGAGGCGGTGTTCTCGGAGTCGGAGGCGATGTCGGCTCCGCAGGCGGTCAGGGTGAGGGCGGCGGCGAGGCCGAGCGAGGCGGTGGACACGAGCTTGCGCACGGGGGCCTTCCAGAGGGCGAGGGGGTCAGGGAGTCAGGGGGCGAAGGGTTCACGGACCAGCTGGAGCTGGTCGAACAGGAACTGGGTGGCGCCGGTCTCCGGGTGGCGCACCCGGTGCGCCCGTACGCCGAAGACGTCGGCGAGCAGCGCGGGGGAGAGGACCTCGTCCGGCGGGCCGGAGGCGACGATCCGGCCGCCGTGCAGCACGTGCAGCAGGTCGCAGTGGGCGGCGGCGAGGTTGAGGTCGTGCAGGGCCGCGAGCACGGTCGGACCGCTGACCCGGACCCGGCGCAACACGTCGAGCTGGTGGGCGATGTCGAGGTGGTTGGTGGGCTCGTCCAGGACGAGGACGCGCGGCTCCTGGGTGAGCGCGCGGGCGATGAGCACACGCTGTTTCTCGCCGCCGGAGAGCGACAGGAAGCCACGTGTCGCGAGGTGTGCCACCCCGGCCTGTTCCAGGGCGTGCGCGCAGAGCTCCCGGTCGCGGGCGGCGGTGCGGTCGCGGTGCGGGAGGCGGCCCATCGCGACGACCTCGGTGACGGTGAAGTCGAAGTCCGCGGCCGACTCCTGCGGGAGCGCGGCGAGCAGCCGTGCCGCGGCCCGTGGAGTCATGCGGTGCACGTCCACGCTGTCGACCCTGACGAGCCCGGCGTCGGGGCGTCGCGCCCGGTAGACGCACCGCAACAGGGTCGACTTCCCGCTGCCGTTGGGGCCGACGAGCCCCACGAAGGTGCCGGCGGGGACGTCGAGGGTCACCTCGTCGACGAGCCGTACGCCCGCCACCTCGACCGACAGTTCTTCTACGTCGAGCCGCACGTGTCTTCCTCCTCGGGGTCGCTCAGCAAACCTGGGATGTGTCAGCGCCCGGCGAGCGCGTGGCCGCCGCGCCGCATCAGCAGCAGGAACGCGGGCACACCGAGCGCGGCCGTCACCACGCCCACGGGCAGTTCGGTCGGGGCGAGCAACACGCGTGACAACACGTCGGCCCACACCAGCAACACGGCCCCGGCGAGCGGCGCGACGGCGAGGACGCGGGTGTGCGAGGCGCCGACGAGCATGCGCACGAGGTGCGGCACCATCAGGCCGACGAAGCCGATCGCTCCGCTCACGGCGACGACCGTGCCCGTCACCGCCGCCGTCACGACGAACAGTTCGCGCCGGAGGCGGTCGGGCGGCACGCCGAGCGCCGCGGACGTCTCGTCGCCCATCGCGAGGGCGTCGAGCGAGCCCGCCCGCACCCTGAGCCACAGCCAGCCCGCCACCACGGTCGCGGCGACCAGCGGCACCTTCGGCCAGGTGGCCCCGCCGAGGCTGCCGAGCAGCCACATCATGGCCGCGCGCGCCGCCTCGCCCCGTTCGGCGCCGAACACCATGACGGTCGTGACGGCCTGGAACCCGTAGGCGAGGGCCGTGCCGGTCAGGACGAGGCGCAGCGGGCTGAGTCCGAGAGGCGAGCGGGCCACCGCGTAGACGATGAGGGTCGCGGCGAGCGCGGAGAGGAAGGCGGAGAAGGAGAGCGCCCAGACGCCGAGCCCGGCGAGCGCGCCGAACAGGATGACCGCGTTGGCGCCGACGGCGGCGCCGGAGGAGATGCCGAGCACGAAGGGGTCGGCCAGGGCGTTGCGCACCAGCGCCTGGACCGCGACGCCGACCGCGGCGAGGCCCGCGCCGACGACGGCCGCGAGGACGACGCGCGGGAAACGGATCTCCCACACGATGGTGTAGGCCCCCGCGTCCGCGCTGGTGAGGCTCCCGCCGCTGAGCCCGGCCCACATGAGCCGCGCCACCTCCCGCCAACCCGTCCCCGTGGCCCCGAGCGCGACCCCGCACGCCAGCGAGACCACCAGTACGAGCGCGAGCCCGATGACCAGGGGGACGGTGGGCAGGTGTCGCCGGCGCGCGCGTGAGACACCCGCGGGGGCTGGGGCAGCGGCGGTGCGGAGCAAAGCGGGCGCACATCCTCCGGGTGGGCGCCACGGCTGCAACGCAGGGCACCTGCAACCCGGAAGGGCTACGGCGGTCCCTGCTCGCAGTCCACGGCGAGCGGTCGACGGGTCGCACACCTGCCGTGAGTGATCGGACTCGCGGGCCAGTACTCATACGTAACAGGCCACGCACACCGTTGCGGGACAGCGCCGGACTCGCACCGGCTTCCCCCACGGAAGGCAGCCGAAGCGTAGCAAGCCGGAGTCAGGGGCGGGGCAGGTGGGCGGTACTTACCGATTGCGCAGGTGGGCGGTGTTCACCGATGGCGCGGGAAGGCGGTGTCCGTCTCGCTCAGGTCACCACGCGGGATCGATCTCCGCGTGCAGGGGATGGTGGTCCGAGTACGGGCTCGGGCGGACCTGGTGGGTGAGGGGGGCGATTCCGCGGAGGAAGATGTAGTCGAACTTGCTCTGCCAGTCGGTGGTCGGCTCGCAGGCGCCGCCGTCGGGAAAGGGGCGGCACGCCGGGTCGGCGTCCTCGGCCAGTCTCCACATCGGGCGGAGTTCGGACGCGTCCGGTACGGCGTTGAAGTCGCCGAGGACGATCGTGTGGTCGTGGCGGGCGACCTCGGCGGCGAGCACGCGGGCCTGGTCCGCCCTGATCTCCGGTTGCTGCCGCTCGGCGAAGTGGGTGTTGAAGACGCGGACGGAGCGGCCGCCCACCTTGGTCGTGACGGCCATGTACCCACGGTCCTCGGAGCCGCCGTCGGGGTACTCCACGTTCACGTGGTCGGTCATCGGCGCCGCGGAGAGGATGGCCTGACCGTACGCTCCGCCTTGCCACGGCAGACCGCCGCAGCGGTTCCAGTTGCGCAGCACCGACCCGTACTCGACGTCGTAGACGAGGCCGTAGAAGACTTCCAGGTAGTCCCGGATCTTCTCGACGTCACGGACACACGCCTCCTGCAACCCGAACACCTGCGGCGCATACGTGGCGATCTCCGCGGCCCGGCCCATGTTCTGCCCGCTCCCGCACGGGTTGCAGATGTTCCACGTCAGGACCCGGTTCGGCACGATGTCCTTGGCGGCATCGGCGGGCAGCGGCTTGGCGATCAGCGCGCCGCTCGGCGCGCTGGGGCCGATGAGCACGATGCAGAAGGCGGCCATGGCGATCGCGAACAGACGTGTGCCGCGTCCGAGCACCATCGCCTCCCTTGAGTGGACGAACATGCGGTCACATGCCATCACATGAGGTCTTCGTAGCACGAGAGTAGGCGACAAGGTGTGACCGGCACACGTCCGGGTCGAGCCGTTGTCACCGGCGCGCGGCGTGCGATCATCGACCCGGCCCACGTCGGTGATGAGTGACCGTGATCGGAAGGGACTTCGATGGACGAGAGCGAGTTGGTGCACCTGCGCCGCTGCGTGGAACTGGCCGCCGAGGCCCTTGACGACGGGGACGAGCCGTTCGGCTCCGTACTCGTGGACGGCTCGGGCACGGTCCGCGCCGAGGACCGCAACCGGATCGCGGCCGGCGACGCCACCCGCCACCCCGAGTTCGCACTGGCCAGGTGGGCGGCCGAGCACCTCTCCGAGGAGGAGCGGCGCGCGGCCACCGTCTACACCTCCGGCGAGCACTGCCCGATGTGCGCGGCGGCCCACGCCTGGGTCGGGCTCGGCCGCATCGTGTACGTCGCCTCCTCGGCCCAGCTGAGCCAGTGGCTCGCCGAGTGGGGACGCCCGCAGGCGCCGGTGCGAGCCCTGCCGGTCCAGGAGATCGCGCCGCACGTGACCGTCGAGGGCCCGGTCGCCGAACTTGCGCCGTGGGTCAGGGAGTTGCACCGGCTGCTGGCCGAGCGGTCGTCGCACGACTGACGACGACCGCGCCGGTCAGGTGCGGCCGCGGACCCGGCCGGTCAGCGCAGACCGGCGAAGAGGTCGTTCTCCGGCAGGGGCGCGCCGGTGGTGTCCTGGACCCGTACGAACGTCTCCAGGCCCATCAGCTCGCCGAACCGCTCCTTGCCCATCTTGAGGAAGAAGATGTTCTCGCCCTGGCTGGCGTGCGCGGCCAGGGAGTCGAACTTCTGCCCGCTGAACGCGGTGGTGTCCACCCAGGTGGAGATCTCGTCGTCGGGCAGGCCGATCTCCGCCAGCGCCTCGGCCTCGGCGGGGTCCGGCTCCGGCATGTCCTCGCCGAACTCACGCATGATCTCGCCGAACCGCTGCATGCCCGAGCGGGGCATCGTCGTCCAGTACACCTTCGGGGCCAGGCCGGTCAGCTTCAGCGCGGCCATCGTGATGCGGTTGGCCTGAATGTGGTCGGGGTGGCCGTAGAAACCGTTCTCGTCGTAGGTGACGACGACGTCGGGGCGGTAGTGGAGCATGAGCTCCGCGAGCCGGGCGGCGGCCTCGTCGACGGGGGTCTGCCAGAAGGCGCCCGGGGCGTCGTTGCTCGGCCAGCCCATCATCCCGGAGTCGCCGTAGTCGAGCATCTCCAGATCGCTGATCTTGAGGACCTCACAGCTCGCCTCGAGTTCCTGACGGCGCATCGCGGCGACGGCCGCCGGATCGTGGCCGGGATCGCCCGGCTTCACCCCTCCCGGCCCGTCCCCGCACGCGCCGTCGGTACAGGTCACGAGCACCGTGCGGACGCCGTCCGCCGCGTAACGCGCCAGGACGCCACCGGTGCTGGTCGCCTCGTCGTCGGGGTGGGCGTGCACAGCCATGAGCGTCAACGGCCGGTCAGTCATGGAACAGTCCTCCTGCGGACATATGTCTTTCGGTAAGAGGGCGCGGCGGACGTGCGACGGTGCCGGTCCCTCGTCGCCTGCAACACCGCGGAGTGTCCGTGCTGTTCCCGGCGGATCAGCCCGCGGCGCGGTACAGGCCACGCCCCGCGCGCCGCAGGCGGTCGGTGCCCACCAGCCGGTCGAGGGTGCTGCGGACCGCGTTGATGCTGCCCGAGTCGGTGTCCCGCCCGAGCGCGGCGGCGACGTCGCGGGCCCGTACACCGGCCCCGCCCGTCGTCGCGAAGTACTCCAGGATCTGCTCGGTGAGGCGGCCGTACGTGCCTCCGACGGTTGCGGCGTCCTGTTTCGGCTCGGCCGGGCGCTTCTCCGCCTTCACGGACGGCGCCGCTCCTTCACTCACCTGGACGGGGCCCGGCCGCAACACGTCCTGGAGCGCCCGCAGCGCCTTCTGCACCGAACCCAGGTGGGCGACGACGGCGGCCAGTTCGCGCTCCAGCGCGCGCTTCTGGGCCTCCAGGCGGTGCAGCTCCTCCTGGAGGGTGCCCGTCGCGGACTCGATGCTTTGTGTGGTGTGTGCTGCGGAGACCATGTGTTCCTCTCGTCTGCGGCCCTTCCTCGCTGCTCATCAGCGCTGTCCAGGCTACCGGGCGGAGGTGGAGCGTGTGAGATGTGATGGTGGTTTCTTTGCACTGCGGCGGCAGCGCCTCCCGGAACTTGTGACACGTTGGTTGTCGGTGCGCCCAGGCGGCCCCGGCCATGTCCGCGTAGCGTCGTACCCGGCATGTCACGAATCGGCTTCAGGTTCTGTCCTAGGAGTGGGGGACCTCCCCGGACCGGATCCGTTCGCCTCTCTAGGAGTACGCCGTGGACGACGACATCGTTCTGGAGCCCGCCGCGCAGGAGTTCGCCGACGCGACCGCCGTGCCGCCGCCGCTGTACGAGCTCGGGGTCGAGGGCGCCCGCGAACCGCTCGACGAGGTGCAGGCCGGACCGGCCGGGAAGCTGGACGTGGACGAGAAGTGGATCACCGTTGCGGCCGGGGCCGGGGCCGGGGCCGGGGCCGGGGCCGGCGATGTGCGGGTGCGCATCGCCGACCCCTTCGGCGGCACCGGCGTCCTGCCGGTCGCCGTCGACGAGAACGACGTACTGCGCGACGAGGGGGAGGCGTACGCCCGCAAGCTGACCCGGGCCGGCGTCGCTCCCACCGGCATCCGCTACAACGCGACCCCGCACGACTTCATGATGCTGAATCCGGTCCGCGCCACCCAGGCGTCGACGGCGGCGATCGCGCAGGCCGTCCAGGTCCTGCGCGAGGCGCTGGGGACGGCGTGAACACCGGTGAACAGGCCGCGCGTGGCCTGGCCGACATGGAGGCGTACCTGTCCCGCGAGGCCCGTCTGAGCGCCGCGCGCCAACGCGTCGCCGCCTTCATCGCGCGCACGGACGGACTGACGTACGAGCAGCGGAGAGACCTCGAGGAGTGGTATCTCGGGGAGCAGATCTACGTGGCCCGCATGGTGACGGAGCACATCGCCGAGAGCGTCGGCGCGGTGGAGGCGGCCCACCACATCCGGTTCGCACGGTGGCTGCGAGGCACACTGTTCGCCATGGTGGTGACGATCGTGGTGACCTTCGTATGCACGGCGGTCGTCGTGGGATCGCTGACCTGACGCCCGGATCCGTGGCCCGGCCGCCCGGTATCGTGACGGGCGGGGAGGCTGCCATGGACATGTTCGACAAGATGCGGGCGCACGCGTTCGCCGAGCGGGCCCGCCGTGAACTGCTCGCCACCGGCGAGCGCGTCCGGGTGTGGCGGACCACCGCGCGGGCCAACCCCCTCACCCCGCAGGAATCGAGCGCGGCCCCTGGGGCGGAGGCCGGGGACGGCGAGGTCGGCCGAGGGGCCGCCATATGAAGCAGCGCGAGCGAAAGAAGCTCACCCGGCGCCTCTTCCACGCGATCCGGGCCGGTGACCCGGCCGGCGCGCGGGCCGTGCTGCGGGCCGGGGCCCACCCCGAGTGGACGAACGGCGAAGGCACCACCCTCCTGTACACGGCGGCCGTGCAAGGAGAGGCGGAGATCGTCCGCCTCCTCCTGGCGGCAGGCGCGTCGCCCGACGCCGAGAGCGAAGGGATCGGCGCCGAGGGCACACCGCTGTGCGCCGCCGCCTGCTGGGGTCACACCGAGGCGGTACGTGTGTTGTTGGCACACGGTGCGGACCCGGACCTGCGCGAGGACCACGGCACCGGATGGACCCCCCTGCAGTGGGCGGGCAACGGCCCGCACCCCGAGACAGCCGCGCTCCTCACCGCCGCGGCGGGCGCGTGAAATGGTCGGTTACCTCACAGAAAAAACACAGACGGCGAGAGCAACTGTCCGCTTCTGTCCGGGTTTCACGGCCTCCATCGGAGCTGAACGGCGCCAAAAGGAGCGGCCCGGAAGCCGTTCATGATCGTACGATCCTGCCCGTGAACATACGCCGCACTCTCTCCCTCGCCGTGGCCACCGCCGCCGTCGTCCCCGCCTTCTGCCTGACCGCCGCCCCGGCGTTCGCCGCCGCGCCCACGGCGGCCGACGAGACGGCCCGGCCGACCTATGACGAGCTGAAGAAGGCCGCGGAGGACGCGGACGCGGCGTACGAGAAGGCGTCCGCCGACAAGAAGACGGGCCTGGAGAAGCTGAAGGAGCTCTTCGACGCCCTCGATCACGACGACACCAACCCGCTGCGCGCCGCGTACCTCGTGGCCGACAAGGCGTACACCACCGCCAAGGACGACCGGAAGGCGGCGGACGACGCCGTCACCGCCGCAGAGGAGAAGCTGAAGTCCGCGGACGAGGCCGACAAGGCCGCCGCGCAGACGGAGCTGGACACCGCCCGCACCGCCGCCGAGACCGCCGCCGCCACCGAGCGGGACGCCGAGGCCGAGCGGGACAAGGCGCGCGAGGCGATCGTCGACGTACGTGTCAAGGCGTCCCGTGACTACAACGGGCTGACCAACGCGGAGCAGAAGGCCGCCGAGGACAAGAAGAACGCGCACGCCGCGCTCGACGCCGCCCGGGAGTGCGTGCGCACGGACGACCTCACCGTCCTCGCCAAGGGCCTGCCGCAGAAGATCGTCGCCGGAACGACGACCGACTTCACGGTCACCGTCGCCAACAGCACCGACCGCACCCTGACGGTCCGGCCGCTGATGATGTTCCGCCTCGACGCCACCAACGACCGTCAGCACTTCATGACGGTCCAGTGGTCGCGCGACGGCGCGCCGTGGCAGGAGCTCGACCAGATGGAGGAGCACCCGACCACGCTCGAGTCGATGAAGCCCGGCTCCTCGACCGATCTCCACCTGCGCCTCACGCTGGTCGACAACACCCCGGCCATGAAGGCGTGGGGGCTTCTCGCGGGCGATGCGGGGGACGTGTACAACCCGTGCGTGCTCGGCCCGATGAAGCGCTACGACTTCTCCGTGCTGACCGCCGGCAGCGAGACGCCCGCCCCGGGCGACGCCGAGCCCGGCGAGGTCCCCGACAAGGACCGGCCGACGCCCGGCGACACCCCGGAGACCGACACCCCGAAGGACACGCCCCAGGGCGGCACCTCCGGCAAGCCGGTGCAGGACGCGGCGGACGAGCGGAGCGGCGACCTCGCCTCGACGGGCTCCTCGAACGTCGTGCCGACCGCGGCGATCGCCGCCGGCGCACTGGCCCTCGGCGCGGGTGCAGTGGTCATCGCACGGCGCCGACGCGCCAACAGCTGATCCACGCGGTGGGCGGGCGCACCCGCGCCCGCCCCGGTCCGCTGACACTCACCCTCATAGAAAGTGCTGCACGGCGCGCGTGGCGACCTCCGCGGCGCGAAAGCCCAGCGGACGCTTCGCCCAGCGGCCGGGATCGACCTTCACACTGTGTGTGACATCGTTCTCGTAGTCCGCGTCGAGGGCGGCGGTGAACTCGGGGTCGAGCACGGCGAGCATCACTTCCTCGTCGTGGTCGAGGGAGCGCCGGTTGAGGTTGGCCGAGCCGATGAGCGACGCGGTGCCGTCCACCGTGACGATCTTGCAGTGGAGCATGGTCCGCTGGTACTCGCGCACGCTCACCCCGCACTCGAGCAGCCGGTGGTAGTGGTGGCGCCCGGCGATCCGGCTGATCTGCTTGTCCGTGTGCGGCCCCGGCACGAGGAGTTCGACCTCGACACCACGGCGCGCGGCGGTGCACAGCAGTTCGACGAAGTGGTCGTCGGGCGAGAAGTAGGCGGTGGCCAGGCGCAGCCGGTGCTCGGCGGACTCGATCGTCGCCCGCAGCAGCGTCTGGATGTCCTGCCAGCCGATACTGGCCGACCCGCGCACCACCTGCACGACGGAGTCGCCCTTCGGCTCGTGCTCCACGAACCGGTCGCGCTCGTCGAAGAGTTCGTCGTGGCACTCCGCCCAGTTCTGGGCGAAGGCGGCACAGATGCCGTCGACGGCCGGGCCCTCCACCTGGACGTGCGTGTCACGCCATTCGTGCGGCCCGCGGGCGTCCCCGCACCACTCCTCGGCGATGCCGACGCCACCGGTGAACGCGGTCACCTCGTCGACGACGAGCACCTTGCGGTGACAACGGTGGTTCTGCTTGAACGGGGACAGCAGCAGGGGCTTGCGGAACCAGGCGACGTCGACTCCCGCGTCGTCCATGAGGTCGAGCAGGTCCCGTTCGATGGTGCGGCTGCCGAACGCGTCGAGCAGCAGCCGCACGCGCACACCGGCGCGCGCCCGCCCGGCGAGGGCCTGGGCGAACTCCCGCGCTATGTCGCCCTTCCAGTAGACGAACGTCATCATGTCGACGGTGTGCCGCGCCTCACGGATCGCCCGCAGCATGGCGGGGAAGATCTCGTCGCCGTTGCGCAGGGGCGTCAGCTTGTTCCCCTCGGTCGCGGCCACGCCGATGAGACGCTCCATACGACGCCGCAGCCGCTGCGTCCGATCGGGCTGAGATCTCCCGGAGGCCGGTTCGGCAACGGGGGCCGCGGTGCTGACAGACATGAGTTTCTCCAGGTCGGAGCGGAGACGGTGGCGCGCATCCGCATGCCCCGTCACGTTTCGTTCACACCTGGCGTCCAGGTCTTCCGGCGCGGAGACAGCCACCGCCCACGCCCACCCGTGAACGGCGCCGCGGAACCCACCGGCCCGCTCCCGCCCGACGAGTTCACCCCTCCTCTCCTCCCCTCACCTCCACCGCACGCGACGCCACTCGGACGACTCGGGGGTGTTTCGCGAGTTTCGTTCGGCCTCCTCGTGCGGGAGCCACGCGTCGAGGAAGGTCAGCGACACGGAGCTTCGTGGTCCCCCGTGCTGATGCGTTTCCGCGGAGTCGTCTCCACGCCTCTCATCTGTCCGTACGACGTCGACGGGTTCCAGCGACCCACGTCACGTCAGGCGGTGAACGGGGGTGTGGCTCCCGGATACTCGGCATAGCCGAAGCGGTACCCGGCGAAGTCGGCGACGTGGACGTACCCGAGACGCCGGTAGAGCGCGTTGCTGGTCGGGTTCTCCGGGTCCGTGAACAGGACGACGTCCGTCGCGCCCGCGGTCAGGGCGGCGCCGCTGGTCTCCACCGTGACGGCTCCGGCGTAGCCGCGGCCGCGGAGGTGGGCCGGGGTGTAGACGGGGTCCACCCGGACCATGCCGCCGACGGCCGAGGTCGCCGCCGCCATGGCGACGGGTGTGCCGTCCGGGGCCTCCCAGAAGGTGAAGTGCCGGTCGCCGAAGCGGGATTCGTCCCAGCGTCCGGCGTCGATCAGGTCGAGCGAGAACTGTTCACCGACCTCGACACAGAACTCACGGCACCAGCGCACGACCCGCTCCCGGTCCGCCCGGCCCGCGACGCGCCCCCGCCCCTCGGGGCGCGGCCGGGGCGGGGTGAGCGTGGCGAGCCGGTACAGGTGTGTCCGCCAGAAACGTGTCGGCGCCGCGCCCGTGTGCTGGTGCCATGCCTCGGCGAAGGCACCGGCGGTGTCCCGGTCGGCGATGACGTAGGCCGGGGTGTGCCCGAGGCCGGCCAGGTGTGCGGCGAGCGTGTGAGCCTGCTCGGTGGAGAGCGGGGTGAGCCCCAGGCGGCCGCGCGGAGTGACGTAGAGAATCGCCCGCACCTCGCCGCCCGCCTCCAGCCGGCCGAACACCGGGGCGTCGGCTGCCCCGACGACTCCGGCCGACGGGCCTGTGCGGAGTATCTCGATGTCGGTCAGCGGGGTGTTGTGCAGGGCGGGGCGCGAACGCAGGAACTTGCCGGCTCGGGCGAGGAAGTCGTCGACGTCGTGGGCGAGGTACCAGCCATCGGGAAGCATGCCTCATGATCCCCGATGTATCTGGGGTATGTGGCAGGGAGCCGGGGCCGGTTCTCACACAGGTACAGGTACAGGCGCAGGGCACAGGCGGCAAAGACGACGGGCCTTCCCCGTGTGGACGGGGAAGGCCCGTCGTCTCTGTCACCGGGTGATCAACGGGTGGGCGCTGTGACCCAGCCCTTCGCCACCAGCTGGTCGCAGTGCGACTTGCCCTGGGACGGGGACTCGCCCTTCGCCTTGGTGGCCGCCAGGCAGTCCTTGTAGGGGAACGGCGGCCCGTCCTGGGGGGCGGGGGCCGCGCTCGCCACCGAAGCGGCAAGGCCGGTGGCGGCGATGGCCGTGGCCAGGGCAATGCTGAACCGACGCATGGAAGTGCACCTCTCGCTGAGTACGGGACCTACACGATCACCAACGGTCCCGGTCCCGCGACGGCACGCTCGGCCCACGGCCCCCACCCGTATGCAGGAACCGACCTCCGCGGCCACTGGAATCCGGACGCGTCGCGCGATGACGTCCCCTACGTTGCTCAGCACCGCCGAGAGTTTCGCGGGCTGGGTGGCGGAGCGAGCCGGCCTCGACCACGCTTTCTGCGACGCGGATCTGCCCGCCGCTGGAACATCGGCTGAGGGGGCTCAGGCGCCGTCCGCCCAGCGGCGGAGCGCGGCGCGGTCGGGGAAGTGGGCCACGTTCTTGTCGTGGGGGTGCGAGGTGTACTGGTGGAAGAGCCAGTCCGCCTGGATACGGGGTTCGCCGGCGGTGACGTAGTCGGCGATCCAGAGGCCGTCGCCGGCGTAGGAGGCGGTGTCGCTGTTCAGCCAGAAGTCGCGGTTCGTGTAGAGGACGACGCGGTGGTGCGGCCGTAGCTTCTTCAGCCTGCGGATGAAGTAGTCCTTCTCCTTGCTGGAGGCGTGACTGCCGTTGCCGGTGGCCTCCCAGTCCACGGCCAGTACGTCGCCGGCCGTGTCGGGGATCTTGGACAGGAAGTGGCGGGCCTGGGCGCGGATACGGCCCGGCCACAGGAAGTGGTAGTAGCCCACGACCAGTTTGGCCCGGCGGCCCGTTCGTGTCTGGGCTTCGAGGTGGGGGTTGGTGTAGCTGCGTCCCTCGGTCGCTTTGATGAAGACGAACGACTGGTCGTCGGTCTCATAGGACGGCGGCTGGTATGCGCTGATGTCGAGGCCGTGAAGCATGTGGGGGGCTCCTCGCCGTGGTTCGTGACTGGCGCTGCCCGAGTGATGCCCGCTGCGGCCACGACGACCCGCACCCCGTTGTTCGAACGTGGATCTGGCTGATCACCCATATGGGTGCGCGGGGGCGGGCCCAGCGGGGTGCAGGGGCTGACAGGGCAGGTCTGTTGGACGGGCCCGACGCCCTGAGAGGATTCCGGCATGTTCGATTTCGGGATCGAGGGCTACCGGCCGCGATGGTCGAGCGGCCGTTCCTCGGTCGTGGCGGGCCATGGCCATCGCTTGCGTGCGCTCGTCGGCCGGCCGTTGACCTGCGTATGGCTGGTCTGGGACCTCGAGGACGACGAGTGGTTCCGCGACTGTCCGGTCCTGCTCGACTTCTCCGGGGAACGGGTCGAGATCAACCACCGCAAGTTCGACGATCTCTCCATCACGTGGAACACGGTGGACCCCGCCCGACCTGTTCTGTGGCCGGGACTGGAGCTCCGGTGGCGGTTCGACGCCGACGCCGAACTGCTCGGCCTGCGGGGCCAGGTCCTGCGGGACGTAGAGCTGCTCGAGTGGAGTGGGAGGGACGCGGCGGAGGGAACGCTCGCCGTCAGCTTCCTCTTCCGCCGCGACCGACTGACCATCGCCAACGCCCTCGACGAGAACGAGCTGACCCTGGGGCCGCCGGACTCGCGCTACCGGCCGCACTCTCGCCGTGTGCGGACGTGTCGGATCGCCGGGGATTCAGATCCCGGCTCTTGAAGTCGCCGCTACTTCGGCTCCGTCGCGATCGCGATGAGGTTGCCGCAGGTGTCGTCGAGTACGGCGGTGGTGACGTCGTCCATCTCCAGCGGCTCCTGGATGAAGCGCACCCCGAGGTCGCGCAGGCGCTCGTACTCGGCGTGGACGTCGTCGACGGCGAACTGGGCGAGCGGGATGCCGTCCTGGACGAGGGCGTCGCGGTAGGTGCGGGCCGCCGGATGGCCGGCGGGTTCGAGGAGGAGCTCGGTGCCGCCGGGCTCGTCGGGGGAGACGACTGTCAGCCACCGGTCCTGGTCGCCGACGGGCACGTCGTGCTTCTTCACGAAGCCGAGGACGTCGGTGTAGAAGGCGAGGGCCTTCGCCTGGTCGTCGACGAAGATGCTGGTGAGGTGGATCTTCACGGTGCGTTCTCCTGTGGTTCGGTGACGGTCTCGTCCGGTGACGGTCCCGGGGAGCGGCCAGCCTCGGGTGATCTGCCGCAGAGGGGCCGTGTTCAGGTCGTGGAACTTGTAGCGCCCCTCCCGCCTGCTCTCGACGAGCCCGGCGGCCTCCAGTACCGCCAAATGTAGGCGAGGATCAGTTCTTCCTTGCCCTTGAAGTGCCGGTGGACTTGGCGTGCGGGCGGCTGTTGAAGTGTCGCCGTCGGGGTCGCTGTCGCCCTGGCCGAACGGATCGTGGTCACCGCCAGCCACCCGAGATAGAGACCGCCGCCCAGTTCCAGCACCGGTACCTCGCCGACCGCGGCTTCGCCCGCATCGGCATCTGCACCGGCGGCCACTGCGCCGACGTCAACCTCGACCAGTCACCCGCCGGCCGCCGCCGACTGAAGGCGATCCGGCCGGCCCGGGTGGCCCTTTCTGCTTTGGTCTGGTTGAGCGGGTGCGCATTGGACCTGTTAGGCGGGGTGGTCACGGCAGCAGAGTGACGGGCATGGACACAGCGATGACAGCGGCCGACGAAGCGGGCGCGGGGACTGGTTACGTGCACGGTTACTCGGAGAGTGAGGCGACTCGGCTAGGTGAACAGGCGGACACTTTGGCCGCGTTGCTCCACGCGGGCACGGTCTACCCGGCGGGCAGCCGGGTGCTGGAGATCGGTTGCGGGGTGGGTGCCCAGACGGTTCACCTGGCACGGACGCACCCGGGGGCGCACATCACCGCGGTCGACCGGTCCCGTACTTCCCTGGCGCAGGCTCGGGCCCGCGTCGAGACGCACGTACCGGGGGCGCGAGTGGAGTGGTATCGCGCCGACTTGTTCGACCTGCCTTTTCCCGACGCCGAGTTCGACCACGTCTTCATCTGCTTCGTCCTGGAGCACCTGTCCGACCCGGAGCAGGCGCTGGCCGGGCTGCGGCGCGTACTGCGGCCCGGGGGCGGCATCACCGTCATCGAGGGGGACCACGGTTCGGCGTTCTTCCATCCGGCCAGCGCACGCGCCCGTGCTGTCATCGACTGCCAGGTGCGGCTGCAGTCCGCGACGGGCGGGGACGCGTTGCTCGGGCGGCAACTGCAGCCGCTGCTGACACGTGCCGGTTACGACGACGTCGTGGTGCGTCCGCGCACGGTGTACGCCGACGAGACGCGGCCCGCGCTGGTCGACGGCTTCACGCGCAACACCTTCACCGCCATGGTCGAGTCGGTCCGCGACGAGGCGCTGGCGGCGGGGCTGATGAGCGCGCACGACTGGGATCTGGGCGTCGCGGACCTGCAGCGCACCGCGCAGCCCGGAGGAACCTTCCTCTACACGTTCTTCAAGGCCGTCGCCCAGAACCCCGCTATGTCCCGGTGACGCCGTCGAGCTGTTCGCGGATGAGGTCGGCGTGGCCGTTGTGGCGGGCGTACTCCTCGATCATGTGCACCAGGATCCAGCGCAGGGAGACCCCTCGGTCGCCGAGGCGGCTTGCTTCGTGTCCGGAGAGGTGACCGGAGTCGTCCAGTGACGCGTCGGCGGTCAGCTCGCGGCCTCGGACGATCTCCGCTCGCCAGAGAGCCGTCGCTTCGTCGAGTCCTCGGTCCGGCTGGAGGGCGAAGCCGTCGATGTTGTGCTGTCCGAAGACGGGTGGCCTCTGCAGGCCTGCGAAGATGCGCTGGAACCAGTTGCGTTCCACCTCGGCCATGTGCTGGACCAGGCCCAGCAGCGTCATGGGTGAAGGGGACGCCGGAGCGAGCCGTAACTGGTCGTCGCTCAGCCCTGAACACTTCAGGGCCAGCGTCGCTCGGTGGAAGTCCAGCCATGCCTCCAGCATGGTGCGCTCGTCGGCGTGCGGGGGCGGGACGGGGCGGCCGTCGGGTGTCGTTTCCATGGCTTCACCGTGGCAGTCGCGGGCACCGCCCACGTCCGGCTTCGCCGCCGACGAACACGGGCGGGGCTGTGATCACGCCCGCGCTCCGGGTGCCGGTAGCCGCATGAGTGATGTGGTGCGGGCGGGACCGTGGGGACCGGTGGCGGGCTCGGCCCCGCCGCGATCGGCACGCTCGCCGGCGCCGGTGCCTGCACGCTCGGCAATGTGTGGCTGGCGCGGCGCGGGGCCCGGCACCGTAAGCGTTCGGGGAGCGGGCGGGGCCCGTCGCAGCCGGGGGAGGGGGAGCAGGGCGGGTCCGGTACGGCGCTGGCGCTCGGCGCGTTGCTGGACGGGGTGCCGGAGTCGGCGGTCATCGGCGTCAGCCTGCTCCAGGGTGGGGCGGTGAGCCTGGTGACCGTGGCGGCGGTGTTCCTCAGCAACGTACCCGAGGGCCTGTCGTGTTCAGCGGGTATGAAGCGGGCCGGGCGCGGCAGGGCATACGTGTGAAGATCCGGTGCACGCTTCCGGGGGCGATCGCCGGCGTCCGTCGCACCCCCGGCCCGCCGCATCTACACGGCTGTAGATTCTGGCCAACTTCTGATCTTCTGGTGGCTGAAAACAGCCCATCGGCCGATATGGCCCACCCGCGCCGAGGCCTCGTACCGCGGGCGATTCCCTAGGTGTTCATCTAGTGGGCGGAGTGTTCGGGCGCCCGTTGACGATCTGTTGAAATCCGGACATCACGCCTGGTCGCGAGGGGGAGTCGGGGGTCCTTCACTCGGCTCTCAGCAGGCGTTTCGACGCCGTCAGCACTGGGCTGCGCGGTCGCCCGAGGACGCTGTTCGGCGCGGCATCCGAGGCGTGATCACGGTGATAGCATCCCGGCATCCGCGATCTTGATCCACTCGTCCAGCGCGCCGCCTTGCGACGCTCCCCCCGCATGTGCTTCGCCCACCGGGCGATGCCCCGGGCCGTGTCGTGGCCCCCGACGACGTGCATCTGTCGCTCACTGCATGCCATGCGCCGAGAAAGGTTTCCATGACACGAGACGCACTTGTGTGGTGCCTGGTTGCGATAGCCGCGATATCCATCGCCGCTGTCGTGGCACTCACCGCCCGCAGTAGAGCCCTCGCGGCGAAGAAGAAGCAGACCGAGGTCGAGCTGCGCCAGCAGTTGTCCACCCTGAACAGTCAATTGCACGTCTCCCGCGTCGAGTTGCAGCGCATCTGGGACGAGCGCGACGGCGCCATCCTGGAGGCGAAGGAAGCCGCGGAGGAGAACACCAAGGCCGTCCTCAAGGGCGCCGCCAGCTTCCTGCAGAGCCTCGCGGCCGAGCAGACCACGCTGCTCGACGGCGTCCAGCGGCGGTACGGAGGACACGCCGTCCTCAGCGACCTCCTGGACGTGAACCACGCCAACGCCCAGATGGCGCGCAAGGCGCAGGGCATCGCCGTGATGTGCGGCGCGCCCCTCGGCCGCCGCTCCAGGCCGGCCAGCGTCTACGACGTGGTCCGCAGCGCCCAGGGCCAGATCCGTAACTTCAACCGGGTCGCCATCATGCAGCAGACAGGGCTCGCGCTGAAGGCGTCGGCCGTCGCGCCCGTGGCGCTCGCCGTCGCGGAGCTGCTTGACAACGCTGCCAGCTTCTCCCAGCAGGACGCCCCGATCGAGGTGACGTTCCAGCGGGTGCAGAACAACCTGTGCATCGTCATCGACGACGCCGGTGTCAGCATGAGCGACGAGGACCGGCAGCGGGCGACCGCGCTGCTCTCCGGCAACGATGTCCCCCGCCTGTCGCAGCTGGGCAACCAGCCGAAGTTCGGTTTCCCCGTCATCGGCCTGATCGCCCGTCAGTACGGCTTCAAGGTGGATGTCACCGGAGTCTCCCGGTACGGCGGCGTCCGCGCCGTCGTCCTGCTGCCCGAGGAGCTGTGGACCATGGAGGAGACGCCCCCGCAGGCCGATGACGCGCCCGTGCCCGCGCAGCCGAGGGAGGCGGCGGTCAGCCCGATCCGCCAGCCCGAGCCGCGCTTCGAGGCCGAGCCGCTCACGGAGACGCGCACCGAGGCGCCGAGGCGAACGGTGCACGGTCTGCCGAAGCGGGGAGCGCGTCAGTCCCCGGTCACGAACGTGTCCGATGCCGCGACCGGCCGGCCGGGCCCCCGGGGCGCCACCGAGGTGCCGCGCACCTCGGGCCGGAGCCTCGGCGCCTTCCAGCGGGGAACGATGTCGGGCCGCAACCTTGAGGCGGCGCCGGCGGAAGGGTCCGAAGACGAATGACCGCAGACCTGTCCTGGATGCTCCAGGACATCGTGCAGAACGTGCCCCGGGCGCGCCACGCCGTCCTGCTGTCCGCCGACGGCCTGCCCCGCGGCGCGACCGAGGGCCTGGACGCGAAGGACGTCGGCACCATCTCCGCCGCGATGGCCGGCATGCAGTCCCTCAGCCGGGCCACCGCCCACTTCGCCGGTCCGGAGAAGGACGGCGAGTGGAGCCAGACGATCATCGAGTTCTCGCACGGCTGGATCTTCCTGATCGGGGCCGGTCAGGGCGCCTACCTCGCCGCGGCGGCCGAGCCCGACGTGGACATGCAGCAGATCTCCTTCCGCATGCACCGCCTGGTGGCCCGGCTCGGCAACAACCTCACCTCCGCGCCGCGCGTCCCGACGGACGAGGGCGCGGCCAACGGCGGGGGCGACGCCGCACGGCAGTCGGCCACGAGCGGTTCGGGGTTCGTGCTGCCCGCCCTCGACAAGGCCGTCGCGGAGGTGCGGGGCGCCCGGCACGCTGTACTCCTCGGCGGCGACGGGCTGCCGATCGGGGCGACCGCGGGAATGCCCCGGGACATGGCGGACACCATCTCCGCCGCCATGACCGGCATCCACGCCTACAGCCGGGTGACGGCCCAGTTCGCGGGGGACGTCGAGGAGCCCGCGTGGCGGCAGACCGTCATCGAGTTCTCGCACGGCTGGATCTTCCTGATCGCCGCCGGGGGCGGGGCCTTCCTGGCCGCGGCCGCCGAACACGACTGCGACATCGAGGAGTTCACCACGCGGCTGCACGAGGTGGTGCCCGATCTGACCGCGCAGTCGGCGTACGGCGGGGGAGCCGCTGATGTCTGAGGACCCGGACGAGGGGCCCGAGCTCACCGCCCCGTTAGTGCCGCTGTTCGTGATCACGAACGGGCGCGCCCTGCCCCCTGAGCACCAGTACGAGCACACGGCACTGGTGACCGCCGCCCGCGACGGCGAGACCGCCGTACGGGGACTGTCCCCCGAGGCGCGTACGGTCGTCGACCTGGTCGCCGACGGATTCCTGTCCGTCGCCGAGGTGGCCGGCCACACCCACCTGCCGCTCGGCGTCGTGCGCATCCTGCTCGCGCAGCTGGAGGAGGGCGGCCTGATCCTCGTCAGAAAGCCCATACCGCGCGCCGAACGGGTCGACAGGGAACTGGTCAGCGCCGTCCTCAATGGCCTGAAGAACCGATTCGGAGCGTGACTTCTTGTACCTGGATCCAGACGTCTCCCATGCGGTGAAGATCCTCATAGTGGGGCACTTCGGGGTCGGGAAGACCACCTGCATCGGCGCCCTTTCCGAGATCGAGCCGCTGCGCACCGAGGAGGAGATCACCGAGGCCAGCGTCGGCTTCGACGACCTCTCGGGCACGCCGGACAAGACGACCACGACCGTGGCCATGGACTTCGGCCGCCTCAGTCTCAGTGAGTCCCTCGTCCTCTACCTGTTCGGCACGCCCGGCCAGGAGCGGTTCAAGGAGATGTGGGAGGAGCTGTCGCGGGGCGCCCTCGGCGCGCTGGTCCTCGTCGACCCCGAGCGCCTGGACGAGTCGTTCCCGGTCCTCGACCTCGTGGAGCGGTTCGGCCTGACGTACGCGATCGGCGTCAACCACTTCGACGGCACCGTCGACTACCCGCTCGAGGAGGTGCACGAGGCGCTGAACCTCTCGCCCGAGACGCCGGTCGTCAAGTGCGACGTACGCGACGAGCAGTCCGCGGCGCAGGCACTCATCACCCTCGTGAAGCACCTCATGTCCCTGCTCGCCTAGGAGCCCCCCGCCATGCAACACCCCTCAGACACCTCGCACATACCGCAGGGCTGCCCCGCGCACGAGAACCTCCACCTGTACGGCCCCTCGTTCGGCGCCGACCCCGACGGGCACTACGCGCACCTGCGAGCGGCCGGACCCAGCGCGCCCGTGGACATCGCCCCGGGCGTCGAGGTCGAGCTGGTCACCAGCTACGACGCGGCCCTGCACATCCTGCACAACCCCGCGTCGTTCGTCCGCGACTCCCGGCGCTGGAACGCGCTGAACGAGGGGCGCGTCCCGGCCGACAGCCCGGCCCTGCCGATGATGGGCTACCGGCCGAACGCGCTGTTCAGCGACGGCGCGGCGCACGCCCGGCTGCGCCAGGTCGTCACCGACAGCCTCGCCACGGTCGACGAGCGCCAGCTCGTGCGGCTCACGCAGCAGTCCGCCGACTACCTGATCAGCCGCTTCAGCCCCGAGCGCGGCGGCGAGGCGGACCTGATGTCGGCCTACGCCGCCCCGCTGCCGCTGCTCGTCTTCAGCCAGCTGTTCGGCTGCCCGCCCGAGATCGGTGACCGGGTCATCTCCGGCATCAGCGGCATCTTCGAGGGCACGCCCGGCGCCGACGAGGTCCTCGGCGGCGCGCTCAGCGAGCTGATCGCCCTCAAGCACCGGCGCCCCGGCACCGATGTGACGTCGCGTCTGATGCAGCACCCGGCCGGGCTGAGCGACGAGGAGGTGCTGCACCAGCTCGTGACCCTGCTGTCCGGCGGTACGGCGCCGCTCGCGGCCACCATCGGCACCAGCACCGCGCTCTACCTGGGCGAGGACTGGCAGGCCGGACTCCCGGTCGAGGGCGCCGTCTCCCAGACGCTGTGGAATTACGCGCCGATCGCCAACTACGCCGCGCACTACCCGACGCACGACGTGGACCTCGGCGGCCGAACGATTCGCGCCAACGACCCGGTGCTCATCTCCTTCGCCGCGGCCAACACCGATCCCAAGCTGAGCGTCCACCGCGAACAGCTCAGCGCCAAGGCGCACCTGGGCTTCGGGGCCGGGCCGCACGCCTGCCCCGCCAAGGACCCCGCGTTCATGATCGCGGTCACCGCCGTCGAGTCGCTCCTGAAGCGGCTCCCCGACGTCGAGCTGGGCCGTCCGTTCGCGGCCCTC
The DNA here is from genome assembly GCF_044332585.1 of Streptomyces sp. NPDC016845. Lineage (NCBI taxonomy): Bacteria > Bacillati > Actinomycetota > Actinomycetes > Kitasatosporales > Streptomycetaceae > Streptomyces > Streptomyces sp. NPDC016845. The sequence continues at coordinate 84,425 of NZ_JBIRPI010000013.1, read as the reverse complement.
GCGTGGGTGCCCTCGCCGTGGAGCCGCTCCCTCGTGACGCTCCCCGTCCGTTTCACTCCGCGAACGATTCCGTTTGCAGGAGGCGACCTGAGCCAGTCGCAGTCCGGTTCCGCTTCCCGGCCGTCGGTCGCTCCGGCGGACGCGCTGATGGCACGGAACGGCCAGGTGGAGAACGGTTCCGCCGCTTCGAAGCAGCGCAAAGGGGGTCTCTTCAGCAGATTCCTCTCCTGGACTCGGGGCGAGTGATCCAAGTAACTCTGTGAAAGCAGTGAGTAATTGGATGGTTCAACGATCTTGTGGGTATCCATGGCGCTCGATGCTCAGGAAGGAGCCGTCGCCATGGGAGTTGTCTCCACTCAGCCCTACGACCGTCGGGCCGCCGTCTCACTGTTCTCACGACTGCGAACTGCCAAAGGACAGGCCGACCCCTTTCCCCTCTACGCCGAACTCGCGGCGAGGGGCGGGGTCAGCCCGGCCCCCTGGGGCGGCTCCCTCGTCACGGAGTTCGACGTCTGCGACCAGATCCTGCGAAGTCGCGAGTGGCTCGAACCGGACGCCCGCTGGCGAGAACGGCAGGGGGCGGGCACACGCTGGAACGCGCCCTCGTCACGGGAGATGGGCAAGACCCTTCCCGCGCTCAACCCCCCGGACCACACGCGCGTACGCCGGGCCGCGGGCGGTTTCGACCGCTCGACCATCGCGGACCTCGGCCGGACCGTCGAGACCGTGACCGACCAGCTCCTCGACGCACTGGTCGAGCAACTGCACGAGGGCGGGGCCGACTTCGCCACCGCGGTCGGCGAGGAGCTGCCCGTCGCGGCGGTCGGGCACTGGCTCGGGCTGCCCGCGGCGGACTGGCCCCGGCTGCGCGCCCTGACCCACGAGCAGGTCTTCACCCAGGAACTGCTCCCGTCCGCCAGCCAGCTCGCCAGGTCGGACGCGGCCACGGCCGAACTGCGCGCCTACTTCGTCGACCTCGTCCGCAGCCGGCGTGCCCGGCCGGGCGAGGACCCCGTGTCCCGGTGGATACAGACGTGGGACGCCCTCGAACCGGACCGCGCCGAGGCCGACGAACAGGTCTACCTGCTCGCCCTGTTCGTCGTCCTGGCCGCGCTGGAGACGACCGCGACCCTGCTGACAACGATGGCACTGCGCCTGGTCGAGCACCCGGAGCGGTGGGATCTGCTGACCTCCTGCCCCGACCTCGTCCCCGCATTCGTCGAGGAATCACTGCGCTACGACCCGCCCACCCACGTCATCAGCCGCGTCGCCTCCCAGGACACGGTCCTGGGCGGCGTCGAGATACGCCGGGACGAGATGGTCCACCTGATGGTCGCGGCGGCGCAGCGCGACCCGGCCCGCCACCTCGACCCCCACCGCTTCGACCCGCTGCGCCCCCCGGCCCACCTCGCCTTCAGCGGAGGCATCCACTACTGCCTCGGCGCCCCGCTGGCCCGGCTCGAGGCGCAGACCCTGCTCCGCCGCATGATCGAGCGCCTTCCCCGGCTCACCCTCGTACGCCCCCCGTCCTGGGCGCCCCGTGTGGCGTTCCGGCGCCCCTTGAGTTTGGACGTTGCTTTCGCATGACAATGCTGAATCGTTTCTTCACCGGTTCGTCGGAGTCGGCCGTATCGTCGGAGTCGGCCGAGTCGTCCGGGGCGCCCGGCTCGGCCCAGCCATCCGGGTCGTCCCGCGAGGCGGTCCTCGTCGAGCAGGACGGCCCGGTGCTGCACGTCCGCCTGAACCCCGGCGGGCAGGGCGACGACACGCTGAGCGCCGCCGTCCTCGACGACCTCACGGCGGTCCTGGACGGCCTTCACGACCGCCCCGACATACGTGTCCTGGTGCTCTCCTCCAGGGGCGAGAACTTCTGCCTGGGCGCCGACCGTACCGAGTTCCGGGCAGCCATGGAGACGGACCCGACCGGGGCCGCCCTGCGCCGCATCGCGGACAAGGCCCACCGCCTGTGCCAGGCCCTCGAGAACACCCACGCGGTGACCATCGCCCGACTGCACGGCAAGGTCATCGGTGCGGGCCTCGCCCTCGCCTCCTACTGCGACCTGCGCGCGGGCGCGGACACCTGCACCTTCCGCATGCCGGAGGTCGGCGTCGGGCTGCCCCCGGCCTGGGGCGGCGCCATGGGCCGCCTGATCTCCGAGGGTGGCGCCGCCAAGATCCGCGAACTCATGCTGACCTGTGACACCTTCGACGCCGCCACCGCCCACCGGATCTCCCTCCTGCACAAGGTGACCCCGGCCGACGGCCTCGAACGGGCCGTCGCCGCATGGACCAGACCCCTCGGCCGCCGCGCACCGGAGGCCCTGGTCACCACGAAGCGCATGCTGGCGGGTTACTCGCGGGCCGACCGCAGCGCCGACATGACGCTGCTCGACTCGCATCTGCTGGCCGCGCAGGTGGTCCGGGGGAGGTGAGAAGGCGAGGGCGTCCCGCTCGTACGGTGAGAGCCGGCGCGGGCTGTGGGGGTGCCGCCCCGGGACACGTGTTCTGCGCTCGGCCTCAGCCGAGACCGCGGTGTGCGGCCCACAGCTCCCCGGCCCGTGCGGCGGCGCGCGAGACCAGCGCCGCCAGTTCCGGACTGTCGGGGACGGGGAACGACACGTAGGCGCCCCGGCCGCCTTCGACGGGCCTGCCGTACGCCTTCGTGGCGAGGTGTCCGCCGGGCAGGAGCCGGACGTTGAGGGTGGTGAGGGAGAACACCTGGCCGCGCCGGGTGTCCGTCCAGCGGAGCGCCTCTGGGATCGTGACATTGATCGCCAGAGCACTCACTTCGAGTTCGAGGTCGCCGCTCACGCGCGGATGATCTCATGCGCGGCACCGCCCCGGCCAGGTCCGCGACCTGGCCGGGGCGGGAGGGCGTCAGCGGATCGTGGTGACCCGCTGCTCCTTCAGAGCGCCGCAGTTGGAGCCGTACACCGAGACGTAGACGTTCTTGATGCTGCCGCCCCAGTCCACACAGTGGGCCTTGCCGTACACGTACGTCGGACCCGCGTACGAGGTGTAGCGGCCGTAGTCCGAGTCCCCCTGCTCGGTGTCGGGCACGTAGACCCACGCCGACATGTCGACCGCGGTGCCGGGGGTGGAGCGGATGGTGGCGACGCAGTTGCGGCCGTTGCCGGAGTTGTAGGTGAGGTAGATGGTTCCGAGCGATCCGACCGCTGCGGAGTTCACGGTCTTGTAGGCACTCCCGCAGACCTTCTGCGGGGTGGTGTTGGGCGCGGCGGAGGCCGGTGACGCCAGAACGGCCGTGGAGCCCGCCGCGAGGGCCGCCACCGCGGACAGTGACAGAACAGAACGGTTGAATCGCATATTTCCCCCTTGTTGTTCTTGGAGTGCTTCCTCCTGCTTGGTGTGACATCCCGGACCGGGCAAGGGTTGTCGTACCGCCGGTGAACTGGCCGAGATGTGCGGGCGTGGCCGGATTGCGTGGTGGGCGGTGTCAGCTCACCGTCGTGGTCCCGGACGCGGACAGCGCGGCGCCCTGGCCGTCGCGGGGCTCGGCCGTCAGCCTCCAGGTGTACGTGCCCGGGGCGACCCGGCGCCCGTTGTCTCCCGCGCCGTTCCAGGACGCGCGGACAGCGGCGGCCGTGGTGGCTCCGGTCAGTGTGCGCACGACCGTTCCGCCGCCGGTGGACAGCGTCAGCGTCCAGGTGGCGGGTTTGCTGAGCTGCCACACCGGCTGCCAGGGCGATATGGCCGTCGGTCCCGGACCCGCCTCGGTCTGTGCCTCCATCTGGGCCAGGGGGGACGTGGGCACGCCCGCGGTGACGAGCGCCACCTGCCCGTCGGCGGCGAGGTAGGCGAGGTTGCCGCCGAACCGGTCCACCGCCCACCGCCCGGTGTGACCGCCCGTGTTCCTGTCCACCGCGGGCAGTACGCCCACGGTGCGGGTGGTCGCCGTGCCCGTGTGGAAGTCGGTGAGCAGCAGCGCGTGACTGGTGCGGTCCTCACGCACCAGGTAGCCGTCGGCGAGCCGGGCCGGGCCGACGGGGACCGGGACGGTACGGCCGGTGGCACGGTCGTACACACCCGCCGAGCCGCCGCACGACCAGTACAGCCAGGTGTTGACCGCCTGGAGCTCGCTGGGCGTGCACGGGGCGCCGGTGTCGACCGTCGCCACGTTCTTCTTCGTCTTCAGGTGGTAGCCGACGACGCTGCCCTGCGTGCTGCCCGGGGTCCACAGCAGCTGTCCCCAGATCGCCGCGGCGGTGCGGGTGCGGCTGAGCGTGATCGCACCGTCGGCGCCGCGCGCGAAGTCCGCGACCTTCTGCACACCGGCGCTGCCGCCGTTGTAGAGGACGAAGCGCCCGGTGCCGGTGCCGATACGGCCCTGTGTGTCGCCGGTCGGCGCGTCGGCGTACGACGTGTCGCTGCCGGTGGCGCGCACCACCTCGGTGGCGCCCGCGCCCGTCGCCAGGTACGCGAACCTGCCGTCGCCGAGCGCCTCCAGCTGCGGGCACGCCGCGTCTCCGCTCAGGCAGGGCGAGACGTCGCGGACGGCGACGCGGAAGGTCTGGCGGCCGGTGGGCCTGCCGTCGCGGTCGAGCGGGATCGAGTAGACGCTGTTGACGCCGCCGGTGTTGGTGGGGTTGCCCTGCATCAGCAGTTCACCGCCCGCGAGCAGCAACCCGTCGATGGGGGCCCGGCCGGCCGGCACGTGCAGCACACGGGCGGCGGTGGCGTCGCCGCTCGCGGTGGCGGTGATCCGGTGCACGTACCAGTCGTCGCTGTCCGCTCCACCCGTCGCGAGCGCGCCGCCGTCGAGGCTCGGGCCGATGGAGCCGTACGCGTTGTCGATGAGTGTGCGCCGGACACCGGTCGTCAGGGAGGTGGCCTCCACGGCCGGGTTCTGGCCCGCGGGCAGCACCAGCGCGTTGCCGCTGAGCAGTTGGTCGCCCACGACGGCCAAAGCGTCGCCGAGGTGCGGAGCGACCGCCACGGGCGCGGTGCCGGGCGCCGCGTCGGTGCGCAGCGCGCTGTCGCCGACGACCAGCCAGCGGTCGTTGAAGAGCACTCCGTCCGAGCCCGGGATCGACACGCCGGACGTCGCGTCGGCGAGATCGACGAGGCCAATGGACACCTTGCCGTCCACGCGGTAGCCCACGGCGAGGTACCGGACGGAGCCGCCGGTGCTGACGGTGCCGGTCAGTTCGGCGCCGGTCGGCAGACCCGTCACCGCAATGTCCCGCGTCGCGCCGTCGGCGCCCGCGCGCAGCACGTGCGGTGCGCCCGCCGCGTCCTTGGTGAGCACGCTCCAGCCGACCGCCGCCAGATAGGTGTGGCCGGCGGGCAGGGTGACCTCGGCGGTGACGCCGGTGGCGTGGTGCTCCTGCGCCACGACGTCGCCGCTGCGGGTGCTGAGCACGTCCGCGCCCGATGCCAGATCGTCCGGGCCCGCGTGTGCGGGCGGGGTGACGCCCTCGTAGTCCACCCAGTGCGTCTGGGACGAGCCGCTCTGCGGCAGCCAGTACCGCAAGCCCGACGCGCCCGCCCAGAGATACTTCACCTCGGTCGGCTTGACCAGGCTGAACTGCGTCATCGCGACGGGCTCGTCGGCGGCGTACGCGGGTGCGGTCTGCGCGGCGTACGACAGAGCGAGCATCCCGCCCGCGGCCAGCACACCAAGTCTTCGTGAACGAACCGATCGGCTCATGTTCGTGTTTCCCTCCCCAGCCATGACGCGAGTGTGTGTGCTCGCGTTCGCACACATGCAAGCCAGGTCAGCGAACGGGAACCGGAAGGGAGGGTGAACAGCTGGTGTTGATCAGCCGGAACGCGGGGGCGCCGTCGAGGCGCGCAGGACCGGCGCCGCCGGCAGGTGCGAGGTGACCGTGCGGCGGTGACCGGTGATAACGTCGTGCAGGCGGGTCACGGCGAGCGAACCGACCTCGCGCAGCGGTACGTCGAGCGCGGTGACCGGCGGTGTCGTCGCGCTGAGCGTGCTCAGGTCGTCGGCCGCCGCGAGGCTGACGTCCTCGGGGACACGGCGTCCGGCCACGTTGAGTCCGTGCAGCAGCCCGAGCGCGAGGTAGCTGTTGTACGCGAGGACGGCCGTGGCGGCGCCGGGCAGTCGCGCCGACGCGTCGATGCCGGCGTCGAAGGTCGGTGGCAGCGGCCCGAGTACGTGGATCCGGGCACCCGCCTGCGCGGCCTGCGCGGTGAGCGTGGTGCGCCGCTGCTCGTCCGCCCAGGAGCCGGCGGGCCCGGAGACGTAGGCGATGTCGCGGTGGCCCAGCTGGAGGAGGTGGCCGAGGAGTTCGGCCAGGCCCGTCACGGTGTCGGCCACGACGGCGGGGAGCCGGCCCACCTGGCGGTCGACGAGCACGAGCGGGCGGCGCCGGAACCGCTCGCGCAGCGCCGCGTCCGTGCCCACCGGCGTCACCATGATCAGCCCGTCGGCCTGTTCGGAGAGCCGGTCGGCCAGGGCGGCCTCGCGCTCGGCGTCGTACTCGGACACGGCGATGAGCAGATGGCTCTCGGTGTCCTCCGCCGCCTGCTGCGCGCCGATGACCAGCGGCGCGAAGAAGGGGTTGGAGAGCGTCGGCACGATCAGTCCGATGAGCCCTGTGCGGCCGGTGGTCAGGGCGCGGGCCGCCGCGTTGGGATGGAAGCCGAGCCGGTCGGCCGCCTCCCGTACGCGCAGCCGCGTGGTCTCCGCGACCATGTCGGGGCGTTGCAGCGCGCGTGAGGCGGTGGCCTTCGACACCCCCGCCGCCCGTGCCACGTCCAAGAGCGTCGCCACTGCTGTCCCCCGTTCCGCCGCTGTGCCTGTCGTGTCGTCCGCAGCCGAAGCTGCCCGTCCCGCCGCTGTGCCTGTCGTGTCGTCCACAGCCGAAGCTGCCCGTCCGCCGCTGTACCTGCCGGGTCCGCAGCCGAAGCTGTCGCGTCCGCCGCTGTACCCGCTGCGTCCGTCGCTGTACCTGCCGTGTCCGCCGTCGTACCTGTCGGTGTCCGGTGGCCGAGATCTCGGCCGGACCCTGTTCTCTTCGGCTTTCTCCCGTGTCATGATACCTGCAACCGGTCTCTGCAACCGGTTGCAGGAACCGGTTGCAGAGACCGTAGCCACCCCTCACCCCCGTCGAGGTACCGATGTCCACCACCGCTCCGCCCACCGGCGAGCAGACCGGCGCCGCTCCGGCGCCCGCCTCCCTCGTCGAGCGGCTCTTCCGCGTCCGCGGGCGCGGCAGCAGCCACCGCACCGAGCTCGTCGCGGGCGCCTCGATGTTCATGGCCGCCGCCTACGCCGTCGTCGTGGTCCCCGGCCAGCTGGCGAACGCGGGGGTGCCGCACGGCGCCGCCACCACGGCCGTCATCATCGCGATCGCCCTGGCGACCCTGGCCATGGGCCTCGTCGCCAACCTGCCGTTCGTCGTCGCGCCCGGCCTCGGCGGTGTCGCCCTGGTCGCGTTCACCATCGTCGGCCAGGACCACGTCCCCTGGGACACAGCCCTCGGCATGGTGTTCTGGTCCGGCGTCGCCTTCCTCGTCCTCACCTTGCTCGGCATCCGCGACCTGGTCACGCGGTTGATGCCGATGAACCTCAAGTACGCCATCAGCGGCGGCCTCGGCCTCTACATCGCCCTCATCGGATTCCGCGACGCCGATCTGGTCGTCGGCAACGCCGACAAGGCCGCGCTCGCCATCGGCGACCTGTCGAAGCCCGGGGCCCTTCTCGCCCTGGGCGGCCTGCTGCTGCTCACCGCGCTGGCCTCGCGCAAGGTGCCCGGCGCCTTCCTCATCACCATCGCCGCGGTCACCGTGGTCGGCATCCCGCTGGGCGTGACGGACGTACCCGGCAGCCTCTTCACCGCGCCGGACTCGCCCGGACCGCTGCTGTTCGACATCGACATCATCGGCGCGCTCAAGCCCGAGTACTTCCCGTACATCTTCGCCTTCTTCGTCTCCGAGTTCTTCTCCATGACCGGCACGCTTCTCGCGGTCTCGGGCCGTGCCGGGCTGCTCGACAAGGACGGCAACATCCCCGGCGCCCGCCGCCCCTTCCTCGTCGACTCGGTCTCCGTGATGGGCGGTTCGGCCGTCGGCGCCCCGTCGATGACGGCGTACCTGGAGTCCTCCGCCGGAGCGGACGCGGGCGGCAAGACCGGGCTCGCCTCCGTCTGGGCGGCCTGCGGGTTCGCGCTGCTGCTGCTCGTCACGCCGTTCGCCACGCTGATCCCGTCGGCGGCCACCGCCCCGGTGCTCATGTACATCGGCCTGAACATGCTCGGCGCCCTGAAGAACGTCGACTTCAAGGACCCGACCAACGCCGTCCCGGCGGCCCTGACCGTGGCGACCACTCTCTTCTTCGGCAACTTCGGCACCGGTATCGCCACCGGCCTCGCGGCCCACGTCCTGGTCAAGACCGTCAGCGGCCGCATCCGCGAGGTGCCCTGGCCGCTGTGGATCGTCATGATCCCGCTCGGCTACTACTTCTACACACTCGTCCCGTGACGGGACCCCGCCGCCCGCGCCACAACCCTTCGCACGCCTTCGCACCCCTTCGCACCCCTTCGCAAGGAGCACGACCCCATGAGTGACCAGCACGACCTGCGGATCCGCGGCGGGCGCGTGGTGTCCACCTTCACCGGCGAGGAGTTCGCCGCCGACGTCCTCGTACGAGGCGACGTGATCAGCGCGGTGCTGCCCCCCGGCACCCCGGCCGACGCCCGGGAGGAGATCGACGCGACCGGCATGCTGATCGTCCCCGGGTTCGTGGACGCCCACATGCACATCGAGAGCGCGTTCCTCACCCCGCAGGAGTTCGCCGCCGTCACGCTCGCCCGCGGTACGACGACCGTCCTCGCCGACCCGCACGAGATCGTGAACGTCGCCGGGCGCGACGCCATGCGCTGGATGATCGACGCCGGACGGGAGACGGCCCAGACCCAGCTGTGGGGCGTGCCGTCCTGCGTGCCCGCCCTGGAGGGCCTCGAGGAAGCGGGCGCCGCGCTCTCCGCCGACGACATCGCGGAGATGCTGCGCTGGCCCGGCGTCATCGCGCTCGGCGAGGTCATGGACTACCGGGCCGTGGTCAGCGGCGACCGGCGGATGCACGACATCACCGCCGTGGCCCGCGCGCAGGACGCCATTCTGGACGGCCACTGCCCGAACCTCACCGGCGCCGAGCTGAGCACGTATCTCGCCACCGGCGTCGACTCCGACCACACCAAGAACCGCACCGAGGTGGTCCTGGAGAAGGCCCGCCTCGGCATGACGATGATGCTTCAGGAGAAGTGCCTGAACGAGGAGGTGGCGGCGGCCCTCCTGGCGCTGCCCCAGCTCCCGCCGCTGTGCCTGGTCACCGACGACCTGGCCGCCGACCACATCGTCGACAAGGGCCACCTCGACCACATCGCGCGCGTGGCCGTGGCTGCCGGCTTCCCGCCGCACGTCGTGCTCAAGGCCCTGACGTGGACGCCCGCGCAGCGCCTGCGGCTGCACGACCGCGGCGTCGTGTCGCCGGGCAAGCGCGCCGACCTGGTACTGCTGCGGGGTGAACTGGCCGCGTTCGACCCGGCGTTGGTGCTCGTCGGCGGTCAGGTCGCGGGCCGGGACGGCGCACCGGTCCGGCCGGTGACGGCGGACGACGCCCCCGCCCTCGTACCCCTCGACAGCCGCGTCGACGTCGAGCCGCAGGACGCGGAGGCGTTCCGGTGGTACGTGGACCTGCCGGACGGTGTGCACACGTTTCGCGCGATGCGGGTGAACCAGCGGGACACCTACACCGAGGCCGCCGAGATCGAACTGCCCGTACAGGGGGGCGAGGTGCGGTGGGAGGGACGCGCCACGCTCGTGCGCGTCCGCAACCGGTACGGCCGTCCTGGCGCCGTCTTCGCGCCGCTGCTGGGCCGTGAACTCGCTGACGGTGCCGTCGCCTCCACGTACGCGCACGACAGCCACAACCTTCTGACGATCGGCACGTCGCGATCGGCCATGGCCACCGCCGCTGCGACCGTCGTCGCCGACGGGGGCGGGGTCGCCGTCGTCCGGGGCCCGGTGGGCGAGACCGTCGCCGCGCGCATGCCGCTCCCGGTCGGCGGTGTGCTGTCCGCCCGCCCGGCCCGCGACGTCGCCGAACAGGCGGCCGCGGTCCGCGCCGCCCTGGAGGACTGGGGCTGGTTGCACCTCAACCCGTTCATGAGCGTGTCGACCCTGACGCTCGCCGTCTCACCGGCGCTGAAGATCACCGACAAGTCCCTGGTGGACGTCGTACGGCGCGAGCCGGTGGGGGCCACGGCGACGGACTGAGCGGCGGCGGGTCCGGGGTGGCACCATCCATGGCCCATCCCCTCGGAGCCCGTACGCGACTGGGTGTCGGCGGCCAGGGGCGAATGGTGACGCTCGAACCGCGTCCAAGGTTGTACAGAACGGGGCTGAGTACCCGCTGATTGTCTGCGCCGGGCCCGCTGCGGTTGGATCGCTTGGTGCCTCGGCAGGGGGCCGGGGCCGCGAATGTTCAGGGGGGAACATGCGCAAGCTTTCACCCGCGACGACGGGTGTGCTGGGGGCGGTGCTGCTGACGGCGCTGTTGCCGATGGGGGTCGCGCACGCCGAACCCGGGGACGCGGTGACGGAGCGGGTCAGCGTCAGCGCCGACGGGGTGCAGGGCAACAGGACGTCGTACAGATCGGTGATCAGCAGGGACGGACACTACGTCGCCTTCACCTCGCAGGCGACGAACCTCGTGCTTCCCAGCAAGCCTCCGTGGGGCGGCGGCTGGTACTGGTCGTACCTGCGTGACCTGCACACAGGCACGCTGGAGCGGGTGGAGGTCAACGGTGTCCCCGCGGATGTGCACGACTTCAGCGCCTCGGGCGAACTGGTGGTGCTCAAGTCACCGAACGGCCTGTACGTACGGAACCTGTCGACGGGCGACACTCAGCGGGTGGACGTCCAACTCGGCCAGTTCAACGCCGGCGGCGCGTACAACGGCCGGATCAGCGGTTCCGGGCGCTACGTCGTGTTCGAGGAGGCCAGGGGCTGGTCCGGGCCGGGCGGCGAGGGCAGCCGGGTGTACGTGCGTGATCTGCAGGAGGGCACGACGCAGTGGGTGAGCCAGCCCAACACCACGAGCGACACCTACTTCGCGGGCGTGCCCGTCATCAGTGATGACGGCCGGCGGGTCGCGTACACCTACACCCGGTCCGTTCCCCAGGGGGCACAGCGAGGCAATGTCTTCGTCGTCGACCGGAGTACGGGCGAGCGGCAAGTGGTCGATGTCTCGCAGGACGGACCGACGCCGGAGCGGACAGTAAGTCAGGTGTCGATGAGCGGGGACGGCACCCTCGTCTCCTTCACCCGCGGCGACGACAGTCCGGTGACCGCGGACGACCAGGACTCCGACACCTTCATCCGTGATCTGGCCACGGGGACCACGCGACCGGTTCCGCCCGACGGATCCCGGACCGGGGTCACCGGCGGCAAACTCAGCCCTGACGGGCGCTTCGTGCTCTACACGGCGTTCTCCGGCCCGTCGGCCACCCGACCGGCCCTCTACGTCCGGAACCTGGAGACCGGTGCGGTGCGCACGGTGAGCACCGCGATGGACGGCAGTCCGGTCCACGCCAGTACCGGAGGCCCTCTGATCACCAGCGACAGCCGCAAGGTCGTCTTCGAGTCGGACGATTCGACTGTCGTCCCCGAGGACACCAACAACACCTACGACGTCTTCGTACGGACCCTGCCGGCCGAGCCCGCGTCCTGACAGGGTGCCGGTGGCCCGGCCGCTTCGAGCAAGCGCGGGGCCACCGGCACGTCGACGGTCACGCAGCGCTCACACCCGCTGCCACAACGCCGGTACGTTCGGCGGCTCCCAGCCCGTCTGGGCCTGGTGGCCCTGGAGGCAGCGGTAGGTGGCGCCGCCGTACGTGACGGTGGAGCCCGCCTGGTAGACGGTGCCCGCCGCCCAGGTGCCGCCGGGCTCACCGGGCTCACCGGGCTCGCCCGGGTCCCCGGGTCCCGATGTGGTGGTCTTCAGGGTGAGGCCGTAGTTCTGGAGGATGGGGTTGATCGGCTGGAAGTAGGTCGTTCCGCCGCTCGTGCAGTTGCCGGAGCCGCCCGAGGTGACGCCCTGGGCCTGGCTGCCGGAGATGAACGAGCCGCCGGAGTCGCCCGGTTCGGCGCACACCGAGGTGCGGGTGACCCCGGAGATGGTGCCCTCCTGGTAGGTCACGCTGGTGTTGAGCTGCTGCACGGTGCCGCAGTGCCAGCCCGTCGTGGAGCCGGAGCGGCACACGGAGGAGCCGACGGTGGCCTGGGTGGACCCGGCGACCTGCGCGCTGGAGCCGTTGACGTTCGGTGTCGCGGTCCAGTTGGAGTTCGTGGCGACCCACGCCATGTCGTTGCCGGGGAAGACGGACGCCTGGAACGTGCCCTGCGCGACCCGGTTGGAGCCGGAGGTGGTGGCGCCCGCGCGGCCGCAGTGGCCGGCCGTGGCGAAGCCCTGCTGGGTGGCGCGGGTGACCGGGAAACCGATGGAGCAGCGGCTGCCGCTGCCTATGTAGTAGGCGTCGCCGCCGCGCAGGTCGTAGAGCGGGCGCGGCTGTTCGGTGGCCCGCTCGATCCGGGTGAGGGAGGCGTCGACACCGGCCACGGCGAGGAGGGAGCGGGCGGCGCTCGCCCGGGTCGCCTGGACGACCAGCTTGTTGGCGGTGACGTCGACGTACCAGACGGGTGTGCTGGTGGTGGCGTGACGTGTGGCGGCCCGGTCGACACGTGTCTTGGCGGCGTCGAGCGCGGCCAGGGTGTGGTCCACGACGACGGCGTCGGCGCCCCGCGCGCGGATGGCGCGTACGTCGGCCGGGTCGGTCGTGGCCACGGTCAGGGTGTCGGACAGTGTTCCGCTCACCCAGGCGCCCGCGAAGTCTGTGCCGACGGCGGCGCGCAGGCGGCCCGCGGTGGCGCCCGCCTCGGCCTCGTTGGCCAGGCGGCGGTCCGCCTGCTGCCGGGTGAGGCCGAGGTCGCGCTGGAGCGCGGCGAGGAGGGCGGGCAGGGCCGCGTCGGTGCGCAGCGTCTCGGCGGCCGTCGGAGCGGCGGGGGAAGGGGCCGCCCCGGCGTGTGCGGAGCCGGTGAGCCCGGAAACGAGCAGGGCACCGGCCGCCGCGACGGCGGCACATGTGGCCTTGAGGTGTCTGTGGGGCATGGGGAGGTCTCCTGGGGATCGGTGGATCTGTGGATCGCTGAACCGTGGTGGATCTGTGGATCTGTGGATCTGTGGGGAGTGCCGACACCGTAGGAGCACCCGTCGCGGCCCGTAAGACGTCAGCCGACCCCCTGCCCGCGCGTTATGGAACCGCGTGCCGCGGAGCCGCGCGTCATGGAATCGGCGGTGGGGTGCGGGCGCAGGTCCGGTGCCGGGCGGGGCACGGCGTCCGCTGCCGGGCGGGGCACGGCGTCCGCTGCCGGGCGGGGCACGGCGTCCGCTGCCGGGTGGCGCTGGGCGAGCCAGTGCGCGTAACTGCCGCTGCGCGCCGCCGCGTTCGCATGCGCCTCGCGCGCCTGGGCCAGCACGATCGCCGCGGTGTCCGGCCGCTGTCCGGTGGGGAGCCAGCCGAGCAGATGCCGCCACGACAGGGGCGTACCGGCGATCGGACGGATGGTGAGGCCGGGTGTCGGCGGGAAGGTGGCGCGGCACAGGCCGATCGCCCGGCCGACCTGCACGAGGTGGACGCAGGACGCGGTGTCCGTCTCGTACATGCGCCGGGGCGTGAAGCCGGAGCGGGCGCAGGCCGCCGTGAAGCAGTCCGCGAAGCAGCCGTCGCCCGGGACGCACGACCACTCCTCGTCCGCCAGCGCGGTGAGTTCGACCTCCCGGCCGCGGGCGAGGCGGTGACCGTCGGCGAGCATGACGAAGACCGGGTCGACGGCGATCTCCTCCCACCGGACCCGCGGGGACTCCGGCGGTTCCGGCGGCGGGGCCAGGCCGCACGCGCCGGTGAGCACGAAGTCGAGGCTGTCCTCGGTGAGCAGCTTGGCGAGTTCACGCTCCGACCAGGAGGCGCAGGTGGTCACGGTGGTGGCGGGCGCGGCGTCGGCGAGCCGGTCCACCAGGGCGCCGAGAAGCGGTCCGTGCGTCCCGCCGAGCCGCAGCCGCGACCGGGGCCGGTCGCCGTCCGGACGGGTCCGGGCGAAGCGGGCGGCTTCGCGCTGGAGTTCGCTGACGGCGGGCAGCACGATGCGGGTACGTTCGAGGACCAGCTCGCCGAGGGCGGTGGTCCGTACGCCGTGCCGGCCGCGCTCGAAGAGTTCCCCGCCGAGGGCTCGTTCGATGCGCTTCAGCTGTGCGCTGAGGGCGGGCTGCGCGACTCCGAGCACCACCGCCGCCCGGGTCAGGCTGCCGGCGTCCGCGATGGCCCGGATGGTCTTGAGATGCCTCAACTCCAGCTCCATGAGGGGAGCTTGCGGCGGGCGGAAGGAACGGGCAAGGGGTTGGTACAGACCAGAACGGGAACGCATGTGCGCGACCCGGCCGGTGTCCGTGAGAGAAGCGCGATGGATGGAAGGAGCGAGACCGATGGAAGGAGCGCGGCGGATGGAAGGAGCGCGACCGAAGGAAGGAGCGCGACCGAAGGGAAGAGCGCGACCGGTGCGCAACACCACCGTCCTACCGGGAACCCCGAGCCTGCCGGCCGGCGCGGGGGACGTGCCGCTCCACCGCCTGGAGCTGGCCGGGCCCGGCGCCCCGCCGTTCGCCGCCGGCTCCTTCGAGGAGGTGGGCCCGTTGTCCCGGTGGGACCGGCCGCACCGGCACACCTTCTACGAGATCGTGCATGTCCGGGCGGGTTCGGGGGCCCACGTCGCCGATCTCGCCCGGTGGCCGGTGCGGCCCCCGCAGCTGGCGGTGATCCTGCCCGGCCAGGTGCACCACTGGGAGGGCGGCCGGGGCCCCGAGGGTTCGCTCGTCCTGTTCACCGACGACTTCCTGGTGGACCACCCGGGCGACCGCGAGGTGCTGCGGGAACTCGGGGCGCGCTGCTGGTTCGGGCTCGACACCGAGCACGACCGGTCGATCCGGACCCTCGTCGCCGAGTTGATCGCGGAGCACCGGCAACGCGCCGCCGGGCACGAGAGCGTCCTGCGCTCGCTGCTCCACGTCCTCGTCGTCCGCGCCGCCCGGCTGCCCGCCGACGACGGGCCGAGCCGGGTGCCGCGCGCCGAGGGGCGTACGGCCGCCGTGGCCGAGGAGTTCGCGCGGCTCATCGCCCGGCCCGAAGCGGCGGCCCTGAGCGTGCGGGAGTGTGCCGAGCGGCTCGGAGTCACACCTGGCTACCTCACTCAGGCGGTGCGGGCGGCGACCGGGCGTCCGCCCGGCCGCCTGCTCATCGAGACACGTGTCTACCTGGCGCAACAACTCCTCGCACACACCGAGTTGTCCGTACGGCAGGTCGCCGCCCGCACCGGCTTCGACGACCCCGCCTACTTCGGGCGGTTCTTCCGGCGCGAGACCGGCAGCAGCCCCGGCGCCTTCCGAAAACACCACAGCCGTGCACATGAGTCCCTCGAACCACCTCCCGCGCCCGCCTAGCTTCGGTGCCCACCACCCCCCCCCACGAGGAGGAGACATGGACGAAGCAGGCACGCGCGGCCCGGAACCGGACGGCCTCGGCGCCGACGGCTCGGCGGACTCTCCCCGGCTGATCCGCCGCAAGACGGTGCTGCGCGCGGCGCTCGCGGCCACCGCCGCGATCCCCGTCGCCCTGGTCGCCGGCCCGGCCCTGGCCCGTACGGTGGCGACGAACGGCGGAACACCGGAGCTGACCCCGGAGTGCGACGACGGCGACGACCCCACCCCGGAGCAGATCGAGGGCCCCTACTTCAAACCGAACTCACCGCAGCGCTCCAACCTCCGGGAGTCCGGCATGCCCGGCACCCCGCTCACCGTGACCGGCTACGTCTTCGGCCGCGCCTGCCTCCCCGTGTCCGGCGTCCTCCTCGACTGGTGGCAGGCGGACGCGGGCGGCGCCTACGACAACACGGGCTTCCGGCTGCGCGGGCACCAGTTCACCGACTCCCGGGGCTCGTTCACGCTCACCACGATCCTGCCGGGCCTGTACCCGGGGCGCACGCGGCACCTGCACGTCAAACTGCAGGCGCCCGGCCGCCGGGTCCTGACCACGCAGCTGTACTTCCCGAACGAGCCGCGCAACAACACCGACAGCATCTTCGACCCGCGGCTGCTCATGAACGTACGGGACGGGGGCGGCGGCCGGGAGGCGGCCTTCGACTTCGTCCTCGACGTGCCGCAGGATCCGGGCCCCGGCACACCCACTCCGCCGGGCGGCACATGGGCCGTGGGCGCCACCTACCGGGCAGGTGACCGGGTCACGTATGCGGGCCGCGCCTACGTGTGTCTCCAGGCACACACGGCCCAGCCGGGGTGGGAGCCGCCGAACGTGCCCGCACTGTGGCGGGCCGCTTGAGCCGACGGCCGAACGGGTCTCCTGACGGGCCCCGGCCGGCCGTGCGGCGGCACGCCCGCGGACCTCCTCGCGGGGTTGCCCTCTCGGCCGACCAGGGGGGAAGGCCGGACACAGGGACATCAGTGCTGATTGCCTGCGACCGGAGCGATGGCGAGGACTGCGTGGGGCAGGTCGGCAGTCCGCCGACGAGTGACCCTGCCATCGCTCCGGGAGCTCCGGGAGCTCCGGGAGCTCCCGGAGTTCCGGGTGTTCGGGGTGTTCGGGAGTTCCGGTGTTCCGGACGTTCCGGGACCGCCGCGGCCGAGGCCCGGTGCGCCGGTACCTGCCCGCCGACCCCGACGCCGTCGTCAACCGGCCTGAACCGGTGTGACATGCGGGCGCAGGGCGCGCAGGAAGCCGGGTGCGCCGAAGAGCTCGCCCGCCGAGACCACACCGGCGGCGCGCGCGTTCCCGGCCAGGATGCGCGCGACCGCCTCGACGGACGCCTTGCCCGCCGCATGTGTGCCAGGTGTGGGTCCCAACCGTTCAGTCCGTAGGCGATGTGTGCCGCTGCGCCGCCGCTTCAACCGCACCCCGGGCGTCCCGCCCGACACCTACCGGCGCACGTTCCGCACTCGCACCGGACCGTCAAAGTCCGCCAGATTGCTAGGCATATTGTTAACAATCCCGTAGCGTGCGTGAGCCCGACGATCCGTCCTCGTTAAGGGGATACCTATGCGGAGGCAGTCTGTGTTTCTCGGTCGTGACGCGCTCGCCCACCAGCCGGTCGCCTACCAGCCGCTCGCCCGTTCGTGGGGGAAGGGGACCGGCCGCCGCCGCCGCCTCCTGCGCGGCGCGGCGTTCGCGAGTTCCCTCGTCCTCGCGGCGATCGCGGTGCCGACCTCCGTCGCGGCGGCGGCCCCGCTGCCCGGCGGTGGTCACACGGCGGACCCGCAGGACACCGCCCTCGACTTCGACTCCGCCGCCTACACGACGATCACGGTCTCGGTCGACGGCCGGCCGGTGCAGGTGCGCTGGTACAAGGAGATCTGCTACGTCGCGAACCCCGTGGCGGCGGCGGCCCAGCAGCCGGGCGGCCCCGGCGGGGGCACCACCACGATCTCCAACCCGGCGTGCGGCTACCAGAGCATGAACGTGTTCGTCCCCGAGAGCGCCTTCGGCGACCAGCGCACACCGGTCTACTTCGCGGTCAACAACAGCGGCTGGAAAGCCAGTCATATACGAGCGAGCGTCACCGACGGCGCCTCCTACAGCAGCTCCACGAGCAATGTGGGTGCCGTGCTGAAGGCGGGCTATGTGTTCGTCGACGTGGCCAACCGCAGCCGCGGCCTGGTAGGCGCCGACGGCACAGCTACCGGCAAGGCCCCGGCCGCGGTGGTCGACGCCAAGGCCGCCGTACGCTACCTGCGCCTCAACGACGCCGCCATGCCCGGCAGCGCCGAACGCATCGTCATCAACGGCACCAGCGGCGGCGGCGCCCTCGTCTCGATCCTGGGCGCCTCCGGCAACAGCCCCGCCTACGACCGCTACTTGGCCGAGATCGGCGCGGCCGGGATCGACGCCAAGGGCCGCAGCACACTGCGCGACGACGTCTTCGCCGTCAACGCCTACTGCCCGATCACCGACCTGGGCAACGCCGACATCGCCTACGAGTGGCTGTTCAACGTCCTCGGCACCCGGGACGCCACCGACTCCAACCCCTCACCGGCCGACGCGACCGCGCTCGCCCAGCGTTTCGCCGAGTACGAGCGCGGCCTCGGACTGCGCAACCCCGACGGCTCGCGGCTGACCACGGCGACGCTGCTCGACACCATCAGGATGGAAGTAGTCCGCTCCGCGGAGACCTACCTCAAGGCGGACTCGGCGCACACCATCCCGGCCCTCGGCGGCACGTTCGAGATCACCTCGGGCGGTCCCGGGGGTCCGCCCACCACGACCTCGTACGTCAACGACTGGATCGACGTCGACACCGCCACCGGCAAGGTGCGCTCCCTCGACATGGAGAACTACCTCGCCTTCGTCGCCACGCAGGCGAAGCCGAAGACGACCCCCGCCTTCGACGCCCTCGGCGTCAACGGCTCCACCACCAGCGGCACCGAGACCGACCTCTTCGGCCCGCCGACCCAGCGGTACATGAACTACACCGCGTACAGCTGGGACCACAACGACGTGGCCGGGGACGGCAGCGGCCTCGACGACACCGGCCTGACCTGGA
Organism: Streptomyces sp. NPDC016845; assembly: GCF_044332585.1. Taxonomy (NCBI): domain Bacteria; kingdom Bacillati; phylum Actinomycetota; class Actinomycetes; order Kitasatosporales; family Streptomycetaceae; genus Streptomyces; species Streptomyces sp. NPDC016845. The sequence goes on along the minus strand of NZ_JBIRPI010000013.1, from coordinate 65,774 downwards.
AGCAGTACACGGCGAAGAAGAGCACCACCGTCGACGACCAGGTCCGCCTCATCAACCCGATGGACTTCATCGGCACCGGCGCCGACACCGCCCCGAACTGGTACGTCCGCCACGGCACCCGCGACCGCGACACCGCGTTCACCGTCTCGCTCAACCTCGACCGGGCGCTCGCCGCCGACAAGCAGGTCGAGAACCTGGACTACCGGCTCGCCTGGAACCAGCCGCACGCCGGGAACTACGACGTGCCCGAGGCCATGGCCTGGATCGCCGGCGCCGTCCGCGAGGCGGGCGACCCGCTCACCGGGCACAGGAGTTAGCCGGTACGCACCACCTGGGCCCGTTCCTCCCGCTGCCCCTCGGCCGCGGCGAGGCGGGCCCGGCGTGTGCGGGGACCGAACAGCGCCAGGACGACAGCGCCGACGAGCCAGGTGCCGGCGATGAAGTAGAAGACGCTGCGGTATCCGTGGCTGCTGTAGAGCGCCGCCACGATCAGCGGGCCCGCGGCGTTCGACAGGCGGCCGAGCCCGTAGGAGACGCTCGTGCCGAGCGAACGGCCGTGGGTGTCGAAGAGTTCGGGCGAGTAGGCGTACGCCAGTGCCGTGTAGCCGCGCTCGAAGAAGTTCACCAGGAAACCGAAGACGACGATCAGGACCGGGCTGAACGTGAGCCCGTACAGCAGGCCGCACACCGCGATGACCGCGCCGAACACGGCCAGCGACCACTTCCGCTCGAAGCGGTCCGTGACGAGGGAGGCGAGGTACGAGCCGAGCGGTGCGCCCACCGTCGTGAGGGCCGCGTAGAAGACGGACTTCTCGACGCTCATGCCCTCCTTGGCCAGCAGCGTCGGCGCCCAGCTCGAATAGCCGAAGAAGCCGATGGTCTGGGTGACCCACAGGACCGTCAGGAGCAGGGTCGGGCAGAGGTACTTCTTCTGCAGGAGCAGCCGCAGCGGGGCCTTCCGGAAGACGGCCGCTTCGACCGGGGGCGCGGGCTCGGGGAGCGGTCCCTTCTCCGCCGCGACCTGCGTCTCTATCTCGCGCAGCACCTTGTCCGCGGCCGCGTGGTCGCCCCGGCTCTCCAGCCAGCGCGGTGACTCCTTGAGCCGCCGCGTGAAGAAGACCAGCAGGACGCCGAGCGAACCCCACAGGTAGACCAGGCGCCACGACCAGTCGCTGAGCGGCACGACGGCGCTCGCGATCAGATTGGTGACCGGCGTGCCGCAGATGCCGATGACGATGGCGTAGGCCTGGTACTTGCCGCGTACGGCCGCCGGATACATCTCGTTGACGTAGACGACGGCGACCACCGTCATCGCCGACAGGCCCGCCGACGTCAGGACGCGGAACACGCCGAGGGACGCCAGGTTCCAGGAGAAGACCGAGGCGAACGAGAAGAAGGCGAAGAAGAACGTCGTCTGGAGCAGGGCCTGTTTGCGTCCCCAGCGTTCGGCGACGGCGCCGCCGACGACGGAGCCGATGAACATGCCGAAGAACGACAGGGAGGTGACATAGGCGACCTGGTCGACCGTCACCCCCCACACGTCGATGAGTTTCGGCGCCGTGGTGGCGAAGCTGTTGATGTCCGCGAACTCGAAGAAGTAGGCGAAGGAGACGGCGATCAGGGTGAGCTTGTGGAACCGGGAGACGGGCAGCCTGTCGAGCCGGTTCAGTGCGTTGGCGGGTGACGCGTTGGAGGGGGAGGCGTTGGCGGGTGAGGCGTTGGAGGGTGACATGTGACGCCTTCGTCAGATGGTTGGGCGTGCCGTGCGGCGGGGCGAGGGTTCAGGCGTCCTCGCCGGGCCAGTACAGGCGCATCGGGTTGTCGACGAGGAGCCTTCGCTGCTGCTCCTCGTCCACCGCCACCTGCGGCAGGTGGTCGACGAGGAGTCCGTCGTCGGGCATGTGGTCGGTGAGGTTGGGGTGCGGCCAGTCCGTGCCCCACAGCACCCGGTCGCCGAACTCCTCGACGACGCGGCGTCCGAAGGGGACGACGTCGGTGTAGGGGTGCCGCTCGCCGTGGAGCGCGGCCGGTCCGGTGATGCTGAGCCGCTCGGGACACGTCACCTTCACCCACACGTCGTGCCGGTCGACGAAGCGCAGGAACCGGCTGAACTCCGGCCCGTCGGCGCCCTTGGCGACGTCCGGACGCCCCATGTGGTCGATGACCAGAGGTGTGGGCAGCGAGCCGAAGAACCCTTCGAGCTCGGGCAGGTCCGCGCTCTCGAAGTACAGGACGATGTGCCAGCCGAGCGGGGCGATCTTCCGCGCGATGGTGGTGAGCGCGGCCGTGGGCGGCGCGTCCACCAGACGCCGTACGAAGTTGAAGCGCACCCCGCGCACGCCCGCGGCGTCGAGGGCGAGCAGCTCGGACTCGGCGACGTCCGGACGGACGGTGGCGATGCCGCGCGCCCGGCCGCCCGCCGCGCGGACCGCGTCGACCATGGCGGAGTTGTCCGCGCCGTGGCAGGTGGCCTGCACGATCACATTGCGGGCGATGCCCAACTGGTCGCGCAGTGCGAAGAGTTGCTCCTTCCCGCCGTCGCACGGGGTGTACTTGCGCTCGGCTGCGAAGGGGAACGCGGCCTGCGGGCCGAAGACGTGACAGTGGGCGTCGACGGCGCCGGCGGGGAGTCGGAACGTCGGCCGGGACGGGTTCTGGTACCAGTCCAGCCAGCCGGGGGTCTTCGGGGAAAGTGTGTGCATGGTTTGGTCTCCGGGCTGATCCTCAGGGGGCGTGGCGCTCAGCGGCCTTGTCGCTTCAGCAGGGCGTCGAGGCGCGGATAGACGGTGCGGGCGTTGTGCTCCTGGACCGCCGCCAGGTCCTCCGCGGACAGGTGTGACGCCTCCGCGTAGCGCCGCGTGTCGTCGAAGTGGTGGCCGGTGCACGGGTCGATGTCCCGGACGGCGCCGATCATCTCGGAGGCGAAGAGGATGTTGCGGGCCGGGACGACGTCGTAGAGGAGGTCGGAGCCCGGCTGGTGGTACACACACGTGTCGAAGAAGACATTGCCGAGCACGTGCTCCTCCAGCGGCGGCTTTCCGAGCGCCATCGCCAGACCGCGGAACCGGCCCCAGTGGTAGGGAACGGCTCCGCCGCCGTGCGGGATGACCAGGCGCAGGGTCGGGAAGTCGCGGAACAGGTCGCCCTGCACCAGCTGCATGAACGCCGTGGTGTCGGCGTTGAGGTAGTGCGCGCCGGTGGTGTGGAACGCCGGGTTCACACTCGTACTGACGTGGATCATGGCCGGGACGTCGTACTCCACCATCTTCTCGTAGACGGGGTACCACGAGCGGTCGGTGAGCGGCGGCGCGCTCCAGTGGCCGCCCGACGGATCCGGGTTGAGGTTCACCGCGACCGCCCCCAACTCCTCGACGCAGCGCGTGAGTTCGGGAACGCAGGTGGCCGGGTCGACGCCGGGGGACTGCGGCAGCATCGCGGCCGGGGCGAACCGGTCCGGGTACAGCGCGCCGACCCGGTGGCACAGGTCGTTGCAGAGCGCCGCCCAGGCCGCCGAGGTCGCGAAGTCCCCGACGTGATGCGCCATGAACGAGGCGCGCGGCGAGAAGACCGTCAGGTCGATGCCGCGCTCGTCCATGAGGCGCAACTGATTCGGTTCGACGGACTCGCGCAGTTCGTCGTCGCTGATCCGCAGATCCGTACGGGCGGGGGAGAGGGCGGGGTCGGTGAGCGAGGCGATCTGCCGCTCGCGCCAGGCCGCGAGGGCGGGCGGCGCGGTCGTGTAGTGACCGTGACAGTCGATGATCATGGTGGGTGTCCTTACGGGTCCGGCTCGTCGTCGTCGACGCCCGCAGCCTCACCCCGTGCGAACCGCCCGCCGACGGCCCGCACACCGAACTAACCGTCCCTTAACATTCGGGGCCCTCCGCCGACCGCCGTGACCGCCGCTCCCAGCCGCGTGGTCTACATTCGTCGGGCGGTGTCCGCACAGACATCGCAGATGGGAGGTGGTGCACGTGCAGATTCTGCTGGCCGAGGACGACGACGGCGTGGCCGCCGCGCTCCTCGAAGTCCTCTACGACCACGGGCACGACACCCGGCGGGTCCGGCACGGCCGGGAGGTGCTGACCTACCACCGCGGATCCGATCTGCTCCTCCTGGATCTGGGGCTGCCCGACATCGACGGCCTCGACGTCCTGCGCTCCCTGCGGGCGGTCAGCGACATGTCGGTCGTGGTGCTCACCGCGCGCGGCGACGAACGGTCGGTGGTGCGCGGGCTGCGCCTCGGCGCCGACGACTACCTGGTCAAACCGGTCCGTCTCGCGGAGCTCCTCGCCCGCATCGACGCCGTCACCCGCCGCTCGGCGGCGCGCGGCGCGCCCGAGGCCCGCAAGGTGCGGGCCGGTGACGTCGAGATCGACCTCGACGCGCGGCGGGTCGTCGCCGACGGCACCGACATCGAGCTGACCACCAAGGAGTTCGACATCCTCGCGGTCCTCGCCGCACGCGCCGGTACGGCCGTCAGCCGCGAACAGGTCCTCGACGAGGTGTGGGGCGAAGCCCAGCACGCACGCTCCCGCTCCCTCGACGTGCACCTCACCCAGCTCAGGACCAAACTCGACCGCCCCCACCTGCTCACGACGATCCGCGGCTTCGGCTACCGGTTCGGCGACGCGGCGGACTGAGGAACCGCCGCGTGCGCAAGAGGGTCCAGGCCGCGCTCCTGGCGTTCGTGGTGCTCACCGTCGCCGCGTTCGCCGTCCCGCTGCTCTTCTTCACCGCGTCCGACCGCACGCAGGAACTGGTGCTCGCCCGCAGCTCCGACCTCGACCGCTTCGGCTCGCTCATGGACCAGGCCGCGACCACCGGCGACGTCTCGGGCCTCGCCGCCGAGGCGCGGCGCTACACGCGGCTGTACGGAGAGGCGCTGGTCGTCACCGACACCGGCCACGAACCCGTCGTCGAGACCGGCGGCATGCGCGCCGCCGACCCCGCCGTGTCCCGGCTCATCGACGCGGCCCTGCGCAACCAGACCGCGCACCCGACGAGGTCGTTGACCCCCTGGTCACGCGGGTACCGGATGTTCGCCGAGCCCGCGGGCACCGGTACCCGCGTCTCCGGCGCCGTCGTCCTGCGCGCCTCCGTGCGCACCGCCGCGAACGACATCACCTGGCGCTGGGCCGCCGTCCTCGCCGCCGCCGCACTGGTCGCCGTCGGCTGCACGGCCCTGGCCCGCGCGGTCACCCACTGGGTGGTCGGACCGCTGCGCCGCCTCGACCGCGCCGTGGGCCGCCTCGCCGCCGGACTGCCGCCCGCGCACACCCGGGCCTCGGGCCCGCCCGAGCTGCGCCAGCTGGCCACCGGGTTCAACCGGATGGCGAGCACGGTCACCGCCGCCCTCGAACAGCAGCGCCGCCTCGTCGCCGACACCTCCCACCAGATGCGCAACCCCATGGCCGCCCTCAGGCTCCGTGTCGACGCCCTCCACACCCACCTGCCCGCCACGGCGAACCGCACGTACACCGGAGTCACCACCGAACTCGACCGTCTGGAGACCCTGCTCGACGACATGCTCGCCCTCGCCACGGCCGAGCACCGCGCCGGAGAGCTGACCGTCGGCGACGGACCCGCCGTCTCCTGCGACGCGGCCGCGGTCGCCGCCGAGCAGCACCGGCGCTGGGAACCGGTCGCGCGCCGCGCGGGAGCGCACCTCACCGTGGGGACCGCCGGCCCGGCTCCGGCCGTTTGCACGGAGCACGAACTGGCCCAGATCACCGACGTCCTCCTCGACAACGCCATCAAATACGGCGGGGCCGAGATCACCCTCCGCTGCACGGCCGAGGGGCCGTGGGCCGTCCTCGCCGTCACCGACGACGGTCCGGGCCTGGACGCAGAGGAGCTCGACCGGGCCACGCAACGGTTCTGGCGCTCGGGCCGACAGTCCGGCACGACCGGCACCGGCCTGGGCCTCGCCATCGCCGAGCAACTCCTCGCAGGCCGCGGCGGCCGCCTGGAGCTGCGCCCCGCCACACCCCACGGCCTGTCCGCGCGGGCGGTCCTGCCGCGCGCCGACGCGGCGGACGGTGCCCGGTGAACCGCCGCACCGCCCTGCGCGCCGCGCTCGGCACCACCGCCGCCGTCGCCCTGGCGGGCGTCCTCGCGGGCGACGGGTCCGCCCGTGCGCACGGCCCCAGCGCCGTACTGCGCCTGGCGACCGGCGAACCGACCGCGTTCTACGAGGCCTTCGGCCACCTGCTCGCCGAGCAGCTCGCAGCCGAACACCCCGGCCTCGACTGCCGCGTCCGCACCACCGCGGGCAGCGTCGACAACATCGGGCTGCTGCGCGACCGCCGCGCCGACCTCGCCCTCGTCCTGACCGCCACCGCCCAGGACGCGGCGGGCACCGACGTCTTCCCGCGCCCCGTGCCGCTGCGCGCGATCGGCCGGGTGTACGAGACCTACCTCCAGTTCCCCGTACGCGCCGACGCGGGCGTGCGGAGCGTGGCCGACCTGCGCGGCCGCGTCGTCTCGCTCGGGCCCCCGGGCTCCGGTGCCGCCGTGTTCGGCCGACGGCTGCTGCGCGCCGCGGGCCTTTCGGCGCCCTCGGACGTCGACGTGCGCCACCTGCCGCTGAACGAGGCGGCGCGCGCGATGGCGGCCGGCACCGTCGACGGGCTGCTCGTCGCGGGCGGCGTCCCCCTGCCCGCCCTGAAGCGCCTCGACGAGGGGCCCGGCCTGCGCTTCCTGCCGCTGGCAGCTCTGCTGCCCCGCCTCGGCGGCCCGGAGAGCCGCGCGGGAGCGGGCCTGGAGCAGGTCTCGTTCCCCCCGGGCGCCTACCGCACGGCGGGCGGCGTCGCCACCATCGGCGTCTCCAACCTCCTGGTCTGCCGCCCGGACCTGGACCGCGACGTGGCCGAGGCGCTGGCCCGCCTGCTGGTCCGCCGCGCCACCTCCCTCGTCCCCGGCAACGCCGTGGGCACCCAGTTCCTGGACGTACGCAGCCTGATCGGAACCGGGGGCGTCGCGCTGCATCCCGGGGCGGCTGCGGCGTACCGCGCGCTGCACGGCTAGCCGCTACGGCGGACGGCCCAGGACCCCGGGCGCGGGGCCGCTTCGAACGGTCTCCACCTGCATATCTAGAATCGAACGTGTGACCGACCGTGCGCCGCTTACCCGCCTCGACCTGCTGCGTTTCCTCAAACGCGTCCAGGAGCAGGACCTCGCGCGCACCAACCGGTGGATCGCGGACGAGGAGCGGTGTGAGACGGAACGCGCCCGTGGAGCGGCGGCCCGGCCGCCGGACCCGGACTGGCTCGTCGAACGCGGACTCCAGGGCCGCCACGCGGTCTACGTGCACATCGGCGGCTGCCACATGGCGGGCAAACGGTCCCGCGCCGCCACCCGCGACCAGGCGCGGCAGTCCCTCGACAGCGGCGTCGACGCGTGCCCGCACTGCCGGCCGGACACCGCGCTCGGCGTGCTGGAGTAGGGCCCGGCCGGTCCCGGGTCCGGCTCCGGGTGCGTGGATCTGGGGCGCGGCTCACCCTGGAGTCGTGGGGGCCCGAGCGCATCGCCGCGCAACCGCGTATCCACCCGGGAGGAACCGTGAACCCCGTGAACCCCGTAAGTAACGTGAGCTCTCCGAACCCCTTGAACCCTGACTTCTGCGACGTCCCACCGCTCTGTCCTTCCTGCGGAAGCCCGATGAAGGAGCTCATGGACGAGCGGTCGTTCGATCCCAGGACGGGCCATGTGCATCAGCGCTGGGAGTGCCCGGACGCCAAGCTGAGCGGTCACCCGACGCGGTAGCGCTCGGCAGCCTGCCTGTCGAGGGCGAGGCCGTGGCCCGCTGGTCCCGGTCCTGCCTGACAGGACATGGGTAACCGTGGAGGTGCCCCGGAAAACTAACCGGCGCGCACGGCCGTGGTGGCCAGCGTCATGTACTGCATCGTGAAGCGGCCCCCCAGCGCGTCGATGGCGGAGCCGACCGCCTCCAGTATCCCGGCCAGTTGACCGGGGCGGAGCCGGGTGAGGGTGCCCGTGGTGGGGAGCAGGTTCAGCCAGGCGTCGCGCGTGTAGGTCCGCTCCCAGTCGAACCGCCACTGTTCCGGTGCGTCGAACTGCCCCGCCGCCCGGATCTGGTCGGCGATCTTCGCGTACCCGGCCAGGTACACGGCCGGCGGACGCCGGGCAGGCTGGCCGCTGAACGGGGAGTCGGGCGCCACTTGGCGGTAGGCGGCCGCGAACGGCTCGGCCACTTCGGCAGGCGGCTCGAAGACGTGCCCGAAGACGGCCAGGAGCCCGCCTGGGCGCAGCACTCGGGCGGCCTTCGCCGCGCCGACGGCCGGGTCCACCCAGTGCCACGACTGGGCGGCGGTCACCGCGTCGAAACGACGGCCGTCCGGCTCCCACGCCTCGAAGCTCGCCACCTCGATCCGCACCCCGCGGGCGCGTGCGCGCTCGGCCATCCGCGCGTCGGGCTCGACGCCGAGCACGGTGCAGCCGGCGGCCTGGAACTGACGGGCCGCGATGCCCGTCCCGCAGCCGACGTCGAGAACGTGCGGACCCGGGCTCGCGGCGGCGATACGGGCGACGAGTTCCTCGGGGTAGCCGGGGCGGGCCTCGTCGTAGCGTTCCGCGTCGGACCCGAAGGACTCGGCCGTCCGACGGGCTTGATGGGGCTGCTCCGGTTCGGGCTGCTCCGGTCCGGGGTGCTCCGGTCCGGGGTGTTCCGGCTCTCGCGGCGGTAAAATGGGCATGCGTTCACTTTAATGGGCGGGCGCCCACTTGTTAACGAGTCGGACGAGAGGAGAATCCCGAGTGCCGACCGGAGTGCACCTTCGCGACGCGCGGCAGCAGCTCTTCGACGCCGCCGAACGCGTACTGCTGCGCACGGGCCCGAACGGGCTGACCAGCAGGGCCGTCACCGACGAGGCGGCCTGCTCCAAAGGCGTCCTGCACCGGCACTTCGCCGACTTCGACACCTTCCTCGCCGAACTCGTGCTGGACCGGGCCGCCCAGGTCGAGGCCGAGGCGCGGGCGCTGCGCGAGGCCGTCGGCACCGCGACCGTGACCGACAACCTCACCGGGGCGCTGACCACGCTGTTCGGGCCCGTCGTCGTCGCGATCATCCCGCTCATCACATTCCGGGACGAGCTGCGCGCACGCCTCCGCCAGGCCCTGCCCGGCGACGGCGCGGGAAGCGGTGGCGGCGGGGTGGCGATCCTCTCCCACGTCACCGCCGCGGTCTGCGACTACCTGACCGAGGAGCGCGCGGCCGGCCGCATCGCCGCCGACGCCGACGTCGACTCGCTCACCCTGTCACTGGTGGGCGGCGCCCACCTCCTCTTCGCCGACCGCGACCCCGGCCCGCCCACCGAGGCGACCGTCGGCAAACTGGTGACGACAGCCCTCGCCGACGTCCTACGCCGCCGCCCTTCCTAGCGTCCGGCCGACGAGCGAGGCGCGGTGCCGGCAGGCCCCAGCCACGACCCGTCGCGCAGGACGACCCTCTCCCGGAGCTCCGGCTCCCCACGCCACGCCCGTACCGTCCTGGGGGTCACACGTATGTACAGGTATGACGCCTCCTCCGCGCGTGGGTCCCAGCCGAACTTGTCCGCGAACGACTCCGCCGCGTCGGCCGGTACCGTCTCGTCCACGTAGCTCTCGGCCTCGCCCTGGAGGAGTACGACGTCGAAGGTGTCCGGCAGCGACAGGCGTACGCGCGGCTCCGCGTGGATGTTGCGCGCCGTCGCGGACGCGGCGCCGGTGCACACCCACACGGCCCGCCCGTCCCAGAGGAACCACAACGGCACTTGATGCGGACCGTGGTCGGGGTGCGCGGTCGACACCCACATGTCCCGCTCGGTGGCGAGCCGTTCCAAGGTGTCGCGTACACGCTCCGCCGTCGTCCGGCGGCCGGCGGTTCCCGTGGTGTCGTCCATGGGGACCGACCCTAGACAGGCGGGTGGGGCCCGCGCCTGAGGCGCAGGTCCTACTCCCAGCGACCTATGCGACCTGTGTGGCCTATGCGACCTGTGCGGCCCCTGCCTGCAGATGGCGGACACGCCGCTGCCCCGGTACGGGGACGAGGTCCGTGGGACCCGTCGTCCGTGACCGGGGCAGCCGCGGCGGTCGGTCAGACGCGCGCGACCGGGGAGCGGTCGGCGGCCGAGGCGCGCATGCCCGCGACCGTCATCGCCACGACGAGCAGCGCGGCGAGCGCGGCGACGACCGCCGACAGGGCGGGGAGCGGCGACGGAGTACCGTCGGGGCGCAGCGCCTGCGTGAGCGAGTCGAAGCCGAGCCGGTTGTCGACCAGGTGTCCGATGACGAGCGCACCAGCCACCAGGGTGGCCGCCACGGGTACGGACAGCGAGCGGCTCACGCAGAGCGCGATGCCCGCCGCGGCGCAGATGGCGGAGATGCCGATCGCCGCGGAGACGCTGAACGCCGACCCGTGCGACCAGTCCATCGGGAAGTGGGCCGCCGCGCAGAGCAGCATCAGCACACCCGCGGCGCGCCGCATCCAGACCAGGGGAGTGGCCGGGCCGCGCTGCTGCTCCTGCCGCCGGCCGGGGGCGTCCGATGCCGCCTCGGCCGCGGAGTACGCGGGCTCGGCGGGCGGCGCGGCCTGCTCGGCGGGGACGACGGGGGTCGCCTCGACCACGGGCGCGCCGCCACGCCTGTTCTCGCTCAGGTTGTTGATGAGCTGGAGCAGGTCCTCGACGGACCTGCTGGTGGCGGCGGTGTGCACCGCCTCGGCACCGGTGCGCGGGTCGTGCGTCGCGGTGGAGAGCAGCTGTACGAGGCGGGTGACCTCCGGGATGGGCCGCTCCTGGGTGGCGTGCCGGATCGCCTCGTCCATGTGGTCCGCGGGGTACTCGGGCGGGCCGAGCAGCTCCACGAGGCGGGTGACGTCGTCCACGGGGCGGGCGACGGCGGCGAGCCGGAGGACGGACGCGGCGGTCGGCGCACCGTCGGGCATCTGCTCCAGACGGGACACCAGATCGGCGATGTCGTCCAGGGGCCGCGACATGACGGCGATGCGCAGCAGCTTGTCGACGGCTTCGCGGTCGGCGTCGGGGGTCGGCTCCAGGGGGACGGGCTCCGCGGGGAACGGCTCCGCGGGGAACGGTTCGGCGGCCACCTGAGCCACGTACCCCTGAGGGGTGCCGCGGTCGGCATCGACGGTCGGCTCGGCGGGCGGCGCGGGAGCGGGCTCCGTCGCCGGGACCGGCTCCGCGACCGGGACCGGCTCCGCGGCGGGGACCGGCTCCGCCGCGGGGACTGGAGCCGCGTTCTCCTGCGCGACACCGGTACCGGGCGCGGCGGTCTGCGGCGCGTACGCCGGTGGTGCGCCCACCGGGCGCACGTGCGTCCCCTGCGGCATCGGCGCCGGCGGGGCGGGAGGCGGAGGTGGGGCGGTGACTTGAGCGGTGCCCCAGTGGACGGGCGTCGAGACCTGGGGGTCGCCGGCCCCCGATGTCCCGGGCTCGGCGGAATATGACTCAGCGGCCATCTTCGCTTCTCCATTCCAGCGGGCTTCCTCGCCCCGCGCATGAGCGTTATCCCGTTGTATGCACGCTTCTTTCGCCCCGCCACCGGAACGGCCGCTTGGTGGTACGTACTGCATCTCCCGGGGGAACACGTGGGGAGCACGGGGGAGTGGGCGGCGAACCGCCGCGCCGGATCAGACGAGGAGTCAGACGTGTCCCAGACGGCCGACGTGTCACCGACGATGGAGTCCGTGTACGCCCGCGTCCGGCGGGAGGCCGCCGCGCGGGCCGACCGCCTGTGGGACGTGAGCCTCGCGCTGCACCGCGAGCCGGAGACCGCCTACGAGGAGTACGCGGCGGCCACCCTCCTCGCGGGTGAACTGGAGCGGGAGGGTTTCGAGGTGGAGCGCGGCCTCGCGGGCCTGCCCACCGCCTTCGCCGCCCGTACGGGTTCGGGCGCGGGCCCGCGGGTGGCGCTCCTCATGGAGTACGACGCGCTGCCGCTCCTGGGCCACGCGTGCGGGCACAACCTCATCGCCTCCGCCGGTCTGGGCGCGGCCCTGGCGCTGCGGGCCGCGCTCGGCGAGCCGGCCGGCTCCCTCCTCGCCGTCGGCACCCCGGCGGAGGAGAGCGGGGGCGGCAAGGTGGCAGAGGTCGCGGCGGGCGTGTTCGACGGGGTCGACGCGGCGCTGATGTTCCACCCAGGGGTGTACGACTGGGCCTGGGCGCCGCTGACGGCGAGCGCGCGGCTGCGGATCGGCTTCCACGGCAGGGCGGCGCACCCGACCGGCAACCCCACGGAGGGCATCGACGCGCTGGGCGCGCTCATCCAGTTCTTCAACACGCTCGGCGTACTGGACCGGCGGCTGCCCCGGGGTTCACACGTCCAGGGCATCGTGACGGACGGGGGCCGGGCCACGAACATCGTGCCCGAGTACGCGGAAGGGCTGTTCGGGCTGCGCGGAGGTACGAGTACCGCGCTCGCGGAGCTGATCGAGGAGGTACGGGTGTGCGCGGAGGGTGTGGCCGGGGCGACACGTACGACGGTGGAGGTGGCCGAAGCCGGCGGCAGGTATGAACACTTCCGGGACAACGAGGTGTTGTCGGGGGCGTTCGCGTACCACCTTCAGCGCTCCGGCATCACCCTGTCGCAGCCCACGCCGGGTATCTACCTCGGCTCGTCCGACATCGGCAACGTCAGCACGCGGGTGCCCGCGATCCACCCGTTCGTGGCGATCACGGGTTCGGAGAACTCCGACCACACACCCGAGTTCGCGCGGGCGGCGGCCGGTCCGCGCGGCCGTGCCGTGATGCTGGCCTCGGCGGAGGCGCTGGCCTGCACCGCGGCGGACGTACTGCTCCGTACGGAGGTGCGGGACCGGGCCTGGGCCCTCTTCGGGGAGAAGGCGGCCGAGGGCCTGTGAACCGCCCGCGCGCCCGTGCGGAGGTCAGTCCTCGACCGCCACGCGCACGGTCCTGACCTCCGTGTCGGCCGCGTCCGGCACGACCATCCCGGCGCGCACGCCCTCGCGCAGGTAGCGCAGGACGTCCCGGTCGAGCCGCTCGCCGGGGAGCGCCGCCGGGATGCCGGGCGGGTAGGGCGTCAGCATCTCGGCGGTGACACGGCCGGCGGCCTTGTCCCACGGCACGTGCTCGACGCGCCCGAAGTAGGCGTCGCGCGGGAGCATGACCTGCTCCAGCCGGAGCGAGCCGGGGTCGGGCACGTACATCTGCTCGGCGGGGCGCAGTTCCTCGGCGTGGGTGGCGACGTCGAGCAGCGCGCTGATCAGCTTCTCCGTGCTGTCGGCGTCGTCCGCGTGGGTGAGCTGGGCGCTGGTGCGGCGGTGGTCGGACAGGTGCATGTTGACGTGGTGGCGCTCGCGCAGCCGGTCGGCGATCCGGTAGCCCGTGGTGGACAGTCCGGTGATGTCGACGGTGATCTGCAGCGGGTCGAGGTCGTGTGCGCGGCCGGGCCCGCAGAAGTCGTCGCGGCCGTGGACGTGCATGCCGTGGATGTCGCCGATGCGGGCCCGGACCGTGCCGGCGAGGGCGAGCGTGTCGTCGTAGAGCGCGCGGCCGTGCTCCACCATCTGGCGGCGCCAGCCGTCGAGCGCCGCGTACAGGAGCACGGAGGGGCTGGTCGTGCCGAGGAGGTCCTCGCGGCTCTTGAGCACCTCGGGCTTGATCAGGTCGCCCTGGAGGTGGAAGACCGAGCCCTGTTCCAGCCCCGAGCCCATCTTGTGCACGGAGGTGACGCACACGTCGGCGCCCGCGTCCATGGCCCAGGTCGGCAGGTCCGGGTGGAAGGGGAGGTGGGCGCCCCACGCCTCGTCGACGATGAGTGGCACCCCGCGCTCGTGGCAGGCCTCCGCGATGGCGGCGAGGTCGGAGCAGGTCCCGTACGGCGTCGGCGTGGTGACCAGGGCGCCGCGCGCGTCGGGGTGCTCGGCGAGGGCGGCGCGGAAGGCGTCGGCCGACGGCGGGTGGGCGAGGTGGAGCTCCGGGTCCCACGTGGGGTCGACCCAGACCGGCACGATGCCCGCGAGGACGAGACCGGAGACCACGGACTTGTGCGCGTCCCGCCCCACCAGCAGTTTCTCGTACGGTCCGGCGACGGCCAGCATGGCGGACTTGACCGACAGGGAGCTGCCGCAGGTGGAGAAGAAGGTGTGCTCGGCGCCCACGGCGTCGGCCATCAGCTCCTGTGCCTCGCTGAGCACGCCCTTGGAGGACATCCGGTCGTCCAGGCCGCTGGTGGCGAGGATGTCCGAGTGGAACACGGCGTCCCCGAGGACCGCGCGGACGCGGGGGTCGGCGCCGCGCCCCTGCTTGTGACCGGGCGGGGTGAACGGGGTCTGGCCCTCGGCGTGGTACGCGGCGAGCGCGTCGAGCACAGGTGCCTGTGAGTGGTCCATGGCATCCCGGATTCCCCGCGTGATCTGGGCAAAAACCCCGCGGTCCCGGGCGGCGGACCAGCCCGAAGGTGTCCGATTAATCACTTTGGTCCATGGGTACCCGGGGCGCATGATCACGGTTGGGGTCGAGGAAGAGTACCTGCTGCTCGATCCGGAGACCTGCCTGCCGGTCCCCGTCGGGGACCAGGTGCGGGCGGCGGCCGGACTCGGGCCCATGACCGAGGACGGCGAGGTCCAGGCGGAGCTGTTGCAAGCCCAGGTCGAGGTCGCCACACCCGTCTGCACCGAGCTGGACGAGGTCGGCGGTCACCTGCTGCGGCTGCGCCACGCGCTCGGCACGGCGGCCGAGAAGTACGGCTGCCGCCTCGCCGCCACCGGGGTCGCGCCGTTCCGCGCGCGGACACCCGTACCGGTGACGCGCGACGCCCGCTACCTGGCCCTGCGCGACCAGGCGCCGCAGCTCGTCGCCGAGCAACTGGTCAACGGGGCGCACGTGCACGCGGCCGTGCCCGACAAGGAGACCGGCGTCGCCGTCCTGAGCCGCGTCCGGGTGTGGCTGCCGGTCCTCGTCGCCATGTCCGCGAACTCGCCGTTCTGGGACGGCAAGGACACCGGCTTCGCGAGCTGGCGCACGGTGATGTTCGGCCGCTGGCCCGTCAGCGGACCCCCGCCGCGCCTCACCTCGCTCGACGACCACGACAGCCGTGTCCAGGCACTCCTGGACACCGGCACCATCAGGGACACCGGCCAGCTCTACTGGCAGGCACGCCTCTCCGAGCGCTACCCCACCATCGAGATCCGCTGCGCCGACGTGCAGCTCCGCGCCGACGCGGCGGTCATGTTCGCCGGACTCGTCCGCGCCCTCGTCGCCACCGCCCTGCGCGAGCACGAGGAGGGCGCCCCGGTCCCCGAGTGCCCGCACGAACTGCTGCAGGCCATGAACTGGCACGCCGCCCGCCACGGCCTGAGCGGCCGGCTGATGGACCCGGCCGGCCGCTCACGCGAGGCGGGCGACGTGCTGTGCATGCTGCTCGACCACCTCGCCCCGGCCCTGGAGGAGGCGGGTGACACCCGCGAGGTGACCTCACTGGTGCACCGCCTCCTCCAGGAGGGGACCCCGGCAGACCGCCAGCGCCGCGCCCTCACCGAGGGCGGCCTCCCCGGCCTGACCGAACTGATCACCACCGAGACGACCGCCACCTGAGCCGAACGGCTACGGCGCTACCTCAGATGCCGGGTGAAGAACTGCGCCGCCGCGTCCCCCGCGTACTCGGGGACGCCGGTGTGGCCGCCCATGTTGGCGTGCAGGGTCTTCTCCGCCGATCCGAAGGCGTCGAACAGGTCGAGGGCCGCCTGCCGGTCGTTGCTCTCGTCGTCCCACTGCAGAAGGGTGTGCAGCGGAATGGTGACCTGCCGTGCCTCGTCGAACGTGGCACGGGGCACGAAGCTCCCGGCGTACAGGTTGGCGGCCACGATGCGCGGTTCGACCACAGCGAGCCGTACGCCGATGGAGATGACGCCGCCCGAGTAACCGACCGGGCCGCCGAGCTCGGGCAGCGACAGCAGGGCGTCGAGGGCGCCCTGCCATTCCGGGACCGCCTCGTCGACGAGCGGGAGGACCAGGGCGTCGACGATCTCGTCGGTGACCGGTTCGCCCGCCGCCATGGCCCGGCGCAGTGCGGCGCGGGCCTGTTCCGCGGCGGGCCACCGCGGCCGCTCCCCGCTGCCCGGGAGCTCGATGGTGGCGGAGGCGAAGCCGTCCGCCGCGGAGCGCGCGGCCCGGGCCGCCAGCCGGGGGTACATCGTGTCCAGGCCGAGTGCGGGGTGGCCGAGGAGGATCAGCGGCACAGGCGCCTGCGCGGACGCCGACGCGGGCGTCCACAGGATGCCGGGGATCCCGCCGAGGGTGAACGAGCGCTCGAGGACACCGTCGTCGAGGCGTCGCTCAGCAGTGAAGTCCATGGTCGTGCCTTTCGGGAGTGCGCGTGGGACGGCGCTCCCGGACGACCTGTCGCCCGACCGTGACCCCGGAGGGGAGCACCCATGTCGATACAGCGTTCACGGGTACCACCTCCTCGTTCTCTCGCACGGCCGCCGGAAACGTAGCAGGGGGCGCGACGGAGCAACAAGCGGTTTTCGACCGCGACGGGTGGGGGCACCCGGGGCACATGAGTGTTGCGCGTGTGGTGCGGTCGATCGAGCGGGCCGCGGCGGCGGGGGACGAGGCGGGTCTGCCGCATCGGCTGTGCCGGGCGATGTGCGAGAGCCTCGACATGGACGGCGCCTCGATGTCGCTGATGACCCACACCGAGGCGCGTCAGCTGCTGTGCGCCAGCGGCGACGAGGCGCTGCGCCTCGAGGAGCTGCAGTACGAGTCGGGGGAAGGGCCGTGCATGACGACCTCCGAGTCCGGGACACCGGTCGTGTGCGCGGACCCGGGCGAGTACCTGACCGAGTGGCCGATCTTCGGCTCCCGGATGCGCGAGGAACTGCCCCGGGTGGCACTCGTCCTGGCGTTGCCGCTCACACCGTCCGGCGCCAGGAAGCCGATCGGCTCCGTGGACCTGCTGCGGCACACCCCGGCGCTCCCCGGCGACCAGCGCATGGCACAGGCCCTCGCGGCGGCCCGGAGCGTCACCGACATCCTGCTGGATCGCGCCCTGCGGCACTTCGGCGGGACGGAGCCCCTGCCGTGGGAGCCGTCCGACGTGATCGACGCCCACTGGGGGAGGGCCCGGCAGGCGGCCGGGCGGCTGGCCGCGCGCCGCAACATCGCCGTGCCGGACGCGTTGGCCCTGCTGCGGGCACGCGCGTTCGCCACCGGACGCCCGCTTCCGCAGGTGTGCGCCGACCTCTTCGACGAACCGACATGATTTCCGCTCGCTATTCGCCCCGGTATTCGCGGCTGAGCCAGCAGACGTAAGCGGAAGCTAATTTTCCGGCAGGGCGGGTACAACACAGCCATGGAGAAAACTGAGTGGGAACTGGCCGTGTCGTCGTCGGCGGCTTTGCTGATGTGGATTGCGGGCATTGTAGTCGTCCTCGTCCTGATCGGCGCCTTTATCCTGGGCCGCCGTATTCAGAATCGTGAGTCGCGCCGACCCACGCCGGAGGAACAGCCGCACCTGCCCGACGGCGGCCCGGTCGGAGAGGTGCAGGAGTACCGCGACCCCGATGAGGTGCCGCAGGACGGTGGCCGGCTCCTCCCGCACGAGCTCAAGGGCGGCTATGGCACATCGAGTACGCACAAGAGCGCGTCGCAGGATCCCGAGGACCACCGGAAAGGCAACAACAGCAGCTTCGGCAGCGGCGGGTTCGGCAGCTGACGAGAAGTCGAGAAGTTCCGAATAGGCGGCCCCAGAGGCTGACGCCATTCATCGGTGCGGATGGCTCCCCGGCGTCGAGGCGCGGCCCTGCCGGAATGCGGGCCGTGGCCGCCCGGCGGCGTCAGGGGCGCCGCCATTCGCCACTGCGCAGGTGCGAACCGGCCTGCGGCCCCATCCGCAGCATCCCGCCGTCGGCCACATAGGAGGAGCCGGTCACGTACGAGGCGTCGGGGCCCGCCAGGAAAGCGATGACGGCGGCGACCTCGCGCGCGTCACCGGGCCGGCCGAGCGGGATGCCGGGCCTGCTCTCGCCGTGCACGTCCGTGTCCTCCTGCCCGGTCATGGGGGTGGCGATCTCGCCGGGCGCGACGGCGTTGACGGTGATCCCGTACTCCGCCAGCTCCAGCGCCATCACCTGCGTCAGCAGCCCGAGCCCGGCCTTGGCGGCGCAGTACGGGGCCGCGCCGACCCGGGGCTGGTGCTCGTGCACCGAGGTCACGTTGACGATGCGGCCGCCCCCACCCTGCCGGATCATGCGACGCGCGGCGTGCTGACCGCACAGGAACGGGCCGACGAGGTCCACGTCGAGCACGCGCGTCACGTCCTCGTGCCGCAGGTCGAGGTAGGGCGTCGCCGTTCCCGTACCGGCATTGTTGACGAGGACGTCGAGCCTGCCGAGCTGTTCCGCGAGGTCGTCGACGACCGTCGCGGCGTCGGGCAGCCGGGTCAGGTCCATCCGGGCGACGGCCGCGCGGCGACCGTGGCCGCGCACCTCTTCCGCCGTCCTCTCGGCGCCTTCCTGGTCGCTGTGCCAGGTGATGCCGATGTCCATCCCGGCCCCGGCGAGCCGGACGGCCGTGGCCCGGCCGATGCCGGAGTCCGCGCCGGTGACGACGGCCACTCGATCGGTGGAAGCGGTGGGGGCGGTCATGGAGGCTCCTCGCGTACGGCGTTCCCGCGCCCGGTCGGGCCGCGTGCACTCGCGGGTGTCCGCGGACACCCACCCCCAACCGTGCCGCGCGATCTCGCATCGCACCGGGACCGGAGGTGAGTCCTGGCGTGTCGTGGGAACTTGGGACGCATGACCCCATCCCACTCCTCGGACCCGGATCCGGACCCCCGCAGCTCCACAGGGCTCGAGCCCGGCGGGAGCGTGCCGCCGGGGGAGACCCCGCCCGCCGAGAGCAGCATGCCGGGGGCCGGCCCCCGGGAGACGCACAATCCGACGAAGGGCTGGGCGAAGGGCCCCCTGACGGCGATCATCGTCGTCGCGGTGCTGATCGCGGCGTTCTTCCTCGCGTATGCGCTGGTCCTGCTGCTGTGACCCGACCGTGAGCAGGTAGCGTGTCCGGACAGGATGCCGCAGCCGCCCCAGAGGAAACCGTGCCGGAGATCAGTGACAGGACAGCAGCAGGGCGGCTCAGGGTCGCCACCACGGTCCGGGGCGAAGCCCGCGTCATCACGGTGAGCGGGGAGATCGACCACGAGACGGGCGCGCCCCTGCGCGAGGCCGCGGTGGAGGCCCTGGCGGGCCGCGTCCCGCACCTCGTCGTCGACCTGACCTCCGTGACCTTCATGGACTCCGCCGGCCTGAACATCCTGCTGCGCGCCCACCGCAGAGCCGTCGACGCCGGGGGCTGGCTGCGGCTGGCCGGGGTCGGCGCCAACGTGCTCCGCATCCTGCAGATCGTGGGCATCGACAGCGTCATCGACCTCTACCCGGACGCGGAGACCGCCCTCGCCTGAGCGTCGCGCGGCCCGCCCGGCGGAAGCGGCGCGCGTGTCACTGTCCCAGGCGACGATCCCGCCCGGACCACGAGCGCCGGACACCCCGGGTGAGCAAGCTGGTGGGGCCGCGACCAACGGGCCGGGCCCCACACCTATTCTCGCACTCGCGCCGGGTTACGCCAGATGTGTGACGTACGTGTCGGTGTCCTCATCGTGTGTCGCGGTGGTGTGCAGGAGCACGCGGAAGTGATCGGCGCTGCGGCTGAAGCGGACGACCTTCTCGCCGGGCGGGAAGTCCACACCCGCGTGGAAGCACAAAGTGAGCAGGGTCTGCTGGAGCCGGTGCAGCAGGGAGGCCGGGAGCGGCAGGGCCGGACGGTCGGAGTAGTCCTGGCGGGCCTGCCGCAAGGTGTCGAGCAGGGAGCGGGAGTCCGCGCAGTCCTTGCGGCTCCCGTACTCCAGGAGCTCGCACGCCTCGGTGATCAGATCGGCCGGGGCGGGGATGAGGTCAGCTTTGCTGGTCATGGCATACCGCTAACCCGATGCGCACGGGGCCGCAACAGGACGATGCAGGTCCCGGCACGGCCGTGCGGGTGCCCGGTGCCCGCCCCTCGCCCGTGACACGTGTCCCGAGATGCGGTGACACGTACGTATGGCGATGCTCGACATACGGCAGACAGCCCGAAGGGCGCCGCAAGGTGGCGCGGCCGGGCTGTGTGCCCTTTCCTCCGGTGTCTGTTCCTCCGGTGTCTGTTTGTCGGCAGAGGCGCAGGGCAGCCGGTTTCTGAGTGCTTGGGACAACAGGCGCATTGCGGGATTGGTCGATCCGGATGCCTGTCGTCACGGGGGACCGCTTCCCGCGGTCACATCACCCGTACGAATGGAGCACCCGATGGCCAGCTGCCGCCCCCACACCGACGCTCCCGACACCGCGGCGGCGTTCGTCCGGCTCGTCGCCGCGCCCGCGGGACGGGAGCGGGACCTCCTCGTGGAGGAACTGGTGACCGCGTGGCTCCCGTTGGCCCACCGCATCGCCGGCCGGTTCAAGGACCGCGGCGAGAACCTGGAGGACCTCCAGCAGGTCGCCGCGATGGGTCTGGTCAAGGCCGTCGAGCGCTACGACCCCGCGCAGGGCGCCTTCGAGGCGTACGCCGTGCCGACCATCACCGGGGAGATACGCCGCCACTTCCGCGACCACGGATGGGACGTCCGTGTCCCGCGCCGGGTCCAGGAGCTGCGCAACAAAGTCCGCGTCGCCCGCCGGGAACTGCTGGAACAGCCCGGACGCACCTGCGAGCCCGCACTGGAGGAGATCGCCACCGGGGCGCAGCTGACGCTCGACGAGGTCCGCGCCGGGATGGAGGCGCTCGACAGCTACCGCGCCCTCTCCCTGGACGCCGCGACCGCCTCCGGCCAGGAGGAGGGCGACGGGTTCAGCCTGGCCGACACCCTGGGCGACGTCGAGGCCGCGTACGACCGCATCGAGGCGCGCGAGGCCGCCAAGGCGGGGCTGCGCGCCCTGCCCGAGCGGGAACGCCACATCCTGTACCTGCGCTACTTCGAGGACATGACCCAGGCCCGGATCGCCGAGAAGATCGGCGTCTCGCAGATGCAGATCTCCCGCTTGATCAGCCACAGCTGCGCCCGCGTCCGCGACCGCGCCGTCGCGTGACGCATCAGCCGTGCGTGAAGGGACGACCCATGAGCACCGGCGGTACCTACGACAGCAGCCACATCACCCAGTGGCTCCTCGACCTCGACTCGCTGGAGGGCTTCCTCCGGACGCTGGCCGACGCCGCGCTCGAACTGGCCGCCTGCGAGGGCGTGGGAGTGACGCTGGAACCGGACAGCCGCCCGCTCACGGTGGTCAGCGAGGGAACCGTGGCGGCGAAGCTCGACGAGAAGCAGTACGGGCAGGACGACGGCCCCTGCCTGCAGGCGCTGCGCACCGCCGAGGAGGTGGCCGTCCGCGACATGCTGCACGAGCACCGCTGGGACGAGTATCCGGCCTACGCCGTGTCCTGCGGCATCCGCTCGTCCCTCTCGCTCCCGATCGCCGCCCACACCGACACCGCGGGCGCGCTCAACCTCTACGCGGCCCCGCCCGACGGGTTCGCCGACGCAGACCTCGGTTCCTTGCGCTCCCTGGCCGCCCAGGCCACCGGCGGCATCGCCCTGGCGCAGCGCTTCACCGACGCCGAGGAGTTCGCCGGCCAGATGCAGACCGCCATGCGCTCGCGCAGCGTCATCGACCAGGCCCTCGGCATCATCATGGGCCAGCGCCACTGCACCGCGGACGAGGCGTTCGGCATCCTGCGCTCCGCCTCCCAGCACCGCAACATCAAGCTCCGGGACCTCTGCACCCAGCTGGTCACCAACGTCACCGGCCGCCCGCCGACGGAACCGGAACTCCGGCGCCAGGGCTGACGCGCAGCGGTGTTCGCCCGGCCGGCGCGCACGGACGCGGCGGCGCGGGTGAAGCTACGGGCGTCACGGGCTTGGCCCGGGCCTCGGCGGTTACCCGTAGGCCATGACTGAAACACGGCCACTCGCCCTCATCACCGGCGCCTCCAGCGGAATCGGCCGCGAACTGGCCCGGCAGTTCGCCCGGAACGGCTACGACCTCGTGGTGAACGCCGAGGACGAACGGCTGGAGCCCGCGGCGCGGGACCTGCGGGAGACCGGCGCCGAGGTACGCGTCGTGCGGGCCGATCTGCGCACGTCCGAGGGGCGCTACCGGCTCCTCGACGCGCTCGGCGAGCTGACGGTCGACGTGGCCGTGCTCAACGCCGGGGTGGGGCACGGCGGCGCCTTCGTCGACACCGACCTCGCCGACGACCAGGCGGTCATCGACCTCAACGTCACCGCGACCGTCCGGCTGGCCAAGACGCTGCTGCGGGCCATGGTGGCGCGCGGCACCGGCCGCCTCGCCTTCACCTCGTCCGTCGCGGCGACGACACCCGGCTCCTTCCAGCCCGTCTACAACGCGTCCAAGTCGTTCGTGCAGTCCTTCGCCCAGGCGCTGGCCGAGGAGGTGAAGGACACCGACGTGACGGTCACCTCGTTCATGCCCGGAGCGACGGAGACGGACTTCTTCCGGAGGGCGGGCATGGCGGACGACACCCGGATGGGCGCCATGAAGAAGGACGATCCCGCGCAGGTGGCCGGGCAGGCGTACGAGGCGATCGTCAAGGGTGAGCAGAAGGTCGTCACCGGCTCGCTGATGACCAAGGCGCAGGAGCTGGCCGGAAAGGTCGTGCCCGACGGGGTCAAGGCGGCCGCCCACCGAAGGATGGCGGAGCCCGGCACCGGCCCCGACGATGGGCACGGGCCCACGAAGTGACGAGAGCCGTGCCGCGCAGGTGCACTCGTGTCACTGTGCCAGCTGCGTCGCCCGTGGCATTCGTGCCATCCGTGTTACGCAGGGTGTTCTGGGCACTCCGGACACATGAGTCCCCACCGACTGGTTCCCGAGTCCCTGGCCCTGTTGACCGAGGGGTACGCCTGGCTGCCCGATCTGCTGCGCGCCGAGAACGACACCGCGCTGAACCTGCGCGTCCTCGGCAAACCGGCGCTGGCCGTGCGCGGCCCCGAGGCGGTCCGCTTCTTCTACGACGAACAGCACGTCCGGCGACACGGGGCGCTGCCCGGCCCGGTCCTCAGCACCCTCTTCGGCCACGGCGCCGTCCACACCCTGGACGGCGACGCCCACCGGTCGCGTAAGGCGTTCTTCCTGCCGTTGCTCGAGGACGACGCGGTGACGGGCGCGGCCGAGCACATCGTGGCCGCCTGGGACGAAGCGGTCCCGCGCTGGGCCGCGCGGCCGCAGGTGGTGCTCTTCGACGCCGTCGCCCGGGTGATCACGACGGGGGTCTGCCGGTGGGCAGGTGTCCCGCTCGCCGAGGGCGACGAGGAGCAACTGGCGCGGGACCTGTCGGCGATGGTCGACGGTTTCGCGACGGCCGGGCCTCGCCACTTCCGGGCGCGGCGGGCCCGTACCCGCCAGGAGAAGCGGTTCGCCGGCCTGATCGAGGCCGTCAGGTCCGGTGTGGTGGAGGCGCCGCCGGGTTCGGTGCTCGACCGGGTCTGCCGCCACCGGGACACGTCCGGCGACACGTCCGGCGACATGTCGGGCGAGACCGCGGGCGACTCCGCGGCCGGGGACGTGCTGGCGCCCCGGGTCGCCGCAGTGGAACTCCTCAACGTCATCCGCCCGACGGTGGCGCTGAGCTGGTTCGTCGCGTTCGCCGCCCACGCCCTGCACCGCCGGCCCGAGAACCGGGAACGGCTCGCGTCGGGGCTCCGGTCGGGCGACACGGCGTTCGCCACCGCCTTCGCGCACGAGGTCCGCCGCTTCTACCCCTTCGCGCCCTTCCTGGGCGGGCAGGCCGTCACCGACCTGACCTGGCAGGGCCGTACCGTCCCCGCGGGCGGTCTCGTCCTCCTCGACGTCTACGGCCAGAACCATGACGAACGGCTCTACAAGGACCCGTACGCCTTCCGTCCCGGACGCTTCCTCGACCACCCGCCCGCCCGTGACGAACTGATCCCGCAGGGCGGCGCGGACGCGCGGACCGGACACCGCTGCCCCGGCGAGGCCATGACCGTGGGCATCCTGGAGACGCTCGCTCAGCGCTTGGCCGCCCTCGAATACCGGGTGCCGCCGCAGGACCTCACCATCCCGCTGAACCGCATCCCCACGCGCCCGCGCAGCGGAATGCTCATCCAGGTGCGCACGCCCTGAACGTTTCGGACAGCGCATACGTGTCACCCGGGTCTCAGCACGTGTCCCCGACCACATGTGACAGCAGATATCTCCAGCACATGTGACGCAAGGAGGAAGCCGATGTCGAATCCGCAACAGCCCGAGCTGCGGCGCAGCGACAAGGGAGCGGGCACGCCGCAGGACAGCGAAGCCCGAAAGGCGGCCCAGCCCACCGGCGTGAACGGCGGTCGCGGGCACGCACACGGTACGGATCGCGGCGGCAAGGGCGGTGGGAAGGGCGGCGGCACGCCTCCCGAGCAGCAGCCGGACCACCCGGCCTGAGAGCCGGAGGCCCCTGCCCCGTTTCGACCCGGGGCAGGGGCTCCTCCCGTCTCTACCGCCAACCCGCGTTGTTCTTAGACTGGCCGGGTGGAAGACATCGAAGCGATCGCGGCCCTGCAGGATTCGGTGCGGCGTCGCCTGTACGAGTACGTGGTGGAGCAGGGGCGCGAGGTCGGCCGCAACGAGGCGGCCGAGGCGGTCGGTGTGGCGCGGACCCTGGCCGCGCACCACCTGGACAAGCTCGCCGAGGTCGGGTTGCTGGACAGCGGCAGCCGCCGCCTGACCGGCCGTTCGGGGCCCGGCGCGGGCCGCCCCGCCAAGGTCTACTCGCCCGCCCGCGCCGAGCGGTCGGTGTCGCTGCCCGCCCGCGACTACCGCACCGCAGCCGAACTGCTCGCGGAAGCCGCCGAGGAGGCGGGCCTGGACACCCGGCTTTTCGCGACGGCCCGGCGACGGGGCGAGGCCGACCGTGGATCGGCGGCCCCCTGCGGGAACCTGGAGGAGGCCATGGGGGTGCTGGCCGCCCGGGGTTACGCGCCGCACCTGGAGAGCGCCGACGAAGACGGCGACGGTGCGGGCCCGCGCGTCGTACGTATGCGCAACTGTCCTTTCCACGCGGTCGCCGAACGCTTTCCGCCACTCGTCTGCGGCATGAATCTCGCGCTGCTGGAAGGGCTGATCGGCGACGGTCCGGTGGCGGCGCGAATGGACGCCCGGCCGGGGGAGTGCTGCGTGGTTCTGGAAGGCTCAGCGGTTCTGCGAGGTTCCGTGATCCTGAAAGGCTCCGAACGCGAACTCTAAAAACAACGTTCGTTGACATAGAAGAGGTGTCATGTTGGGATGGCGCCATGACCTCACCCCAACGCGCCTTCCACCTGGCCGAATTGAATGTCGTCACCCTGCGGCACGCCTTCGAGGACCCGCGCATGGCGGAGTTCGTCGAGCAGCTCGACCCGATCAACGCCGACGCCGACGCCGCACCCGGCTTCGTGTGGCGGCTCGTGGCCGACGGGGAGAAGGACGCCACGGGCCTGCGCCCCGCGGGTGAGGACATCGTCGTCAACCTCTCGGTGTGGGAGAGCCAGGAGGCGCTGTGGGACTTCACCTACCGCAGCGGACACCTTGAGGTGATGCGACGCCGGCGCGAATGGTTCGACCGGCACCTGCGGGCGCATCTGGTGCTCTGGTGGGTCCCGGCCGGTCATATCCCCACCGTCGACGAGGCGTTGGACCGGTTGGCGACCCTGCGGGCGGACGGTCCTACCCCTGCGGCGTTCACTTTCGCCTCCTCCTACTCGGCGGAGGAGGCCGGTCTTCGTCCGGCGGAAGGTGTCGAGCGGGTGACCGCCTGACAGGCCGGCACGGGTTCGTCGCCGGCGAGCGGAGCGGTGGCCACCGCAACGGGGAACGTGAACCGGACGTCCGGTATGTGTGGCGTCCTGACAACTGCACAGGCTGAGGTGTCGGCGCCGCGGTGCCCCCGAACCCGTCTACGGGTTCGGGGGCACCGCACTTGGCGAACGGGCGTCGACCGCCGGCTCGACCGGGGCGCGTGGCCGCGGCTCGCGGTGCCGGTCAGCGTCCCGTCGCCAGGTTCGCGCCGCCCGTGCAGTCCAGCACCACGCCGGTGATGAAGCCGTTCGTGGCGAGGGAGTTGATGGCCGCCGCAACCTCGCCGGGGGTGCCGACGCGGCCCACGGGGGTGGTCTTCGCGAGCCCCGCGAACAGTTCCGCGCGCTGCTCGGCCGGGACGCGGTCCCACCAGGGGGTGTCGATGACGCCGGGGGAGACGGCGTTGATACGGCGCGGGGCGAGTTCGACGGCGAGGGGCGGGATCATCGCCTCCAGGGCCCCGTTGATCGCGGCCAGGCCGGAGGTGCCGGGGAAGGCGGCGCGGGCCGAGGCGGCCGTGATGAAGGTGACGGAGGCGCGCTCGGTCAGGTGCCCTAACGCCGCCTGCAGGATGCGCAGTTGGGGCCAGAACTTCGCGTCGAAGCCGTGCGCGAGCTCGGCCAGGTCCAGGGTGGCGAACGGGCCGCTGCCCGCCGCGCCGCTGACCGCGATGACCAAATGGTCGATGGGGGCGGTGGTGGCGAAGAAGGCGTCGATGTCCGTCGGGTCGGTGGCGTCCATGCGGTACGTGGAGGTCTTGCCGCCGATCCGGGCCGCGGCCTCGTCGAGCTTGGTCCGGTCGCGGCCGGTGATCGTGACCTCGGCGCCGCTACTGGCGAAGAGCGCGGCGGTGGCTTCGCCGATACCCGAGCTGCCGCCCATGACGACGGCGTGAGTGGTGGTGGAGGTAGTGGAGGAGGGGGAGGGTGCTGCGGAGGTCATCGTGAATCCGTCTTCTCGTGTCGGCGGAGAGCCGCGGGTCTTTGTCGAGACCGTCAGTCTCGGTAAGGCGAGTATTGCCGAGACTGATAGTCTCGTCAAGAGGTTGGAGCAGACAACGATGTAGGTGAGGTGACGGCGATGAGCGCCGAACGGGCCCACACGGGACGCCGTCGCAACGAGGAAGCGCGCCGGGCCGTCCTCGACGCGGCTCTGCGGCTGATCGCGGACGCGGACGGCGCACCCGTCGGCGTCGACGCCATCGCGCGGGAGGCGGGGGTCGGCAAACAGACGCTCTACCGGTGGTGGCCCTCGAAGGGCGCGGTGCTGCTCGACGCGCTGACAGACCGCGCGGAGCGGACCGTGTCCGTACCGGACTCCGGTTCGCTGAGCGACGATCTGCGGGCTCTGATCGCGTCGACGTTCACGCAGGCGCAGGCGGCCCCGGTCGGCCCCGCCCTGCGGACCCTGGTGCAGGAGGCCGCCCGCGACCCCCACCTGGCCGACCTCATGCGGGAGTTCACCCAGGCGCGCCGCACAGCACTGCGCGAGGTGTTCGCGCGCGGCCGCGAACGTGGTGAGCTGCCACCGGACAGCGACCTCGACCTGATGGTGGATCAGGTGTACGGGGTCTTCTGGTACCGCTTCCTCCTCGGCCACGCCCCGCTGGGTGAACGGGAGGCAGTCCGCCTCGCCGATTCCCTCGTACGGCCTCAGTAGAAAGTCAGTGGACGACGGACACGATCCGGCACGCGGCCTGCGCGAGCCGGAGCTCTCCTCGCACACGGGCGCGGGAGAGGGCACAGGCGGGGTCGATGTGCCGCGTGGCCAGGCGCCATGCCGTCTCCGTGTCCATCACCACGGCCGCCACGGGGTGGTCATGTGCCGCTTCGGCCAAGGACCACCCGTCCGTCGTGGCGGTCGCCACCCACGCGCCACCCGCCGGGCCCTCGACGGCCACCCTGACCTGGGCACCGGTCGGCGCCGACATGGGCCGGAGCGTGTGCGGCAGAGCCCGCATGAAGGTGTCGACGACCACGGTCGAAGCGCGCGGCTCGGGGTCGGTGCCACGGCCGACCGCGTGGCGGATCTGCTGGCGGTGCGTCCAGTGCTCGGAGAACTCCCGCGCGATGTCCAGCCACGCGGGCGCGGGGTCCACGCCCGCCCATGAGACGCCCGGAGCGGTCGCGTCGAGGTCGGCCGTGGCGAACTGCCGGGCGAGTCGGGTGCCCGCGTCCGCCAGCGCGTCGACGAGCGAAGCGGGGCTGTCCTCCGCGTGCAGGTCGACCCACTCCTGGTTCGTGCGGTGGATGAACGCCTCGACCGTCTCGTCCTCGGCGAAACCGTTCCGGTCTGCCTCGCCGAGACGTCCGTAGCAGTCACCGAGGAGATGCGCGGCGACGTCGTGCACCGTCCAGCGCCCGGCCGCCGCCCTGCTCCAGTCGGAAGGCGCCAGGCCACGCAACGTCCCGAGCAGCGCACGGAGTTCCGGGCCGAACAGCGCGCGCGCGTCGATCGGGCGGCCCAGCCAGGCGGTGCCGGGCACGCCCTGGGTCTCAGGGTTCATGGCCGCAGCGTGTCAGCCGGCAGCCGTGACCCGCCATCGAATACTCACGTACCGCTTGCGCCGCACGCACAGTTTCAGAGGGCAAGGGTGTGGCTCCGCTGACTATCGAGCCCGTGCCGCCGCTGCGAGCCTCACGGTGACCACAACGGTCGACCGACCTCGACCGTGTGCACGGACCTCAGCCGATCGCGACCAACCGACCTCAGGGAGTACAAGGTGCGCAGACCAGGAACGAGCGTCAGCGGATCACGGGCGAGCCGAGCACGAGCGCACAATGCGCGGGCCCTCGGTCCGCTGCTCGCCGCCGCTCTGGCGGGCGGCGCGCTCGTCGCGCCCGCGACGACGGCCGACGCGGCACCCCGTACCGCCGCCGCGACCGCCGCCACCACCTGCACCGCGAGCGACGCGGACATCTACCGGCCGCCCGCCACCGTCGCCGCTGCCCCGGGCGGCGTCATCGCCTGTAGGGCGACGAGCCTGCCGCACGTGCCCGGCTCGATCCCCCTGCACGCGTGGAAGGTGCAGTACGGCTCCGAGGACAACACGGGCGCCCCGGTCGCCGTGTCCGGCACGGTCGCCGTCCCCGACGCGGCCTGGCGCGGCCCCGGCGGCAGGCCGGTCGTCGCCTTCAACCCGGGCACGCTGGGACTCGGGCCGCAGTGCGCCTTCTCCAGGCAACTGTCCGGCGCCTACCAGGACATGTACGAGGGCGAGAACATCGCCGCGCTCCTCAAGGCCGGTTACGCGGTCGCGGCGACGGACGGCGCCGGTTACCTGGCGGGCCAGACCCACCCCTACGTCTCCGGGGGCGACGCGGGGCACGCCCTGCTCGACGTCGTGCGCGCCGCGTCGGAGGTGCCCGGCAGCGGTGTCGCCAGGTCCGCGCCGGTCGGCCTGTGGGGCTACTCCGAAGGCGGCGCGGCCAGTCTGTGGGCGGCCCAGCTGGCGAGTTCGTACGCGCCGGAGCTCAACGTCGTCGGCGATGCGTCGGGCGGCGTCCCGGGCGACCTGAGGGTGGTGGCCAAGGGGCTCGACGGAGGCGCCTTCGCCGGATTCCTCGCCGACGCCGTGATCGGACTCGCGGCCTCGCACCCGGCCATGCCGTTCGACGAACTGCTCAACAGCTCGGGCCGGTCCGCCGTCGCCAGGGCCAAGTCGCTGTGCCTGGCCGGTACCATCGCCGGCTTCGCGGGCCAGAAGCTGGCGGGTTACACCGAGCGAGGTCTGTCGCTGGAGCAGATCTACGCCCTGACCGGCACCGACGGCAAGACGTGGGGCCAGGTCGTCGACGAGCAGAAGCTCGGGACGGGGATCGGCCGCAAGGGTTCCGGTGCCCGCCACGAGATCAAGTTCCCGGTCCTGCAGTACCGCGGCATGCTCGAGGAGGTCATCCCCACGGAGACCGAGGACGCGACCCGCAGGGCGTACTGCGCCGCCGGGATCACCACGCAGTGGAAGCTCTACCCGGGCGACCACCTGCTGACCGACCAACAGGCCAAGGACGACGTGGTGAAGTGGCTCGGTGATCGCTTCGCCGGACGGCTCGAACTGGGCAACTGCCTGCTGCCGTAGTGAGTACCCGTAGGGAATCCGGAGGCGGGGGTGCTCGTTGTGCCGCGCAAGACCTGATATCGAGCACCCCTCCCGTCCCCGAAGACCCGCGACCGTAAGACCCGCGACCGTAAGACCCGCGACCGATCAAGGAATGGTGGACATGGCACAAGCGTCGACGACGCCACTGGCCGGCGCCTGGGACCTGGTGAGTTTCGAGGTACGGACAGCCGACGGGCAGGTGGAGCGTCCCTTCGGGGCACATCCGACAGGCCTCGGCATCTACACACCGCGAGGACTCGTCTCCGCCCAGCTCATGGCTGAGCGGGCCCCCGCGGAGGCCGATCCCTCGGAGGCCGGATCTGAGGCCGGGCCGGAGGCCGGAGCGGCATCGCTCCCGCCCTTCATCGCCTACGCGGGCCGCTACCTCCTCGACCCGGACTCCCGCACCGTCGAACACCACGTGGAGTGCAGCTTCGATCCCGCCTGGGTGGGTCTCGTCCTCCGTCGCGGCTACGAGCTGGACGGTGACCTGCTGACCCTCCGCCCGCCGGCCCGGGCGCAGGGCCAGCCGGTTCTCACCTGGCGCAGGCGCGAACCCCTCGACGTACAAGGGGTTCGGTAGACCGGCTCGCGGTCATCGAGGGCGGGCCGGACGCAGCAGGACGGGGCGCAGTCTGCTGTAGCCGCGGACCGACACCGGGCGCAGCACCCTCAGGTCGTACGCCGTCGTGCCCGCCAGCTCGCCCGCGAACGCCGTGTCGACGAGCACGGTGTCGGGGCGGGCCACCGCGGTGAGCCGCGCCGCGATGTTCACCGCTGCTCCGTACACGTCGCCGAAGCGGTTGAGGACCGGACCGTGGGCCAGCCCGGTCCGCAGGTGCGGCAGGATCTGCTCGCCCTGGGAGCGGGCGGTGAGTTCCAGTGCGACGGCCGCGGCCTCGGACGCCGACTCGCACACGAAGAGGACCTCGTCGCCGATCGTCTTCACCACCCTGCCCCGGCCCTCCGCGATCACGTCGCCGGTCAGGCTCTCGAACCGGTCGAGGACACGGGCGAGTTCACCGCTGTCCAGCCCGCGGGTCATCCGCGTGTAGGCGACCATGTCGGTGAAGCCCACGGCCAGATGACGGACGTCGGCACCCTCGTGCGGCGGTGCGGAGTCGTCGTCGAGCATCCGGCCCGCGTAGGCCGCGAGATGGCGGCGCCACACATGCCGCTGCAACAGCTCCAGCTCCGGCAGCAGCGCCGCGGCGT
Organism: Streptomyces sp. NPDC016845; assembly: GCF_044332585.1. Taxonomy (NCBI): domain Bacteria; kingdom Bacillati; phylum Actinomycetota; class Actinomycetes; order Kitasatosporales; family Streptomycetaceae; genus Streptomyces; species Streptomyces sp. NPDC016845. Next base: position 34,596 of record NZ_JBIRPI010000013.1, on the reverse strand, counting down.
GCTTCATCAGGGCGGCTTCGCCTTCGGGGGCGCCCGGGTCGCGGTGGAGCCAGTTCCAGAGGGTGTGCATCTGCCAGTCGGCGAGCCGGGACAGGTGGTGGCCGAGTGCGCGGGCCATCATCGTCTCGCTCTCCTCCGTGATGAGGCCGGCGGCGATGAGGCGTTCGCCCGCGCGCAGCGCGTCCACATCGGCGTCGGTGAACACCCGCGCGTCGTCGTCGACCACCGGGAAGCCGAGCGCACGCCAGATCTGCGCCGAGCGCTCGGGCCGCACGCCCGACCGTTCGGCGATGTCCGGTCTCGTCCACAGGCGGCCACCACCGAGCAGCAACTCCTCGATGACACGCGGCAGTTCATCGGCCCCGGACGGGCCGGTGGCCCCCGGCACGGGCCTCGGCTCCGCCGCGCTCATGTGGTGTGCACGATGAGCACGTCGAGGCCGGCCTTCCTGGCGATGTCCGCGGGCACCGAGCCGAGGATGCGTCCGGTGAGCGAGCGCAGTCCCCGGTTCCCGACGACGACCAGGTCGGCGGAGCACTCCTGGGCGACCCGGACCAGCGCCGGAACCGGTTCGTCCTGCACCGCGACCGACCGTACGTCCGCCGCGCCCTCCGCCCGCGCCTTGTCGCTCGCGACGCGCAGCGTGTCCTCGGCGGGCGCCGAGCCCACCACCTGGTACGCCTCTGCCCCCAACTGGTCCTGTGCGGCGCTCAGTTCGGTCCCGCGCATCGGGGAGTACGCGCAAGCGATCACGAGCTCGGCCTCGCAGGCGGCGGCGAGCCGGGCGGCGCTCGCGACCGCGGCGAACGACGACTCCGAGCCGTCCGTTCCGACCAGGACAGTCTGATAGGCGACCAAGGCAATCCCCTTACCCAGTAGTAAACTTACCCCGAAGTAAGGTAGGGCGTGGTGCATGTCCTGGGCAAGACGTGACGGAGTAGGTCTTGGAAGGTGTGCGTCGCCCGGCGCCCGGAAAGCCTTGGGCTGTCCGCCGACACCCCGGAGCGTGATCTTGCCTGAGCTGACCTTCGTCATCGGAACGGGCCGCAGCGGTTCCACCGCCCTGTCCCGGATCCTCAACACGCACCCCGACGTACTGAGCCTCAACGAGTACATGGCCTCGGTCGGTGACACGGCCTTCCCCGAAGGCCGGTTGCCGGGAGCGGAGTTCTGGGCAGCCCTTTACCGGCCCACCCCCTACTTCGCGAGCATGATCCGCAGCGACCTGCTGATGCCCGAGTTCCTCTACACGCGCCGCCCCGGGCGTTACACGGCGCGGACCACCGGGATCCCGGCCCTCTCCCTCATGGTGCTGCCCCACCTCACCGACGACCCCGACGCACTCCTCGACGAGATCCGCGCGGCGGTCGTCGGATGGCCCGACCGGAGCGCGGCCGAGCACCATGAAGCGCTGTTCACGTGGTTGAGCGCACGCTTCGGACGGAGCGCCGTCGTGGAACGCTCCGGCTACTCGACGGGGTGGGCGCCGAAGCTGCGAGCCGCCTTCCCGTACGGGAGGTTCGTCCATCTGCACCGGAACGGGCCGGACTGCGCCCTGTCGATGAGCCGCCACCCCGGCTACCGCGTGATCACCCTGATGCGCGAGATCAGAGACCGTACGGGCGTCGAGAGCTTCGGCGACCTGACACCCGAGCACGTACGCGCGCTGCCCCCGGATCTGGCCCCCCTGCTGAACGAGCGCTTCGACCCCGCGCTCGTACGCGACCGCGACCTCCCGCTGCGCCGCTTCGGGGCCCTGTGGTCCGAACTCGTCACCCAGGGCGCACACTTCCTGGACACCCTGCCTGCCGGCCGGCGCGCGGTGCTCGCCTACGAGGACCTCCTCGACGACCCCCGGGCGGAGCTCACCCGGCTCGCCGCGTTCGTCGGGGTCGAGCCGCACGCACCGTGGCTGGACAGCGCCTGCGCCCAACTCGACGACAGCCGCCGGGGCAGCGCGGCGCGGGAACTGACAGCCACGCAACTGGACGAGCTGACGGCGAGCTGTGCCCCGGGCGCACGGGAGTTGGGCGCGGGACGTTAGACGTCGGCGTGGGGGACGAGGGCCGCCAGGTGCGGCGTGGCGAGGTCCCGGAGGATCCGGCGGAGCGACCGGCCGCGATCGACTTCGCCACGCGTCAGGGCCGTGTGCTCCGTGCCCGGTGGTGCCGATGGGTGCGGATTCCGGCGGGGTTCGCCGTGCTGGCGTGGCTCGTGAACGCGGTACTGCGATACGTTCCTGGTGGGTGTGTTCCTGGCCAACCCGCTCACGCCGCGCCTGGAAGAGGAGGAGCAGAACACACCTGACGTCGAGCACTCGGGCCGCGTCTACTCGTAGCGCAGGCGCAGCGACTCGCGTTCGGCGTCCTCGATCTGCTCGACGGTCAGGTCGGGCAGGTTCAGCTGGGACAGTGTCACCTGGGCGCTGCTCGGCTGCTCCTCGGCGGACAGCCATCGCTCCGGTCGCCAGGCGTCGGCGCGCATCAGCGACTTCGGGCAGTGCGGATAGATCTGGTCGATCCGGACCACGATCGCCGTGACGGGCGGCTTGCCCACAGGTGTGAGCCGGCTGAGCAGCTCCGGGTGCGCCGAGACGCAGGCCCGGCCGTTGACGCGCAGCGTGGTCGGGCGGCCGGGGACGAGGAAGAGCAGGCCGGCATGGCCGGTCCGCACCACGTTGTGCAGGGTGTCGAGCCGCTTGTTGCCGGTCGCGTCGGGTATCGCCAGGGTCCGCTCGTCGAGCACCGAGACGAACCCGGCCGGGCCACCGCGCGGGGTCACGTCCGCCCGGCCCTCGGCGTCGGCGCTGCCGATGAACACCAGCGAGGAGCAGCCGATCAGCGCCCGGGTCTCCTCGGTGAGGCGGTCGGTCTCCTTGCGGAGGGAGTTCGGGTTCGGTTGCGGGTAGAGCTCGCGCAGTTGGTCCGGGCTGGTCAGGGCGTCGGCCCGGAGGGCTTCGAAGAGGAGGCCGGTGGTCCCGGTGTCGGTCGTCATATGGACGACATTAGAAGACGACCGGCGAGGTGGCCGGGGTGCGGCGGCGGGAAGACCGGATCGGCGGGGGGCGGAGATGCCGAGGGTGGGGACCGTGGTCCTGGCGAGCCGCTCGGTGCGGTCGAGACCGGGCTGACCGGCGCTGGCGTAGACGGCGTCGAACGGCAGCTCGCCGGCAGGCCCACCGTCGTACGTGGGTCGTCGGCGAGGCGCAGCCGCAGGACGTGGACGAACATGACCGCGGCCAGGTGCTCGGCGACGAAGGAGGAGCCCGTCCTCCTGTGCGGCAAATCCTCGCTGATCCGATCCAGCGCCCACCGCAGCGGCGCTCGCACCTCAGGGCTCGGCGTCTCCGTCAGTCTGGCCCAGCGCGAGGCTGCCCACGTGCAGCAGACTGTGCCGGTGCGGTCCCAGGAAGGCGGCTGCGGCGGTGGGGCGCATGATGCCGGTGGGGCAGGCGGCCAGGCCCAGGTCCGTCGCGGTGAGACACATGGTCTGGAGCAGGCAGCCGGTGTCGCGGTAGACGAGGCTGAGCGCGAGCCCCTCGTACTTCCAGCCGGTGCGGGCGGCGAGGGAGGCGAGGTAGAAGCTGACGGGCGGTGCCTCGTCCAGGTACCCGGGGGCGGTGGCCGTCTCGTGCAGGAGGGCCGCCGCGTTCTCGTCCCACGGGGACAGCCGGTGCAGCGCGTGGTCGAACGGGTCGTAGTGGTGGATACCGGGGGAGAGCCCGGCGACGTCGCGCGCGAGGACGTAGATCTCGACGCTGTGCCGTCCGCCGCCGGACGGTGACGGACGCCGGGTCTGTTCGTATGCGGCCGGGCCGAGGCGCTCCCGTACGCGCGCGGAGCGGGCGAGGAACGCGCCGAGCAGGTCGAGGGGGAGGGGCTCGGGGGCGAAGGCGCGCAGGCAGCGCCGTTGTGAGAGCACCGTGCGCAGCGGACGGCTGGGGAAGTCGTCGTCGCCGCCGAGTCGTACGGTCTCGTCGGCTTCGGGGTGGTGGAGGCGTGCGGGAGGCGGCTTTCCGCGCTGGGTGTGCGGGGCGGGGCCGCGGGCGGCTCGGGCGTGGGCGGCGAGTTCGTAGGGGGTCAGTCCGTGGGCGGCCGGGGCCGGGCCGGCGGAGGTGTGGATGATGCCGGCCGCGGCCAGCTGGTCGAGATGGCGCCGGGTCGTTTCCGCGTCCTTGCCGTCGCCGGGCCACAAGGTGTGCGCCTGTTCGGCGGTGAGCGGGGCGGCGAGGACGTCGAGGAGGGAGAGCAGCGGCGGGCGGGCGGTGAACGTGCGCCAGCGGCGGCAGTCGACGAGGACCGCGCCCGATCCCTCCTGCCATTCGAGCACCAGGTCGGGGTTGCGCCGGTAACGGATCTCGTCCGGAGTCCGCTGCGGCGGGGCGGACGGTTCGCAGGGCTTCACATGTCTCCGGTTCCGTGGGCGTGGCAGGCGGCCGGTGCGGCGCGCGGGGTCACATGAAGGGCAGCGGCAGCGGGTTCAGCTCCTCTTCGCTCAGCGGGATGCTTCGGGCCCCCATCGCGACCGGTGCCTCGAAGACACGGGGGCCGCCGCGGCGGTGGAAGTCGCTGCGCAGGGTGATCGGGCACAGCCCCGGCACCACGGTCCTGACGACCGTCACACCGCACTCGGCGACATCGACGGGGGTGATGTCCACGGCGACCGCCTCATAGCCGCGCCGGGCCAGGCGTTGTATGCCCTCCGCCACGTCGGCGGGGAACCCGGCGCCCGGCCGCGCGGCGGCGGCCGCCCGCACCGGGCCCTCGTCCCAGAACGCCAGGTGCCGCACCCGGTCGGGCGCCCAGTAGTAGAGCGAGAACTGCTTCAGCGTCGTCAGCACGTCGTCCGGGCCGGGGATGCCCTCGCCGTCGTCGAGGTGCTCCTGCCACAGCCGGGCGCCCGCCCAGCCGAGACAGCCTTCCTCCAGGGCGCCGAGCAGGGCCGCCTGCGGGTCCAGGTCGGCGCGTGCGGCGTGCGTGGTGACGGGGCGCCGCCCGGTGTGCCGGAGGAAGCGCACCCCCACGGCGGGGATGCCGAGGTCGGTGGTGAGGTCCTTGGCCATGACCGACACCCCTTGCGCGCGGACCCGGACGACGAGGTCCCGGGCCGGTCCCTCGGGCAGCGCGTCGAGGTCGAGGGTGGGCAGGGTCAGCCGGTTCGCCCAGAACAGCACGGTCGCGTCCCGCTCCACCGCCTCCATCAGACCGCCGTACACCGCGTGGTGGTAACTGCCGCCCGCGGCAAGGCCGGTGGAGATCGGGTCGTACCAGGCGCGGTGGCCCGGCGGGAAACGGTAGGGCAGGTAGACGGCGCACGCCGGTACGTAGCGGATGGCGCCCGTGCTCAGCGACCGGCCCGGAATCCAGTCGATCTCCGCGTCCGGGTCGCAGGGGGCGAGGCGGTCCAGCCGGGCGTACTCCGCGGGCGAACCCAGCGGCAGCGTACGGGGATCGACCGCGTCCTCGCCCAGCGCCGCGAAGGACGCGCGCAGGAGCTTCGCGGGGTCGTAGACACCGGCCGCGTATCGCTCCATCGTCTCGCCCACCGCGCAGACCCGCGCCGTCACCGGGTCGCTCTTGACCGCGCCGCCGCGCGCCTCGGCGGACACCGGCGAGAACCACCGCGTCTTCGTCATCCCGGCGGTGCGTGCGTACGTGGCGCCGCCCAGCGCGCTGTCCCGCTCCTCCACACGGAGCTGGGGCACCAGGCCGGTGAGCGGGTCGACGGCGCCGCGCATCCGCTCCCAGCCGGCCGTGTCGTCCGCACGGGCCGGTTCCTCGGGCCGTTCGGGCAGCGGGACGACATGGCCGCAGGCCGGGCAGTTCGGCAGATGGAGAAGGGGATGCCCGGTGCGTTCGAGCGAGCCGTGCGCGACTTCCGTCAGGGTGCCGGTGCCCTGTGCGGGCGCGGCGGAGCCGGCCAGGAGCGTGAGCACGGCGTGGGCGAGCAGCCCGACGGTGACGGGCGCGCTCGGCCACGCGGGATCGTGCGCGGCGCCGAAGAGGACGTCCAGGGGCAGATCGGCGATGGCCTGCCACGTGTGGTTGGCGCGCAGCCGCCGTACCACGCACACGGCACACGCGGTGTGGGGCGGCGCGAGCGTGGCGTAGAACAGCCGTGTCGGAGTGCTGAGATACGTGACCATCGGCGTCCCGGTCTCCAGACCGGCCCGTACCCGGGACATCAGGTGTTCCTCGGGGAGGGCGAGGGAGACCACCGTGACGGCCGCCGCGCGCTCCTGCCCTTCGGGCACCGCTCGGACACCCGCGAGCGCCAACTGCGCGCCGAGCTCCGGCCCGAGCGCCTGCGGCGCGACCAGCGCCACCTCGTGGTCGCGGAGCGCCGCCAGCTCTCCGTACAGCGGATGCGCCTCCCGCCCGCTGCCGTGCGCCATTCCGCGCTCGTGCAGGGCGAGCGTCACCTGCTCGGGCACCGAGTCGAGGCGGACGGTCGTCCGGTCGTCCATGTCGGTGGGCGGGGGGAGTCGCAGGGGGACCCGGAGGGTCTCGGTGCTGGCACAGACGTAGAGCCGGTCGTCGCGGGGGACGAGCCGCACATCGGCTCGCAGTTCGTGCTGTGACTCGATCTGGGCGTCCATGTACTGCCTTCCGCGACGAAGAGAGAACCGGGATCCGTACCGCACGGGGTGCTCCTGGCCGCGGCGCTGCGGCCAGGAGCGGGGAGCGGCTACTCCCGGGTCGGCTCTGCCTCGGCCGCCCAGCAGAGGCAGCTGTGCCCGGCGAAGGCGTCCTCGATCTCCGGTAGCGTCATCTCCTCGAACAGGGACTCGGCGGTGATGCCGATCTCCAGGGTCGTCGGTTCCACGATGTCCTCCTTGGGGGATTGCTCAGCTGATGGACCGACGGGCCGCACCGGCACCGAACCAAGTCGAAGGCCCGGTCGCGCCCCGCTCGCTTCAGTGAAGGACCGCCGGACGCCGTGGCACAGACCCACGTCGGCTAACCACCCTGATGGATGGAGTTGAGGCCATGCGGCGCGGCCGGGGGGCGCGAGGAGGCGCGGACGCCGTCCTTTGGGGCCCGTCCAGTAGGTTGACCGTGGTCGTCCTCGTTCGGAAGGACGGCCGACCCAGGGAGAGCGGGCCCGGATGGTGCAGGCGAAGAGTTACGCCGACTCGGCCGGCAGGGCGGATCTGAACGAGGCGCGCCACGAGGCCCGGAGCATCAGGAGACGCTCGGCCGAACTTCGCCTGCGCGCCCGCGACCTGGTGCGCCAGAGCCGGACACAGCGTGAGGCCCTGAAGGCGACAGCCGCGCTGCTGCGCCGCAGCCGCTGACGGGAGGGGCGGGCGCGCTGCTCCTTCCGGCCGCGCCGCCCTCGCTGAGGACAATGGCCCGGCGGAACGCCGGAGAGCGTGCCGGGGCGCTACTTGCCGTCTACGCGGCCGATCGTCGTTCCCGCGTCGGCGAGGGCGGATACGGCCCTTTTCCAGCCGGTGTCCAGGGAGTCGAGTGCGCTGCGCAGGTAGGCGGTGGTCAGGCGCTGGAGGACGGCTACGCGTTCCGGGTTCTCGTCCGTGGTCTCCGCCGCCTCCCAGTTCGGGATGCCGCCCAAGGAGTGTTCCGCGCCGAACAGGGTGAGCAGGTCGGTGGCTCCGGGGCTGTGCGTGTAGGCGTCGGTGAACCAGTCGGGGCCGCGGCTGGACATCGCGGACCGGTCGTGGTCACCGGCGACCACGAGCGTCGGCGTGGTCAGCTCGGCGAAGGACGGGTTCATGAACGGGAAGTGCTCCTTGGCGAACGGATGCAGCTCGTCGCCGCCGATCCCGGTCGCGGCCAGCAGCACACCGGCCTCGACCCGCTGGTCCGCGAGGTCCTGGCCGGCCTTTCCGTCTGCGTCGAGTATGCGGGCGCCGAGCAGCATCTGGGCCGTCTGCGCTCCCCAGGAGTGGCCGGCGACGACGACCCGGCTCCGGTCCACCCGTCCGGCGAGTCCTGGCACGGCCGCCTCGACGGTGTCGAATCGATCGAGGACGCGGACCAGGTCCGCACGCCGTTCGGTCCAGATCCGTCCGAACTCCGCGTCCTCGAAGGAGATGCCGTTCCGCCGGGAGTCCAGGTGGGTCGGCTGTACGACGACGAAGCCGCGCGACGCCCAGAAGGCCGTCAGCGGGGCGTAGCCGTCGAGGTTCCAGCCGTTGCCGTGCGAGAACAGCAGGACCGGCAGGTTCTCACCGGTCGACGGCGCGGAGGCCCGTACCTCCAGGGGGTAGGCCCGGCCGGGTGCGTCCAGCGCGACGGGGGCGACGGACACGACGCGGTCGCCGGTGCCGACGATCTCGTCCAAGGCGCGCACGATCGGGGTGTCGGTTGATGCGGGGGCGCTGTTGCTCATGCGCTTCATCAGTCCTTCGGGTCTGTCTGCTCCGGGATGGCCGCCGCCCAGCACGAGAAGCGGAGCGGTGCTCCAGATAATATGGAACACTGCTCCGCTTTGCAACGCGGGTGCGCGACGGCAGGTCTGGGGCGGAGACCCTAGTAGTAGCCCTTCGCCCCGTCGAGCAGTTCACGCACGATGTCCGCGTGCCCCGCGTGGCGTCCGGTCTCCTCTATGAGATGGAGGAGCATCCACCGCAGACTGGCCTTGGCGGAGTGGAAGTCGGGGTGGCGGCCGGTGTCGTCGAGGGAGGCCGCCGCCACGATCGCGTTGCTCCGGACGCACTGGGCCTCGTACTCCGTGAGCAGCTGTTTCAAGGGGACGCCGTCGGTGCGCCACTCGGCGTCCTCCTGCGTCTCGTCGAAGGACGGGTTCCGCGTCTTGTCGCCGCCGAGGAACACCACGTCCAGCCAGGTGTGCTCGACCCACCGCATATGGCTGACGAGCCCGGCCATCGTCATCGCCGGGGAGGTCGGTATGACGGAGCGATGCGCGTCGGCCTCGCTCAGCCCCTCGCATTTCCAGCGCAGGATCTGCCGTTGCAGATCGAGCCAGCCGATGATCGCGGTGCGCTCGTCGGCCTGGAAAGGGGGACGCTCGAGTGAAGGTGTCATGCCCGCACGGTAGGGCGCTCGGTCGGCAACCGCCGCCGCATTTACGGCTGATGGCCCGTCGGACACCAGTCGGCCGCCACCTCGCGCGCGATACGACGCCACTGCCGCTCGCCGCCGGGCAGCGGCCAGGCCCAGGTCGGCTGCGGTGCGGTGGCCAGGTCGTGGAGGACGCGGGCGAGGTGGGGCCCGGCGCCGGCGGCACCGTCCGGGGCGGCGGGGCCGTGCACGGCGCGCAGTCGCGAGGACCCCGCTCTACGTGATCATGGGCAAGCGCAGTCTGCTCGTACACCCGGAGCGGCAACCGGAGCGGGTGCCGCGCCTGGTGACCGGCGCCCGCACCGAGATCGTCGCCGCGACGGGCCACGGACCGCGGATCGACCACCCCGAGGCGGTCAACGCCCGGATGCGCGACTTCATGGCGGACGTACTTCATGGCGGACGTCGACTCCCGCGAGCCCGCCGCGATCGACACATAGCGGCGCCAGCGGTGGCACAGTGGCGGTATGTGCGGTCGATATGTCTCCACCCGTGGCCCCCAGGACCTCTCCCGCCTGTTCGACGTGCAGGAGTGGCGACCGGAGGAAGTGGTCGAACCGAGCTGGAACGTCGCGCCCACCGACGCGGTGTACGCGGTCCTGGAACGCTCAGCCGGGCACGGGCACGGGCCCGACCGGGCCGGCCGCCAGTTGCGCGCCCTGCGGTGGGGGCTCGTGCCCTCGTGGGCGAAGGACCCGAAGATCGGCGCGCGCATGATCAACGCGCGGGTGGAGACGGTCCACGAGAAGCCCGCCTTCCGCACCGCCTTCGCCAGGCGCCGCTGCCTGCTCCCGGCCGACGGCTTCTACGAATGGGACCCCGTCAAGGACGAGTCCACCGGCAAGACGCGCAAGCAGCCGTACTTCATCCACCCCGCCGACGAGTCCGTGATGGCGCTCGCGGGCCTGTACGAGTACTGGCGCAACCCCGACGTCACCGGCGACGACGACCCCGACGCCTGGCTGATGACCACCACCATCATCACCACCGAGGCCACCGACGAAGCCGGCCGCATCCACCCGCGCATGCCGCTCGCCCTCAACCCCGAGCACTACGACACCTGGCTCGACCCCGCCCACCAGGACACCGACGACCTGCGCGCCCTGCTCACCCGGCCCGCGGACGGCCACCTGAAGACGCTCGCCGTCTCCACCGCCGTGAACAACGTCCGCAACAACGGGCCGCAGCTCCTGGACAGCGCCGGCTGAGCTCAGCCGGCCGGCAGCACATGGTCGCCGACCTTGTCCGTGCTCAGGCACAGGGAGCAGACCGCGGCGCCGTGCGTGATGCAGGCGGCCAGGTCGGGGCGCTCGTAGGACTGGTGGCAGACGTGGCAGTCGAGGGTGACCGCGCTCGGGTTGCCGTCGGGGTCGAGTGCGGGTGTGTCGATGCCGTCGTCGGCGCGGCGCAGGTAGTACCTGCCCTTCGTGACGATCGCCATGACCGGGGTGAGGACGAAGGCGATGACGACCGCGGCGACGGGTGAGTACGGCTGCAGGGTGTCGCCGAGGGCGTGGAAGTACATCGCGATGGACAGGCCGGACGCGGCGACGAAGGAGACCACACCCACCGGGTTGACGGCGTAGAGCATGCCGCGGCGGAACTCCGGGGTGAGCGGGGACAGCTTCAGCAGGTACTTGTTGACGCCGATGTCGGTCGCCACGGTGACGACCCAGGCGATGGCGCAGTTCGAGTAGAAGCTCAGGATGCTGTTGAGGAAGCTGAACATGTCGGCCTCCATCAGCGCGAGCGCGAAGCCGAGGTTGACGAGGACGAAGACCATCCGCCCCGGGTAGTGCCTGGTGACGCGGGTGAAGGAGTTCGTCCAGGCCAGGGAGCCGGAGTAGGCGTTCGTCACGTTGATCTTGATCTGGCTGATCACGACGAGGATCACGGCCAGCGGCAGCACCAGCCAGGAGGGCAGCATCGCGTCGAAGGCTCCCTTGAACTGCTGGATCGGTTCGGGCGCGACGTCCGGACCCACCTCGGCGAGGATGTATACGGCGAGGAAGACGCCGATCGCCTGCTTCAGCGCGCCGAGCACCACCCAGCCGGGGCCGGCCATGACGACCGCGGTCCACCAGCCGCGCTTGTTCGCCTCGGTCTTGGGCGGCATGAAGCGCAGGTAGTCGATCTGCTCGCCGATCTGCGCGATGAGGGAGAGGCAGACGCCGGCGCCGAGGAGTACGGAGGCGGTGTTCACGCCGCCGTCGCCGTCCGTACCGGTGTAGGCGAGAAAGCGGTCGACCGTGCCGGGGTCGGTGGCGACGAGGTAGACGAGCGGGCCGACCATCAGCAGCAGCCAGACCGGCGTCGTCCACACCTGGAGCTTGCTCAGCGCCTTCATGCCGTAGATCACCAGTGGGATCACCATGAGCGTGGAGACCAAGTAGCCCAGCCACAGCGGAAGTCCGAGGCCGAGCTCCAGGCCTTGCGCCATGATCGAGCCTTCGAGGGCGAAGAAGATGAAGGTGAAGCTGGCGAAGATGACGCTGGTGAGGACCGAGCCGTAGTAGCCGAAGCCGGAGCCGCGGGTGATCAGGTCGAGGTCGATGTTGTAGCGGGCGCCGTAGTACGCCAGCGGGAGGCCGGTGACGAAGATGACGACCGCGGCGACGGCGATCGCGAGCAGCGCGTTGCCGGTGCCGTGGGTCAGGCCGATGCCTGCGCCGATGGAGAAGTCGGCCATGTACGCGATGCCGCCGAGAGCGGTGGTGGCCACGACCATGGGGGTCCAGCGGCGGTAACTGCGGGGCGCGAAGCGGAGGGTGTAGTCCTCCAGGGTCTCCCGTACCGCCTGGTCGGAGTCGGCCTTCGGGGTGTCGGTCGTGGTCCGTCGTGACGCGGTCGTGCTCATGCCGGGCCTCCAGGTGGGGGCTCTGGGGTGTGAGTGCTGGGCTGCGTGCGCCGGTCACGCTAGGAATCGGTTGTTACCTGTGATGCGCCTTGTCGTGAACACGATGTTTCCGCCCGGCCCGGACGAAGCGCCTGTCTGCGGCAGTCGAGTCCACGGTTCGGCGACGAATGTCCATGGAGATTCGCCGCCTTGTCACCAGAAGATAACGGGTCTGGTCCAAAACCCCTGTGAACTCAGAGGCGTCGCACCCACACGTGATCCCACCCCGGAGGACCGCATGTCGCCTCGCACGCCCGGCGTCTCCCGCCGCTCGCTCCTCATCGGCACCGCCACCGCGGCGCTCGCCCTGACCGTCCCCGCGACTGCCCCCGCGACCGCCTCCGCCGCGGCGAGGACCCCGAAGGTCCTCGTCATCGGCCTGGACGGCACTCTCCTCAGCAGAGTCCGCGACGCCGCCGCGCCGCGCCTGAAAGCGCTGATGGCCGCAGGTCTGACCGCCCCCAGTGCCCTCTACGCGAACCCGCTCGCGCCCACGCTCTCCGGGCCCGGCTGGTCGACGCTGATCACCGGTGTCTGGCCCGACAAGCACAACGTGAAGGACAACACCTTCACCGGCCACAAGTTCGCCGCGTACCCCGACTTCCTGACCCGCATCGAGACCGCGAAGCCGGGCCTGACGACCTACGCCGTCTCCTCCTGGGCACCCCTGACCGACACCGTCTTCTCCGGGAAGGCCGATACCCGCGTCTCCACGCCGAGCGCCGAGTACGACACCGGCACGACCAGCCGCGCCGTGGCCCAGCTCAAGTCGGCCGACCCGGACGCGCTCTTCGTACAGCTCGACAACGTCGACCACGCGGGACACTCCTACGGCGCGGCGAGCCAGCAGTACCTTGCCGCGATCCACGGCGTCGACGACCAGGTGGGAGAAATGGTCGACGCCCTCGAGTCCCGCAGCACGTACGCGGATGAGGACTGGCTCATCCTGATCACCGCCGACCACGGGCACACCGACGCGGGCGGCCACGGCGGCTCCAGCTGGCAGGAGCGCCAGACCTTCCTCATCGCGGTCGGCTCCACGGCGACGGCAGGCTCCACACGCCACGACGTGAAGATGCCCGACGTAGCGGCCAGCGCCCTCGCCCACCTCGGCATCGCCATCGACCCGGCCTGGGGCCTGGACGGCCGCCCCGTCCAGCAGCCGAGCGCCGACGCCTTCGACAGCCTGCGGGCGAAACTCACCGGCCCCGCCGACGAGACGGGCATCGGCGCGGGCGTCGCCGGCTTCACGCACACCCCGCCGAGCGGCTGGTCGGTCGACAACTCCGCCATGGGCGCGGGCGGCGTCACCGAGTGGCGCGGCTGGACCTTCACCACGGACGAGTTCTGGACGAAGACCGAGCGCGACCAGCAGCGCGAGTCCAACATCAGGGCCCGGAACGTCTTCGCCGTCGCCGACGGCGACGAATGGTCCGACAAAGCCGTCTCGGGCACCTTCGACTCGACGCTCGTCAGCCCCGACCACCCGGTCACCGGCGGCCGTCCGGCGACTCTCACCTACACCACTTACTACCGGCACGAATCCCCGCAGAAGGGTGAGGTGCTCATCTCCTACGACGGCGGGACCCCGGTCTCCGTGAAGACGTACACGGCCGACACGCCCTCCCGCACCGAACACATCACTCTCCAGGTGCCCAGCGGGGTCAGCAGGGCGAAGGTGCGATTCCGCTACACCGGCGGCAACAACTGGTACTGGACGGTCGACGGGGTCGGGATCAGCCAGACCTGAGACCCGGCGTGCGGTGTACTCCTCGGATGGACGGACCGAACACACCGAGCACACCACGCACCCCGAGGACTTCCTGGCGCAACACCACGCACGACTGGGCGGGCACCGTCGACCTCGACCACCTCGCGCGCATCCGTCACCGCCCCGCCGCGTTCGCCCCCGGCGGACTCCCGCACCTGATCCTCGAAGTCGTCGCCTACGCGGCGGACGAGGCCGAGGGCGGCGCCGGCGGGCAGTGCCGGATCACGCTGCTCGCCGACGGCTCCGTGGCCGTCGGCGACGACGGGCGGGGCACCGACACACGGCTCGACGAACACGGTCAGGTCGTGAAGAAGCCGGTGATGGCGACGAAGGACCTCCGCTTCTTCGACGACCCCGCCGCGCCGCCGCTGCCCGACACCCACCCCCGCCGGGGCATGTCCGTCGTCGCCGCGCTCAGCACGTGGCTCGTCCACACCAACCGGCGCCGCGACGGATCCTGGACCCAGCGCTACGCACACGGTGTGCCCGCCACCGGCCTGGAACCGATCGCCGACGACGGCACGACCGGGACCGTCGTCCATTTCCTGCCTGACGCGGCTCCGGGTACGGCCCGCCACCTCATGGCCGGCGAACTGGCACGGCTCACCGCCGCCTGGCCACAGCTCCGCGTCCGGATCGACGATCGGCGCGAGGGATGAACGAGGGTCAGGGGGCGGGCCAGGCGACGTCGGTCTCGACGGGGGCGGTGTAGTCGACGCCGGGCACGGAGAAGCCGTAGAGGCGGCGGACCTCGTCGCCGAACCAGTCGAGTTCGGCGAGTTCGGCGAGGGAGTCGCCGGTGACGAGGGACCAGCGTTCCGCCACGGCGTCCTGCACGGCGGGGTCGAGCTCCCAGGCGTCGAGACGGACCCGGCCCTCGTCGTCGAGGACGAGGGGCCGGACGCCGGACAACTGGTCCCACAAGTCGGCCAGTTGGCCGATCGGGGGCACCATGGCGTCGCCGAGAACGCCGCGCAGCAGCCCGACGTACAGGGCGATACCGGGGATGGCGGTGGAGGACTGGGTGACGGCGGCGGCGTTGACCGAGGTCACGGCCCGGCCGCCGACGGTCTTGGCGAGACGCTCGTGCAGCGTGCGCGCGGTGGCCTCCAGATGGGCCTTCGCGGCGCCGATGGTGCCCTGCCGGTAGATCGCCGCGGTGAGCGGCGAGCCGATGTAGGACAGGGCGGCGGTGGTGAAGCCGTCGGCGAGCAGGGAGCGGTCAGCCAGGAAGGCGATCCACCGTTCCCAGTCGGCGCCGCCCATCACCGCCACCGTCTGCTCGATGTCGTCGCCCCCGGCCGGCGCCGTGGTGACGTCCTTGACCTCCGGGGCGCCGTCCTCGTCGAAGACCAGCGTCTTGGTGGTGTACGGAGCGCCGATGGGCCTGAGGACCGAGGCGTGTACGTCGCCGGTGTCCGGGTCGGTGCGGCGGGGCGCGGCCACCGAGTAGATCAGGTAGTCGAGCCGCCCGCCGAACCGCTCCGCCAGAACCCCTGCCACCTTCTCCTTCATGGTGTCGCTGAACGCGTCACCATTGAGGAAGACCATGTCCCGCCCATGCTGCCGGGCGAGCCGGGCGGTGGCGGCGGTGCGGTACCAGCCGGCTGTTCCGGTGCGGCGCGCGGGCGCCTTCTCGAAACACACGCCGATGCCACGGATGCCGGTCCGGGCCAGGCCCGCGACGGTCGCGGCCAGGCCGTACCCGGCCGACGAGCCGATGACCAGGGCCACCGGCCCGTCGTCACCATCGCCGTCGACACCGGCCGGGGACGGTGCGGGAACGGCCCGCCACATGTCGTCGACCAGTTGCTCGCAGCCGCCCGGATGGGAGTCGAGGAAGAGGAATCCCCGGCTCTTGGGCGCAATGACACGTTCGCTCACGGTGGTGTCCCCGATGTCGTCGCGGAAAAGGACGGGGCGGCCGCCTCGGCCACCCTGTCCCGCAAGTCTGCTGCTCCGCGCGGGAACCCGGCGATCTCCGTCGCCACAACGATGGGCGGCCGGGCTTGGCGGGTTCCCCACTGGCCTCGGCCACGGAACCACCGCCACCGGGCACCCTCAGTTGATGATCTCGGCGCGTTCGTCGGAACGCATCGCCGTCAACCGCTCCCGCCACATCCGGAGCGCCTCGGGCGTCTGCCGCGTCCAGTCGGTGACCTCGCCGACTATCCGGAGCGCGTCCCTGCTGCGGTAGGAGCGGGTGGGGTTGCCGGGGAACTTCTTGTCGGTGACGTTCGGATCGTTCTCGAACTCCCCGGTCGGCTCGACGACGTACACCCGGGGGGCCGCGTCGCCGACGGCCAGCTCGGCGGCGAGGCCCGCGCCGTCGCGCAACGCGGTGAAGTAGATGTGGTTCATCACGATCTCGGGCCGGTAATTGGACCGGAAACCCGCGGTGAGATGGTCGCCGACCCGCAGATCGGCCTTCGTCCCGTGGAAGAAAGGACCCTCGTCCAGCACCTCGCGCATCGCGGCAGGCTACCAACAGGGCCGACCGTCGCTCCAGCCCGCGGCGAAGGTGACGGGGGACGGCGAAACCGGGCGTGCCATGACGTATCCTCAGCCGGATTGACCACTTGAGCATCCGGTTGAAGGGCTGACATGGCGAGCGAGATAGGCGCGCAGCGCCTGCACGAACTCCTGACGACGCAACGTGAGGAGTTCGTCGCGACGTGGGTGCGCACCGTGGGCGCGACGTTGCACGGCCGGCTGAGCGATGCCGAACTGGCTCGCGAACTCGGAGAACTGTACGACGCGATGACGAACGCGATCGCCGGGGGCGGGCTCGCCGGACGCAGCAGCGCCTTCGGCGAGGTGCGCAGCCTCCTGGTGGAGCTGTCGCGCACCCGTGCGCGACAGGGTTTCACCCCGACGGAGACCGCGGTCAGCGTGTTCGCGCTCAAGCAGGTCCTCGAGCCCAGCCTGACGACCGACAAGACGGGCAGCGACGCCTATCTGGCGCTGGCGCGCCTGCTCGACGACCTCGGTCTGTTCACGGTCGAGGAGCACGCCCGTACGCGTGAGGAGATCATCTCCTCGCAGGCGGAGCAGCTGCTCGAGCTGTCGACGCCGGTGGTGAAGCTCTGGGAGGGCGTCGTCGGCGTGCCCCTGGTCGGCACGCTCGACTCGGCGCGGACCCAGGTCGTGATGGAGAAGCTGCTGCAGGCGTTGGTGGACTCCAACTCCACGCAGGCCATCATCGACATCACGGGCGTGCCGACGGTGGACACCCAGGTCGCCCAGCACCTCCTCAAGACCGTCGTGGCCGCGCGGATGATGGGCGCGACCTGCACCATCTCCGGCGTGCGCCCGCAGATCGCGCAGACGCTCGTGGCGCTCGGGGTCGAGTTCGGCGACATCCCGACCAAGGCGACCCTGGCGGACGCGCTGCGCTTCGCCCTCGCCGACGCCGAGCGTCAGCGGGCCCTCGCGGCCGGGGGCGCGCTGTGAGCGACCGGGTACCGATCATGAAGATCGGTGACGTGCTGCTCGTGTCGATCCAGACGGATCTCGAGGACCAGACGGTCCTCGACCTCCACGAGGATCTGTCCGAGCGGATCGTGGCGTCCGCCGCGCACGGCGTGATCATCGACATCTCCGCGGTGGAGATCGTCGACTCGTTCGTGGGCCGGATGCTGGCGACGATCGCGTCGATCTCCCGCATCCTGGGCGCGACGACGATCGTGTGCGGCATGCGTCCGGCGGTCGCGATCACCCTGGTGGAGCTGGGACTGTCGCTCAAGGGGGTGCGGACGGCGCTCAACCTGGAGCAGGGCCTCGCGCTCCTGCGCGGACTGCGTGCGGCTGAGTCCGGCGTCCAGGCATGAGCGAGTACGGGGCCGAGGAGGCCCCGGCGGAGTCGGTGACCGTCGCCGGCAACTCGGACGTGGTCACCGCGCGCCAGATGGTCCGCACCATGGCGCAGCAGGCAGGACTGCCGCTCGTGCAGCAGACGAAGCTGGTCACCGCCGCCAGTGAGCTGGGCCGCAACATGGTCGTGTACGGCAAGGGCGGAGTCATCCGCAGCCGTATCACCACCGAGGGCAGCCGCAAGGGCGTCTGGGTGGAGTTCCAGGACGAGGGTCCGGGCATACCCGACGTCGACCTGGCGCTCACCGACGGGTGGACGTCCGGCGGCGGCATGGGCCTCGGACTCAGTGGCGCGCGGCGGCTGGTCGACAAGTTCGACCTGGAGACCGGTCCGCGGGGCACCACGGTCAGAGTGGTCAAGTGGAATCGGTGAGCAGCTTTCTGGTCATCGAGCCCGAGGACGTGGTGTGGCTGAGGGCGGGAAGCGCCCTCGCCGCCACCGCCCGCCGCGAGGCCGCGGCGCTCGCGACCCGGATCGGCCTGGCCGAGAGCCGGGTGGCCGAGGTGTCCCTCGCCGTGACCGAGATCGCCACCAACCTGGTACGGCACGCCGACGACGGGGCCATAGCCCTGCGCACCAGCCGGATGGGCAACCACGCCGCGGTGGAGTGCCTGTGCCTGGACACCGGGCCGGGGATCGCCGACGTGACCGGCGCGGTGCGCGACGGTTACTCCAGCGGCGGCACGCTCGGCATCGGCCTCGGGGCGATCGAGCGGCTCGCCGACACCTTTGACGTGCACTCGCTGCCGGGGCGCGGGACGGCCCTGCTCGCACGGTTCCACGCCGCTCGCCCCCTGTCGTACGGGTTGAGCGGCGACCGGGGCACCGGTGACGGTGAGGTGCGTCCGGTGGCGGCCGGGCTGACGCGGCCGATCAGCGGTGAGACCGTCTGCGGCGACACCTGGGCGGTGCGGATCGGCGCGGACGACGCCGGCGGCGACGGGCCGATGATGGTGCTGATGTGCGACGGGCTCGGGCACGGGCCGCTGGCCGCGCGGGTCGGCGAGCGCGCCCGGCAGATCTTCCGGCAGTCGGCGGCCGTGCACCCGGGTGACGTCCTGCGGCAACTGCACGAGGGGCTGCGGGGCACACGGGGCGCCGCTCTGGCGGTCGCCCGCGTGGACCGGCGGGCCGGCCGCGTCGACCTGTGCGGAGTAGGCAACATCAGCGCGTTCGTGGTCGAGGCGTCCCGGCGGTCGGCACTGCTCTCGCACCCGGGCATCGTGGGGGCGCAGATCCCGACGGTCCGCACCTACTCCGCCGACCTGGCGGCGGGCAGCGCCCTGGTGATGCACTCCGACGGGCTGCACCAGCGCTGGTCCCCCGCCGACCTGCCGGGGCTGCTGTGGCGGCACCCCGCGGTGATCGCTGGCCAGATCCTCAACCAGGCCGGCCTGCGGCGCGACGACGCGGGCATCGTCGTGGTCCCCGCACCGTCGCGATGAACGAGGCCCCGGTGGCGTACGAGCTGTACGCCACCGCCCTGGAGGACCAGCAGAGCGTGCTCATGATGCGCCGCTGCCTTCAGGCGGTGTGCCGCGCCGCCGGGGTGCAGGGGTCGGCGCTGGTGCGGATGGCGACGGTCCTCAGCGAGGCGGGCCAGGACCTGCTCGGGGCCGAGCGGCTGAGCGGGCGCCTCGGGCTCGTGGCGACAGCCGGCGGACTGCGGGTCCGGGCGCGGCTGACCTGGAGCGGCCCGCGACCGCTGACCCGGGGCGTCGCGGCCGCGGCCGAGCGGCTGCTCGACGAGGTGACGTTCGCCCCGGACGGACGCGGCGTCACCCTCGCCCAGCGGGCACCCGCCACCGGGCAGGGCCCCGACGAGGTGGCGGCCGCCTGCCGTGCGGCCCTGCAGACGGTGGACGGCGTGGACCTCGGCGAGGTCCTGCGGCTGCAGAACCGCAACCTGCTCGCGGCCCTGGAGGAGTCCCGCACCCAGCAGGACGAGATGACCCGCCTGAACGCGGAGCTGGAGGAGACGAACAGCGGCGTCGTCGCCATGTACTCCGAACTCGCCCGCGAGCTGGAGGAGACCAACAGCGGGGTCGTCGCCCTCTACGCCGAGCTGGAGGACAAGTCCCGTCAGCTGCGCGAGGCGTCGGAGTCCAAGACCCGGTTCTGGGCCAACGTCAGCCACGAACTGCGCTCACCGATCAACTCCGTCATCGCCCTGGCCCGGCTGCTGCTCGCCCCGGAGTCGGAACGGCTGACCGACGAGCAGCGCCAGCAGATCACGATGATCTCGGCCTCGGGCACGACCATGCTGGCGCTCGTGGAGGAGCTCCTCGACGTGGCCAAGGCGGAGTCGGGCCGTCTCGACCCGCACTGGGCACCGGTCGATCTGCGGACGCTGCTGCACCTGCTGCGGGGCACCATGCAGGGCATGACCCGTGCCGGAGTCGCCCTGCGCATCGCGGATCCACAGCTGCCCGTGGAGCTGATCAGCGACGAGGTCATCCTGACCCGCGTCCTGCGCAACATCCTGTCCAACGCGCTGAAGTTCACCGAGCACGGAGAGGTGGATCTGGAGGTCGCCGCCGAGCGGCGCGAAGAGACGGACTGGTTCGTGCTGAGCGTGCGCGACACAGGGGTGGGTATCCCGGAGGACCAGGTGGAGAAAGTCTTCGAGGAGTTCTACCAAGTGCGTGGACAGCACCAGCGCGGCCGGGCCGGTACGGGCCTCGGGCTGCCCTACGCCCGACGGCTGACCAGCATCCTCGGCGGCAGGCTCGGCCTCACCAGCCGCCCCGGCCACGGCACCCTGGTGACGGTGGAGCTGCCCGCCCGGCCGCCCGTCCCCGAGGCCACGGCCGACCGGCCCGGTCCCGCTGCCGAGGGCGGGGCCGCGGCGGCCCCGTCGCGCCGTCCGTTCGCCTCGGTCGTCGTCGTCGACGACGACCCGGCGTCCCTGGCCGCCCTGCGCCCCCTCCTGCGGGAACTCGCCGACCGGCACACCGAGATCAGTGACAGCGGCAATGCCCTGGACACCATTCGCCGCCTACGCCCGGACGCCGTCGTCGTGGACCTGATGATGCCCGCGCCCGACGGCTACGCACTCCTCGCCGCGCTCGACGCCGACCCCGACACGGCGCCCCTGCCCGTCGTCGTCCTCACCTCCGCGGAGCCGCACGAGGTCGACCGTGCACGGCTGCGCGGCCGGACGATCCTGTCCAAGGCACATCTCACCACTGCCGCGCTGACGGCCGCCCTCACCCCCGGCGGGGGAGCGGACGGCGAGGAGAGCGCCGGGGCGGCGCGGACGTCCGGCAAGGACGTCGATCAGCCATGACGCACACCGCACCCGACGGCGGGCCCGCGCTCGTCCTGGTCGTCGACGACAACCCCATCGCCCGCTACGTGCTCGGCACCACCCTGCGCCGGGCCGGGCACGACATCATCGAGGCCGAGGACGGCACCAGCGCGCTCGAACTGCTGCGCACGGCGCCCGTCGTTCCCGAGGCGGCCATCATCGATGTGCAGCTGCCCGACCTGACCGGCTTCGAGGTGTGCGAACGCATCAAGTCGAACCCGCGCACCGCGGGCGTACCCGTGCTCCACATCTCCGCGACCGCCGTCAGCGCCACCGACCGCACCCAGGGCCTCAACCGCGGCGCGGACGCCTACCTCACCGAGCCCATCGCCCCCGACGAGCTCATCGCCACGCTTTCGGCGACCCTGCGCTACACCCGGGCCCGCCGCCGCGCCGAGACCCTCGCCGAGCGGCTCCACCAGCTCCACGGCACCACACTGGCGCTCTACAGCGCCCCCGACACACCTGCTCTGGCCCGCGCGGCCGCCACCGGCGCCGCCACCGTCCTGGGCCGTCCGGCCACTGTGATGCTCACCGCGCCCGACGGCACCGTGCACACCTCGCGACAGCCGCTCACACCCGCGGAGCCGGACGCGAACGTCCTCGCCGAGGCGGCGACCCTGCTGAGCGGAGGCGGCGTCCAGGTCGCCCCCTACACCTCGCCCGTCGACGGACGCCGCTACCTCCTCGCCGCGGCCCGCACGAAGGGTGCACGCCCGCCCACGTGCATCGCCGTCCCGCTTCCGGCGGCCCCCGCTCGCCGCACCGAGGCGGCATCACAGGAGACCGGGGACCAGCAGGGCACTACTGAGTCACACGGCGTCGCAGACTCACACGGCGTCGGGGAGAGACATGGCGCCGCGGAGTCACATGGCGCCGGGGAGTCACACGGCGCCGCGGAGAGACATGGCGTCGCCGAGACACTCGGCATCGCGGACGCCCACGGCATCGCGGACGCCCATACAACCGAACGCGCCTCCCAGGACGACGAGGAACTCCTCGCCCAGGTCACCCACACCACGGCCCTGGCCCTGGAGACGCTGCGCACCTACAGCGAGGAACACACCCTGGCGCTCACCCTCCAGCGCAGCTTCCTGCCCGAGGCGCTCCCCGACACACCCCACGCCCGGCTCGCCGTCCGCTACCTGCCCGCCAGCGAACAGGCCGAGATCGGCGGCGACTTCTACGAGGTCCTCACCACTCCGGGCGGTCTCATCACCGCCATCGGTGATGTCGCGGGGCACTCCCTCGAAGCCGCGATGATCATGGGCCAGCTCCGCCACGCCCTGCGCGCGTACGCCCTGGAAGGGCACCCGCCGCACGTCATCCTCCAGCTCCTCGACACCCTGCTGACCACCGTGGCGCCCGGGGTCACCGCCACCCTCTGCATCACCCTCCTGGAGACCGACACGGACGCCGACCCCGGCGCCCGGACCCTCCACATCGCCAACGCCGGGCACCTCCCGCCGCTCCATCTCGGCCCCGCCACCGGACCCGCCTACCACCACGAGCACGGCCCGCTCCTGGGCCTCAGACTGCCGCAGCCGCCCGCCAGTACCATCCGGCTGCACCCCGGCGACCTCCTCATCCTCACGACGGACGGCCTGATCGAGCACCCCAGCGAACACCTCGACGTGTCCCTGGAGCGCCTGGCCGCCATCGCCGCGAAGGGCCCCGACGTACCCGAGGACATGTGTCACCATCTCCTCACCCACCTGCCGCCCACCGGGCGTGACGACGTCGCGCTCATCACGCTCGCGACCCGGGAACTGCCGGCGAAGTGATCGGCCGGGCCCCCGGGGCGCCGGGCGGTGGCGGTCAGCGCAGGCGCTCGGCGATGTCCGCCAGGTGACGGCCCTGGTAGCGGGCGGCCTCCAGGGTCGCCTCGTCGGGGGTCTCGCCGCCGCCGCTGGCCCAGCTGGTGCCGTACGGGTTGCCGCCGGCGGCGAAGAGGAGCGGGTCGGTGTAGCCCGGCGGGACGATGAGGCAACCCCAGTGATAGAGCACGTTGTTCAGCGACAGGATGGTCGACTCCTGGCCGCCGTGCCGGTTCATCGCGGAGGTGAAACTGGTGGCGGGCTTGTTGTGGAAGACACCCGCCTGCCACTGCCCGCCGGTGAGGTCGATGAACTGCTTGAGCTGGGAGGCGACGTTGCCGAACCGGGTGGGGCTGCCGAACGCGTACGCCGTCGCCCACTCCAGGTCCTCCAGCGTCGCCTCCTCCACCTCGTTCTTCGTGGAGTCGACGTGTGCGCGCCACGCGGGGTTGGCGTCGATGGCCGTGTCGGGCGCCAGCTCGTGGACCCGGCGCAGACGGACCTCGGCGTTGCGGGCCGCGGCCCCCTCCGCCACCGCTTGGGCCAGCTGGTGGACGTTTCCGGTGGCGCTGTAGTAGATCACGGCGACGCGCGTGCTCATGGACGGGCTCCTGACTCGACGGAGGGAAGGAAACCTCACTTTTGCCGCAAACCGCGCTGCCATGATGCGACACGCCGCCGGGCAATCCGCTGTCCGCCGAACGCACGAGCCCGCCGACTCGGGCGCGGCTCGCACCACCCGGCATCTGTCTGCACACGGCACCGGCCCTTGACTTCGAGAACGCTCGAAGGCGTTGACTGCGCGCCATGAAGTACACCCAGCTCGGACGCACCGGACTCAAGGTCAGCCGACTCGTGCTCGGCACGATGAACTTCGGCGACGAAACCGACGAGAAGACAAGCCACACGCTCATGGACGCCGCGCTCGAAGCGGGCGTCAACTTCTTCGACACGGCGGACATCTACGGCACGGACGACGAGAAGGGCGCCACCGAGCGCATCCTCGGCTCCTGGTTCGCCCGGGGCGGCGGGCGCCGCGACAAGGTCGTCCTCGCGACCAAGGTCTACGGCAACATGACCAACGACGGCACACCGTGGAACCGTCAGTCGTGGCCCAACCACGACCGGCTCAGCGCCCTCAACATCCGCCGCGCCGTGGACGCCTCGCTGAGGCGCCTGGGGACGGACCACATCGACGTCTACCAGTTCCACCACATCGACCGGGCCACCCCTTTCGAGGAGATATGGCAGGCGATCGACGTCCTGGTGCAGCAGGGGAAGATCCTCTACGCGGGCTCGTCGAACTTCCCGGGCTACAAGATCGCCCAGGCCAATGAGGCGGCCCGCGCGCACGGCCGCGTCGGACTGGTCAGCGAGCAGTGCCTCTACAACCTCTTCGAGCGGCGCGCCGAGATGGACGTGCTCCCGGCGGCCCAGGAGTACGGCCTCGGCGTCATCCCCTGGTCACCGCTGCACCAGGGACTGCTCGGCGGGGCGCTGCGCAAGGAGCGCGAGGGCACGGGTTCACGCACGCACGCCGGCCGCTCGGCCCGGGGGCTCGCGGATCCGGAGGTACGGGCGCGGATCGAGGCGTACGAGACGGTCGCCGCCGAACACGGCATGGAACCCGGCGAGTTGGCCCTGGCGTGGCTGCTCGGCCGGCCCGGGGTGACCGGCCCGATCGTGGGCCCGCGCACCCGGGAACAGCTGGACTCGGGCCTGCGCGCCGTCGAACTCACGCTACCCACCAGGCTGTTGCAGCGCCTGGACGGGATCTTCCCGGGCCCGGGCCCCGCTCCGGAGGCGTTCGCATGGTGACAGGCGGCGTCGGGGGAGCGGGACTGCCACGCGTCCGCGCTGATCACGTGTAGGACACACCAGCTCCTGTCAGGATGGCCGCCATGGGGAAGAACACGGCGGTGCGCCGCCTCGATCTGGGGTACTTCGTCCGGCCGGCCGCGGAGGCGGGCGGCCCGCGACCGCGGGTCGAACCCGTCCTCGCATACCTGGTGCGACACGAACAGGGGCTGATCCTCTTCGACACGGGCATCGGCGCCGCCGACCCGGAGACCGAGGCGCACTACCGGCCCCGGCGCCGCGCCCTGCAAGAGGCGCTGGCCGCGGCCGGAGCCGGCCTCGGCGACATCTCCCTGGTCGTCAACTGCCACCTCCACTTCGACCATTGCGGGGGCAACCCCCTCCTGGGCGGCAGACCGATCATCGTCCAGGAGACGGAACTGGCCGCCGCTCGCCGGGGCGACCACACCATCGACGAGCTCGTCGACTTCCCCGGCGCGTCCTACGACGTACTCACCGGCGAGGCCGAGATCCGGCCCGGCGTCTGGATCGTCCCGACACCCGGCCACACCCCAGGACACCAGTCGCTGGTCCTGCGGCAGAACGACGGCACCGTGGTCCTCGCCGGTCAGGCACACGACTTCGCCTCCCGGTTCGCGTCGGACCAACTCGCCCGACGCGCCACACTCGACGGCATGGAGCAGCCGCTTCCCGCTCATGCGCCCTGGTTGCGGCGGCTGGCCGATTTCGACCCGCGACGTGTGCTCTTCGCCCACGACTGCTCGGTCTGGGAACCCGCGGAGTAGCCGGTTCCAGGAGCGCGCACCGCCCGGCAGGAGTGATTCGCGGGGTCGTGGGCACACGCACGGGGCACGGCAAACGAGAGGCAGGCTCCAGGGTGCGACGGCGAGGGGCGGAACGCATGAGCGACATGACAGCGCGGACACCCGGCAGCTGACCGCCCCATGAGGTTGTTGACGGTGACGACGTTCACGGGCCGGGCGCCACTGCAGCGCCCGGCGACGACGTGGTGGCCGCCCTCCTCACCGACAAGAAAAGGCGGCTTCATGAGTACGCTCCCGGCGCGGCGGGGCGGCGGTCAGGGTGGCACCAGCGGCCTCTACGACGTCCTGGAGCTGATTCTCGACCGGGGCCTCGTGATCGACGCCTGCATCCGCGTGTCCGTCATCGGCATCGAACTCCTCAAGATCGACATCCGGATCGTCGTGGCCAGTATCGACACGTATCTGCGTTTCGCGGAGGCGTGCAACCGCCTCGACCTGGAGGCGGGCCCGAACCGCAGTCTGGGCCTGCCGGATCTGATCGGCACGCGGAGCGAGTGAGGATCGCACGACAGCGTCCGGCGCCCCGCGGACGAAAGCAGCAGGTGACGGCGCGCGCGAAGCTCGCTCAGTTCAGCTGCTCGGCCAGCCCGACGATGATGCCGGCCGGGCCGCGCAGATAGCAGAGCAGATAGCTGTTCTCGAACCGGGCGATCTCGCCGAGGAGTTCCGCGCCGAGCGGACGCAGCCGGGCGACCGTGTCCTCGAGGTCGTCGACGGCGAACATCACGCGGTGCATGCCGATGATGTTGTGGGGCTTGTCGCGAACACCGTCGTCGATGGGCGCGGGACTGCGGTACTGCGCCAGCTCGAGCCGACTGCGACCGTCGGGGGTCCGGACCATCGCGATGTCGCAGCGCACCCCGTCGAGCCCGGTGCACTGATCGGCGAAGGGCCCCTCGATCCGCGCCCTGCCCTCCACCTCCAGACCGAGCTCCACGAAGAACGCGACGGCGGCATCCATGTCCTCGACGACGATGCCGACATTGTCCATACGCTGAACAGGCATGCTCTCTCTCCTCCACGACGACGCGGCCGGTGCCGACCGCCACCTGCTCCCAGGACGAAGCCGACGGCGGGCTCTCGACATCCGGACCCCAGGGAACACCAAAAAAGCCGGGGCCGTGGTGCGACGCCGGGGATGCCTGGAGCACCCGGCAACGGAATGGGCCACCGGTCCGCACCCGCGATTCGACGGGAGGGGGCGTGTCGGGGTGCCCCCGCAGGACTCCGCTGCAATACAGCGCAGGACGAGGCGCCTCCGGCGGACAGCGGGGGAGGAGACCGATCCGGCCGAGGAGGCACCCCGGCACGGCCCCGCCCCACGACGGACGGCACACCACGGCACCCTGCCGGCCGCCGGCGAGATCCCACGGCCGGGTCGGCCGTCCGGTGCACGCTGTGTACGGTCGCGGGCATTAGACTGCCGCTATGTCCGCTGCCGCACAGAGCCCGTCCGCCGCCTTCGACGTGGTCTGCATGACCGCCTCGCTGGGCGGCGTGAGTGCGTACCGCGAGATCCTGTCATCGCTGCCCGAGTCGTTCCCCGCCGCGCTGGTCCTGGTCCAGCACCGCCCGGTGCGCGAGCGCGACACGCTGGCGAGGGTGCTGGAGTACCGCTCCGCGCTGCCGGTGCGGCTGCTGCGCGACGACGACCGGCTGGTGCCCGGCGTCGTGCACGTGGTGCCGGCGGGCCACCGCGCGGCGTTCACCCCGGACGGCGCGGTGACGCTGCACCCGGTGGAGGGCCACTGCGCGGGGGACCCGACGTTCGCCTCCGCCGCCGCTGTGTTCGGCCCGCGCCTGCTGGCCGCGGTGCTGACGGGCAGCATGGCGGACGGCGCCCTCGGCGTACGCCATGTCCGGGGCGCGGGCGGCCGGGCGCTGGCCCAGGACTCCACGACGTCGGAGGCGCCCGGCATGCCGAACGCGGCGATGGCAACCGGATGCATAGACTTCGTGCTGCCCCTGCCGGTGCTGGCGCACGCGCTGGTCAGCCTGGTGATGGTGCCCGGCGCAGCGAGCATGTTGCGGGTGTCGCTGCCGCCCTGGGCCATAGCGATCCCCCCGGCATTCGCCACCTGAACCAGGACGAGAGGCGGACTTCATGATGAGCGGCACGGCCGACCCGTACGACCCGCGGGGCAATCGGATCCTCGCCGCCCTGCCGAAGAACGCACGGGACCACCTGCGTGCGGAGCTGGAACCGGTCGAGCTGCCCGTCGGCACCGAGATCTACCGGCCGGGCAAGCGCATCGAAGCCGTGTATTTCCCCATGATCGGCGTGTGCTCCATCGTCACCGATCTGGAGGGTTCGACCGTCGAGGTCGCCACCGTCGGCGACGAGGGCATGGTGGGCCTCCCTGTCTTCCTCGGCGTCGCCACCTCCGCCGAACGCGCACTGTGCCAGGTCGGGGGCCGGGCTCTGCGGATGGACGCCGACCGGTTCCGGCACGAGATCGCCGTCCTGAACGGACCGCTGCAACAGGTGATGCAGGTCTTCACCCAGGCGATGTTCACCCAGCTGGCCCGCAACGCGGGCTGTATCCGCGGTCACCGCGTCCATGAGCGCTGCGCCCGCTGGCTGTTGATGACCTCGGACCGCATGCACAGCGACCGTTTCGACCTCACGCAGAAGTTCCTGGCCCAGATGCTCGCGGTGCGCAGGTCCTCGGTCAGCGAGGTGGCGGGCGCGCTGGCCGCCGACGGCTGCATCCGCTACAGCCGCGGCACCATCACCATCCTGGACCGCGAGCGCCTCCTGACCCATGCCTGCAGTTGCTACCGCGTCATCCGCGAAGCCCTCGACGCGGTCCTTCCTCCCCACGGGGGCGCGCGCTGACCGGGTGCGGACTACTGGACCGAGCTCTCCCCGCTCCGTTGAGGGCTGCAGAACCGATCAAGCGTTAACCGTAAGGGCCAAAGATGCTACTTTGAGGCCACCCGTATGCCGCACATCTTTCCGCGTGCAATATCGGTTGTGCGCAATATGACGACAGTGCGGCGGCAGGTCCCATCGGGTAGTCCGACAATGAGTGCACCCTTCATCACGGGCGCACGAGTCGATCCAACCAATGTGACCCGTATGGGCTGTTGGTATTACACCCCGCCGAGAAGGGACGCGGCGCTCGCGACGTTGCACGACGGCTACCGCTCCATCGACCTGCGCTACTCCGCCGAGCCCGTACAGGACCTGCTCCTCCGGCTCGCACGCCTCGAGACCTCTTACGCGGCAGCGGCCGGTGTCCAGCACGAGCAGGGCACGTCGGCGTACGACGGCCCCTGGCAGCACCGCCGTGCATGAGATGTCAGGACGCCACCGCCGGACCCAGCCCTTCATCCCCGGCCCCTCCACCGACAGCCCCGCGCAGCCCGGCTACTCGCAGCAGTGGGAAACGCCCCTGGCCCCGCTGGACACCGTGGGCCCGTACTGGGATCCGACCGAGGAACTCGCCTACCTGCTGGGCGAGGCCATCGACGACGAGACCCACGCCGCGCCGATCCATGACGCGGACGGCATCACCGTCCCGCTCGAGGAGGCGGCACCGGCCGTCACGGAGACCGACGATCCCGACTCCGCCGAGGCGACCGCGTCCGAGGACCCGGCCCCCGAACCCGAACAGGCGCAGCCGGCACCGCCCGTGCGCCGCCGCTCCTACTCCCACGCCCGCCGCAAACGGCCTTCCGGCGGCCTGCTGCGCATGACCAGCATGATCATCGCGGCACTCGCCGCCGTCACCGTGACCGTGGTGTGCGTCTTCGGCGGCATGGTCAGCTACCACCCGCTGCGCCAGCTCGCCGTGCACCGCACCGCCGCCTACACGGTCGACGCCTGGCCGCTGTTGATCTACGGGCCCTGGATCGTCGCCTCTCTGTCGGTCCTGCGGGCCGGTCTGCACCGGCGTCGTGCCGCCCACTCCTGGGCGGTGGTCCTGCTCTTCTCGGTCGTCGCCATGGTGCTGTGCGTCGCGCAGGCCGGCCACCGCCCCCTGGACGCGGCCACCGCGGCGCTCCCCGCCCTGGCCGCGCTCGTCTGCTTCCAGCAGCTGATGCGCCAGATCACCCTCAGCCGCCCACCGCGCCAGAGCCACCCCCGCCACCGCGTCCGCGCCGCCAAGCCCACGCGAAAACGCCCGGATCTCCAGTGAGGTGAGGGAGCGTGCGCATATCCCGCTCCCGGCCCCAGGGGGCCCGTAGTACCCCGGCACGACGACGACGTTGCACGCGGACGGCCGGACGCCCCGGGCGGACGCCCGATCGAGGCGCCGCACGGCATCTTGCTCGGCACGACGATCCGAGTGCACGGCGTCACCAAACGCTACGACGGCAAGACTGTCGCCGATGACCTGGCCTTCACCGTCGAGCCCTGCTCGGCGACCCGGCCGCCGTCGTCCTCGACGAACCCGGCCCGGCGTACGCGTACTCGTCCATGTCGAACGTCGGTGACGCGAACGGGGGCGGCGGCGTCGACCTGGCCGAACTGCTCGCGCTCGTCGACAAGTTGTCCATGGATGTCTTCGAACTGCTCGACCTCGACGGTGACGGTCACCTCGTCTCTGACACCTGCCGCAACCGGGCACCCCCCGACCGACGTGTTCCTTACCGATCATGTCGGCCGAGGAGCGGGGAACAAGGTGGGGGCAGTGGGAAGCGCCGCGTCGAGCACGGTGAGGTCCAGTGCTCTCATGGCGGCGGGCACGATCGTGTCGCGCGTCACCGGGTTCCTGCGCACGCTCGTGATGGCCGCCGCCATCGGCGTGGGCGCGCTCAACGACTCCTACCAGGTCGCCAACGTCCTGCCCACGATGATCTACGTACTCGTCGGCGGAGGCGCGCTGAACGCGGTGTTCGTACCGCAGCTGGTGCGCGCCATGACGAAGGACGACGACGGGGGCGAGGCGTACGCCAACCGGTTGCTGACGCTGGTCGTCGTGGCCTTGACCGGCGTCACCGCCATATGTGTCGTGGCGGCGCCGCTGCTGGTGCATCTGATGTCGCCGGACATCGCCTCCGACCCTCGGCGGATGGCCGTCACCGTGGCCTTCGCCCGGTACTGCCTGCCCACCATGTTCTTCATGGGCGCGCATGTGGTGCTGGGGCAGATACTCAACGCCCGGGGCCGGTTCGGGGCGATGATGTGGACCCCCGTCCTCAACAACATAGTGATCATCGGCGCGTTCGCCGGGTTCATCTGGGCGTTCGGCGGCTTCACCACGTCCGGGGTGAGCCCCGCGGACATCACCCCTCAAGGAGTGCGGCTCCTCGGACTGGGCACCCTGCTGGGCCTCGCCGTGCAGGCCCTGGCCATGCTGCCCTCTCTGCGCGCGGCGGGCTTCCGGCTCCGCCTCCGCTTCGACTTCCGCGGGCACGGCCTGGGCAAGGCGATGGGGTTGGCCAAGTGGACGCTGCTCTTCGTCCTCGTCAACCAGATCGGCATGGTCGTCGTGACGCAGCTCGCCACCAAGGCGGGCACGCTCGCCGAACGGGCGGGACACACCGGCTCCGGCATCACCGCCTACAACTACGCGCTGCTGCTGTGGCAGATGCCGCAGGCCATCATCACCGTGTCGGTCATGACCGCCGTCCTCCCGCGGATCTCCCGCTCCGCCCAGGACGGTGACATCGCCGCCGTCCGCGACGACATCTCCTACGGCCTGCGGACCTCGGCCGTCGCGATCGTCCCCTGCGCCTTCGCCTTCCTCGCCCTGGGAGTGCCGATGGCCACGCTGCTCTACTCCGGCTCCGGCGCCGGGGGCGCAAGGGGCATCGGCCACGTTCTCATGGCGTTCGGTCTCGGCCTCGTCCCCTACTCCGTGCAGTACGTGGTCCTCCGTGGCTTCTACGCGTTCGAGGACACCCGGACGCCCTTTCGCAACACCGTCGTCGTGGCCCTGGTGAACGCAGGCGCCGCCTGGCTGTGCTTCATGCTGCTTCCGCCGCGCTGGGTCGTGGCCGGGATGGCGGCCTCGTACGGACTGGCCTTCGCCGTGGGCGTGGCAGTGGCCTGGCGGCGGCTGCGCGCCCGGCTGGGCGGTGACCTCGACGGCTCGCGCGTCCTGCGCACCTACGTACGGCTGGCGGGCGCGGCGGCCCCCGCGGCAGCCGTCGGCGGAGGCGTCGCCCACGCCTTGACCGCGAGTCAGGGAAGCGGCGTGCTGTCGACACTGACGGCACTGCTCATCGGCGGCACCCTCTTGACCGGGATCTTTCTGCTGCTCGCCCGTCTGATGCGGGTACAGGAGCTCAACTCGCTGCTGAGCGCGGCCCGTTCGGGCCGGGCGGCGCGATAACTCGTTGGACATCGCCGGGGCCTGCGGTGAGCCTGGGTGGCATGCGGCAGGAGAACGTCTGGGACACCGACGCGGCCCAGCGCTACGACACACCCGGCACCGGCATGTTCGCGCCCGAAATCCTGGGGCCCACCGTGGACCGTCTCGCGCAGCTCGCCGAGGGCGGGGCCGCGCTCGAGTTCGCGATCGGGACCGGTCGGGTGGCCGTACCGCTCGCCCAGAGAGGGGTCCCCGTCACCGGTATCGAGCTGTCGCGCCCGATGGTGGAGCGGCTGCGGACCAAGGCGGACGAGGCCGCGCGGTAGTACGCGGCGCGGTCGGGCCGTGCGCGCACTCGGCGTGCACGGCCCGCTCCGGTCTCCGCCGGTCAGCCCTTGCCGAGCAGGCCGGTCATCCGGGACATCTCCGCCGACTGAGAGGTGATGACGGAGTTCGCCATCTTCCTGGCGCCGGGGAAGGCGCCTCCGGCCTTCTCCGTCTTCGCCATCTTCACCGCGCCCTCGTGATGTTCGATCATCATCGTAAGGAAGGCGGTGTCGAAGGCCTTGCCGGAAGCCTTCGCCAGGCTGTCCATGTCCGCGGCCGTCATCATGCCGTCCATGCCGTCCATGCCGTCCATGCCGTTCTTGTTGTGCTTGTTGTTTTCTTTGTGCATGGAGTGGTTCATGGCTCCCTGGGCGGGGACTTGCTCGCCCCATGACGTGAGCCAGCCGGACAGGGTCTTGATCTCCGGGCCCTGAGCTTTCTTGATCTCGCTCGCGACCTTCCTGACCTCGGTGGACTCGGCCCGCGAGGGGGCCAGGTCGGCCATCTCCACGGCCTGGCGGTGGTGGGGGATCATCCCGGTGGCGAAAGCGACGTCAGCGGCGTTGTGCTCACCTCGGGAGGCCGACGTGGAGGCCGACGTCGAGGGCGCCAAGGAGGCCGCCGAGGACTGCGAGCCGTGCCCGTCGTGTCCGGCGGAGGCATCGTCGCCCGACCCGCACGCGGCGAGCACGAGGGAGGCGGCGCCCGCGGCGGCGCCGAGGGCCGAGCGGCGGATGAGGTTCTTGCGCATGATGGTGCAACTCCTTGATACGCAGCCCTGATACGGGCATGCGTCGAGGTGGAGGAGAACGTGGCCGGAGCGCGGCACCGCGCCCGCCCGGCAGTTCCGGGCCGCAAGGTGCCGTGCGGGCCGTCCTAGATCCGCAGGAGTTGCAGTTCGGCCAGGTCCGGCGGCGCCCGCCCGCCCACGGGAGCGCCGGGCGCGGCGGCGGACAGCAGGTGCGCCGGCAAGGGGACAGCCGCGACGGAAGCCGGCGGGGGAGGAGTGTAGGGGGCGGCGACGCCGGCCGCCGCGCACATCGCGTCCGCGTGGTGCGCGTGCCCCGAGCCGTCGGTGTCGTGGGAGAACCCGGCGCCGTGCGCACAGCCCCCGGTCGCCGCGACGGCCGTCTTGTGGGGCATCACCGCACCGTGACCGCTGCCGGCCATCGCGCCCATTGAGGCCATCGCCCTCGTCGGACCTGGGGCAAGGCCGTGCATCGCCAGCACTCCGGCCAGTACCGCCAGCACCAGCAGCACGACACCGCGCCCGGCGGAGCGGCGGCTCGGCGGCTGAAGGGCGCGGGACATGCGGCCATCGTACGGTCCGGGAACGTGGGCGGCCGGGCCACCCGCCAGGGGCCTGTCATGTTTGCCGGATCGGCAACTTCATGTGCCGTTCGGCGTGGGTCCGTGCATCATCGGCAGCACGCGGCGCACAGCGCGGCGGACCGGACGGCAGGGGTGCGGCACGGCACCCTCGGCAACAGGAGGCGTCGGATGGCGGGGCACCACGAGCACGACGGAACACAGGTCGACACGCACGACGACATGCACGACGACACGCATGTCGACAGGCACGGCGACACCCACGGCAACACACGTGGTCATACCCACGGCGACACACGTGGTCATACGCACGGCCACACGCACGACGAGCAGGCGGCCGCGGACATGTTCGAGCCCGCGGCCTGGGACGAGCGGTACGCCGGGCAG
The DNA here is from genome assembly GCF_044332585.1 of Streptomyces sp. NPDC016845. Lineage (NCBI taxonomy): Bacteria > Bacillati > Actinomycetota > Actinomycetes > Kitasatosporales > Streptomycetaceae > Streptomyces > Streptomyces sp. NPDC016845. The sequence goes on along the minus strand of NZ_JBIRPI010000013.1, from coordinate 930 downwards.
GAGCGGTTCTGGAGCGGCGAGCCCAACCCGCAACTGGTCGCCGCCACCCGCGAACTCACCCCCGGAACCGCACTGGACGTCGGCTGCGGAGAGGGCGGCGACGTCGTCTGGCTGGCCGGGCAGGGCTGGCGCGTGACGGGGGCCGACTTCTCCGCGGAGGGACTCGCCCGCGCGGCCCGGCACGCCGAGCAGGCGGGGGTCGCCGACCGGGCCGACTGGTGGCGGACCGACGCCCGGACGTTCGACGCCGAAGGCCGCTCGTACGACCTGGTCACCACCCACTACCTGCACGCCCCGGACGGCGGCATGGTGGACGTCACCCGCCGCCTCGCCACGGCCGTCGCACCCGGTGGACTGCTCCTGGTCGTCGGCCATGCGCCGTCCCACGAGTTCACGCAGCTCTCCGAGAGCCACCGCAAGGCGATGTTCCTGGCCGAGGAGCTGCTCCCCGGGCTGCCCGACGACTTCGAGCCCGTCCTGGTGGAGCAGCGTCTCCGTACGCTCAAGCGGGACAGCGGCCCCGTCGAGGCCGAGGACTCGGTCCTGCTGGCCCGCCGCGCGAAGTAGGGAACACCGCCCGGCGGACCTCGGCCCCGGGACCCCGGGCTCCTACGCGGTGTGCGATGCGGCGGCCTGGAGCGGATGACCTGTGCGTGCTGCTCGCGTACACACTGCCGCACCGGTACAGCGACCTCCCTGGTACCCGCGCGAACGGGGAGCGCCTTAAGACGGGTCGCTGACCTCACTCGTCGAGGCGTGGTTCGGGGCGACACGCGGATCACGCCACACGGGATGAATCCGGGTGCCGTCCGGCAGGACGACCTCGGGCAGTGGGCGGAAGCCGCACCGCTCGAACAGCCGTCGGCTGCCGAGCGTGGTGCATTCCCCGTACGCCGCCACTCCCTCCTGGTCGCAGCGGCGCAGGATCGC